>JAEUQC010000148.1 GCA_016789905.1 Bryobacterales bacterium | reverse complement strand
GGATGCGTGGGCAGGGACTCCGGTAGTCTTTCTTGGGCGTGTGGAGAAGACGGAGCAGCGAACGTTTCCGTATGGGGCCGGCGACACGTACATAGCTGAGCAAGAGGCGCGTGTGGTGGTGGAGGAGGCGTTCAAGGGCGTGAAGGCCGGCGAGCGATTGGCGTTGGAGCAGCCGGGGCATAACTGCGCTCCGAAGTTCAAGGAAGGGGATCGGGTTTTGTTCTGTCTGCATCCGACGAAGGCCGAGAATGTTTGGGAGGCTTATGGCTGCCACAGGACTCGTTCGTTGGCGGAGGCGGCGGATGATTTGTTATTTCTGCGGGCGCTGCCGTGGGCGGCGGCCAGGACGCGGCTTTCGGGCGAAGTCCTTGTAACCGGCACTTCGTCCGTGTCGAAGCATTTGGCGGGCATCCGGGTTCTAATTCGCAGTGAAGAAAAACTGGTGGAGACCGTTACAAATGGGCAGGGCGTGTATGAGCTCTATGACCTGCCCGCAGGCGACTACCGAGTGGAGATTCAAACGCCCAAGGGATATCGAGTGTGGTTGCCGAGTGTGACGGGAAGGCGCCCTCGATACGACAAATCTACGGAGGCCGTATTCGCGTTGGCCGCTGGGCAGGGCGTCAGCGCGAGTTTCTACTTACAAGAGGATAATGCGGTGGAAGGGCGTGTCGTCGGACCCGATAGGCAGCCGCTGCGAGGCGTCTGCGTGTACGCGATTCCGGCGGGTGATAGGGCGGGGCGAAACTTCCGTTGGTTTTCATGCACCAAAGACGGCGGGATCTTCCGCATTGATGATATTCCAGCGGGAAGTTACCGGTTGATGGTGAATCGAGAAAGCGAAGTTACGGGCAGAGCGCCGTATGGGCGGCTCTACTATCCAGGAGTGGTGGAGTTGGAAAAGGCGGAAATCATTCACGTTGGAGTCGGTGAGCATCGGGAAAATTTGGAGTTTCGGATTCCGAAGTATGAACGAGTCGTTACGGTTGCGGGGCGCGTGCAATTCGTGGACGGGCAACCGGCGGCGCGGGTTGATATACAACTGCCGGGTGAGACTCATTACTCGGTTACCGCCGCGGATGGGTCGTTCCGGTTGCCGGTGGTGGCGGGGGCAGGCGGACCCATCAAGGCAATGGCGTGCTTGGGCAACGTGGCCAGCCAGGAACTGTTCCTCTCCGCGGAAAAAGACGAGACGGGAATCGTGTTGACGCTGCCAGTGAAGGCTTGCCCGGTCAGGTGAATAGATGCTGGCGGGCGTAGGCGAGGCTGCGCTCGAGGTCGACGCGCTCCTGTTCGCGGATGGCGGCCACGTACTCCTTGGGCGCGTTGGGGACCGGGATGAGCATCGTTCCCATGAATGGATGGCCAGATTGCACGAGCCGCTCGAACCGGGCGAGGCCGGCGGCGGGGGCGGTGCGGTCCGTCTTCCAGAACTCCGCTTCGAGGTAAGGGATGACTTGGGGCGGGCGGCCGGTGATGATTTCTAGAAGATAGGGCACGTTGGGACAGAGTGCACGGAAGCGGTTCGTTAACTGCTTCATGTCAATGCTGCCGTCACCGATCGCTACCCACTGAACGGCGGCGCCGCGGGGGTGGCGGAAAACAACGCTGTCGCGGATGTGCGCGGTCACCACATACGGCGCAAGGCTTTCGAGCGCAGCAAGCGGGTCTTCGGCGGTGAGAACCGGGTTGCCGCTGTCGTAACAGGCGGCAACGTACGAGGGGCCGGCTTGCTCGATGATGGTGCGGATGTGACGGGAGTGGAACTCGCCGTGGTTTTCGATGGCCACCTTTACTTGCGCATCTTCGGCCTGCGCACGGATGGCTTTCAGGCTGCGGACAACCTCTTCGATGAACGCTTCGGGTGTGGTGCCGGCGGCTCGATCCGCCGGGCCCGCGATGAAGACACGGAAACATTTCGCTTCCAGCGTTCTGGTGGCGCGGATGGCGGATTCAAGATACGCCGCGGGGGTGCCCTGTTTCGCGCTCCAGCTCTTGGCGAGAGTGGAAATGCAGCCGAACCCTGGTTCGAGTTGGATGTGCAGGCTTTGGGCGTAGTCCTTGGCCTTGGCGAGATAGGCGGGTTCAGTGGATTCAAAGTTGGCAACGGAGGCCTGAATGGCGGAGATTTTCTGGGCGTGAGCGTAGTCGAGGAGTTGAAAAATATTCCAGCGGAAGGACTTGAGGCTGTAGGTATCGATACCAAGCATGGCTGTGAGTATTATGACTAACGGAAAAACCCTATGGGAGGCTCAGGTGAATCCTTATGTGAGTATTTTGCACTTTAGGCCGAAAGTTTTTCCGGATGGTTGCCGATCATATAGGAGGTATGACTTCGGACGCTGTGATCTTGGTGCTCTTGCCGGTCTTCGTGGCCGCGGGATCGGCTCTGCTTTCGTTCTTCATCATGCAGGCGCGGCTGGATGTCGCGGTGGCACGGGAACGGGAAGTGATCGCGCAGATTCGCGCGCAGTTGAGCGCGCAGAAAGAAGTGATGGAAGAACGAGTGGCAAAAACAGAGGAAGAAACGTCCCGCCGCTGCTTCGACAACTTCCTCGCGGATTTCCGGGTCGAAGAGCGGCACTACACAAAAGAATCGAAGTCCTTATTTGTGAACAAGAAAGCGATGGTTCTGCAGGAACGTCTGTTCTTCCGGAACATCCCGCTGTCGAACTGGGTGGAGCACGAAATGACGCTGGAAGAAGGCGGCGACATGTCGAAGCTGGCGCAGGCGACCTCTATTTTTATGCCGAAGGGGCTGATGGGCGGCGAATCGTCGAAGAAAGAGCCGACGGCGATGCCGAGACTGCTCCGCGGCTAGAGTTGCGTATGGCGGGAGCCTCCACAATCCTGATTCCACATGGGGGATTGTTGGCGGCTTCCGCCAATGCATCAAGCATCTGTCGCCGCGTGACAAGTGCCAGTCGGCCGGCGGTGTCTCGCCACGCCGGAATCCGTTCAGCAATCTTGTAAAACGGGATCAGCACGTACGGCCAGAGATGGCCAGGGCCAAGTACGTACCAGGGCCGGAGAATGGTGGCGTGCAGACCACTGCCGTGCAGCCGCATCTCACACGCTTGGCGAACTGCGATATAGGCGTCCATGACCGGAGCCGGGTGGGCAACGGAAATATAGACAAAGTGGCTGGCGCGGGCTGCGATCGCCGCGGTTAACGATGCGTCAAACGACACTTGGTCAATCGCCTTGAATTGCGCTGCTTTGGCCGGACTGGGATGGGAGACCCCGGTCAGATGGATGTAGGTGGTGCCCAGGGGCACGGCGTGCTGAAACGTTTGGGCGTCGAGAGCGTTCCCAGGTACCGGCACGCAGCCGAGGGGCACCTTTCGGATCGACTGCGGACGCGTTAGCGCATACACATCAAATCCGGCGCTAACGAGCCGTTGGCAGAGTGGACGGCCCAGATAGCCCGTGGCACCGCTGATGAATACTATGGACATATCGCTGTCGGTAATACGAAAGCGATTGGAGCTTGGATTGGATCTCAGGGCTGGCGGACGGTGATGGCGCTATTGGGACTGCAAATCGCGCCCCAGCATACCGAGAGTCCGGAAGTAATACTCTGCAACGTTGGCGGGATCTCTACGTTCACCTGCTGAAGACCAATAAAGCCAGGCGCGGCGCCGGCGTAGATCGGGCTCACGGTGTAGTCATGGATCTTCACCGTCACAGGCGCCCCTGCGGAAGGCAACCCGGTAAGGAACACCTGGACAATGCTGCCAGCCGCGGCTGGGTTCGATGCCGTGTTGACTGAAGAATCCTGGTTGAGAACAGCATTGGGGAAAACACCGGGCGAGGCTGCCACAAGATTGAGTGCCCGCGCAGGGCTGTTTCGAGTGTCGACTGTCACAAATACATTTACCGAACCGGAAACAGGCAGGACGGCCGGGACCTCGAAATTGATTTGTGTGTCATTGGCGAAGAAGATGCGCGCCGGCAGGTCCGCGACGCGGACTTCAACCCGGTCACCCTTCAACCGTGAACCAAACAAAGTGGCGATTGTTCCGGGTGCCAGCGCAGTCTGGGCGAACGTCGCGGAATGGGAAATGCCGCTTATCACGGGAGGGAGTTGGGGCGCGGGGCCAAGTTCCCGGACATCCATACGGACGGCGCCGGTCGCGACTCCCGCGATCGGGCCTGCGTTGATCGTCAATGTTGCTTCATACGTCCCAGGGGCGAGGCCCGCGCCGGTGGCATCCAGGCGAAGTGTGGCGTTGCCCACGCCGGAGGCGGGGTCGATCGTAAGCCAGCCCGATCCGGTCTTGTACTGCACGGACGCCGCCCAGTTAAGCAGTCCGCCGCCATCGTTGCGGATGCGTATGTAGCGCGACTGCGGGAATTGTCCAACCAATGGGTTGAAGTTCAAAGCTTCCGATTCGACCACGAGCTTTGGAAAAATCCCGGAATTGCAGTCGCCAAGCGCTTGGCAGTCCGATGGCGGGTTGATCGGCTGGAATCGCGGAACAGGACTGGCCGACGGCGTCGCGTCGTTCGATATCGGGCCAAAACTTGCCGCGACGTTCGCGGAGACCGACCCTCCATCGGGGCGGAGCGCGAGCGCGAGGAAGACCGGCAGTTGCACCGTCTCCCGCGCGGTCGAATTCGAATCGAGGACCTCAAAGACAGCCACCCCAACGCCATTGTTCATCGGAATCTCGGACACAGTGGTCAGGTCGCTAACCGCCGGCCCCGGCGTGAAAATGGGATTGCCCCCAGCGCCATTCGCGTCTGGATTTTGTACGCGGGAAAGCAGCAATTGGTTGGAGTTGGCGGCGTAGCGCCCGCCATTCGGCGAGAGTCCAAGGTCCCCGGCGGCGGTGGGGATGGCGGCAGTGGAACCGGCCAGCGCGTCGGGAACTAGAATGCGGGCGCCCGCCGGGAAACCGGAAAAGCGGACAAGAATGCGCGAGCCATGATCGGCGCCCGGGGCTCGCTTGATGAACGACTCGGAGAAACCTTCCGTGAACCGCAGCGACGAGAACCGTGTGCCGGAGGTGAGGAGGTTGTTGAAATTGGGTTCGCTCGGCAAGCCGGAAACGGTGCAGATGAAGGTGGAGGAGTACGCGGCAAGCAGCCCACGGGTGGCGATACCGACCACCAAGGGACTGTTGTCCACGCGAATCGCCGACGGGCCGTTGGTCGCCAATGCCAGTTGGAATGGGGTTTCGGGAGACTGGGGCGGGACCACGCGCACATTGGTGATCCGAAACGTCGCGTTGCCGGATGGGCCGAGATTGAAGTTCATACCCGCAAAATCAAACTGGTTGTTGGCACGCACCTGCGGAGTAGCCCCAGTGGAGATCTCTCCGGCTCCGGTGTTGACGGTGAGAACAGCGTCCAGCGAGCTGCTGTTGGAGTTGAGCTTGTTGGTGATGTTGCCGCCAAAGGAGATGACGCGGATATCGCCGCGGATGAGCCCGTTCGGTGTCCCGCCGGTGCAGTTTAGATTGATGTCCCCAACGCGCTCAGCGAGTCCTTCCAGGCGAACCAGCGCTGGCACCGCGGTAGCGACACAGTTGAGCGGAGAAAACGTCTGGGAGTAGATCGCGGCAGCCGCGGCAAAGAGCAGTATGAGACGCATGGGGGCGAAACCTCTGGGCGTGGAATTCATCTACACGATACAATGATAGAGTGCGTAGCAGTTGTGTTACCCGGTAAACCTCCATGTCGACCCTAGCCGCAACAAATGTTGTTGACGAAATTCTGGCTCTGAAGCGAGAGCGGAACGCGGTGATTCTGGCCCATCATTATCAGGAGACCGAGATCCAGGAGATCGCCGACGCCATCGGGGACAGCCTGGAACTGGCGAAAAAGGCGAAGGAACTGGAGTGCGATGTGATCGCGTTCTGTGGCGTCTATTTCATGGCCGAGACGGCGAAGATCCTGAATCCCTCACGCACGGTGATTGTGCCGGACTCCGATGCTGGGTGTTCACTAGTGGATTCGTGCCCAGTGGAGATGGTGCGCGCCTTCAAACGGAAGTATCCAGACCACGTGGTCGTTAGCTACATCAATACATCAGCCGAGGTAAAGGCCGAAAGTGACATCATCTGCACCTCGCGCAACGCCGTGCAAATCGTGAATTCGATTCCAGCGGATCAACCCATCCTGTTTTTGCCCGATATTAACTTAGGTAACTATGTTAAGAAACAGAGCGGGCGGATGAATATGCGCATTTGGCAGGGTGCCTGTATCGTCCACACCACCTTTACCGAGCGCAAGTTACTGGAGGCGATGGCTGCCGAACCCGAGGCTTTTGTGGTGGCCCATCCGGAATGCCCTACCGCCGTGCTTCAACACGCGGGATATATTGGTTCGACTTCAGCGCTGATTGACTATTGCGTAAAATCGGAGCATAAATCCTTCATCGTGATGACGGAGAGCGGCGTGCAACATTCCTTGCGCAAGCTCGCGCCGGAAAAGACGTTCACCTTCGTTGCAAACGAGAATTGCAACTGCAGTGAATGCCCCTACATGAAAAGGAATTCGTTGGAGAAGTTGCGGGAATCACTGGCGACCCTGACCCCTCGAGTGGAACTGCCAGTGGAAATGATGAACCGGGCCCGCACGTCGATTGAACGTATGTTGGCTGTAAAGTAACCCCTTATGGCGCTGATCGATAGTTTCGAGCGGCTGCACGATAACTTGCGGATCAGTGTTACGGACCGATGTAACATCCGTTGCTTCTATTGCATGCCGGAAGGACCTATTCCATTTCTGGAGCGGGAGGAGATACTCTCGTTTGAAGAAATCGAGCGGGTGGCCACGGTAGCGGTATCCCTGGGAGTCCGGAAGCTCCGTATCACGGGAGGCGAACCGTTGGTCCGGAAGGACCTTCCGGTGCTGGTGGAGCGGCTTTGCCGCATCGATGGCGTTAACGATGTTGGGTTAACCACCAATGGCGTTCTGCTGGCGCAGTTCGCCGAAGAGTTGTGGGCGGCTGGATTGCGGCGGCTGAACGTTCATCTGGACACCCTCGATGCGGAGCGATTCACCCGGATTACGCGACGAGACGACTTCGGCCGGGTGATGGCGGGGTTGGACCGGGCCTTGGAGTTGGGCTTCGATGTGAAAATCAACGCCGTGGCTGCCGCGAATCTGTGTGAACCGGATGTGGTGCCCTTGGCGCTGTTTGGGCGCGAACGGGGTGTCGAAATCCGGTATATCGAATTCATGCCGCTCGACGCGCAAGGGTTGTGGAAAAAATCCAAGGTCCTGCTCCAGGATTCGATCATGGAAATGTTGCGGAAGGAGATCGGGGAACTGATCGAAATTCCGGATCAGGACCCGCGCGCGCCGGCCACCGAGTACCGGTTTGCCGACGGAGTTGGGCGCGTGGGATTCATTAGTTCCGTAAGTCGCCCGTTTTGTATGAATTGCAACCGGCTTCGCCTCACTTCGGACGGCAAAATGCGTTATTGCCTGTTTGCGATTGAGGAGTTGGACGTAAAAGAAATCCTGCGATCCGGCGGGTCGGATGCCGAACTGGCGGAAGTGATTCAGGAAACGGTCCGCCGGAAGTGGATCGGCCACGAAATTCAGTCCCAGAAGTTCGTTGCGCCGCCACGGCCCATGTATTCCATAGGCGGCTAACCGCCAGCCACGCCGGCCTGTGGAAAATCTGTGGAAATACTAATGGCGCAGTGAAGCGATCGGGTCGATACGGCTCGCCCGCCGCGCCGGCAGCAGGCTGGCGCCAAGCGTAACTACCAATAAAAACAACGCCGTACCGGCAAATGTCCATGGATCCGTCGGTTCAATCTTGAACAATAGACTCTTGCTATAGCGGCCCAAAACCACCGCGAGCGGAATGCCAATCGCCACACCGGAAAACGCCAGTTGGCTCGCTTCGGCCAAAACCAGCCAGTGAACATCGCCGCGCTGCGCGCCGAGGGCCATGCGGATTCCGATTTCGCGGGTCCGGCGTTCGACGTGGAAAGCCATGATTCCATAGAGTCCGACACCGGCCAAAAGCGTCGCAATGAGACCAAAAGTGGTGCATAAAACGGTAATTAAGCGCTCTAAAGTGAGCGAAATGTCGATTTGATCGCGCATTGTACGCATGTTTTCGACCGCTAAAGCGGCATTTTCCTTCTTAACGGCGGCGCGAATGGCGGGGGCGAGCGCCTCCAGGGGGGCGGAAGCGCGGAGGTAGAAGGTCCGGGAGTCGATTGTGCGCGCTTGGGAGGAAGGAAGGTAGACCTGTCGATTTCCGGAGTCATCCCGGAGGTTGACTTGTTGGATTTCTCGTACAACGCCGACGATGGTGATATTGGGGATCTTGTCGCGGCGGTACCCGATCTTGAACCCAATGGGATCGCGCCCCTTGAAGTATGTTTTGGCGAAGGTTTCACTGATGATGGCGACGGGCGGGGCGGAGGCGTTGTCGGCCGCGGTGAAGTCCCTGCCCTGGAGCAGCGGGATGCGCATGGCGTGAACGAATCCGGGGCCGACCTCATTAATAAGCGGGTTCATGTTCTCGTCGGGGCCATTTTGGTAGCCTTCGACGATCATGGTGGATTGGCTGGCGGTATCGGCGAGGACTGGTTCGGCGGCCATAGTGACCTCGGAGACGGACGGCAGAGCCTGAAGGCTAGCGGTGATTTTTTCGAGGAGCGGAATGGAGGTGGCCTTTGAGTAGCCGTTGAGGGAGGGGCTGATGGTGAAGGCAAGCAGTTGTTCGGCATCGAAGCCGGGGTTGTGAGAGCGGAGGTTGTGAAGGGTGGTCAGAAAAAGGGAGGCGGCGGCAAGTAGAAGAAGCGAAAGAGAAACTTGGACGACGACGAGAGACTTCCGGAGCCAGGAGGCGGCGCCGGAAGTGGAGACAGAGCCGGCTTCGTCCTTGAGAGCGGGTGCAACGTTGGGCCGGGTGGCGGCGAGGGCCGGGGCTAGGCCGAACAGTAGACCGGTGAGAAGCGAGATCCCAAGGGTAAAGAGGAGAATACGGTAGTCGGGGGTTGTGTCGAGCGGGAACCGCTGGCTGCCCGCCGGGTTGGCGAAGAGCAGGAGGGCATCGGTGGCCCAAGTGGCGGCGAGGAGTCCCACGGCGCCGCCGATGGCAGAAAGCAAGAGACTTTCGGTGAGCACCAAGCGAATCAGTTGACCGCGACTTGCGCCGAGAGCGAGACGGACGGCGATTTCTTTGCGACGGGCAGTGGAGCGGGCGAGAAGGAGGTTAGCGACGTTGGCACAAGCGATAAGCAGCACGCCGGCGACGAGGGCGGAGAGAAGCCACATAGCGGTGCTGACCGAGTCCGGGTCACTAAGATTGCCGTGGGAGGCGGGATGAATGCGGAAGCGGCGATCCAAAAAGCGTTTTTTTCTTGTTTCGTCGAGATTCAGGTAGGTTTTTGACTCTTCGATGAGCATGGGAACGACTAAACGATCCAAGTCGGACTTCGCCTGCGATGGGGTGGCGTTCGGCTTAAGTCGGGCGAAGAGGTGAAGAAAGTAGAGACGTCGATCAGAAAGGCGCGCCGAATTGGGCATGATCATCCGTTGCATGGCCAGAGGGAGATAGATATCGGGGGGTTCCAGGATGTTGGTGCCACGAAAGCCGGGTTGGGTAACCCCGAGAACGGTCATAGGCTGGCCATTGAGGAGGATGTGTTTTCCAGCGATGGCGGGATCGGCCCCGAAGCGGCGCAGCCAGAAGGAGTGGGAGAGGACGAGAACGGGGTGCCCGTCGACCGTCCGGTCGTCTTCGGGGGTGATGGGCCGGCCTACAACGGTCCTAACCCCTAGTGTTTCAAACCAGTTACCGGAAACAAGGGTAGCCTGGACGATCTGGCTCCGGTCACCGGTGGCGAGGCTGGCAGTACCGGCGTACTGTGCGGCTACGTTTTCAAGAGAAGGAACGGCGGAGCGCAGATCAAGAAACATCGGGTTGGAAAAGGTCTTCGCGCCCCAGTGTTCGCCCTGGCGCGGTCCTGGAAGTTCGAGTTGGACAAGATGGTGGGGATCGGGCAGCGGGAGAGGGCGAAGGAGGAGTTGGTCGAGCAGGGTAAAGATGGCGGCATTCGCGCCAATGCCGATGGCGAGCGAAACGGTGGCCACAACGGTAAAGAGGGGGTTCTGGCGGAGGGCGCGAGCGGCATAGCGGAGATCCTGGAGCAGCATACGCTACGACTCAGGCACGTTTGCGACCATTGTAAGTGATTGAAAACAAGAGAAGGCGCATTTCCACAACGATTCCGGGATGGGACGAAGTGTGCGAGGACGGACAGATGTGGTAGACTCAGAGAGTGTTCGGCGTGCCGTACAGGTGTGCCCATTTTGGAGAATTAGCAATGGAATGTCCCGTTACTGGCATCAAGACGCGCTTTGGCAATCGTGTTTCGCACGCGAACAATAAGACCCGGCGCACTTGGGAGCCGAATATGCAATCGAAGCGGTTCTGGTTGCCGAAGGAAAATCGGTATGTGCGTTTACGGTTGAGCGCCCAGGGCATCAAGATGATCGATAAGATCGGAATCGAAGCCGCTCTGGCCAACCTGAAGAAGCGTGGCGTACAGGCGTAACCGCCAGAATCTAAAATTGGAAACAGGGAGAGGGCCTTCGCCGGCGAGCGAGGGCCCTCTTTTTGTTTGGGGGGATGAGTTGCGGGTCGCGATCGATTGCGCTCGTCGCGCCCATCGGCGCGTATGAGTCGTCCGGGTCACGTTTGACCTTCGGCTTATACGTGGAAGACGCCGTGCCCGGAACACCCCGTTCCATGTGACCTGGTATTCTTCAAAATCGTGACCCACTACAGGGCCCGAACCTGCTCAGGTTTTGGCGAAGTAAAGGGAGGTGGCGCGTTCCAGATCGGGCTTTGTCATGGAGACGACGCGGCCTTCGTAGCGCGAGATGGACTCAAGGATATTGCAGATGTCGTTGGGGTAACACGCACGGAGTTCCGTGCGGCCCTCGCGGAGGCAGAGGCGCCGGAGATACTCGGCGCTATCGGCTTCGGCGGGAACTCGGCGCGCGCCCACCACACGATCAAAAATCTGGTCGAACACGGATGGGCTAACGGGTTCGACGTAGATTTTGTTCTGAATACGTCGCAGGAACGCCTCGTCGGCCAGGTCGGAAGGCTCCAGGTTGGTAGAGAATACGACCATCAGCTCAAACGGGATTTGGAACTTGACGCCATAGCGGAGGGTCAGGTAATCGACGCGACGGTCGAGCGGAACGATCCAACGGTTAAGCAGGTCGCGAGGCGACATGAGTTGGCGGCCAAAGTCGTCAACAATAAAGAGACCATTGTTTGCCTTCATCTGAAGGGGGGCGGAGTAGATTCCCGAGGCCTCATCGAGGCGCAGTTCCAGCATGGAGGGAATCAACTCGCCGCCGACAACAATGCAGGGACGCTTGCAGAGCACCCAACGGGGATCGATGTCGGGGTCCTCCGTCTCGATGGCGTGATGGACGACGGGATCGTAGATAGAGATGATCTGGTTGTCGACTTCGACGGCATAGGGGATGAGGATGGCGTCCTGGTAGACGCGAAGCATTCTTTCGGCGATGGAGGTTTTCCCGTTGCCGGAAGGTCCGTAGATAAAGATAGAGTTCTGGGAGATAAGGGCAGGGCCGAGTTGGTCGAGCAGTCTGTCTGTGACGATGATGTCCGTAAATGCTTGGCGGAGCGCGCGACGGTCAATCTCCAGTTTTGCCGACTGTTCTTTTGTGGCGCCATGGTACTCCTGCAACGAGACTGGGCAGGCGCCGGCATACTGAGAAATCTGGAATCGTTCACTGGCGAGTTGCCGGCCGGAAGCGGAGTGGGTGAAGTAATAGTCGTTGCCGACCATACCTTTTACTTCCACCAACTGCTGTTTCCGCATGTACTGAAAAATATGGTCAACAACGGGGACAGATACGCGGAGTTTCTTGGCCAGTGCGGAGAGCGTGGAGGTGCCTTCGAGTAAGAGGCGGCGGACAACAAGGTCGAGCACCAGATTCTCGCTGATCCCAAGCGCCTCGATGGACTCGGGAGTCCGGGGCGAGAAGCGGCTGATGGGTGTTTTGCCAGACTGCGAATGATGAGCCGACATAGGTTGTCTTTAGATGTTATCGGCACATTCTCAACGGCACTTTACCCTTGCACGGAAAGAAGGGTTGGTGCGTCATCATTTTGTGGCCCTGCTGCGTTCCGTCCTCACGATACTGCTAACGATTCCCACGTGGGCGGCGGAGCCATCGGTACGCGCGCTGGTAAAAGCCGCGGAAAAGGCGGAAAAATCGGGAAACATCGTCGAGGCGGCGCGCCTTTATAACCAGGCTGCGGCAAAAGGATCGGCAAATGGGGCGGCGCGAAGCAGAGAGCTGACGGCACGGATCGCAAGAGAGAGCCTGCCAGCGGCGCCGGTCAGCGCGGCGGGCACGGGAGCAGCGGCGCCGTCGGTCGCTTCCGTTGCCGGAGACTCGGCGGAAGTGTTGGAAGGCATCTTTGGCCGAATTAGCGACAGGGAGTTACGGGAAGCGAGAGAGATGCTTCCGCCGCCGGAATTAGCGCTGCCGGGAAATCCATTTATGCTTGACTTGCAGGAAGAGCCGGAAAAAATCTGGCTCTCAGTGGGGAGGCTATTGGGGCTGGAAGTTGTTTTTGATGGAGAGTACCCTCCAGGAGGGAAACCAGTGCGCTTTCGCTGCGCCGAACAAAGCGCGCGGCAAGTGCTGCACGGACTGTCGGCGGCCACGGGAAGCTTCGTGGTGGTGTTGGGACCACGAAGGATTATGGTGGTGAAGGACACGACGCAGAAACGGCAGGAGAGGGAACCTACCGTCGCGGTGGTACTGACGCTCCCGGACCCTACCTCGACGCAAGAACTACAAGAGGCGGCCCGGGCGGTGCAGCAGGTGATGGAGATTCAGAAATTCGCCATCGACAACACGCGCCACATGGTGCTGATGCGAGACCGCGTTTCCAAGGTTCGGCCGGCACAGATGCTGTTTGAACAGTTACTCGGCGCGCGGCCGGCAGTGGTGATAGAGATGGAGTTATATGAAATGCGGGCCACTCGGACAACCGAGTTTGGGATCGGCTTGCCAACTTCCTCGAAGCTATTCTGGCTGAGCCGCTTTCTGAACAACGATCCGGACAAAGTGGACGCCGGAGCGCCGCTGGCGACTCTTGGCGCGGGAAATGGATTGATAGGGATGACAATCGCCGACGCGACAGTGACGGCGACAGCACTGAAGAGCTTTGGGACGTCGGTACAACGGGCGTTTGTGCAATCCGTGAACGGCCAGGCGGCGCAATTGGTGCTGGGGGAGAAATATCCGATTCTTACCGGTTCATTTTCCGGCAGTACGAACACGGACGGCAGCATTCTGGCGCTACCGCCATCGTTCCAGTTCGAGAATCTGGGATTGACGATGAAAGTTACGCCGTTTGTGCACGACACCGAGGAGATGACGTTGGAAGTAGAAGCGGAATTCAAGCTCCTGACGGGAGCTGAGATTAATGGAATTCCGATTCTAGCGAACCGGAAGTTCACTTCGCGGGTGCGGATGCGGGACGGCCAGTGGGCGCTGCTCGGGGGTTTGGCGCAGGATTCGACGACATTTAACAGCTCGGGCATTCCTGGGTTAATGCAGATGCCGGTGCTCGGGCCGCTTCTTCGAACGAATACGCGGGAAGGCAATGAGGGAGCAGTCATGCTGCTGCTCAAGCCGAGGCTGCTGGGGGCGGGGACGGACCTGACTCCCGGTCCGATTTTCCTTGGTGCCGAAGGGCGCCCGGCGATGGTGTTTTAGCGACGCGGCGCCAGGGGATCTTGCGGGATGCGGCAATGACCGATCTTGATCACGGGCCGGATTTCCAGTGGCCGGTAGATGCCCGGCGTTGACGCATTATCGCAGAGCGGCGTCGATGGACTGGATGTTCTTGCGGGCGAAATCGGCTTCAGCGAGATCGGGGTTGATATCAAGCACCTTCTGGAAATGGCTGCGGGCGGCGGCGAATTGCTCAACACTCTGCAACTTCTGGGCGCGACGAGCGTAGGAGAGGCCGAGCACGTAGTGAACGTATGGCTCCTGGCCGTCATAACGGAGTGAACGTTGGCAGTAAGCGATGGCTTCGTCATAACGCTCGCGTTTCCGCTCACAATCGCACAGCCCGAAGTAGGCGAGGCTGCGCATGTCGCTCCAAACGTCGCGTTGCGCAGCGCGCTTTTTCCTGCCAATGCCAGCCAGGTAGCCGAGCACGTAGTAATTCATTTTGCCGGCAAGCTTGGAGTCGAAATCGCTGAGCTGTAAGTACTGCTGGTACTCACTCACCCCTTCGGCGTATTTCGTGGACATACGCAGACTCTCGGCGAGCCAGAAATGGGTTTCCGCGTTTCGGGGATTGAGTTTGATGGCTTTCTGCGCAGATTCAATTGAATCGGCGTAAAGCTCTTTCATCCGCAATGCCTGGGCGAGAAGGGATAGCGACAAAGCGTGATTCGGGTCGCGTTGCACAGCGGCATTCAACTGACGGATGGACTCATCCACCGAGCCATTATCCAGCAGCATACCGCCGAAGTTGGCGCGGGCTTCGAGATAGTCCGGATCGATCTCAATCGCCTTGCGGAATGATTTTTCCGACTCCTCCATCTGAAACAGATCCCGTTGCACGCGAGCGAGATAGAGCCAGGCCTGGCTAAACTTCGGGTCGGCGGCAATAGCCGCCCGGAACTCCGCCAGGGCTTTCGTATACGCCTCTTTGTTGCCCTTGTTATAGAGATCAATCCCCTTTTCAAACGGCTCAAGTGCGGCCCTGGTGCGGCGGCGGGGAATGGAGATTTTGATACTGATGGTGGATTCCTGGCCGGGATAGACGGTTTCTTCGCGCGGGCCATCGGGTTCGTACCCCATACGGACGCCACGGATGGTATGCACGCCGGGCGGCAGGCCGGGGAGGCGAAGCGGAGTTCCCTTCCCGATCACGCCTTTGCTTACGCCATCGACAAAAACCTCCACGTTATCCATATTGGCTTCAATGACCCAAGTGCCGAATTTGGGGGCGGGGGCTTCACCGGGGCTCAGCCGGCTGGGCAGGAAGGCAAGAAGCATCTGGGGGTCGAAGTTGCCTTTATCGACGGTCGGATTCTGTTGCCCCTTGCTGGCTTCACGGACGTTCCGGCGCACGTATTCGGCCAGTTCATCGGCGGTGACAATGGAATCCTTATTCTCGTCGGCATAGCCCTCCATTCCGCGAACGACATAGTAAGTGAAGATACCATGGCCACCGCCCCAATCCTTGCTTTCAAATGACCGTTCGCGGGCGCGTGAGGCGGTCATGGAAAACATAGAGCGATTCAGTTCGAGCAAGGAACGGTTGACGATTTCACCCTGTTCCGGTGTAATGGCGCCGGAGTGGCAGGAATCGGTCAGGAGCACCTTCCACTTCGCCTGGACGGCGCCGCCGATCACTTTGCCGAGTTGCTCCATGCTATAGCCGGTGGCGGCGATATTGGCCGGTTCCAGGTCGTAGGGCGCGAGGTAGGCCTTGCCTGTTTTCGGGTCAACAAAGCCGTGGCCGGCGAAATATACAAGGACGCGGTCATCGGCTTTGGCGGAGGCGGGGAGCCAGGTTTCGAGCTCCTTCTTCATGTTGGCGAGCGTGGCCTTGGGTCCGGTCAACTTACGGACATTTTCAGCGCGGAAGTTACCACCCTCCGGACTGATTAAGATGGAATAGATGGCCTCCGCGTCGCGTTCGGCGAAAGCGAGTTTGGCGGCGGCCGGCAGGTTCTTGTAGTCGCCGACGCCGACCACCAGTGCATAACTGCGGGGGATGGCTTTGCCGCCGGGCGGCTGGACGGGTTCGGTCACCACCGGGTCCTTTTCAAACTTCAGGTCACGCTCCTTTTTCTGTGACTGCTGGGCACACAGAGCGAAAGCGGCGAGGGTAAAGAGAGTTAGCCGGCGCATGCAGAGTCCTTATTGGTGCGCGATGCGGAATTGGTAAGTGACCGGCGCCGAAGGGGCGACCTTCAGCGGAGGCACCGAGACAATGGACTGGTCGCCTTTGCGAACGAAGAAAAGTTCTCGGGGCGCGAGGCCGGGCACGGGATTCGGTTTCAGGCCAGCGCCGGAATCGACACACTCGCCTCGTGCCTTCATTACGGTGTCGTCACAGCGGGGGGAGAGATTGGCGGGCACTTTGCCGGGCGCAGGGGGCGGAGGGAGCGGCCTATACCGGGCCGGTTCGCCGATGCGGACGGGGCTCAGGACCCAGTAAACCGTGTCGTACCCCTTGGGACCGGTGACGCGGAATGCTCCGGCGGTGGAGGGAATGATGTATTCGCGGCCCGGCTCGATCCTGTTCTCCGTGCCCGATTGTTCGCTAGGGAACAAGGTAGACTGCTCTCCGGAAGTACCCTCATTCACCACATAGAGAAATCCTGGCTGATTGGACTTGAAGCGGAACCGGAGCTGGTCGCCATCCTGAAAGACGTGGGAGGGGTCCATCAACTTCCACGCTCCGGCCTCTCGCTTTTCAATGGTTATCTCCAGGCGTTGCTGGGCAAACACGGGAACGACACAAAGAAGCAGGACGGCCAGGCGCATTTATTTATGCTCCAACTTGAGGTCTACGATCACTTTACCGTTCGGACCGGCGTTCTTGTTGACGACGTAGACAGCCGTCTCCTTCTGCTGGGAGGGTCCGGGTTTGGAGTCATCCACCTTTTCAAACACGAGATCGCGCGCCACGAGTTCACTCCGAACCTTCCCCACCAGGGCGTCATCAATCGGGCGGATCAAGCCCGCTACCTGAAACGCTTTCGGGGCGGGCGGACGCGCGGGAGCGCCCACGACCGGTTTGGCTGGTTCGACGGCGGGTTGGCTGATGGAATAGATCAAATCCTCAAAGTTCTTTTCGGGTTTGCGGGAAAGAACCAGGAACAGTTTTTCTTCTCCGGCCTGATCGTCGAAATAAAACCGGCCGCCATTGGGCACTTCGTAGCGGCGAAACGGCTGAATGAGGTTGTCCCCATTGGCCACTTCGGAAACAGGGAAGAGCACTTTCCACATCCCGCTGGACCCGCGGGCGATCACATAGAGGTAGGCGTCATCGTTGGATTCGACGGTGATTTTGAGCCGGTCACCGGAGCGGAACGTGGAAGCGGCGTCAACTTCGCGATAGGCTTCATTGGCTCGGCTGAGGAGAAGGCTATAGCGCAGCCCGAGCGGGGGCTGCGCGCTAATGTAGGCAGCGGGGATAACGGGGGGACCGGGGTTTTGGACTTTGACCTGTTCGACGGGAGCGGCCTTTTTTTGTGCGACGGGGCGGGCGGCGGCTTTTGCCTTGATGGCGGGGGCGGCAAAGAAGATCTCCCGAGGAGTGAGATCCTGTGCCAGGAGCACAAGCGGAGCGAGCAGGAAGAAGTGGTACGTTTTCATAATGTTGCAACCTTTTCGGAGCGATCTGCCCGAATGTCAATATGGTACTATTCGGGGGTTGAGGAAGGGACAGCTTATGGTCACCAAACCCGTTATTGCCTCTGCATTACTCCTATCTCTATTAGCGCAAACCGCGAGCTACGGCTATCAGGATGGCGGACAAATCCAGAAACTGAACATTGAGATCGTGGAGGGCGAGGGCGCCGTCAACAATATACGACAACGGATGGCGCGCGAACCGATGGTGCAGGTGACCGATGAAAACCGGAAGCCCGTTGCGGGAGCGGCGGTTGTGTTCCTGCTGCCGAACCAGGGGGCAGGCGGTACATTCGCCAATGGAGCGAAGAGCCTGACGACGTTGACGGACGCGAACGGGAATGCGGTGGCGCGAGGGCTGCAGGCGAACAGGTTGTCCGGGCAGTACCAGGTGCGAGTGACGGCGTCGCACCAAGGCAAAACGGTTTCTACGGCGATCAACATGACCAACGCGGCGGTGGGCGGCGCGGTGGCGACCGGGGCGGCTTTGAAATGGCTGCTGATACTGGGCGCGGCTGGCGGCGCGGCGGCGGGAGCGGTGGTGGCGACAACGGGAGGCAACGGAGGCGGAACCCCATCGCGGCCATCGACAACGGTGACGCCCGGGACGCCAAGCGTAGGAGCACCCCGATGAGAAATGCGGTGCTGGGACTAGTGGCGGCTGGAACCCTGGCGGCGCAGAGTGTTGGCGGGCCGGTGCTCGGGTATGTGGTTGACGACGGAGCGCGGCTGCGCCCAATCTATGGGAGCGCGGCTTCGGCGCATGTGGGCGCGGCGGTACGAGAGGGCGTAAAGGATTCCTGGGGTGAGTTGGCCCTTTTGACCGACGGAACGGGTGTGCACGCCGGGAAGGCGCTAGAGGGAAACTGGGCGGCGGTACAACCGGGCGCGCTGCTGGACGCAACGGGCCGCTCGCTGCTGATTGTTGGCGAAGGTACCGCGCCGTGGCGGCTGGCATTGCCGGAACGGGCGTTGACAGTTCGGGTTTCCGCGAGCGGTGCGCGGGCGCTGACGCTGATGGCCGACGGGAGTTTGGCTGCCTGGAGCGCGGGCGGGAAGGCGGAATGGCGCCTGGCGGCAAGCGTCTGGTGGAGCGTGACGTACGCGGGAGAGCGGGCCTTGGCCTACGACCCGGCGGCAAATACGGTGCTTGAACTGGGTACCGGGGGCGAACTGACTGTGTTACGCAAACTGGAAGGAGCGGGCGGGCGGTACGAACTGGGAATAGACATGGACGGGAAATTCGCCGTTTTATTGGGCGAACAGGCGCTGGTGGCACCGCTTGGCGACGGCCCGACGAGGACAGTGACCTTGCCTGAGGGAAGCAACCGGCTGGAAGCGGTGCAGGGCGGAAAGGCATTCCTGTTGACACGAGACCCGGCGCGACCCATGTGGATACTGGACCCGGCACGGGAGGAGCCATTGCTGGTGATTCCAGCATTGGGTGTTGAGAAGGGAGCGCGACCGTGAGAACGCGGCTTGCTGGGCTCATTGCATTGACAGCAGGAGCGGCGTTCGCGTTTCCAAATCCGGACGGCGGGTGTTCAATTACGACGGCCGGGGTTCTGCCGCAGGCGGTTCGCGGATTCCCCATCAGCTATACGGTTTCCACCGCCGGATGCACAGCGCCGATGCGATTTATCGAGGTGCGCCAGGCGTCATTGCCGCCAGGAATGTCCTTGCGGTATTCCGGAACAACGGCGACGATTTCCGGCACGCCGGATACGGCCGGTGTTTTTACGTTTTCGGTGCGAGCAATTGATTCGGGGTACAGGATTCCCAGCAAGTCTTTTGTTGTGAAAGTGAACGACCCCCCGCAGATCGATACGCCGGCGGCAGCGACGGGCGCGGCGGGAGTGGCCTACACGGACACGATTCGAGCGCGGGGCGGCGTGGCGCCGTACACGTTTTCCGTTATTGAAGGCGCGCTGCCAAGCGGGTTGACGCTGACGGCGGCGACGGGCGTAATCAGCGGAACCATGCCCGCGACGGGAGCCCAGTTCCGGGTGCGAGTGACGGATTCCTCATCCGTGCCGAAGACGGCCGAACGGCCCTACACGATCGTCCCCGGCGGGCAGATTACGACGGTGACTGCGCCGCCAGCGGGGACAGTAGGCACAGCCTACAGCTTTGACGTGGATGGCACACTGGGTGCCTCAGGGTTCGCGCAGGTGCTCGGATCGCTGCCGGCGGGGCTGACCATTGACACAAATGGATTGATCAGCGGCACGCCATCGGCGGCGGGTGAGTTTCATTTCACAGTGCGGCAGACGGCGGGCACAACCAGCGTTTGGCGGAGCTATCGGATACTGGTGAACAGCGCGGGAGCGGTTTCCGGGGTGCCCCCCTCCGCCGAGGAGCAGGCGGCGTACGAGCATGTATTCGCGGCCAGCGGGGGCGTGGCGCCTTACACATTCAGCGTGAGCGCGGGAACGCTGCCGACGGGGATAACGCTGGACGGCGCCAGCGGCGCGCTGTTGGGTGAATTGCCGCTGGGAGTCGCGGGATCGGCCTTTACGATCAGCGCGCTGGACGCAACCGGGCGAACGTATTCGCAAGCGTTTTCGATCGCCCGGGTATTCCGGCTGCAGGGCAGTTCCGTGGCGCCGCCCACGGCAAGAGTGAATCAGAACGTGACTGGCGTACCGATGTATTCACTGACGCAGGGAGGAGCAACGAAGTCATTTGAATACATAGGCGGGCAGGGGCTAGGACTCATCTTCTTGGACCCGGTGCAGGGCACGGTGAGTTACCAGATATCGACACCCGGATCATTCCGGCCAGTCATCATGGGGACGGATGAACTGGGCGGAGCGGTGGTATTGAACACGGCGTCTGTAGTGGTGGCTGGACCGCTGGCGATCAGCAGCGCAGTGGAGTTACCGAACACGAGGACATTCGTAACTTACAACCAGACCGTTCCCGTAGTGAACGGAGTATTCACGCCGCTCAACTTCACAGTTTCTTCGGGGAGTCTGCCGAACGGACTATTCTTGAATGCAGCAACGGGAGCGATCACCGGGGCGGCGGAACCGGGCCAGTCCGGATTCAGCTTTCCATTTACGATTACCGTGAGCGACGCGGCAGGGCAGACGGCGAGCCGGGACTACTTCATCGGCGTGGGCGGGTCCATCAACATCACGTCGACTTTCGTTCCCGGCGGAACGACGGGTTCAAACTACAACGTGGCATTGGCGCAGAGCGGCCCGGGCGCGGCGATATGGAACTTGCAATCCGGCAGTCTGCCGCCCGGCGTCAACCTGAGTGGAGCTGGAGTGCTGTCAGGTTCGCCGACAACTCCAGGCCAATTCACTTTCCTGGTGCAGGCGACGCCGGCGACGGCAAGCGATTTCGACGCGAAGCAGTTCACGATTCACGTTGCCGCTCCATTGAGCGGGACGATGTCGCCCGCTTCTCCGGCGGAGGCCCAAACGGGCTCCAGCGTGGCGGCGCTCTTGAACACGGTGGGCGGACGCGCGCCGTTTTCAATCGCTGTGTCAGGCGGCGGACTCCCTGATGGACTTTACATCCAAAACACCTCTCCACTAGGGATTCAAGGTGTGCCGCACTTTGAAGAAACCCGCAGTTTCATCCTGCAGGTGACGGACGCCGATTCGCGATTCGCTTCGGTCCCCTATACCATCAACGTGCGAAAAGGCGCGCGAACGGACGACAACAAGCTCGCGCCAGCAACGCGAACGCAAGCCTACAGCCAGACTTTGACGGCGACGGGCGGACTGGCGCCCTATACGTGGTCGCTCTCCGCCGGGGTCCCGCCCACCGGGCTGACGCTTTCCCCGGGCGGCGTATTGTCCGGGACACCAACAACGAACGGCACCTTCAATTTCGCGGTGTTACTGATTGATGTCAATGGAACAGGGGATGAGCGCAATTTCTCAATGGAAGTGACGGACCCCATCGCGATCACCAATGCAGTGCCGCTGCCCGCGGGGCAATTGCTGACGCCATACAGCACCCAGATAACAACGACCGGAGGAGCATCAACAAAGGTATACAGCATTGCCTCGGGCGACCTGCCTCCGCTGGTGGCGATCAACCCGGCGACAGGCCTTGTTTCCACCTTGCCCTTGCTTTCCGGGACCTACAACTTCGTGGTGCGGGCGACCGATTCGCAGGGCCGTACAGGAAATCAGAACACACAGATCACGATTGGCGGAGGGTTGACGATTTCACCGGCTACGGTGCCGAACGGCACCATCGGAACACCGTACAGCCAAACACTCACCGCGGCGGGAACCTCATTCGCGGTGTCCTGGAGCGTGACGGCGGGCGCGTTGCCAGCGGGCCTGACGCTTGCGCCAACGACGGGGGTCATCAGCGGCACTCCCACCACGGCGGGCGCGTTCAATTTTACGGTGCAGGCGATAGACTCGCTTTCGCAGGTTGGCTCGCAGGCTTATTCGATGACGGTGACAGGAGTGTTGACACTAACACCCGCCACCGTGCCGAACGGAACGGTGGGCACGGCCTACAACCAGACGTTGGGCGCGACGGGCGCGGTGGGCGCCGTCTCCTGGGTTGTTTCCACGGGAGCGCTTCCAGCCGGACTGACGCTGGGCGCAGCGAGCGGCATTATCAGCGGTACGCCGACGGCGGCGGGCGTGTTCCCATTCACGGTGCAGGCGACCGATTCGCTATCGCAAACCGGATCACGCGCCTACACGATCACGGTGACCGGGGTGCTGTCCATATCGCCGCCCACACTGCCCGCGGGCAGCGTGGGCACCGCTTATAGCCAGACGCTCACCGCATCGAACAACCCGATTGGCGCGGTGGTTTGGACGCTGCAGAGCGGGGCGTTGCCCCCGGGGCTTTCGCTTGGGCAGACGGGGACGATCAGCGGCGCGCCCACGACACCTGGGACGTTCGGCTTCACTGTGCTGGCGACGGATTCGATTGGACAGACGGGACAGGCGACCTATTCGGTGCCGGTCAGTTCGACCTTTTCCATCAATCCGCTGACGATTCCCGCGGCGGTAATTGGTGTTGCCTACAGCCAGACATTGACGGCGACAGGCGCGATTGGAAGCGTGGCGTGGAACCTGGTGAACAGCACGCTGCCCACTGGACTAACGTTGAACCCAACGACGGGTGTGATTAGCGGCACTGTGTCGGCCGCGGCGGGAACCTACGTTATCCAGGTGCAGGCCACCGACTCGCAAACCCAGACCGCCCAGCGGCAATACGACTTGCTGGTGCAGAACCCGAGTACAATCACTCCTCCCACATTGCCGGATGGGACCCTGGGGACGGCCTACAGCCAGACGCTTGTGTTCAGCGGCGCATCGGCTGGCGTGACATGGACGGTCTCCTCCGGCGCCTTGCCGGGCGGGATAACGCTCGGTGCGTCAACAGGCACCTTGAGCGGAACGCCGGCAGCGACCGGCAGCTTCAGCTTTGTGATTACCGCAGGCGCGGCGGGCGCGCCGGCGGCGACCAGGAGCTACACACTTACGGTAAGGGATCCGCTGACGATTTCAACTTTGACGCTACCGGACGGCACGGAGCAGGAAGCGTACACTGCAACCCTGGCAACGAATAGCGCGGCGACGATTCCGGTAACGTGGTCCATCACGGCCGGCGTTTTGCCGGCCGGGCTGGCGCTATCCTCGGCGGGCGTCATCAGCGGCGTGCCAACCGCTTCCGGCACGGCGAATTTCACTGTGCGCGCGTCGGTGGCGGGCGGGCAGACGGCCACGCAGGCGCTTTCCATTCTGGTGGTGCCGGTTTTGACAATAACCGCTGCTTCGCTGGGCGAAGCGCCGCAGGGAAGGGCGTACTTGACGAACCTGACGGCGGCCGGCGGGCGGACGCCGTATACCTGGTCACTAAACGGAACGTCGCTGCCCGCGGGGATTGCGCTTGCGTCAACGGGCGTGGTGGCGGGCACGACGAACGTCGCGCCGGGACAGTTCCCGCAAAACGTCGTGGTGACCGACGCACGGGGCCGCGTGGCGAGCAAAACACTGCTGCTGACCGTGACCGAACCGCCGCCGCCGTCGCTGACGATAAGCCCGGATACGATTCCAAATGGGCGCGTGGGCCAAGCCTACAGCGCGTCGTTCTCTGGCGCGGGCGGAACACCGGGGTACAGCTTCTCCGTTGCGCAGGGAAATCCCCCGCCAGGCCTGGTTCTTTCAGGTGGCGCGCTGACGGGCTCGCCGACGCAGGAAGGGACGTTTCGCTTCACCGTCAATGTAACGGACGCCAACGGGCGCGTGGCGGGCAATCAGTATACGGTGGTGATTGAACCGGCGCTGGTTCCTTTGTCGGTGACGCCATCTTCGATTGCTCCGGCGGTTCCGGTGGGCCAACCGGCCACATTGCAGTTCGGCGCCACGGGCGGCAAAGCGCCCTACACCTTTGCCTTCAGCGGCACCACCCCGCCGGGCATGAGTTCGAATTCGTCGGGACTGCTGAGCGGCACGCCTTCGCAGGGCGGTACGTTCACTTTCAACGTAGAGGCGACGGATGCGTTGCAAGGCAAGGCCAGCCGCGCCTACACGCTGAACGTGACCGGTGACCTTACCATTACAACGCAGCCGCCCCTGGCGGAAGGAACAGTGGGAACCGCTTATTCGGTCACCTTTGGAGTGGCCGGCGGGCGGGCACCGTTTACCTGGAGCATTACCGGACAAACGCCTGGCGGGCTGACGTTTGCTAATGGTACGCTGGCCGGCACGCCAACTGCGGCGGGCACGTTCCCGTTCACGGTGGAAGTCCGCGATTCGCAGCGGCTGACGGCGACGGCTTCGTTCTCGATAACGATCTTCGAAAGGCTGGAGATCACCAATAGCCCGGCGGATACTCCGCTTCTGCCCGGGCAGGCGTTCAATTTCGCATTCGCCACGCGGGGAGGAAAGGCGCCGGTCGTGTTTGCCGTTTCCGGCGGCACACTGCCGCCTGGGCTGAGCCTGAACGCGGGCGGTACGATAACGGGCACACCCACGACACCGGGGAGTTCGGCGTTTACCGTACAAGCAACCGATGCATTGGGAACCATGGCGACGCGCGCGGCGACATTGCGCGTGGTGGCCGCGTTGACGGTGACGACAACTACGCTGCCTTCCGGCACAGTGGGCGTGGATTACTCGTCCGGAGTGGCGGCGGCGGGAGGCGTGGCGCCGTTGGGCGCGTGGTCCATTTCCGCGGGCGCGCTGCCGGCGGGATTGACGCTGGCCAGTGACGGCACGATTAGCGGCACGCCAACGGCGGCCGGCACGGCAAGTTTCACGGTGCGCATCACGGACGCGGCGGGGACGGAGGCGACGCGCGCGCTGAGCATCTCCATCGCGCTGCCGCCGGTGCCGCCGATATCGTTGATCGGACTGCCGCAGACACTGCCGCCGGGCACGCAGACCAACATCACGATTCAGTTGGCGCGGGCCTTCCCGGTGGCGGTGACGGGGACTTTGACGCTGGTGTTTGAACCCAACGCGGTGAACAACGCCGACGATCCGGCCGTGCAGTTTTCCAGCGGCGGACGGACGGTAACATTCACCATACCGGCCGGCCAGACGGCCGGGACATTCCCGGTGACGCCGCTGCGCATATTGTCAGGAACGGTGGCCGGAACGATTCGCATCCGGACGGCGACTTCGCCTGATTCCGCGACGCCGGTTCCCGAGGCGCTCGTGCCGGTTTCGCGCAGCGTTCCGGTAATCACGGCCGGCACGGCGCAACTGGGAACGGGCACGTTCACGCTGCAGATTGACGGGTTCAGCAATACGCGGGAGATCTCCGCGGCGACGGTGCGGCTGACGGCGGCGCCAGGAGCGCCGTTGACGACGACCGATGTCCCTGTATCGGTGGCGGGCGCGTTCACGGCGTACTATCAGAGCGCGGCGGCGGCGCCGTTCGGTGGCCAGTTCCGGCTGGTGCTGCCGTTCAACGTGGCCGGAGCGTTGAACGATATCGAGTCGGCGACGATAACGGTGACGAATTCAGTGGGGACGAGCCTGCCGTTTACGGTGCGGTTGCGGTAGGGGCTCGCCCCTACCGCCCCATCCACTCCTTCACCGCGGACCGGACAGCGAGCCGGATTTCGTCGCCCGGGCTGGCGTCGGCCTCCAGCATTCGCAGCACCGCGCGCGCCAGAGTTGGGTTACCAGCGCTGGCCCGCCACACCCAAGCGCCGCGCTCGGCGGGCGTCACTTCCAGCGCGCTGTTGAAAAGAGCTTCGACGGTCTGCCATTGCTGGGTAGTCATGGTTTCTCCGGAGCGGCCAGCCACGCGCGCAGCCATGCCGTGGCGGCACGTACATCACGAGTAACGGTGACCGGGGACAAATTCTCAACTTGCGCGATCTCTTCCGCGGTGAGACCGCCGAAGAATCGCATCTCCAAAACACGTGCCTTTCGCGCGTCCATTTCCGCTAATGCATTCAGCGCTTCATGGATTTGCAGCACGCCGGGATCAGTTGGCCGGGCGAACGCGGTGGCCTCGTCCAGCGACAGGGCCACCGCGTCGCCGCCGCGCTTCTGCGCATGGGACTCACGCACAAAATCAACCAGAATCTGACGCATCAGGCGCGCGGCGATGTAGTAGAAGTGCGCGCGATTAGCCCAATCCGGCTGCTCCTGCCGCACCAGGCGCAGGAAGGCCTCGTGAACCAGTTCAGTAGGGCTCAACCCGGAACGGCGCTCGTACGCCAGGCGGGAACGGGCCAACCCGCGCAGTTCTGCATAGATGAGCGGCGCCAAAGCGGTGAGCGCGGCTTCGTCGCCCATGCGCCATTGGCGCAGCAGGCTGGTGACCTGTCCGGGAGCGGCTTGGGTGTCCATATCGGCGGCGACAGCGGATTGCCGATAGTCAGTGCGCGGAATGGGGTTCAAAATGATCAGGAGAACGGAAACAGCCCAATCTTGACCGGGATTAGGGAGATTGTTAGCCTAATAGGATGAGCGCAACCGCCAGTTCGGTGGAAAAGCGGACGCCGCCAGCCGCTGGAAACCTGCTTGCGGCCATCGGAAACACGCCATTATTTCGGCTGCAGCGGGTGGCGGAAGGGCTTCCGGGTATAGAGATCTATGCCAAAGCGGAGTATTTCAATCCAGGCGGCAGTGTGAAGGACCGGCCGGCGCTCAACATGTTGAACACCGGCGAACAACAAGGTTTATTGACGCCGAACAAGGTGATATTGGACGCGACCAGCGGCAATACCGGCATCGCGTACGCGATGGTGGCGGCGGCGCGCGGCTACCGGGTGAAGCTTTGCCTGCCGGCGAACGCGAGCCCGGAGCGGAAGGCGATTTTGAATGCCTACGGCGCGGAGCTGGTACTGACCGATGGCGCGGAAGGGTCCGATGGCGCCATCCGGCGCTGCCAGGCCATCTACGCAGAAAGCCCGGACCGGTATTTCTACCCTGACCAATACTCCAACCCGGCAAACTGGCAGGCGCACTACAATACAACCGGCGTGGAACTGCTGGAACAGACCAATGGGCGGATCACTCATTTTCTGGCGGCGCTGGGCACCAGCGGAACGTTTATGGGCACCACGCGGCGACTGCGGAAAGACGGCAACGGCGTCGTCTGCATCAGCGCGCAACCGGCGACGGCGTTCCACGGCCTGGAAGGGTTAAAGCACATGCCGACGGCGATTGTTCCGAGTATCTACGACCCGGCGCTGGCGGATGAAAATGTGGGCGTGGAGACCGAAGACGCCTATAGAATGGTGAAGCGGCTTGCACGGGAAGAAGGCCTGCTGGTGGGTATCAGCGCTGGGGCCAATGTCCATGCGGCGGTAGAGTTAGGAAAACGGCTGGCAAAGGAAGGCCGGGAGGCGGTGATTGTCACCGTTCTTTGCGATGGCGCATCCAAATACATGAGCGAGCCGTTCTGGAACGAATGATCAAGATAGAACAAGAAGCGTGGGACCTGATGGTGGCGCACGCGCAGAAAACGTATCCGAACGAGTGCTGCGGCGCGATGCTGGGTCCGATTGACGGCGATGTGAAAACGGTGCGGGTGGCGCTGCCGTTGGAAAACGCCTATCCGGGCGCGCAGCGCGAACGCTACGAACTGCGTCCGGAAGATCTGTTGTTTGCTGAGCGCGAAGCGCGGAAAAATGGGATGGACCTGATTGGCATCTTCCATAGCCACCCGGACTGCGACGCCTACTTTTCAAAAACCGATTTAGAGAACTCGTGCCCCTGGTATTCGTTCGTCGTTTTGTCGATCCAGAAGGGCCAATTTCATCACGCCAATAGCTGGCTGCCGAACATGGAACAGACCGAGGCAGCAAAAGAGGAGCTGGAACACCCGAATGCCTAAGATTTTGATCCCGACGCCGTTGCGGCAGTTCGCCGACAAAAAAGACGCCGTGGAAGTAAGCGGTTCAACCGTGGGAGAGGCGCTGGGCGCGCTCACCGCCGCTTACCCGGACATGAAGAAGAACCTGTTTAACGACGAAGGCAAATTGCGGAGCTTCGTCAACGTGTACGTCAACGACGAAGATATCCGGTTCCTGGAAAAAGACAAGACAGCGGTCGCCGATAGCGACACGATCTCTATCGTTCCGTCGATCGCGGGCGGCAGGTAACCTGTATGGCCACGTCGCTAACGAACGAAGAGATCAACCGGTATAGCCGGCACCTGATCATGCCGGAAGTCGGCGTGGCCGGGCAGTTGAAGCTGAAGAACGCGAAGGTACTGCTGATCGGCACGGGCGGTCTGGGCGCGCCGGTAGCGATGTATTTGGCCGCGGCAGGCGTGGGCAAGCTGGGCTTGGTGGATTTCGACACGGTGGACGTGTCGAACCTGCAGCGCCAGGTGATCCACGGCACCAAAGACGTGGGCAAGAAGAAGGTGGATTCGGCGGAAGAGACGATGAAGGACATCAACCCCTTCATTGAGATCGTGAAGTACGAAGTGCCGCTGACATCGGCTAACGCGCTCGACATCATCAAGGAATACGACATTGTCGCCGATGGCACGGACAACTTTCCCACGCGTTTCCTGGTGAACGATGCCTGCGTGCTGCTGGGAATTCCAAACGTCTACGCCAGCATCTTCCGGTTCGAAGGCCAGGCCACCGTTTTCTGCAAGGACGAAGGACCGTGTTACCGCTGCCTGTATCCGGAACCGCCGCCCCCGGGGCTGGTGCCGAGTTGCGCCGAAGGCGGCGTGCTGGGCATTCTGCCGGGCGTGGTTGGCTTGATCCAGGCCACCGAAGTAATCAAGCTAATCCTGGGCGAGGGGCAGCCTTTGCAGGGACGCTTGATGCTCTATGACGCGTTGGCGATGAAGTTCCGCGAGTTGAAGATTCGCCGGAATCCGGAGTGCCAGGGCAAGTGTACGGTGGTGAAAGAGTTGATTGATTACCAGCAGTTCTGCGGGGTTCCGCACCAGGAGGCTCCATTGCCAGCTCCCGTTTCTTCCACCGATATCTCGCCGCAAGACGTGAAGCTTATGATCGACGCCGGCGCCGATTTCACGCTCGTCGATGTGCGAGAAGTGCATGAGTATCAGATCTGCCGCATCGAAAAGGCGCAACTGATTCCGCTCGGCGAACTGCCGAAGCGGTTGAACGAACTCGATAAGAATGCCGATATTGTGATGCATTGCAAGATGGGTGGCCGGTCGGCAAAAGCGTGCGACGTACTGCGGGCAAACGGGTTCACCAAGGTTCGCAACATGACGGGCGGAATACTGGCATGGGCGGACAAGGTCGATCCCTCGGTTCCCAAGTATTAGTTTTTGCCGCCGCGGCGATCTATCTGGGCTGGGGCGTGTGGAACGTGCCGTTGGCATCGGGCTACACGGATCCAGTGCGGCAGGTCCGTCCGCAGGACGAGGCGTTGTATAGCAGTATCTCGATTGGAATGGCCGAGCGAAGCGAGTGGCTGACACCGCGCTTCCTCGGCCGTTTGGCTTTTGTAAAGCCGATTGGCGCCTTCCTGCCAACCGCGATTGCGGTGCGTCTGTTCGGCGATTCGCTGTGGAGCCTGCGGCTGTTCGCGGTACTGTGCGGCGCCGCTGTGTTGACGCTCCTATTCCGCTGGCAGGGTCCGGCGGCGATGCTGCTGCTGGCCGCCAATCCACTCTTCTTCCTGCTGGCGCGGAGAAACATGACGGATGTGCCGGTGCTGTGCGCGGTGTTGCTGACGGTCTATCTATGGCGAAAGTCAGAGAAGGGCGCGGGCGCGGCGCTGGCCTGGGGCATCCTGACGAAGAGCGTTGCCGGCGCAGTACCGGCGTTGTTCCTATTTCGCCGCTGGTGGCGGATCATCGCGGTAGCGGCACTGCTTGTCGCGCCATGGCACCTGTATCAACTGGCTGAAAACAGGGAGTGGTACTGGAACGAGCATATTCTGGATGAGCACTTGCAGTGGGGCGTTCATACGCCGGAGAACGCGGCGGCCGAACCGCACGCAGTTTTCTATGGGACGCGGGCTTGGGCGTGGGACCCATTACTGACCGCGATGGCTCCGCTGGCGTTCGGCTATTGCTGCTACCGGAAGCGCTATACGGAAGCCGCATGGCTTGCGGCGAGCGTCCTGGTGCTTTTCGCTTTCGGCTACCGCAACGCCACGTACCTGCTACCGATTTTCGCGGCGACGGCAGCGGCGGCCGGGGAGCGAGTGCATGTGGCGCTGGCGGGCGGGGTGATTGGGCTGCGGTTGTTGACGGGCGCCATCTCCCACGCACCTGCCGAGGCAGTCTCGCCGGCGGCGGCGCTCGCCGCCTACACCCCGGAATTACGGAGCCGCCAGGGGTTGATGATCGATGGTGTGGCCGATGAGTTCGTCGCCACCACGATGCACCTGCCGCGCGTGCAATACCTGCTGCCCGGCGACGCGCGAACGCTGGCGGCCACCAACATCGATTTCCCGCGCCGTGAGATCATCGCCAACGCCTCCGCCTACCGCGGCGCGCCGGAGCCCAAAGAAACGGTGCTTCTGCTGCGCGATGCCCAAGATCTGCAAACGCTGCTCGACCGTTCGGAGTGCGATTTTCTGCTGCCCGCCCACCGGCTGCGGGAGTTAAACACACAAGGCCGGCGGACGCTGCCCGAACGGAACGGGTGGGTGATTGTTCTCAAGCGAGATGGTTGACGGGGCCTTGCCCGTGGCCGAGCCCCGGGTTCGTCCGGATGGCTTCGGCAATAAAGTGCTTGGCCTGCGCCACCGCGTCCCGGAGCGCCAAGCCGCGCGCAAGCAGCGCCGTAATCGCCGCGGAATAGGTACAGCCAGTGCCATGCGTGTGCGGAGTATCGGTACGATCAGCAGTGAACCAATCCACGCTGGTGGGCGTAACCAGTACATCGCTCGCTTGTCCCGCCAGATGGCCACCCTTCACCAACACCGCGCGCGGGCCGAGTTCCATCAGGCACCTGGCCGCGGTCACCATTTGCCCTTCGGTATCCACTTTCAGTCCAGTCAACGCAGCCGCCTCATGGAGGTTCGGCGTAAGCAGCAGCGCCCTGGCAAACAAGGAGCGGCGCATCGCCTCCGCCGCGGAAGATGCCAACAGCGGCGCGCCATGTTTGCTTATCATCACCGGATCGACCACGAGCGGTACATCGCCAATTGTCTCGGCCACGGCCTCAATGATCGCCGCCGAACCAAGCGCGCCGGTCTTCGCCGCCGCAGGAGGAATATCGGTCAGAACCGCCTCCATTTGCTCGCGGATCAGCGACGGGTCCAACAGTTCGACGCGACTTACTTTCTGCGTGTTCTGCACGGTAATCAGGGTGATCACCGCCTCGCCATAGACGCGAAACTGGTGGAACGTCTTCAGGTCGGCCTGGATACCAGCGCCGCCGCTGGGGTCCGAACCGGCGATGGTGAGGGCCACTGGCATCATGGAAACAGAAGGCGTTGCAAATCCGTACGGCCAACCGAGTTGGCGATTTCGACTAGCACCGAACCCACTATTGTCGCATCGCCGGTAACCGGAAACACCGCGCGCATTCCGAACACGCCACCCAGACCGCTCTGGGCGAAATAGTTCTTGAAAAGTTCAGCAGGGGTTGTGGTGATAACGCCGCCAATGGGATTGCCGCCGCGGTCAAAGAACCGGAAATTCAGCGAACCAACCTCGCGCGTATTGTCGAACCCGTTAATGTCGATTTCCAGATTCGAACCGTTTCGCCGGGCAGAGGCGCTGTCGACGACCACGGCCGCGCGATCGAACCGGAATGTTTCGGTGGTTACGCCGGTTTCGGTAACCGCCTCCAGGCGGAGCGTCCCGGCGGTAGTGCCGGTCTGCAGCACGGTTTCCGGAGCGCCATTGAACGTCGCGTCGCGGCTGCCGGCGGCGACATCGAAACGGATTTCTCGCGCGCCGTTCGGAAAGACAATCGCCGGATCGTCGGCGCCGGAAAACACCGCCCGCAGCAATCCGGAACCCGGGCCCACCGCCGGCTGCGCGAGTTGCAAGCGGACGGTTAACTGCTGCCCATTCCTGGGCGCGTCCCCGGTGATGATGCGCGGCGCCGCCAACTGGGGCCGGAAGACGAGAGCATAGAGAGTGAATCGCCTGGGGCCAACGGTGAGCACAGCCGCCGATTCGCCCTCCGCAACACCCGTGACCCTGACAGGCACAGGGACGGTTTCGCCCGGAGCCAACGTCAACGGGAATGCGGGCGGACTAACGAGTGCAAACCCGTCTCCGGAGAGCGAAAGGCTATCGAGCGTGAGCGGAGTGGAATAGGAATTGCCGGCGGAAAGCGCAAGCGTTAAGACCTGCCCGGTCGCGAGGTTCACTTGGAGACTGGAAGTGTTCAGTTCAACAGTCTGTGTTCCGTTGGTGATGAATAACGCAGGACCCAGAACGGCGGCGGCGCGGAGGAGCGTTGAAAAGGTGTTGACGGATAGGATTGCGCTGTAGGAACCCGGCGCTGAAGGCGCAAAACGAACCGAAAAGTCGTGGGATTGGGCCGGAGCAAGCGTGATCGGCAGGAACGGCGCGGCAAGCGAGAACGCCGCGCCACTAACCGTGACGGTTGAAAGCGCGAGCGGCGCCGAACCAGAATTGACTGCGCGGAAGCGGACCTCAAAAATATCCCCGGCGGCGGCAGTGCCCAGGTTCACGCTGGGGCCGGCGGCGACGGGCAAACCCGTTTGCAGTGTGAACACCTGGATCTGTGCCGCAAGGGGAAGTGCCAGCAGCAGGCAGGCCAGCGTTTTCATTCCCGGCTCCGCTGGGGAAGAACGAATAGTTGGACTCGGCCATGGGTAAGGCGCAGCAGATAGGGGCGGCGATTGATACTTACAAAAGCCCAATCGGCGGAAGCGGCGCTCATGGCGTCAGGTTCCTGGGGGCAGTCGATTTCATCCTCCGAACCATCCCGTTGAAAAATCCGCAGCTTGCCGGCCTGCCAGCGGGCAGCACGGCCGGCAAGCTGCGATGGTGTTTCATCGGAGGAATCGACTAAAGACTCACCAACGAGACGGAGCGTCTCTTTGGACTCGGGTAGCACGGCGAACTCACCGTGAAAAGTGGCGCTGGTGGCAACGGTGGCATAGACAGCGGTGCGGCCATCGCGGGTGGCCGACAGGCGGCCTGGCTCCAAACGCCATTCAATATCGCCATCGTTGGCGTAGGCCAGCAGCGCGGGCCCAGGGCGGCCGTGGATAAAGTTGCCCGCCAAACCGTATATGGCCGTTAGGCGGCCCTCGCCGTCCAGAACGTGTGCGAGCGGAGGCGAGTGCAGCGTGGGCTGGGCAGAAAGAGCGACCGATAGGACCAGCAGAAGGCATTTCATGGGCGGCCAACCGTGATGGTGGGATTACCAATGGTGGTGGGCTGGGCCACGGCCGGCGGCGCGCCGGGCGCGCTGGCGCCCCCGCGCGCGGCGGCGGCCACACCGCCTGCGGCGGCACCGCCAATGAGCGCGGCGAGCAGAATCCATTTGGAACGGGACGGTTGTTCTATTCGTGCCGGCGGGCGGGGCGATCCGGCGGCCGGGTCCGGCCCTCGGCGGGAGGACTGCGTTCCAGCGGGTTCAGTGATGTACTGGGTGGAGAGAATGCCGGCGCGCGCTTCGCCCTTGCTGGCAGTTATGCGCAATTGGACAGGCCCGGCGGCGCGGGACCATTGAATGCCGCGAATCACCACGCGTCCATCCGGCCCGGTTAACGCGATGTCCGTGCGCATGCCATTGGCGAAGAGGCCGGTGGGCGCCTCATCAGGCAAACGAACCGAAACGGAAGCTCCCTCAACGGGCCGCCCGGCTTCGTCAGTCAGGACGATGACAATGGGCTGACTGGAACGGGCACCGGCGGTATGGATTGAGCCCTCTCCCTCCGCGACGCGGATTCGCAGTATAGCTGGCGTGGACTCGGATTGAACTTGCCCGCCGTCCGCGGGTACCGGCGGAACGGTGTAGGCGACTTGTACCGTCAGGCCCAGCGATAACACGAAGGCCCCGGCACGGCGCCGGAATTGCATTTACTAGTGTGTCTGTTCGACAGGCTCCTGTTGAAGCTCCGCGTCGTTCACAACCCGCAGCAGGACGGCGGTAATGTTATCCGGGCCGCCGGCGGCGCGAGCGCGTTCGATTAGGTTTCTACCCTTCAATTCCAGATTATCCTCATTTGCGAAGATCTCCGCAATGCCATCGTCGCCGACGACGCCATGGAGCCCATCGCTGCAGAGCAAAAACTGCATCCCTTCGGACAACTGCACGACATAGGAATTGATGCGCAACTGGTCGCTGACGCCAATAGCCATCGTCAACACATGGCGCATGGGATGCGTCTTCAACTGCGCTTCTTCAATGCCGAGTTTCTTGCCCACTTCCTGCACCCAGGTCTGATCCTCGGTAATGATCAACAACTGCCCCTCGTGGTAGATATAGGCACGGCTGTCGCCGACGCTGGCGATATAGGCCTGGCTGCCGGTATCGAGCACGGCGGTGAGCGTGGTGCCCATTCCCTCCAGGTTCGTATCGGCGCTGGCGGCATTCAGAACACGCCGATTAGCCTCTTCCAGCGCGGACACCAGAATTTCGGGCGTGGTGAGGTCGCTGGAGCGCCAGACGACTTCGCCAACGGTTTGCGCGGCAAGCTGAGAGGCGTGCTCCCCCGCTTGGGCGCCGCCCATTCCATCCGCCACCAAAAATAAACCGAGCGAGGGCGCGAGGAGGTAGTAATCCTCGTTGTTGGGCCGCACGCAACCCGGATCAGATAGACCGAAAGCTTCGAGCATGAACTTTCCGATTATACGTCAGGATGATGTCTCTCCCGGGCTCATTTGTCCGCGAACGCACTGCCCTAAAGGATAACGCGTAAACCAAGTTGAAAAACCCTCCCGTCATTCAAAGTATTTGTGATTTTTCCAAAGGCCGGCGAGGTTAGGTTTCTTTGTGGCTCGTCAAACTGTGGGGTATTGAAGCCATTATAGGCTTCTCCCCGCAGTTGAATCGTCGTCTCCCGGCGGGCTGGCAGCCGCCAGGATTTCTGCAGGGCGAGGTTCCAATTGGCGATACGCGCCTTACGCATCACATTTCGGCCAAGAGAGCCTTCCTGCTTGGGGGGCGTCAGGAGGGAGAACTTATCGCGCGTCAGCACCAGCGGAGCCGTGTCCGGGTGGCCGATGGTGACGCCGAGAATAGACGGATCGAGGATATTGGGGCGATCGCCGCCAGAACCGTCGACGTTGCCAAACCCCGGCGCGTCGGAACCAATATAGAGCGTGAACGGCGTGCCCGTCCGGAAGGTGGAGATGCCCGAAAGCTGTAGGCCCTGCCAAGGGATATCGTACAGCCAGCGCAAAGCCAGCGCGTGCGTCGCATCGAAGTTCGATAGACCTTTGCGATCGCCAATCTGGTTGTACTGATACTGGGCACGGCCGTTCAACATATCGCGGTTCGCGGCCGTGGCTGTATAGTCAACGCCTGTGTCAATCGCCTTTCCAAACGTATAGGACACGTTGGCGCTAATGCCCTTTCGATAAGGAAAATCGTAAGAGACCTGCGCGCCGTCATAGTAGGCGATGCCATTGTTCTGTACCGTGCGCAGTTCTCCCACGCGCGGGTCCGGCCGGCGGTCGTTGATGGTGGCGGTGTTATAGGGAATGAGCGGATTTGGCACGGCGCGATTCAACACAATGCCCGTCAATAACTTCATGGAACGGCTTCCGGTGTAGCCGAAACGGAGCATGCCGCGGTTCGAAGATTGACGCTCAAAAACCAGCGAGTACAGGTGTCCGTAGGGGGTGCGCAGATCGGCTGGCAGGGTGGTGAGCGCCGATTGAGATCCTGTCGCCGAGGTGTGCACGTCCCGCAGGGGATTCAGCAGATCCGGATTGTTCACGGTGAAGTACTGCGCGTATGGTTCATTGGCGCGCACCTGTTGATAGGTAACCGGCGGGATGGGCGAAAAGCTGAGGGCGTACATGGCGCGCGCGGTCCAGTTGTTCCTGGCCCGCCACGTCATGGAAAACCGCGGAGCAAAATTGTTGCAGTCGCAAGGATAGGGCACCTGGCCGCGGCCGCTCACTTCGTACGGGCTGCCTTCGGGGCTATAGCGAAGTCCGATGTAGAACTGCAGCGCGGAGCCGAGCTTGACGCGATCGGCAACATAGAGATTCCCGGCCGATTGGCGGAACCCCCGTGCCAGGTCACCTACGACAACCTCATACGTTGTCGGCGTGCCAAAGCGAAAATTCTCGATGGCGGTGCGGCCGAAATTGTTTTGAAACTGGTAGAGCCCGCGGATGTTCGCCGCTTCAATGCCGTTTAGCTGTGTGCGTTGATAGTCCCCGCCGGCATAGATCTGATGGCGCCCGCCTTGCAGCGTCTTTGTATAGTTGAAGCCGTAACGAAAAGTGTTTTGGGCGCGATCGACGGGAAAGCCGGAATCCGGCCCCAGTTCTTCAATCTGGAAGCCAAACCGGACACGCGGGCCGACGGCATTCGGCTCCGATACCAGCAGGGAGCCGGTTCGCTGGAACTGCGCCGTCAGTTGGAGGCTGCCCCGGTTCAAAGTGGTCCGCGCGGTTTGGGTGCGCAGGTCCGTATCTGGGTTCTGCCCGGCCACGAGTTGAAACGCATCAATGTCCTGATGATTCGAGGAATAGAACACCCCCAGGCGATTCCGGGCGCCAAGCGTTGAATCGTAGCGAAGATTGAAATCGGTTTCGTCAATCCGCTGCGGCGCGTTGGTATTCAGCGCACGGACGTCGAAATCGGTTCGGTTGGGCGCAACGGCGGGGTAGGCCGCAAAGAACCGGTTGATGACGGCACGTACGGCCGGGTCCGGCGAGGTGGACGACCGCTCCGAAAGGAGTGGCACAAGCACATTGCCATTCACCATTCCCCGAACTTTCCGTTGGCCCAGGTTCACGGTGAGGTAACCGGCTTTCCCCAGATCGCCAGTGGCGCGGCCTCCATAGGCATTTTGCCGGCCCGGCTGAACGCCACCCACCTGGAAGAAAGTCCGGGCGTTGAACACGCTGTTCTGGTGCCGATAGTACAACTCGCCGTGCCAACCGTTCGGACGTGCGGGAGGAGCGAAACTAAATCCGCCTGTGGTGGGACGGCCTTGGTCCGCCGCCAGGTGGTTCGCTTCCACCGACGCCTCCGTCACCAGCGCCACCTGGCTGCCCGCCCGGATTGCGGCTTCCTTGGCGGCATTGGTGTCGATGAGGTAGACTGCGACGTTTTCGTTCCGCATGGCTGTTGAACTCATGCGTTGCGGCTTGGCCGGCGCGGGAGCGGCGGGCGGCGGCGCCTGCGCCGCGACGGCGAGGGGAAATAAAAACAGCGGGAGTATGCGGTTCACTTCTTTTCGAGCATCGACTTGAGTTGGCGAAACACCGTTTCCTGGTATTCCTCCTTCACACGTTCTAGTCCTTCCTGTTTAGGGTCGCCAGCGCGCGGCGCCTCCCGCTTCAAACAATATCCCAACAAGGTGGTGGCGTCCCGGTCATCGGGAATCCGTTCCAGGACGGCTCTGAATCGGTCCGCCGCTTCATCAAACCGTTTGGCGTGCCAGAGCGCGTAGGCGAGGTTAAAATGATAGTCCGGATCGGCCGGATCGCCATCCAGCGCCTTTTCAAAGTTGGTGATGGCGTCCGCAAGTTTCCCCTGCCGTAATTGACTGGCGCCGAGATTGCAGAAAACCTCATTCAACGGAACCGCGGCGGCGACGGCAGCGAAAGCTGTTTCCGCTGGAGCGTACTCAGCCACATAGTGCCGGCAAATGCCGGAATAATAGAGTGCCTGCATGTAGTGAGGGTCCGTGCGCGCCACTTTTTGGAACCACTGCGCCGCATGCTGATAGTCTTCCTTTTCCCAGTAGTAGAGCCCAAGTTGAAAGCAGGGCTGCGAAAAGTTCGGGTCCAGCCGCGTGGCTTGCGCGAAGAACCGGTGGCGCACCGCCTCGTCCTTGGCCAACAACCCGCGAATGTAGTTTTCCATCGCGTCCACCCGGACATTCGGCTGCCGCTCCAGGAAACCGGATTCCGTGACTTCCGGCATGGCGACGATGGCGTTGAGCACTTTCCAGGCAATCCTGCTTTGATGCGCCGCCAGGTCCTCCAATAGACCCTGCTCGAAGAACTCGGCCGATTGGCTTAACCGGCGCAGATCCAGCACGCGCACGCTTACCCGGAGCGTGGCCTTCGCGGCGCCCTCTTTGGCCACCGCGAATGAACCAAATACGGCATGGGAAGCGTCAAGTTCGTCGGCGATTTTCACAATGGAGGCCCGCGATAGATTGACGTTGGAGCGAAGCGACAGCCTTTGAAACGCCTCGGCCCTGTCAATTCGGTCGAGGGTCACAAGCCCTTGCCCGTGGAGCGCTTCAATGATCCCTTCGGCGACGGATTCACCCACCCAATCCACGGAGCGATCTTTAGCCAGATTGAAAAGCGGCAGGGCAACTGTGGCATCCGCCTGCGCCCCTGGTGCAAGCAGGAACAGGGATATCGCCACGTACAGCAGACGGAGCATTACCATCAGTTTAGCGCGCCGCCCGGCGACTCCAAAAAATAAGCCGGCCCTTCGGTAAAGGGCCGGCCGGTCGCAGGTCAGTTTTTGAGGTCTAGAAGCTAGTTGACGACCAACTTGGTGTTGGTGCCGCCGATGCGGATTTCGGTGATCTTCATCTTGCCTTCACCATTCAAGTAGCGGATGGAAGTGGAACCGAACTTCTCGCTGTTCTGCTCCGCTTTCACTGCGGCCTCGGCCTTTGTTTTTCCATTCTGGAGGGTGAGCTTGTCGCCATCCACATGGATTTTGTACTCTCCTGGTTTCAGTTCAACGCCGTTCAGCGTCGAGTGCTGAAACAAGGTTACTTTCGAGGACATCGCGCCGGCCCAAACAAGGGACACCGCCGCGGCAAGACACACAATCATCTTCTTCATGGTTTTCCAGGCTCCTAAACTGTCGGAAGCGGTCGCTTCCCGTTGCTTTCTTTCTGTACTCGCGCAATTCAAAACCGATTCCGGTTCATTCGCGCCAGTGATTCTTGCGATGCAGACTCGTTTGCATCGCGCTCTGTGTGGATATACGAGTCAGCCCTGAAAATGTTCCGCGGAAGCCGCAACTTTTTTTAAGAATATGGCGGCCCAGGCGTAGGCCTCTTGCTGCGTCTCAGGGGCGGAACCAAACCCGCACAGCCACTCCATGTCCTTTTCAGCCCTGAACCACGTCCACTGCCGCTTGGCGTATTGGCGAGTCCGGATTTTCATCTCTTCCAACGCCGCCGCCTCGTCCGGTTCCTGCCCGGTGAGGTAACGGAGCGCCTGTTTGTACCCCAAAGATTCAAACGGTTTCACCGTCGGGCTTACACCCGCCGCCAAAAGGATGCGCACCTCGTCGAGCAGTCCGCCGTACCATATGGACTCGCACCGTTCGTTGAGTTTTTCGTAGAGGACGTCGCGCGGCGGGTCCAGCGCCAGCAGCAAAGAGTCATACCCGGTGAGCGGCGCGGGACCGGCGCTGGAAAAGTACTCTCCCGCCGGCCGGCCCGAGAGGATCCGCAATTCCAGTGCGCGAATGGATTTATTAGCGTCGTGCGGATGAATTCGTTCCGCGGCGCCTGGGTCCAAGCGGCGCAGAAGCCGCCGAATGGCGCCCGGCCGGCGCGCTTCGCGTTCCAACAGCCGCCCGCGGAGCGTGTCGTCGCGCTGCGGACCCGGGGATAGCCCGCGCAATAATGCGCGCAAATAGAAACCGGTGCCGCCGCACAGAATAGGAAGCCGCCCGCGCGCGGAAATTCCCGGGAGCAGGGCTCTGACCTCGGCCACAAAATCGCCGGCCGTGAACAGATCCGAGGGCGCGCACAAGTCGATTAAATGGTGCGGAATTCCACGCTGTTCGGCAAGTGTCAGCTTCGCCGAACCAATATTGAAGCCGGCGTAGACCTGCACGGAGTCGAAATTGATGATTTCACCGTTGTAACGCTCCGCCAACGCCAAGGCGAGCGAGGACTTCCCGGCCCCGGTGGGCCCAGCAATCGCTATGAGTGGATGATTCGGCATTGGGCCATTCACCAGTTTAGTCCGCTTCCGGATTTCCGGAACCGATACACCCTCCCAGGAATCGTATACTAAGAAGCGAATTCGCTAGTAACCTCTATTGGCTACAGAATAAGGACGACACCAAATGGATCGGAAATTGATTGGGCGCTGGCTCGGGACGGGTGTACTCGCCGCCGGAACCATGGTTGTGCCCGCGTTCGGACAAGCCGCGGACAGTTCCAAAAAGAACGCGCTTTCCGACAAATCGGCTGCCTACTTTAATTATGCGATGGGCCACCTGTATGCCGATCTTGGTGCCACCTACAACAACCGCGCGGAGTATTTGAACAAGGCCATCGAATACTACAAGCAGGCAATGAAGGACGATCCGGCGGCGGGGTTCCTGGGTGAAGAGCTTTCCGATCTCTACATACAGACCGGGCGGCTGCGCGAGGCGGTGCAAGAGGCTGAGGCCGTATTGAAGACAAACCCGAACGATCTGTCGGCCCGGCGAATTCTTGGCCGCATTTCCGCCAGGCTCATTGGCGACCCGCAACAGCGCGGCATGAACCAGAAGATGCTGGAGCAGGCCACCGAACACTACAAGAGAATTGCCGAAATTGAACCCAGCGACAACGATGCCTGGCTTATGCTGGGCCGTTTGTACAAGATGTCGCAGAACTCGGTGGAATCGAAAAAAGCCTACGAGCAGGTTCTGAAGTCAGACCCGGAAAACATCGATGCATTGAGCGGCCTTGCCATGGTGATGGCCGATGTGGGCGACACCGCCAAAGCGGCGGAATTATTGAAGAAAGTAACCGAAAAGAGCCCAAATCTGCGCACGCTGACGCAACTCGCCGCGGCCTATGAGCAGATGCGCGAGTTTAAGCTGGCCGCCCAGACCCTGAAACGCGCCGTTGAGATGCAGCCGGAAAACAACGAACTGCGCCGCGAATACGCCAACATCCTGACCCAGGCCGAAGAGTACAACGACGCGCTTGCCGCCTACGAAGAAATCGTAAAGGAAGAGCCGAAGGACGGCGCTAGTTGGCTGCGCATTTCGCAACTGCAAGCCCAGCTTGGGCACGTTGACAAAGCGTGGGAGGCTCACAAAAAAGCGGCGGAACTTGAGCCGGCGAATCTGGAAGTCCGTTACAACGCCGTCGGCTTGTACGAGGCGCAGGACAAACTCCCCGAAGCGATCGCGGCAATGAAGGAGGTGCTCAACGATTCTTCCACGCGCGGCGCTAGTGCGGAAGCCAAGAAGAACCGCGCTCGCCTGATGGAGCGTCTCGGTCTGCTTTACCGCAACAATGCCCAGTACAGCGAAGCCGCCGATTCTTTCAAGGAAGTAGGCGAGTTAGACAAGGACGCCGCCACGCGGGCCGCCGCGCAGGTGATCGAATCCTGGCGGCAGGGCAAGGATTATCAGAAGTCGGTTTCCGCTGCCGATGAAGCCCTGAAGAAGTTCCCCGGCGACCGGATGATTCGGCTGGTGCGAGCCTCCTCGTTGGTGGAAATGGGCCGTGGCAAAGAAGCTATCGACGATGTGAAGTCGATGCTCGATGGCAAGAACGACCGCGAAACCCACTTGCAGTTGGCGCAGCTTCACGACCGGATGAAAAACTATCCGGAAATGGGAAAATCACTTGACGCGGCTGAAAAACTCGCCAAGACCGACGAAGAGCGGGAAGGCGTCTGGTTCTCCCGCGGCTCGATGCTGGAACGGCAAAAGAAGTTCGACGAAGCTGAAAAGGAATTCCGCCGCGTGTTGGAGCGCAACCCCAACAACGCCGCCGCGCTGAACTATTTGGGCTACATGTTCGCTGACCGCAACGTGAAACTGGCCGAAGCGGAGAAGATGATCCGCAAGGCGTTGGAGCAGGAACCGGGGAATGGAGCCTACCTGGATTCCCTTGGCTGGGCGCAGTACCGGCTGGGAAAGTATGCCGAAGCGGAAGCCTCATTGAAACAGGCGACGGAGAAAGTGCCGCGCGACTCAACGATTCAAGATCACTTGGGCGATGTCTATTTGAAGATGGGCCGGCTGAAGGACGCCATCACCGCATGGGAAAAGTCGCTACAGGCTTGGCAGCAGGCCAGTGCGGCTGAGCGCGAAGGCCTGGACATGGCCAAGGTGCAGAAGAAGTTGGAAGGCGCCAAGACGCGTCTGGCGAAAGAAGGCCGCTGAAGTTTCGGCGCGGATCGGTCCCTTACACTGTGCGCCCGGCGCAAGTGATATACCAATCCTATGCGCGCGCTCCTTTTTCTCGCTACCCTCGTCGTGATCCATGCCCAAGAGTGGCATCACTGGGGAGGCGACGCGGGCGGCCAGAAGTACTCCAAACTGAAACAGGTCAATCGCGCCAACGTCGGCAGTTTGAAACTCTCGTGGGAGTTCAAGACCGGCGAAATCGCCGACGGCAAGAACTACGTCATGCGCTCCGCCTTTGAGACGACACCGCTTGTCGCCAACGGCGTCATGTACCTCACCACCCCCTTTAACCGCGTTGTCGCCCTCGAACCCGAGACCGGCAAACAGCTCTGGTCCTTCGACCCCGGCATCGACAAAACCAAGGCCGCCAATCTCTTCATCTCTCGCGGTTGTTCCTACTGGACTGATGGCAAGCAGGAAAGGATCCTGCATGGGACACAGGCCGGCCGCCTTTATTCGCTCGACGCCAAGACCGGCCTCCCCGATCCGGCCTTCGGCACGGGCGGTTCAATTGACCTCCGCGCCGGCGTCGCCGACAAGTTCCCGGACCGCGGTTACGGCGTTACATCCCCACCGGTTATCTTCAAGAACCTGGTAATCACCGGCGCCTGGGTCTCCGACGGCGACCCGCAGGGCCCCTCCGGCGACGTCCGCGCCTTCGATATCCTCACCGGCAAACTCGCCTGGACCTTTCATACCGTCCCCCGCCCCGGAGAGTTTGGGAACGACACTTGGGAGGGCGACTCCTGGAAGGACCGCGGCGGCACCAACGTCTGGTCCGTCATGTCGCTCGACCAAAAGCGCGGACTGGTTTTCCTGCCACTCACTTCGCCCTCCCCTGACTACTACGCCGCCGGCCGCAAAGGCGCGAACCTGTTTGGGGATTCAGTTGTCGCGCTTAACGCAGCCACCGGTCAGCGCGTTTGGCACTTCCAAACCATTCACCACAACATTTGGGACTACGACCTGCCGGCCCAACCCGCGCTGGTCACCGTGAAGAAGGACGGCAAGGTCATTGACGCCGTCGCCCAGGTGGCCAAGACCGGCTATACGTTCCTGTTTGACCGCGCCACCGGCGTGCCCATTTTCCCAGTGGAGGAGATGCCCGTCCCGCCGTCCGGCGTGCCCGGCGAATCCGCTTGGCCCACGCAGCCGCGGCCGACAAAGCCGCCCCCTTTTGCCCGGCAGAAGATGGCGCCAGACGAACTCACGCAAGTCACCCCCGAATCCCGCGCATTTTGCGAAGCGATTCTGAAAGACGCACAGTTGAAGCCAATATTTACGCCGCTCGGGGTGCAGACAACGATTCTCTTCCCGGGAACCAACGGCGGCACCAACTGGGGCGGCGCGTCTTTTGACCCCGAATCCCGCACGCTCTACGTCAACTCCATGGACGTGGCGATGGTATTCCGTCAGGAAAAGCGGCCTGACGGCTCGCTGGTGCCGTACCGCAATCGAGGCGTTGGCACCAATAGTTCGCGCTTCTGGGATCCCAATCTGTACCCGTGCCAACAGCCCCCTTGGGGCCACCTCACCGCCATCGACCTGGATAAAGGCGAGTTCCGCTGGCGCATCCCCCTCGGCGAATACGACGAACTCACCAAACGCGGCGTTCCGCCCACCGGCACACCGAATCTAGGCGGCTCGCTGGTCACCGCCGGCGGCTTGGTCTTTATAGCCGCCACGAATGATGCCCGCTTCCGTGCCTTCGACAAAGACACCGGCAAGCGCCTTTGGGAGACGCGCCTTCCGGCCAGCGGCCATGCCAATCCGATGACATTTCACAGCCCCAAAACCGGCAAACAGTACATCGTGGTGGCCGCCGGCGGAGGCAACAAATACAACACCACGTTCGCCGATTCGCTCATGGTCTATGCGCTGCCTTAAATTTCCTGCATAATGGCGGTATGCGTACTCTTGTTTTGTTCACCCTCGGCGTGGCCGCCCTGTGCGGCGCGGAAAAATTCGGCAAAGGGCTGACGCTGAAAGAGGCGACCCCGGTGGCCACCCTTCTCGGCACGCCAGATCCGTATATCGGCAAGATGGTCCAGGTGAAAGGGAAAATCACCGAGGTGTGCCAGATGATGGGATGCTGGATGCAAATCCAGGATGGCGACAAGGGCATCCGCATGAAGGTGAAGGACGGCGAGATCATGTTCCCGAAGAACGGAGCCGGCCGCAATGCGGTGGCCGAAGGCGTCTTCAAGAAGATCGTTCTGAACCAGGAACAGACCGTCGCCTGGGCCAAGCATGAGGCCGAGGAGCGCGGGCAGAAATTCGACGCCAGCAAGATCAAAGGCGGCATGACGATGTATCAAATTCAAGGAACCGGAGCAGTCCTGCTCGATTAGCAAATGAAGAAAGCCACTTTAAGGCTCGCGACCCTCGCGAGCCTTTCCTGTCTCTGGGCGCAGACTCCCGCCGCCGTCCCTTCCGGCCGGCCGAAACTGCTGCTCGCCATCGCCGTTGACCAGTTCCGGTACGACTACCTGGTAAAGTTCCGCGGCGAATATAACGCCGGACTAGCTCAATTGCTGAACCAGGGCGCTGTATTCACCAACGCGAACTATGAGCATGCGCCGACGATCACCGCCGTCGGCCACGCCACGATGCTCACCGGGGCATCGCCAGTATTGAGCGGCATCGTCGCTAACGAATGGTACGAAAAGGAAATCGGAAAAGTGACCACGTCCGTTCAGGACGAGGCGAGCGAACTGGTTGGGGATAACGGCGTCGGCTCGACGCCGAAACGGCTCCTGGTGTCCACCGTCGCCGACGAAATCAAGATGTCGCGGCGGGGAGAATCCAAGACCATTGGCCTGTCGCTGAAGGACCGCTCCGCTATTCTGATGCCAGGCCGCATGGCCGACGCCGCCTACTGGTTCGCGTCTGAAAACGGCAGTTGGGTCACTTCTACCTGGTATATGAAGGAACTGCCCAAATGGGTGGCGGATCACAACGCCCGTCGGCCGGCGGACAAGTACCTCGGCAAACCTTGGACCCCTCAATGGGGCGGGCCGGCGCTGCGCTCGATGACGACAAAGCCCGATACGATGTTCTACTCGAACGTCGAAAAAAGTCCGTTCGGCCACGAAATCCTGGTTGAAATGGCCCAGCTTGCCATCGACAACGAGAAACTGGGGCAGCACGCGGCCACCGACGTCCTCGCCGTCAGTTTCTCCTCTAACGACATCGTCGGCCATACCTACGGTCCCGATTCGCCCGAAGCCCGTGACATGTCCATCAAGACTGATCGCGCGCTAGGCCAGTTATTCGCATATATCGACAAGAAGATTGGCATGCGCAATGTGCTGGTCGTGCTTACTGCCGATCACGGCATTCCGCCGATTCCGGAAGTGAACACGGAACGCAAAATGCCCGGCGGCCGCGTGAAGGATAAGGACGTCATCGCCGCCGTGGAAGCTACGCTGACCGCCAAGTTCGGCCCCGGCAAATGGTACGTCGGCAAGAGCCCTGAACAGTTCTATCTCGACCCGGCGCTGGTGGAACAGTACGGCCCGGCCCAAGTGCGCGCCGCCGCCGCCGAAACACTCCGGAACATTCCGCACGTCTACCGTGTCTATACCAAGGAGCAGCTACTGAATGGGCAAACCGGACAGGACAAGGCCGGCCGCCGCGTCGCCAACGGATACAACACCGGGCGCGGAGCAGACCTGGTCGTGGTTCTGGAGCCCTACTACCTGTTCGGCACATCCGGCACCACGCACAGTTCTCCGTTCGGTTACGACACGCACGTTCCCATTATCCTGATGGGCCCTGGCGTGAAACCCGGCCGATACCATCAGGCCGCCGCCGTAAACGACATCGCGCCGACGCTGGCAACAATTTTGGAGGTGGAAGTACCCGCGGGCTCCATGGGACGCGTCCTTGCAGAGGCGCTTACCCGATAAGGCGTGTGTTAATCTGTTGGTTATCGATTTCGCTTCGCGGGAACTCAGGAGAGATCTGTCAAATGTTCGGTATTCGTACGATTCGTTTTGTTTTGCCGGCAATTTTGCTGGCGTGCGCCGCCACGGCGTCGGCGCAGGTGAAGGTGGCCATTATCAATCTGCAGAAGGCGGTGCTCGACACGGCTGAGATTCAAAAAGCGCAGAAAGACCTGGAAACCAAGTTCAAGCCACGGCAGGACAAAGCGGAAGCGCTCCAGCGGGAATTGCAGACCATCCAGGGTCAACTACAGACCATGGCCGGAAAGCTCACGCCCCAGGCGGAACAGGAATTAAACGTACAGGGGCAACGCAAGCAGCGCGAGTTGCAGCGCCTGACCGAAGACCTGCAGGGCGAAGTAGACCGCGAACGGCAGGACATTCTCGGCCGCAGCGCGCAGCGGATGAACGAAGTAGTCAAAAAACTGTCGGAAACCAAAGGGCTCGATGTAGTGGTGGACGTAACCAACGCCGTTTACTTCAAGCCCGCTCTTGAAATCACGGCGGAAGCGACAGCCGAGTACAACAAAGCGTACCCGGCCAAGTAAGTTCTCCGCCAGGGGGACTTTCATGAACAACCTACTCGACGAGAATTATGGCGTCGCCGATGCGCGCCGCGAGAAACGGAACAAGCGAATTATCTATTCTCTGGTTTCGCTCGTGGTCCTCGGCGGCGTCTTATGGTTTTTCTTCCGGAACTACAAAGAAGAAGCGCGGGTGAAGGAGTTCCTGGTGTTGCTTGAACGCCAGGATTTCCAAAGTGCCTACGCCATGTGGGGCTGCACACATGCCACCCCTTGCCGCGACTACAAAATGGAGCAGTTCCTCCGCGATTGGGGGCCGCAAAGCGACGCCGCCAAAGCCGGTGCGATACAACGCTCCAAGGTGAAAAGCTGCGACAAGGGCATCATTCAATTGCTGCAGATTAACGGTCAGGATGTGAACTTGTATGTTGACCGCTCGACCCTTGTAATTGGCTTCGCCCCTTGGCCGGTTTGTAACCCCCGCGTCAAACTGTAGCCGGCTACCAGCCCCGCGCCTTCCGCAGTGCAGTGACATGCGCAATGTGGTGCGGACCGTGCCAGGCATAGATCGCCAACAGCCAATCGATGGTGTGCTGACCGCTAGCCGGGTGAACAAGCGGGCGCGCAAACTGTTCCGGCGTCAACGAGCGCAACAGCAGCCCCCATCGGGCGTGGAGCGCCTCCAGCAGCGCCAGGCTCAAGCCCACCGGCCCTTCTTTTCCGTCCGCCAGTTCCGCCCAGAGCTGTTCTTCGTACGGCTTGATGGCGGGGTTGTCCTCTGTCAACGCCAGTTTGAACCGGCAATAGGCGTTTAGATGGCTGTCAGCCACGTGATGGACCAGTTGACGTACTGTCCACCCGCCGTCCCGGTAGGGCGTCCCGAGTTGCTCGTCACCCAACCCGCGCAACGCCTTCCGCAGCGCCAGCGGCGTTCCCTCGATGACATCAATCGCCGCCGCCCGGTCCTCCTCCGTCAATACTCCGGCAAACTGAAACTTCCCAATCGGGTACCGCGGATCTTCCATTTCTTAGCTCTCCTTTCGGTTGATCAAAAACGTCGCCACGTGTTCAAAAAACGCCCGCAGCGTTTGCTCTGCCTCCGCGGGCAGGGCCGCCTCGGCGAAGGCGTTGTTCATTAGTTGGATCCAGCGGTCCCTTGCCGCCGCGTCGATCGGGAAGGGCACATGGCGCATTCCTAGCCGCGGATGACCCCGTTCCAGAATATAGGCCGGAGGACCGCCAAAGCGAAAGACTAAGAACCCGCGTAGCCGCGCCTCCGCCCCCGCCATATCCTCCGCTGGATACATGGGTCCTAAGATGTCGTCGCCGGGGATTTGCCGGTAGAACGAATGTACTAGACGATGGAAGCCATCGTCTCCGATAGTGGCATACACCTGGTCTTCTGGTAGTGTGAGCGGCACATTTCCATTATCGCCCGAGATGGGACAAAAAGTCGCGAACGTGCGCCATATTGTCGCAGTAACTCTTTTAGTTTCAAAAATATAGGTGCTTTTCCCACGTAAAAATCAAACCTTCGTTCCATTGAGCGTAGGACCGAACGAATTTACGCTGGTACCACAGGCGGAAAGACCATCTCCGCCGGTACGAATCCAATGAGAACACCCGCACTACTAATCGCCCTCCTGCTGACGGCAAACTTCGCCGCCGGTAAATCCAAGATTTCCGCGGACCTGGCCAAGAAATCCGGTACCGTGACCGTGCTTGTCAGCTTCAAGACAGACCTTGACGCTGCGAAGGATAAAAAGGTGAAGGACAAGAAGGCCAAGGTCAAGAACAAGTTCACCGCCACGAAGATCATGGAAATGGAAATCGACGCCGCCGAACTCCCTGGTCTCGCGATTGACACTGATGTCAATTATGTTTCACCGGTTCGCAAGGTCCGCCCGTCACTCGACTACGCCACTGCCGGCATCCAGCTTACCGACGCGGTACGCTCCCAATGGACGGGCGCCGGCATCGGCGTTGCCATCATCGACTCCGGCGTCGACCAGCACACCGACCTCTACAGAGGCTCCAAGTCAGCTCTCGTCTACCAGCAGTCGTTTTTGCCCACTCAATCGACAAATGTGCAGGACTCTTATGGTCACGGCACCCACATTGCCGGCATCATCGGCGGCACTGGACAAGTCGTGAAGATGGTAGGCGGCACACGCAACCTTTCTGGCGTCGCCCCGGCCGTCAACATTATCAACATGAAGGTGCTTGACGCCACCGGGTACGGCACCGACACGCAGGTCATCGCCGCCATCGAACGCGTGATCGCCCTCAAAGCCACCTACAACATCCGCGTCGCCAACCTTTCCCTCGGCCGGCCAGTCTACGAAAGCTATGCATTGGACCCGCTGACCATCGCCGTCGAAAAGTTGTGGCGGAACGGCATCGTCGTCGTTGTGGCCGCCGGCAACTACGGTCGCGACAACTCCTTCGGAACCAAGGGCTATGGCACCATCACTTCCCCGGCCAACCATCCGCTCGTCATCACCGTCGGCGCCACCCGCACGATGAACACCCCGAGTCCCACAGACGATCAGATGGCCAGCTACTCCTCCAAAGGCCCCAGCGCTTATGACCATATCGTTAAGCCGGATATCGTCGCTCCGGGCAACTCGGTGGTTTCCACCGTCTTCACCAAGTCCAGCACCATGTCCGTCGCCTACCCGCAGAACATTGTGCCTCGCAGTTACTACACCAGCACCACCAGCACGTTGGATTCCTGGTTCTACTACAGAGTAAGCGGCACCTCCATTGCGGCCCCAATGGTCTCTGGCGCCGCCGCGCTGCTCATTCAGAAAGATCCCACACTCACCCCGGACCAAGTGAAGGCACGTCTCATGCGCACCGCCGCCAAGGTCCTCCCCGTCTTCTCTACCGCCACGGACCCTGGCACTGGCCAGACCTACGACATCCAGGGCGACATCTTCACCGTAGGCGCGGGCTATCTGGATGTCCAAGCCGCACTCGCCGATACCGCGAAAGTCGCCGGCGCCGCCGTATCTCCCACCGCTATCATCCGCGACGGTCACATCTATCTGTCGTTTGCCAACAGTGCCCTCTGGGGCGAAAGTGCGCTCTGGGGCGAGTCCGCTCTCTGGGGCGAAGGCATCATATACGGAGCCAGCCAGTTCCTCTCCGGCTCCTCCGCCCTTTGGGGGGAAAGCGCCCTTTGGGGAGAATCAACCACCCAGGGCTACAGCGCCCTTTGGGGAGAAAGTGCTCTTTGGGGCGAATCGGCCCTTTGGGGTGAATCTGTAACTGCTAACGCCGCCAACACGGTTAAGGCCTTGGGCGACAAGTAGTCGCAGGAGTATCGCCATGAGAAACGAAAACACCATGATTAAGAATTCTGTGTTGCTGACCGTAACGGTCACTGCCTTCGCCGCCCTCGGCGCCACGCCGCAGGAGAAGATCGCCAAGGATCTCAAAAAGCTCGCCAAAGACGACAATGCGTCCGTCATCGTTGTCCGCAGATCCGCCGCGAAAAAACTCGTTGCCAATAGCGCCTCCATCAAGGCCTCCTTCGACGCCATCAAACAGAATCTCGTTGAAGGGAAGTGGAAGGACATCGAATCGCTCGCCGCAGACGACGACGTTGTCTCCATCGTCCCCAACCGGCCCCTTCGGCCCACCCTCGCCCTCGCCTACCAGACCACCGGCGCCTACACCGCGCCGTCCTTCGGTCTCTCCGGCGCCGGCGTTGCCGTCGCCATCATCGATAGCGGCGTTACGCTCCACCCTGATCTCAAGGACGCTACCTGCACCACCAGCCGCATCGTCTACAGTGAGAGCTTCATCCCGGGCGTCACCGCCACCACCGACGGCTTCGGCCATGGCACCCATGTCGCCGGCATCGTCGCCGGCAACGGCGCCTGCTCCGGCACCGCCGCTACCTCGGCTCCTATGAAGGGCATCGCTCCGGCCGCCAAAATCGTCAATCTCCGCGTGCTCAACAACACCGGCAACGGCAACGACGCCGATGTCATCGCGGCCATCAATCGGGCCATCCAACTGAAAGACACATTTAACATCCGCGTCATCAACCTCTCGCTTGGCCGCCCCATCTATGAGTCCTACACCATGGATGCGCTCTGCCAGGCAGTCGAGGCCGCCACTAACGCCGGCATCCTTGTCGTCACCTCCGCCGGCAACCTCGGTCAGTACAACGGCGGCGGCGTTAATGGCTACGGCACCATCAAAAGCCCCGGCAACGACCCCTTCGTCCTCACTGTCGGCGCCGTGAACATGAAAGAGTCTCTTACCCGAGCCGATGATGTCGTCACTTCTTATTCGAGCAAGGGCCCAGCCATCATTGACAAAATCGTAAAGCCCGATCTTGTCGCGCCCGGTAATCGCATCGGCTCTGCCCTGGCCACCGGCACTACCATCGCCAATTCCTACGCCAGCCTGATCGTCACAACCGGCTATCCAGCCAACAAGTACATCCGCCTCTCCGGCACTTCCATGGCCGCGCCCATGGTCGCCGGCGCCGCCGCCCTGCTTGTTCAGCGGGAACCCGGACTTACCCCCGGCCAGGTCAAAAGCCGCTTGATGCGCACCGCCAGCAAGGTCTTCCCGGCCAGTTCCACCGTCACGAACTCCAACGGCACATTCACCACCTATCACGACACCCCCACCATCGGCGCCGGCCAGCTTGATATCGCCTCCGCCCTTGGCCAACTCGGTGGCGGCACCGAAGGCGCCATCTCCCCGAAACTCGTCGTAAACTCCTGGGGCTCCGTCTCCATCACCGATACCACCACTACCTGGACCAATCCCGCCATCAATTGGGCGCTTTACGGTCCCATGATCTACGGCTCAGTGAACGTTTCCACCACCGCACTGCTCGGCAACATCGGCACCCCGTGGGGCGATCCCTCCGTCAGCGCTTTCAGCATCCTTTGGGGTGACTCCATCCTCTGGGGTGATTCGATCCTCTGGGGCGACTCCGTCATCGGCGGCGACAAATAACCAACGGTCAGCGGACTAAAGAAGGAATCAAACCCTGCCGATAACGCCATTATGAGGGTCCAGGCCACCAAACTGGCTGTGGACCCTATCCGACAATGAACTGGAAAGCAAAAGCTTACATCGCGCTCATTGTGCTCGGAGGATTAACCACCCTCGCCGAACTGCCCCTCTATTGGCAATGCGAAGATTCGCTGCGCTTCTTTGTTTTCACGGCGTTGGCGCTGCTAACGTCCGCCTGGAAGGTGGCACTCCCCGGAGTCAAGGGGACGATGTCCGTCAACTTCCTTTTCGTGCTGGTCGGTACGGCCCAGCTTAGCGCTGGTGAAACCCTCTTAATGTCCGTTTTGGCGGTCATCGCGCAGTACTTCTACAGAATCAAAGCAAAGGGTTCCGAAAGGCTGGTGCAGGCGGCATTCAATATTAGCAGCGTCGCGGTGGCAGTCCGTATCGCTACTCTTACGTACGGAGTCGTTACGCCGGCCTTCCCGGTTCTCGAATTCCCGTTCCGGCTGGCGCTCACGTCGATCGCCTATTTCCTCTGCAACACCGTTCCCGTGTCCATCATTATCGCGCTGACAGAAAAGAAGTCTCTGTTGACGACGTGGCGGACATGCTTTTTCTGGTCGTTCCCGTATTATCTTGTGGGTGCGGCCATTTCCGGCCTGCTGTGGGCGGTGAAAATGGCGGCGGGTTGGCAGACGGCGGTTCTGCTCGTCCCGCTTGTTTACATTATCTATCGCTCCTATGGGAACTACCTGGAGCGGCTGCAAGCCGAAAAGACGCAGGCCGAGGTCGAACGAAACCACGCCGAAGAGATGGCCTCGCTTCACCTGAGAACGATCGAAGCCTTGGCATTGGCCATCGAAGCGAAGGACCAAACCACCCACGATCACCTGCAGCGGGTGCAGGTCTACTGCACCGAGGTGGGGCGAGAGTTGGGGATGGACGAGATCGACCTCAAAGCGCTTCTCGCCGCCTCGCTACTGCACGACATCGGCAAACTCGCGGTTCCCGAACACATCATCTCCAAACCGGGGCGACTCACCCCGGAGGAGTTCGAAAAGATGAAGATCCATCCGGTGGTGGGAGCTGAAATCCTCGAATCCGTGCGATTCCCCTATCCGGTGGTTCCCATTGTGAGGCATCACCATGAGAAATGGGATGGCTCCGGCTATCCTGATGGCCTTATTGGCGAAGCGATACCATTGGGCGCCAGGATCCTGAGCGCGGTGGACTGCTTTGACGCCCTATCGAGCGACCGGCAATACCGGCGTGCTCTGCCCGTTGATGAATCCATGGCCTATCTGGAGAAGGAGGCAGGCAGGGCGTTCGATCCGCGGGTTGTAGCAGTGATGGCGAAACGCTACCAGGAACTCGAGGTCAAAGCGAAAAACCACTCTGATTCCGAACGCGCGAAACTCTCGGTGGACGTGAAAGTCGCCCGTGGAGATGCGCCCGACGCGGGATTCGCCGAAGAGCCTCAAAAGTCCAGCGCCGATCGATCCGAGTTTGTCGAAAGCATCGCGTCGGCCCGTGCCGAAGCGCAGTTCCTTTTCTCAATTTCGCAGGACCTTACGCTATCCATCGACCTCTCCACCATGTTCCTTCGATTGGAGGAGAAACTTCGAACCACCATTCCCTTTGAAACAATCGCGTACTATCATCTCGACGGCGAAACGCTAAATCCGCTCTATGTGAGCGGCAACGAAGTCGAACTGTTCCAGAGCTTGCGCATCCCGGTCGGCCAAGGGCTTTCCGGATGGGTAGTCCACGAAAAGAAGACGATTCTAAATGGAAATCCGGCTGTGGAGCCGGGTTTTCTAAAGGACCGCAAAGCGATCACGCATCTGCGCTCGGCGCTTTCGGTGCCGGTCGAAGGCGAGTCGGGAGTCATCGGAGCGCTGACGCTCTACTCGACGTCTCGCGATCACTACTCTCGCGACCATTTGCGTGTACTTATGGCCGTTGCCGCCAGACTCGCCTTCCAGGTTGAGAACTCGCTCCGCTTCCAGAAAGCCAGTGGCGATGCCTATGTTGACGAATTAACCGGGCTTTCCAACTCACGGTGGCTTGTGTCACATCTCGAATCAGCTTGCGAACGTTCTTTGACCGACGGCGCCTCCTTCGCTATCGTCGTCCTCGACCTGGACGGCTTCAAACTGCTCAACGATACATTCGGCCACCTCCGCGGGAATGACGCCCTGCGCGAAGTAGCTTCGCGTGCACGATTGCTGCTGCCGGCGGGCGGAAGCATGGCCCGGATGGGTGGCGACGAATTCGTGGTCATTCTGCCTCATTCCGCGTCCGAGGAAGCGGTGAATCTCGCCAATCAGGTCCAATTGGCAACAGAACGTGTTGGCATTGAGATCACCGGAGATAATCGGCTCTCAGCAAGTTGGGGAGTTTCGGTGTTTGGCGCCGATGGGGTAACGCCGGAAATGCTGATGGCAGAAGCGGACCGGCGAATGTATGAGAATAAGAAATCAAAACAGGGCCGCATGGCCGCCAGACTATCCAGGCTCTCCGCTGGGTTGAATCTCGGGAACGCCGCGGGTGGCGTCCCGGCAAGCAAGCGCGTCACTAAGATCGGCGCGGTGCCGGCACAAGGCCCGGGCGCGGGCATCGGGAGATAGCAATGCGACTGGCGCTTTCATGCAGCCGGTTTTTTCTAACCCTGGCGACCGCTTACGTTTTGTTGACGGCACTGCTGTGGTACGCCCCCGGCCGGGACTTGGATGAGAGTTTGTGGGGAACCGCGCAAACGCTGGCGAACGAACCCGGCGCAAGGACCTTCTCCAGCTATTTCGAATTCACTCGGTGGTACGCCAGCGAGTTGGTGCATGGCCGAGGCGGTACCTCCATCCAATTCGGAGTTCCAGTCTCAGAATTGATTGCCGAACGGGCCTCAACAACACTAACCAACGCTTGGCGAGGCTTCGCCGCCGCCTGGGTCATGGCCCTGACTGCCGGCGTGGCGGCGCACTTCTGGCCTGGGATCGGGCGTTTGGCCCTCGGCGCAGGAAGTGTGGTCCTCTCGCTTCCGGCCGCATTCGTGGTTGTCGCCTTGGCTCTAAACGGAGTCGCTCCGTGGGTGGGGTTGGCGGTGTGTGTGTGGCCGAAAACCTACGCCTATTGGCAAACACTGCTGCAGATGGCTAGGAAAAGGGCCCATGTTCTGGCTCTGTTAGCACAAGGGGCGGGGCCCTGGCGGCTCCAATGGCACGCCATTTGGCTTCCCAATACTCGACAGCTCTTCGGCTTACTTGCGGTGTCTGTGCCGCTGGTTCTGGGTGCGTTGATTCCGGTGGAAGTGCTTTGCGACCAGCACGGGCTCGGCCAACTGGCGTGGCGCGCCGTGGCCGGCCGCGATCTTCCATTGCTGACAGCGCTGACGCTCCTGTTTACTGCCGTGACCAGCGGCATGAGTCTCCTGGCCGAGACTGCCGGGCTGGAGGCAAAGTAATATGCGCATACTGGGCTTACTCCATACCAGGTGCTTACCGTTTTCTAGAGGCCACATGAAGAATTTGGCCTCAATGGTCCTCTCAGGCGTCGTACTGCTGCTTGTGGCGGGCCCGGTTGTGTCCCGCCACGACTATGCCGCCCAGGACCGGGATCTCATCCTAAGCTCCCCCGGTTCGGAGCATTGGCTTGGCACGGATTCGCTCGGCCGTGACAATTTCGCTCGGTTCGTCGTTGGCGGTCGGCTCTCGGTGGTGATGGCCGCGACGGCTGCCGGCGGCGCATGTGCGGTCGCCGCTTTCGTGGGTACGATCGGCGCTTTAGGCGGTTCGGCGGCCAGAACCGCCACGGCCATCGTCTTCGATGTGATGCTCTCTACGCCGTGGTATCTGCTCGTTTTCGTTATACGCGCGGTGCTGCCCCTTGACACATCCGCTGGCGTAACTGCCGCCGTCACGTTTGGGATACTCGGATTCATCGGTTGGGCTCATGGAGCACGGGCCATTCGGGATGCCGTTCTCGGCATGGTGACCGGACCGTGGATTCGGCAGGCGCGTGCCACAGGGGCCGCCGGATTCACGCTTTGGCGCGCCCACATCGTCCCGAACGTGGGTCCAGTTCTTGTAACGCAATTCCTGCTGCTGCTCCCAACGCTCATGCTCGGAGAAGCCACGCTCGGCATGTTGGGTCTGGGAATTCCCGAACCGCTCCCCTCCTGGGGAGGGTCCCTCGTTGAACTGGTGCAGACAAACACCGTCCTGGAAAGGCCTTGGGCCCTTGTGCCCGCCCTACTGCTGGCCATTAGTTCCATCAGCCTGCGCGCACTCGCGGGCGGAGAATCCTCATGAGACCGATTCTGCTTCTTGCCACCCTCGCCTCCCTCGCGGCCGCCGAACTTCGTTTCTCCATTCGAAGTGATCCAAAGACGCTCGAGCCCCTCGCGGTCACTGACCAGAACTCCGACACCGTTCGGTTCCTCACAACCGCCCGCCTGGTGCGGCGGAACCGCATCACGCAAAAACTGGAAGCCGAACTCGCTGAGAAGTGGGAAATCCGCGACAAGGGACTCACTCTCGTTTTCCGCTTGCGCCCTGGCTTACGATATTCCGACGGTACCGTGGCCGATAGCCAGGACGTGAAGACCACAATCCAGCGCCTGTTGGACCCGGCGAAAGCATACCCGATGAGCGAGGGTTTACGCGCGGCTGGCATCACATCGGTCGAAACTCCCGGCCCTCTTGAGGTTCGTATCCGCACAAAAGAACCGATCGCCGGGCTCGATAGTTTCTTCGAAGAGGTGCCGGTTCTCTCCTCCCGCTCCCCGCTTGGGGACAAAGCCGCGCTTGGTCCGTTCGTACTGACCGAATACAAGCGCGGCACCTCGTTGCGCTTTCAAAAGAACCCGAACTACTTCCGGAAGCCGCTGCCGCGGCTGGACGCGGTCCGCATCGATATCCAGGCCAATCCAGAACTGGAGCGGGCAAGGTTTGAACGAGGCGAATTGCACTTCCTTTCTGCTCTTGACGCGGATGGGTTCGCCGCCCTGCAAAAGACAGGCCAGACCCAGGACGCCGGCCCCACACTGGACAGCGAAATTCTTTGGTTTAACCAAAATCCGGGCGCGCCGATTCCTGAACACAAAAAGAAGTGGTTCACCTCACGAGAGTTTCGCTGTGCCCTTTCGGCGGCCCTTCACCGCGAGGATCTGGTCCGCGTAGCCTACGGCGGTCGCGCCGTCCCCGGAGTGGGCCCGGTGGCGCCGTCGGCCAAAGAATGGTTCGCTCCGAAACTCCGGGCCCAGCCCTACGATGCCAAACAAACCCAGACTCTTTTGACAAGAGCCGGATTCCAACTGCGCAACGGCCTACTCCTGGACAGTTCCGGCAATCCGGTGACATTCTCCCTGCTGACAAATTCCACCAGCCGAGTCCGCCAGCGCATGGCGGCGATGATTCAGCAGGACTTGGACAAGATCGGCATCAAGATCCAAGTCGTCTTGCTCGACATGCCATCGCTGCTCGAACGAATGACACGGTCATCCAACTACGATGCGGTTCTGTTGGGAATGGTCGGGATTGACTTGGACCCGAACGACCAAATGAATATTTGGATGAGCACATCGTCAAGCCACGCCTGGAACCCCTCTCAGAAACAGCCGGCGACGCCGTGGGAAGCGGAAATCGACCAGGTTCTGCGCGCCCAGTTCCACGCAACTTCGCCTGCCAAGCGGCGGCAGTTCATGCAACGGTTCCAGGAAATTGTCGCCGACCAGGCGCCCGTCCTTTACCTGGTACACCCGAACGCGCTCGCCGCCGTCTCCAGGCAGTTGACCGGCGTTAAAGTCAGCAGCCTCCTGCCCCGGGTAATATGGAACATCGAAGAAGTCGGTCTGGCTCCCGCTGAGACGGCAAGGTGATAGGCGGATGCTCCTGGAGGTCAATCTCTCGGTTCGTTATGGCGCCTCGCAGGTACTGCGTGCATTGGCGCTGGCGATTGATCCGGGTGAGATTGTTGGTCTTGCCGGCCAGAGCGGAAGCGGTAAGTCGACGCTCGGGCTGGCCCTGCTGCGCCTCCTGCAATGGAAAGGAGCCGAAGCGGAGGGAAGCTTGCGCCTGGAAGGGCGCGACTTGCTGACGGCACCGGAAAGCGAATGGCGGAAGATTCGCGGCCGCCGGATTGCGCTCGTCATGCAGAGCGCCGAATCGGCTTTGAATCCCGCGCTGCGGCTGCGGCGCCAGTTGCAGTTGGCATGGGAAATCCACGCCAAGGACTGGAATGCATCGGGCCTGCCTCGCGTTCGGGAATTGCTTTCCCGTTGCGGTTTGTCCGATTCGGACGAGTTCCTCAACCGAATGCCCGCCCAGATCAGCATCGGCCAGGCGCAAAGGGTCCTGATCGCAATGGCGCTACTGCACCGCCCCTCGCTGCTCATCGCCGACGAAGTGACCAGCGCGTTGGACCTGCTAACGCAACAGGAAGTGCTCGCGACGCTTCGCGAGGTGAACCAGGTCTACGGGACGGCAATCCTCTTTGTCTCCCACGACCTGCTGGCGCTACGGTCCATTTGCACGCGAATTGCAATCCTCTCCGCCGGAACGATCATTGAAGATCAGCCGGTGGACTCTCTTTTCTCGGCGCCGCGCGACGCCTATACCAGGCGGCTGCTGGCCGCATTGCCCGAGTCTCCATTTGCCAGAACGCGGTTCACCTGATAAACCTATCTCGATGCCGATTTCGCGACGCATGTGGCTGACCGGAGCCGCCGCCCTGACAGCGGGCTGTACCCGGCGCAACCCCGCGCGCCCGAATCTCCTTCTGGTCGTAGCTGACGATCAATCCTGGCCTCATGCAGGTGCCTACGGGGACAATTTCGTTCAAACACCCGCGTTCGACCGTATCGCGAAAGAAGGCGTGCTGTTCACTCATAGTTTTTCGGTCTGTCCGTCGTGTACACCGTCGCGAACGGCGTTATTGACAGGGCGGCATCTATGGCAAGCCGGTGAAGCAGGCGTATTGTATGGGACGATTCCCGCGGGCCTGCCACTGCTTACGCATTCGCTCGAAGATTCGGGGTACCGGACTGGCTTCACCGGCAAGGGCTGGGCGCCCGGGGATTGGCGCGCCGCGGGACTGCGCCGCCATCCAAACGGCAAAGAGTTCAACACGCGGAAGCACGCCACGCCTGTCGCCCCAGGACTCGACGATCGAGACTACGCCGCCAACTTCGCCGACTTTCTGGACGACGGCGACCCCTCGAAGCCATTTTTCTTCTGGCTCGGCAGCACGGAGCCGCACCGGCTCTACGATCCCGCGGCGAGCGACCGATTGGGCCGCGCATTGAACAACATCCGGGTTCCGTCAAGCCTTCCCGATACGGGTACAACCCGCAGAGACATGGCGGCCTACTATTCAGAGATCGAATGGTACGACCAACAGCTTGGCAAGGTTCTTGATTTGCTGGAAAAACGCGCCATTTTGGACGACACGCTGATCGTCGTCACCAGCGATAATGGAATGCCGTTCCCCCGGGCGAAAGTGAATCTCTACGACGGCGGTCTGCGGATGCCGTTAGCCATGCGCTGGGGCCGCCGGTTCCGCGGAGACCGGACCACAAGCGCCTTGGTAAGTCACATCGATATCCCATCCACGCTACTCTCCGCCGCCGGCCTTCCGAACCTGCCCGGCGCCTCAGGGCAAAGCCTACTCCCGCTGCTGGACGGCAAAACCGATGTGGCGCGCGGGCATGTGCTTGCCGGCCTGGAGCGGCATACCTACTGTCGGCCCGATGGCGCGACATATCCGGCCCGAAGCGTGCGGACACGGGATTTTCTATACATTCGCAACTTTGAACCGGATCGCTGGCCGACAGGCGGCCCCGATTTTGTATCGAGCAACAAGACGTTCCACGGCGACATTGACGGCGCACCGGTGAAGGACGAGTTGCTCGCGCCGGCCAATGCCAAGCGGTTCGCCCGCGAATTGGCGCTCTGTGTCGGCAAACGCCCAGCGGAGGAGTTCTACCACCTGCCGTCCGACCCCGACCAGGAGAACAACATCATTTCCCGTGATACACACCGGGAGGCACTACATCAGTTGCGGGCATTACTGGAGACAGACCTGCGGGCGACCGGAGATCCGCGCATCGAAGGCCGCGATCCGTGGAAGGCTTACCCCTATCGGCAGACGACCGGATTTGGTGCTTCCTTCAATTCGTCCCTTTCCCCGGAAGCGCGAACTGCAGCCCGAGAGGGCGCCGCGCATAAGCCAGAGTAGCGCGGGAGGTACCCGCGGGGGCTAATAGACTTGCAGTGTTTCCTCAAACAGGCGTCCAAGATCCTCTGGCGTCGCCGGCCGTGGGCTCAACTTCGTAACGCGGTGCTGGGGCAGCGTGCCCTCCACTAGCGCTGGGATATCGGCACTCGAATAGCCCAATTCCTTCAGGCCCCGCGGTACTTTCAATCGCTCCATCAACTCAACAATGCGGGTGGAGAGAATCCTGCCGGCGTCCGCAAGGTTTGCCCTGGCGGTGTCAACTCCCAACGCGGCCGCGGCTTCCAGATGCCGCGCCGGGCAAGCACCGGCAGTAAAGCGAAAGACGGCCGGCGCGTTCAAAATTACGCTGAATCCATGTGGGATCATCTCCGGCGAATTGGGATAGCCGGCCTGGCGGTAGCCGCGGCCTTTCACCATGCCCGAGACCGGGTACGACATCCCGTGCGGCAGGTGCACACCGGCGTTACCGAATCCTACCCCAGCATAGGCCGAAGCCAGGATCATCTGCGACCGGGCTTCGTCGTCGCCCGTGTCTTCCACGGCACGGACAATGTAATCGCCCACCATACGCAATGCCTGCAAGGACCAGACATCGCTTATTGGATTGTTCCCCTGATAGGCGGGGCGCAGGATCGGTCTCTCCGGGTACGGCCGCCCGGTATAGTGGACGGCTGTGTAGGACTCGATGGCATGGCTTAGCACGTCGAGCCCGGTGGCGGCGGCCACGGCAGAAGGCATGGTACGCGTATTATCCGGGTCGAGGTAGCCTAACGTCGGCTTCAAGCGCCGATGGGCGATGCCGGTCTTGGCGTGGAGATGCGCAAGGTCAAAGATGGCGACGCCGGTCGTCTCGCTGCCGGTGCCCGCGGTGGTTGGAATGGCGAAAAGTGGCTTCACCGCCCCAGGAACAGGTTTTCCTTTGCCAATGGGCGGATTTACATAATCCAGGAAATCCTCCGGCGGATGGCAGGTGTACAGATTGACGGCCTTCGCGGTATCAATTGTGGAACCGCCGCCGATGGCTACAATCGCGTCAAACTCGACGCCGCGCGCGAAGTCGATGGCATCCCGGAAGCTCACGTCGGTGGGCTCCACGCGAACGCGGTCGAAAAGAGTGTAGCCGACTTTGGCGTCGTTGAGCGACTGCTCCAGCGTGGCGACCGGCGGAAGCGTTCGCATCCACGGATCGGTAAGAACAAGGGCGTTGCGGACACCGAGTTCGGCAAGGTCCATGCCCGCCTCGCGGGTGACGCCGGGCCCGAAGCGGATGGCGCTGGTGGCCATTTCAAAGGCGGATTCGTGACGGGACATGTATTGGGTCCTCCGTGAGTTAAAACAGGCGAGAGACGGCGCGAGGCCAGCGTTCTACGACCACCTTCTGCTTGGTGAAGAACTGGAACGCGTCGCGGCCCTGTCCGTGGAGATCGCCGAAGAAGCTGCCCCTGGCGCCGCTGAACGGGAACATCGCCATCGGCGCCGCGACGCCAACGTTAATGCCGACATTCCCAACATCGGCTTCGGACCGGAAACGGCGGGCCAGGTCGCCGCTCGACGTGAAGAGGCAGGCCATGTTGCCGTATTGGCCCTGGTTGATAATCGCCAGAGCTTGATCAAGGTCATCCACCTCATGCAGACTGAGCACTGGACCGAAGATCTCCGTGCGGGCGACGTTACTGTCAAGCGGAAGCCCTTCGAGCACCGTCGGCTTAAGGAAATAGCCGCCTTCAAATCCACGGATGCTGGCGTTGCGGCCATCGACGGTGACACGAGCACCCTCCTGTTCAGCCGTTTCTATGAGGCCTTGGATACGCGTTTTGCTATCGGCGGAAATGACTGGTCCCATCTGGACCGCGTCGAGTCCGAATCCGGTGAGACGATTGGCGGCCGCCTGACGAAGGCTGTCGCGAAAGGGCGCGCGGGCATCGCCCACTAGAACGGCCATCGAGGCGGCGAGGCAACGCTGACCCGCGCAGCCGAAGGCCGAATCGGCAACAACCTGGGTGGTGGAATCGAGGTGCGCATCGGCGGCGATGACGATCGGGTTTTTGGCGCCACCCTGACACTGGACTCGCTTGCCGGCTGCGGCGGCGCGAGCGTAGACGTAACGGGCGGTGGCCGATGAGCCAACGAAGCTGACCGCCTGAACCCGCTCATCATCGAGCAGTGCATCCACGGCTTCACGGCCTCCGTTCACCAGGCTGACAACGCCGGCGGGAAACCGCAGTTCTTCCAGAATGCGAAATACATGCGCCATGGTAAGCGGCACACGTTCAGAAGGCTTCAGCACAACGGCATTCCCCGCCACAAGAGCGTAGGGCAGAAACCAGAACGGAATCATGCCGGGAAAGTTGAAGGGAGCAATAATGGCGCAAACGCCCAGCGGCTGACGAATGGTGAACTCGTCAATCCCGGCGGCGATATCTTCCGAAAAGAGGCCTTGCGTTAACACGGAGGCCGAACAGGCAACCTCCACGTTTTCAATGGCGCGGCGCATCTCCCCTCTGGACTCGGCGAGAGTCTTTCCGCATTCCAGTGTGATGGTTTTGGAGAGTTCCTCGAAGTCCTCCTCCAGCCTGGCTTTTAACCGAAAGAGGAACTGCACGCGTTCCGTTAAGGGTACGCGGCGCCATTCGGCGAATGCATTGTGGGCGGATTCAATGGCGGCGTGGGTCTCCGCGGCGCTGGAAAGGGCAACGGTCGCCAAGACTTCGGCCGAGGCTGGGTTGTGGACCGGGCGGACATTCTCGGAGTGGGAGGCTACCCATTTTCCGGCGATGAAGTTGAGAAGTGAAGACATGGGGGCGGAAAGCCATTATAGCCCCCGGCGCTGCTTCATCTCCTGTCTTATGGCGTCGAGATCGTCGTTGGTAAGCGTACGGTTTGCAATGACGGGGAAGCGCAGATCCTCGTTTTGAATGTGTTGCCGATAAATGGCGCAAAGGGCGGCGGCGAGTTCGATATAGATGGCTTGATCGGACTCAGTAGGCGGCATGGCCATGCCGCCTACGTGGGTTTTGAGTTGATCGTAAATCGACTCGGCCTTCGTGTGCTCCATCTGGAGGTCGTTCAGAAACTGTTGTTCTTCGGGTGAAACACGGGCGGCGAAGCGCGGGAAAAAACTCTCTTCTTCGTCGGCGGTATGGTTGGCACCGCTGGAATCGAAGAACCAAAAAACAGCTTGCAGGGCGGCGCGGGCCTCCTCGGCGCGTTCCCGCAGATGGGGGCCGATCCGCTCCAGGGTGAGGAGCCGCTCCTCGATTCGGCGGTGGCAAGCGTTCAGGTGATCGACCGGCGATTCGAGGCTAGACGAGGGTGGCGCGGTGCGAATATTGATCATTGGCGGGCTCCTTTGTTCATGATGAGCAGCATCACGAGTTCCGTGCGAGCGCGGATGGCATGTTCGAGTTTGGCGCTCATTTGCGCGAAGGCGCCGGGGCCAACCTCGTGAGTGTCGGAGCCGAGTTGGAGGGTGCCTTCGCCGCGAATAATGGTTATGGAAGCGGGAAAAGGCGCGGTGTGAGCGGAGAGCTCAGCGCCAGGCGCGAAGGTAAATTGGACAATCTTGTTTTGGTCGTCGTTGTGAAGCGTCCGGCTGAGGATACCGCTGTCTGGGACGACCGCGGCAGGATCAACGTTAGCGATGAAAGTGTATGGGGCAGCGGTTGTCATGCCCTGAGTATGCACCGGGCGGTGGCGGCGTGTACGTGACCGCAATCACAGGGCGGCGCGAATGGCATTGGCGACTGGCTCGATCATGGGCTTTTGTGATGCCTTGGCGGGAAGTGAGGTGAGGAGGACGAAAGTAGCGTCTTTACCGGGGTGGGCCCAGCAGGAGGTGCCAGTGGAGCCGCCGTGGCCGAATCCGGGGGGCACAATGGCCCATCCAATGCCGTAGGGTTTGTCGAGGCCGGCATTCTGGTTGGCGGTCATGCGCTGGGCAGTCTCTTTCTTGAGCGGGGCCCCGGTGGGGTGGAGAAAGGCCTGAAGCAGTTTCGTGATGTCAGCGGCGGTGGAGTGTGCGCCGCCCCACGGCACGCCGAGCGAGCGCCACCAGGCGCTGTTCCAGTCCCAACTGGCGGTTTCGGGGGTGCCGCCGGGAGGGTCAGCGTGTTCAACCTGGATTTTAACGGCGCCGGGCGCTGCGCCGAGGACGGTGCGGGTCATCTGCAGAGGCTGAAAAAGCTCGGCTTTCAGGAAGGCCGGGAGGGGTTTTTCGGTGAGCTTTTCAACGATGACGGCCGCGAGGAGGATGCCCATGCTTTGGTAGCTGGTGCGGGCGCCAGGAGCAAAAAGGAGGGGAGTGGTGAGGGCGCCATCGACGAAGGCCCGCAGCGGGGCCTGGCGCTGGCGGAGCGGGATGTTATCGGGCAGCATGTCGGGCAGACCGGAGGTGTGCGTGAGAAGGTGGCGAATGGTCACTTTGGCGCGGTCACCCTGGGTGAAGCCCGGGATGTACTTGGAAACGGGGTCTTCGTAGTGGAGACGGCCACGATCGGCGAGCAGCATAACGGCGGTCGCGGTCATGGGCTTGGTGATGGAGGCGATCAGGAATTGCGACTCCGGACGGGCGAGGCCGAAGGCCCGCTCGAAGATCTCGCCTCGCTGCTCGACGCGGAGGACGGCGGCCTGGAGTAGGCCGGAGTGGACGGCCTTTTCGAGAATCGACTCGGCATGGCGGAAGCGGCCGGGGGCGAAGAGGGAGGCGAAGAGGGCGCGGCGAGATAACATTGGCACGAGGCGATTCTACTGGAAACGAATGCCCGCTGCCGGAGTTGCAAGCGGTCGCTGGCGTACATGGGGGAAAAGAAATGGCGATGACAGAGGAACAACTGCGCGAACGGCTTCGGAAGATTGCCGCGTTGTTCGATGGTGCGAAAACCGCGGGGGAGCGTGAGGCGGCGGCGGCCGCGATGGCGCGGGTGAAGGAGTCATTGAAGACGGCGCGGCCCGACCCGGCGAAGGTGTACACGGAGCCGCTCGTGGAGATGCAGTTTTCGCTGACGGATCAGTGGCAGCGGCGACTGCTGTCGGCACTGTGCCGGCGGTATGGACTGACGCCGTTCCGATACCGAAGGCAGCGCCATACGACGCTGATGGTGCGTGTGAAGGAATCGTTCTTAAATCAAGTCTTGTGGCCGGAGTATTGCCAACTGCGGGATGCGTTGGACCAATATTTGCGGGAGGCGACGGACCGGATTATCCGAGAGGAAATTTTCAGCGACGCGAGTGAGGCGAAGGAGCGCGAGGGGTAGGGACGGTATCATAATTGAACGCCATTCGCCCAAACCTATGGACCACGTGACCACACCCCTTTGCGCAAGCTGCGGGAAGACGCTAACCGCCGAGTACTGCTCCCATTGCGGCGAACGCAAATTCGACCATCACGCACTTTCATTGACTCATTTCGCCGAACATGCGTTCGAAGCGTTTTCCCATTTCGACATGGCGATTCTGCGGACACTGAAGACGCTGGTGATGGCCCCGGGGCGGTTGACGGCAGACTGGGCTCTCGGATGCCGTAAGCCGTATCTACCGCCGGTGCAGTTCTTTCTGGTGATGAATTTGTTGTTTTTCATAACGCAGTCGTTGAACCATTGGAATACTTTGACAACGAACTTAGACGTGCATATAACGGGAACGGCGCACAAGGACTTGGCTCGGGAGATGGTGAAAGAAAGGATTGCCCAGCGGGGAATAGAGTACGAGAATTACCGGGCCGTGTTTGATGCCAAGGCGGCTATCCAAGCGAAATCGATGGTGATCCTGATGGTGCCGGTGTTTTCGTTGGCGGTGGCTGCTTTGAGTTTCGGGATGGGGCGGTACGCAGTGGAACATCTGGTGTTTTCGCTGCACTACTATTCGTTTTTTCTGCTGTATTTGTCGGTAACGAGTTCGGTGGCGAGCGTCGTACTTTGGGGACTGCGATCGGCGGGGATCGCACCTTCGGACACAGCCGTGGACCGGGTTGCTTCGAGCATTATGCTGGTTTGTTTGGGTGGATACCTGTCATTGGCGATTCGTGCGGTTTATCAGAACCGGTTGTGGGTGTCGGTGTTGAAGGCAGGGGTTTTGGTGGGAGTGTCGCTGGGAATCTTGTATCTGTACCGGTTTGCGCTGTTCGCAGTTACGTTTCGAAGTACGTGAGGCGGTAGGCTAAGAATGGAGACTACGTTGGAATTGGAGCACGT
>JAEUQC010000142.1 GCA_016789905.1 Bryobacterales bacterium | reverse complement strand
AGGTAACTCTATGCCGCCCGCTCTTCCGGAATCGGCTACAATCGTTGAGTGCGACGGGCTCTCTCTATTCTCCTGCTAACGCTTTTCAGCGTTTCGCTGGCTGCGCCCGTCCTCTTGGCGCTCGGCGCATCGGAATCGAATCTGCCGGCCTGCTGCCGCCGGGACGGCAAGCACGGCTGCTCCATCAATAAACAGGCGCGCCCGGCTGAGGGTGCTGCTGTCAGTCGCGCCGCGGTTCGTTGTGCGCTCTTCCCCGCAGCGCATGGCGTTCCCGCGACCCACGCTGCCGAAAGCGCGAACCGCAGCTCCACGATCCATCGGTTCGATCCCGGCGCGGGCGATCCAGTGCCCGCCTTTGGCGTGCGCGTTCCTCTCGCCTCCCGTGGCGCCGGCAATAAGCGCGGGCCGCCCGTGTTCATTCCCTAACACGCCCTCGCGGCCTTGCGCCGCTCCAGAGCCGTATTTCGAAAGGGAAGCCCCGTGCCCGCTTCGCGCGGGAGGTGTTTGTTCCGCATGACGCTGCGTTCGCATCGCCGTCTCTTTTCACGCATGCTCGCCGCACTGGCGATGCTCGTGCTGTTGCTGCCCTCGCACGTCATGGCCTTCGTCGCCGCGGCGGAAGGCTGCCGCATTACCTGCTGCCGTGGAAAGAAAAAGAGCTCCTGTTGCCGGGCCGCCGCCAAAACCGGACCGTCATTTTCGGCTCGCGTTTGCCCTCCCGGATGTGGGCAAGTACCCGGTTCCGCCAGCCCGGTCTTCACTTGGAACCCACCTCCGGTCCTCCCCGTCGCAACGGCAACGCACCCCATCGAATTGCCCGTCCTCCCGCTGGCGCTGCTCCCTTTCCGTCCCTTCGCGCTTTGCGCAAGACCGCCTCCTCCGTTCGCCGTTCTGCTCCCTTAATCGAACAGCCATCCATCAGGAGAAGGAATGTGAACAGGAGACGTGTGTTTCTCATGCCGCTCGGCGCGCTCGCCCCCGTGCGCTTGCTGGCCAATCCAGCCAATGGCGACCCCAGGCTGCAACAGCTTTTCGCCACGTTTGTCGCCCCATGCTGTTGGCGGGAAAATCTCATCACCCATCACTCTCCCGCCGCGGACGAAATGCGTGCCGATATCCGCCGTCGCATTGGGGCCGGCGCTACGGACAGCGAGAGTAAGAATTCGTATCTGCAACAGTATTCCACGCGCATCCCCGCCGTGCCCGATGGAACCCGCGGCCGTCTGCTCACCTGCACGCCCGTGATTGCGTCCGCGGCCGGCCTGGCGTTCGTCACGCTGCTCGTACGCCGCATGAAGTCCATGCCCCATCCGCCCGCTCCCTCCGGTGAGTTGCCGGACCTGCTGTGGGAATGGGACACGCCCGAACCGGCCTCGAAACAAGGAGAATCAAAATGACCATTCGCGCCGCGCTCGCGGCCGCCGTCTTCGCAACCATCGCCGCGGCCCAACCCGTCCGTCTCGATCCCCCCGCCCAGCCCGAGAGCGGAATGCCGTTCCTCACTACTGCCGCTGATGGCACGCTCTACCTTTCCTGGCTCGACCCACACAACGGCGGGCACGCCCTCCGCTTCTCCCGCTTACAAGGCGGTAAGTGGTCGCCGCCGGAAATGATCGCCGCCGGCAAGAACTGGTTCGTCAACTGGGCCGACTTTCCGTCGCTGTCTGTCCAGCCCGACGGCACAATGCTCGCCCACTGGCTCTCCCGCTCCGCCGGCGGCGGCAAGTTCGGCTATGGAATTCGCGTTGCCCGGCGTACCGCCGGCGCCTGGCGCGAAATTCATGGCATGAGCCTCGACGAAAAAGACGATTACGCTGGCTTCCTCAGCTTCGCCGGCACCGGCGCAGTGTATCTCTCCCCGCCCGCCGGAGCTCCGCCCGCCGCCCATTCCGGGCACGGCGAACACGGCCATCGCAAAACCCTTCGCTTCCTCCAGTTGCACGCCGACGGCCGCGCCGCCACCGATATCGAACTTGACGCCGACGTCTGCTCCTGCTGCCAGACAGCCCTCGCCCGAACCGCCTCCGGTCTCATCGCCGCCTATCGCGATCACAGCCCCGGCGAAATCCGCGACATCTCCGTGGTTCGTTTCGTCAATGGCGCCTGGACCGAACCCCGCACCCTCCACGCCGATGGCTGGCGCATCAACGGTTGCCCCACCGAAGGCCCGTCCATCGCCACCGCCGGCGCCGGCCGCGTCGCTATCGCCTGGCTCACCCGCGCCAACGCCCAACCCAAAGTGCAACTCGCCCTCTCCTCCGACGACGGCGCCCGCTTTTCTACCCCCGTTCGTCTCGACTCCGGCAACCCCCTCGGCCGCCCCTCGCTTGCTCCGCTCCACAACGGCGCCTATCTGGCCGCCTGGCTCGAAAAGACCCACGGCGTCCGCGCTGAAATCCGCCTCCGTCACGTCTCCGCCAATGGCGTCGCCGGCCCTGCCGTCACGGTCGCCGAAGTCCCTGCCTCTCGCACCACTGGTTTTCCAAAGGTCGCTGTCTCCGGCGGCCAAATCGTTTTGGCATGGCGCGACGAACGCGTCCGCGCTGCTGTGTTGCCGCTCCAATCTCTCTCGAAAAAGGAATCGAAATAACTCATGACTCGAATCACACACCCGCGCCCGCTCCTGGTCGCGTTGGCGCTCTTCGCAGGTCAGTTGTTCGCACAGTCGTCCACCGCCACGCTCGCCGGCTCAGTCTTCGATGAGCAAGGCGCCGCCGTTTCCGCCGCCACTCTCACGCTCCTTGATCCGGCGAAGGGACGAGCACGGCAGGCCGCCTCCGGCGCTTCCGGTGAATTTGTCTTCTCCCAACTCCCGCCCGGCCCCTATGAACTCTCTGTCGAACAGCGCGGCTTCGCCACCGCGAAATTCGCCGCACTCGTCATCAACGCCAACGATCAGCGCTCGCTCCGCGTCGTCCTCAAACTCGCCCGCCGCGATGACGCCGTCACCGTCTCTGGCGACGCTCCCCTCGTTCGCGAAGCGCCCGCCGTTGCCACTTCCGTTGACCGTGACTTTATCGCCAATCAGCCCCTCAACGGCCGCAGTTTTCAAACGCTCATTAACCTCGCCCCCGGCGTCGTTCTCGCCCCCGCCAGCCTTGTCGATGCCGGCCAGTTCTCCGTCAACGGCCAACGCACCGGCACCAACTATTTCACCGTCGATGGCGTTGGCGCCAACTTCGGCCTCCCCTTTGCCACCAGTCCCTACGAAGGCGTTGGCGGCGGCACGCCCTCTTTCTCTTCGCAAGGCAGCACCAGCGCCCTGGCCTCCGTCGACGCCGTGCAGGAGTTCACCATCCAGACCTCCACCTATGCTCCCGAATTCGGGCGTCAGCCCGGCGCCCAAGTCGCCATTGTCACTCGCTCCGGCTCCAACGCGCTCCACGGCTCGGCCTTCAACTACCTTCGCAACGACAAGCTCGATGCCAATAACTGGTTCGGCAATTTCAACGGACTCAAGCGCCCCGCCCTCCGCCAAAACGATTTCGGCTTCACACTCGGCGGCCCCGTATTTCTCCCCGCTCTCTATGATGGCCGCAATCGTACTTTCTTCTTTGCTTCCTACGAAGGATTGCGGCTCATTCAGCCCGTCATCTCCGTCCCTTCGCGCGTGCCCTCGCTCGCCGCCCGCCAAAACGCCACCGGCCTTGTCAAAAGCCTGCTGGAGGCCTACCCGCTTCCCGTGGCCGATCCTCTCCCCGCCACCCCTCTCGAAACGCCCTATATCACCAGCTTTTCCAATCCTTCCCGGCTCGATGCCACCAGCCTCCGCATCGATCATGCCTTCTCCCCCAAACACTCGCTCTTCGGCCGCTACAACTACGCTCCGTCGGAAAACCGCGAGCGCGGACGCTTCGCTTCCCCCAGCTTTGTCGCCGTTCTTCCTGGCAAAACGGAAACCTTCACCGCCGGCCTCACCACCGTTCTCTCCGCCAGGGTCAACAACGACTTGCGCTTCAACTGGAGCCGCTCCGCCGCCGCGCAGGTCTATCAGCAGGACACCTTCGGCGGCGCAAAACTCCTGCCGCGCGACGCCGTTTTCCCCTCCTTTGCCAAGCCCGAAAGTTCCCTTGTCTACATCACCATCGGCGGCAACGATGAAAACACCCTCAGCCCCGGCGTCTTCAGTGACAACCGCCAAAACCAAATGAACATCGTCGAAACGCTCAATTGGAATGCCGGCGCCCACTCCCTAAAATTCGGGTTCGATCTCCGCACGCTCTCGCCCTCCATCGGCGGCCGCCTCTATTCGAAAGTGCTCACTATCCCCAACATCACCCAACTTGCCACCGGCATCGTTCCCACCGCCGACATTCGCCAGGTCGATACCGCCCTCGAACCCCGCTACACCAATATCTCCGCGTTCTTCCAGGACGCCTGGCGCGCCACCTCCCGGCTCACTCTCACCTATGGTTTGCGTTGGGAAGTCAACCCCGCCCCCGGCGACGCCAATGGCAATCTTGCCCTCACCGTCAAAGGGCTCGCCAGCCCTTCCTCCGCCGCGCTCGCGCCCAGGGGGACGAAGCTCTACGAAACTGCCTATGCCAACTTCGCGCCCCGCTTCGGCCTCGCCTGGCAACCCTTCCATAGCCGCGGCACCGTCATCCGCGCCGGCCTCGGTTCGTTCTACGATCTCGGCTACGCTTTCACTGGCACTGCCCTCACACCCAGCAACTTCCCCTTCTTCCGCAACCGTCTTTTCACCAACGCGCCCATCGCCGATCCCCGCCTGAATGAACCCGTCGCGCCACTGACCATTGCTCCTCCCTATCCCCGGCTCTTTGCCTATTACGACGGCTACAGTCTGCCCTACACTCTCCAATACAGCTTCGCCATCGAACAGCCTTTCGGCGCCGCCAATTCGCTCTCGGCTTCCTACGTCGGCGCCGCCGGCCGTCGCTTGGCGAGCATCGAAAGCCTGCGCCCGCAAATTCTCCAGAACCCGGCGTTCACCCGTGTAGATGCCGTCAGCAACGATGCGTTCTCGGACTACAACTCCCTCCAAATGCAGTTCAAACGGCGCATGACTCGCGGCCTCCAGGCGCTGCTCTCCTATACCTGGGCCAAGTCGCTCGATACCGCCTCCGACGAATCGAACTCCAATCTCCAGGCACCCGCCCAACGCGTCAGCGCCTCCGCCAACCGCGGCCCGTCGTCATTCGATATCCGCCACGCCTTCACCGGTTCGGCCAGTTACGAAATCCCGGTCCCCGTTTCCCATCGCGCCGCCCGCGCCATTCTCGGCGGCTTCGCGTTTGATTCGGTCGTCCGCTTCCGCACCGCTTCTCCTGTTACCGTCACCACCGGCCGAGATCCCCTCGGCCTCGGCCTCACCAACGTCGCCCGCCCGGACCTCGTCCCCGGCGTGCCGGTCTATCTCTACAGCGACGCCTTCCCCGGCGGCCGCCGCTTCAACCCCGCCGCCTTCGACGCCGTCACTCCCCTCGCCCAGTCCCGCCAGGGATCATTGGGCCGCGGCACGCTCCGCGGCTTCGGCCTCCAGCAAGTCGATCTCTCCTTGCGCCGCCGCTTCCAACTCCACGAATCCATCGGCCTGGACTTCCGCGCCGATGCTTTCAATCTCCTCAACTTCGCCAACTTCGCCAACCCCACCGGCGTCATGACCAGCGCCAATTTCGGCCGTGCCACGCAGATCCTCAGCACCGGCCTCGGCGGCATGAATCCCCTGTTTCAGGTCGGCGGCCCGCGCTCCCTGCAACTCGCCCTGCGCCTGCAATTCTAACCATGATTCACCTCCACCCCTCCCATCCCAAACCATGAAAAACACACCAATACCCCGGTTCGTTTTCCTCGCCCTGCTCCTCCCGCTCACATTCTCCGCCTGCTCCAAACCCGCCGGGCCCGTCGATTGCTATGAACTCGAAGGCGACGTCACGCGCGTCGACTCCAAAGTCAAATCCGTCACCGTCAAACATCGCCCCATCAAAAACGCCCAGGGCAAAGTCTGGATGGCCGCCATGACCATGGAATTCCCGGTCAAAGACGACGCCGATTTCGCCAAGCTCGAAGAGGGCGCTCACATCAAGGCCAAACTTTGCCAGCGGCCTTCCGATCTTGAATACTGGATCGGCCAAGTGACGGTGCTCCCGTAGGGCGTTATGATGGTCCTCTGTCGAAATCCTCCCCGGTCCTAACGCGTTGGAGCGCCGTGCTCGCCGCCGGCGCCCTGCTCTATTTCCTGCCGCTGCCCGGTCTTCTTCCCGCGCAGCGGCAGTTGCTCGCCGTCTTCGTCGCCACTATTCTTGCCCTCGTTCTTCGTCCCGCGCCCATGGGCGTCTGCGTCCTTGTCTCCATGACGCTCCTCGCCCTCACCGGCACCGTCCCGCCCGCGCGCGTCCTCCTCGGCTTCAGCAATCAAACCGTTTGGCTCATCTTCTCGGCCTATCTGTTCGCCCGCGCCATCGGTTCCACCGGCCTTGGCATGCGCGTTGCCTATCTGTTGATCCGCCGTTTCGCCACCACTCCCCTTCGCCTCGCCTACGCCGTCGTCTCCGCCGGCATGATCGTCGCTCCGTTCGTTCCTTCCGACACCGCTCGCGGCGGCGGTGTCGTCTATCCTGTCACCCGCGGCCTTGCCCAGGCCTTCGCCTCGGAACCCGGCCCCACCGCCCGCCGCATCGGTTCGTTCCTCATGCTCGTCTGCTTCCACGGCAACTATCTTGCCTCCGCCGTCTTCCTCACCAGCATGGTCGCCAACCCTCTCATTGCCCAGTTCGCCATGAAACTCGGCAACGTCCACATCACCTGGCTCGGCTGGCTCGCCGGCTCCTCCGTCCCGGCGCTGTGCTCGCTCGCCGCCGTTCCCTATTGCATCCACCGCTGGCATCGGCCCCACCTGCACGACACCGCCCCCGCCATGGCCCTCGCCTCTCGCGAACTCGCCGCCATGGGCCCGCCCAGCCGCGCCGAACGCACCCTCATGGCCATTCTTTTCGCCGTCATGTTTGGCTGGGTCGCCAGTCCCTGGCACGGCATCGGCAACGCCTATGTCGCCCTCACCGGCGTCTGCGCCCAACTGCTCACCGGACTCGTCGCCTGGGACGAACTGCTCGCCGAAACCAAGGCCTGGGACGTTCTCCTCTGGTTCGCTCCCCTCATCATGATGGCCGATGAACTCAATAGCGGCGGTGTTGTCAAAGTCGTCTCCGAAGCTCTCTTCGTCCATCTCCACGGCTTGCCCTGGATCGCCGGCCTCGCGTTTTTGGTGCTCGTTTATTTCTATATCCATTACGGCTTCGCCAGCATGACCGCGCACGTCACCGCGCTCTACCCGGCCTTTTTCTCCGCCGCTCTCGCCGCCGGTGCCCCGCCCATGCTCGCCGCGCTCCCCCTCGCCTACTTCTCCAACCTGAACGCCGGCCTCACCCACTACGGCACCGGCTCGGCCCCGGTCTTCTTCGGCGCCGGCTACGTTGGCGAAGCCGAATGGTGGCGCATCGGCTTCCTTGTCTCGCTTGTCAACGTCGCCATCTGGCTTCTCGCCGGCGGCCTCTGGTGGAAACTCCTCGGCTACTGGTAACCGCTCACTCCCACGGCCTGTCTTTCACAAACGCCACGTGGTCCGGCAGCGGCGTCGCCGTCCGGAAGTGCCGCTTGTACGCGCCAATCCAGTCGCCCGCCAACTCCGCCTGCGCCGTGTCCAGCGCCAGCCCCCCTTCGCACACCATCGTTCGCAGCCGGTCCTCCAGCGCGTCTTTCACCCGCGCGTTCCAGGTCCCTTCGTTATACGGCTGCGGCCACAGGTTCCGCTCGTCCTCCGTCCCGCCCAGGTCTGGCGGAATCAGGTAGTCCACCTCGTAAGCCCGTGGCCGCGGATCGTGGATCCCATACCTTCGGAACACCTCCATCGCCACCGCATGAGGAATCGCCGCGCGCTCCGTACCCTCGCCCGCCGCGCACATCGTTGCTTGGTCCATCACGCGCACCGCCCCTGGCGTCAACCCCGTTCGCGGCGTCACGTCCCCTTCTCCGCCCGTCACCCACGGCAAAACCATCAACGCCAGCGCTGCCGCCAGCGCTCCCGCCGCCAGCGCCCGCTGGCCATACCGCGGCCGTAGCGCCGCCCGCAGCCGCTCCCGCGCCGCGCCCGCCGCCGGAATCGCAACTCCCAACTGCGCCTCCACTGCCCGCGCCAGCCCTCGCGCCAGTTCCTCCTGCCGCCCGCGGCACAACTCGCATTCCTCCGTGTGCCGAAGCACAGCCGCGCTTCGCGCAAACTCCAGTTCTCCGTCCAGTTCCAACAACAACTCGCGGTCTGTAACGTGCCTCATCGCCGGTTCCCCTTGCTGAGTCTCGCAATCGAACGCTCCAACGATAGCGCCACCCCTCCCAGCGATATCCCCATCACCTCGGCGATCTCCCGGTAACGCAACCCTTCGGCCCGCAGCGCCAGGCACGCCCGGTCCTGCTCTGGCAGCGCCTCTATCATCGCCGCCACCCGCCGCCGCGCCTGGTTCTCCATTGCTTGCATTTCCGGTGTATGCACCACCACCGGCTCCAGTGCCATCGGCGGTCGCCGCCGCCGTAGCTTCAACGCCATGTTGTGCCCCACCTGAAACAGCCACGCCCGCAAATTGTCCCGCCGCTTTCCCGCCCGCAAATGTTGGAACAGCGCCAAAAACACCTCTTGGATCGTCTCCTCCACGTCCGCCGTCTCCAGCCCCAGTGACAGCAAAAACCGAAACAGCGGCCCCCGGTACTCGTCGAATAGCGCCGTCACTTCTTCCTCCAGCGTTCGCGCCCCGTCGGCTCTGCTCTCCAGCAGTTCCGGCAGTGCCGCCATCTCCGGTTCCACATACCGCATTCGTCTACTCTAACCCGGTTCAGAATCGCACCCGCGCCCCGCCCCAGGCGCCCCGCGGCGCCCCCGGTGCGAAGAACGTCGTATGCACCACCGGAAACTCGCCATCCACTGCCGGCAGCGGCCGCGCGCTGAAATTCCCTGCCGCGTCGAAACCCGTCGGTCCCAATTGCGCCCCCGTGTAGTAACGCCGGTCGAACAGGTTGTTCACCTGCGCGAAAAACTCCAGCCGCCGGTGTGCCCGGTACCGCGCCCCGGTGTTCACCACCGCGTACCCCTCCGAACGCCCCGGCCCCAAATAATAAGGCGCGTCTGGTGCATGTCGGTTGTTCTCATTGCCCCGCGCATACGCCCCGGAAACCCCCACCACCCCCACATGCAGCGTCAGCCGTTTCGTCGCCTCCATGTCCGCGAACACTTTCACCATATGCCTTGGAATCAGCGGAATCTGGTTGCCGGGTTCGATCCGGATCAATCCTTCCAATCCCTTCTCCCCTTCCAAAGCCTCGTCATTCGTGCTGTTCGATTCGCCGTTCACTTGTTCCACGCTCTGGTACGTCGCCCGCAGCAGCGTGTAGCCCGCGCCCATCGTCACGCGCCCCGCGCGCCCGTTCACCTGAAACTCCGCGCCTTGCCGCCGCGTCTTGCCGAAATTCTTGAAGTATCCGTAGCCTGTCTGCGGCGATGCCACAAACAAAATATCGTTCGTGTTATCGGCATGAAACACCCCCGCCGCCCAGTTCCACCGCGTTTCCAACTGTCCCCGCGCGCCCCCCTCAAAACTCCGCGTCACCACCTGCGCCAGCGGCGGGTCTCCCGCCATCGCGTTCGGCAGTTTGCACGGCGCTTCCGGGTCGGCGCAGCCAAGCTCTATCGATGTCGGCGCCCGGTTTCCTTCGCTATAGCTGAAGTACACATTCCACACCTTCGCCGGGCTATATGTGATTCCCGCCGCCGGATTGAACCGTTGAAACGAATGCCGCCCCGTCAGCGATCCCCGGCCCGCCGCCGGCCGGATGCGGTCGAAATTCTCAATGCGCGTATTGTTGTACCGTCCCGATAGCGTCACCAGCACCGCATTCCCCATCGCCACTTTCCCCGTGGCGTATGCGCTCGCCGTGCGAATCTTCCCTTCCAGGTCCACCCGCGTGTCGAACGGTTCGCCGTCCGACTCCCCGCCGTTTACACTATCTCCAAATGCGTCCACACCCGTCACCGAACGGTCCGGATTCAGATATCCCAATTGCGCCATCTGCCGGAAGTCCACATGGCTGCGGTCCAGCGCCGCGCCCGCCGTCACTTCATGCTTCCCCGCCGTCGCTGTCACTTGCCCGGCCGCGCCATAGTTGTGCTGGCCCGTCCGCGAACGGTTAATCAGCCCGTTGCACTTCTCCGCCGGTTCGTCTTTCTGTATCGCCTGCGCCAGGCACCGCCAAAACGGAAACGGCGTATTGCTCGCATTAGCCCCGCTCGCCGGAAACCCCGTGAACCCCGCCCTGGTCAGCGCTCGAATGTCCGCCGCGCTCGGCTGGTACACCGCCTGGTCCAGCGAGTCTTCGTTGATGTCGCCGTTATAGCTCGTGTTGCGAATATACCGGTAGTACCCATTCCCGCTGAAACGAACCCGGCTCGTTACCAGATGGCTCGCCGTGAAATTCAGGAACGGCGCCCGGTTCGTTGTTATGTCCGGTTTCGTATAGATGCTCGTGTACCGCCGCGCCAGGTCGCGCATCTCGCCCAGTCCATTCCCGTTCAGCGCGTTGTTCGCATACGCTGCCGTCACCGCCACCGCCGTCCGTTCCCGCTGCCGGCCGATTTTGCTGAAGAACTGCCGCACGTTCGATGGCGACGATTCCCGCCATCCGTCTTCAAAAAACAGATTGCCCGCCGCGTACCAGTGCATCCCGTTCTTCGCCGCTCCGCCGTGCTCCATGTCCGCCATCTTCCGGCCAAAGCTCCCTCCGCTCACCTGTACCGCCGTCCCCGGCTGCGTCTGTCCCGTTTTCGTATGGATCGCCAGCGCCCCACCCAGCGTATTCAGCCCAAATAGCGGGTTCGATCCTGGCATCAGCACCGTCTCCGCAATCGCTATCCGCGGCAGCAGGTCCCAACTCATCACATCGCCAAATGGCTGGTTCAGCCGCACGCCGTCCATGTAGATGGAGAGTCCCTGCGGCGTCCCCAGCAGCGGACTCGCCGTATACCCCCGGTAGTTCACATCCGGCTGCATCGGGTTGCCCTGTATCTCGTTCACATACACGCCCTGCAGGCGCCGGTTCATCAAATCGGCGATATCAATCGCATTAGTGCTCTCGAAGTCTCTCGCCGTCGTCCCTTGCACCGGCGCCGGCATTTCGTCTCGGGTCAGGTTCATTCCGGGCAGGGGAGTGGCGTCCACCACGTCAATAGCGCTATTCGCCGCTGCCGGCGAAAGCGCCACCGTGCGCGCCACACTCTCCGCGCCCTTCATCGCAATCGTCAGCGTCTGCGTCTCGAACCCCGGCCGCGACACCGTCAGCCTATACTCCCCCGCCGTTAGGTTGGAAAACGTCGCCGCGCCTTTGCCATCGGTGCTGAATCGCCGCGCGTTCCACGTCCCCCCCGCCGGCATCGCCGCCCCGGAGGAGTCCGTCACCGTCAGTCGAAATTCCCCCTGCGCCAACAACGCGCCCGCCGCCAACAGACAACAATAGATCCTAAGCACGCAGGTATATTCCGTTTCCCTCCGGTTTGTTCATAATTTCTTTTGCGCAACAAGGTCTTGTAGCATGAGGACGTGGCCGCTCCTCGCGTTGGCATCCTTGGTTTTCTCCATGAATCGAACACGTTTCTCGGCGTGCCCACCCGCTGGGAGGATTTCGCCTCCACTTCCATGACCTCCGGCGACGCCCTCCGCCACCGTTGGTCCGGCGCCCGCCACGAACTTGGCGGCTTCTTCGATGGCTGCGCCGCCGCCGGCCTCGAACCCGTCCCCGGCTTCGCTACCTTCGCCGTCCCCAGCGGCGCCATTGCCGCTGCTGATTTCGAACGCATCGCCGCCGCCCTCCTCGCCGCCTTCCAGTCCATGGGCCCTCTTGATGGCCTTCTCGTCGCTCTCCACGGCGCCACCGTCGCCGAATCCCATCGCGACGCCGACGGCGAAATCCTCCTCCGCCTCCGCGCCCTCGCCGGGCCCAGTCTCCCCATCGTTGTAACGCTCGACCTCCACGCCAACATCTCCCCTCAGATGGTGGACAACTGCAACGCGATCGTCGCCTACCGCACCAACCCGCACCTCGATCAGCGCGAACGCGGCGAAGAGGCCGCTCTTCTCCTGGCCCGCGCCATTCGCGGTGATGCGCGCCCCGTTATGGCCCTCGCCTCGCCTCCCCTGGCCGTTCCCATCGCCGCCCAAACCACCGAAAATCTCTTTCTATTCGACGATCTCCGCCAAGTCCTCACCTGGCCCGGCATCCTCTCGGCCAGCGTCGCGCTCGGCTTTTATTACGCCGACGTGGAGGAGATGGGAACCTCCTTCCTCGCTGTCGCCGATCACGATCAAGCCCTCGCCGCCCGCGCCGCCCAGTGGCTTGCCGGTCGCGCCTGGGCACGCCGCCACGAACTTGTCACCGTTCTGCCCTCTCCCGCCGAAGCCGTCGCCGCCGCCATCGCCGCCCCCGCTAAGCCCGTCGCCCTCATGGACGTGGGCGATAACGTCGGCGGCGGCAGCCCCGCCGATTCCCTCGTGCTTTTTGAAGAGTGCCTCCGCCAGGGCGCCCGCAATGCGCTCGTTGTTCTCTACTCTCCCGCCCATGTCGACCGTTGCCGCGCCGCCGGCGTCGGCAATTCCGTCGCTCTCGGCTTCTGTTCCGGCCGCGTCAAGCTGCTCTCCGATGGCCTCTTTACCGAACGAAAAGTCCGTCACGGCGGCTGGACCCACTGCGATCAGGGCCTCACTGCCGTCGTCGAAACGCCCGAAAATCACACCGTCGTGCTCACCTCCCGCCGCATGGCGCCCATGAGCCTGGAACAAATCCGCAGCGCCGGCGTCATCCCGGAAACCAAGGATATTCTCATCGTCAAAGGCGTCATCGCGCCCCAGGCGGCCTACCGCGAAGTCGCCGCCTCCATCGTCCTTGTCGATACTCCCGGCCCCACCGCCAACGACCCCGCTTCGTTCCACTACCTCCATCGCCGCCGCCCCATGTTCCCGCTGGAGCCCCACGCGTGAAGCTGCTCCTGTTCGCCTGCCTGGCCCTGCCCGCTGCCGCGCAAGTGGAACTCCATCTCACCTTCGGCGTCCTGCAAAAAGTGGTCGGCGCTCAGGTCTTCACCGAGGATGGCCGTAAATACGTCAAGGGTAGCAAGGACAAGCGGTGCAGCTTCGCCTATCTCGAAAATCCCCGCGTCGGCGAAGCCGATGGCCGCCTCCTCGTCCGCGCCAGGTTCAGCGGCCGGTCGGCCCTGAACGTTCTCGGCCAATGCGTCGGAGTTGGTGACTCGTTTGATGTCGTCGTCCGCATGACGCCCTATACCGATAGGAGCCTCCTGCGCCTGCGCGACGTCGAAGTCACCAGCGATGGCAAGCGCGGCATCTACGCGCGCGCCGTCTGTAAGGCCCTGGCGGAGACCATCCCCCGCGTCTTGGTCTACGATTTCGCGCCCGATTTCAAACGCGCCCTCGAAGCCGATCAGCCCGGCGTGCCCTTCAAAAAATCGGTCGACAATCTCTCCGTGCAATCCATGAGCGTCTCCAAAGAAGCGCTCGTGCTCCAACTCGGGCTCAAACTCACTTTGCGCTAAGGCCAAGGGGGCGCCGCCCGCCCCCTTGGCTCGCTCTTACTGCAGCAGCCCGGCCACTTCGTCCAGCGCCGCGAAACACTCGCGCAGCCACGTCCGGCAATACCGCTTTTCCGTGTACCCCGCGTCGGTTCCTTGCCCGTCGCAGAACGCCGAAAACGCCACACTGGCCTTGTCCACGGATTGGTACACTGTCCCGTCCAGCGCCGGTATCGAAATCTCTTTCGCCCCCGCCGCCAGCAGGTCTTTCCGTGTGTTGGAGCCTTCGTACACATCGAACTTCGCCGCCACGCCGAAGTTCTTCACAATCACGTATTCCACTTCGCTCCCCAGCGCCGCGTAGCACTCTTTCAGGTGCCCCACGCTGTCCACTGCGCCGCCCACCACGTAGATCACTGTAATGCCCAGCTCTCCCGCTTCGGCCTCTTCCAGCGCGCCGCCTTTGTACAGCCAGTCTTTCAAGTCTTCGCCGGAACGCGCGCCCAGGTCCACCAGCGCCAGCCGCTTTCCGTTGCCGTCCATCAAGTAGTCCAGCACCGGCGCTATCGCCGCCGCTTTGTCCACTTCCACCGCCGACGTCTGGGCCGGGTGGAAGCGCAGCAGTTGCCCCGCCGCTCCTTCCGCGTCGAACGCACGGAACGCCGCGTCGCGCGAGGCGAGAAAGTCGGCGACCAGACGGGCCACCGTTGTCTTCCCGACGCCCCCCTTTTCCCCATGCGTCAATATCAGCCGGGGCTTGGCGGCTGTCGCCGCCGTCTTCGATTTCTCGTTGATTGTTGCAGTGCTCATTACTTTTAAAGGTCCTCTATGCGGGAGAACGGGTGCGCCTTCTCCACGGGAATGATGGCCTTGCCCAGCGGCTGTCGCAATAATTTCCGGCGTACCGAAGGCGTCAGTTGCGCGGCAAGTTGAATCGGGATTAAAACCCACGCCGGCGTTGGTGCTCTGTTCGCCAACCAGTCCTCCACATCCTCTCGTGTGACCTCCGCGATGCGCGCGAATTCCAACGGCGTCAGCCCCGCCTTCTCCAGTTCGGCGCGAAGCGCCGACGGAGCGACGACGGCATACCCGCGCGGAACCGCCATTACCGCAAGCGAACGCAGACCCGCCACTTCTGTTTCCAGAGTGTCGAGCATCTCCTGGATCGTCGCCCTCGATGCGCACGTTTCAGCCATCAACAGGGTACGGCTTGGACCAATAAAAACAGAGACTCAACCAGCATATGGGCGTCTTTCCATTCTACCGCGCCGCCGCCGTTTCCGGCGTGAAATTTGCGCGTTCCAATCCGCTCGGGCGCATTTCCGCGATCTCCACTTCGCCCGGCGTCAACCTGGCCCGGAACGCCCACATGTAACACCAAAACCTCGCCGGGACATGCGGGCCTGTAACCCAGCCGCCAGGGTCAGCCGGCACCCGACACGCAGCACGGCTGCGGGGACATCGCCCTGGCTTGTCCCCCTTTCCCTTACTTCTCCCCAACCCCGTACATCACAGGGGCACAGCTTGTGCAATCCGGCCCCGCCGGCCGCCCGGCTCATCTGGAAATCCAGACCAAATCGGCTTCCCGGAAATCCCCGTATGCAAGACAAAAATCGCCGGGACATGCAAGGCGCGCTCCATCCGCAACCCCAGAAATGCTTTTCGCCCGGCCAGCCCGCGCAGTCCCCTAACTATTCCCCTCTTCAATCGCCACCCGCCGCTCCAGGAATCGCCGCATCGGCGCCCTCCCTTGCGGCACCAGCGGCTGATTCCGTGGGAACTCCCGCGTCGGAAACGGCTTCACATCGTCCGCCCCCGCCGTCACCGGCTCGTGATGATGGTGCGCCGCATCTTCGGCGTCCCGCAGCTTCTTCGCCACCCCAGGCCGCGGACACGTCGATTTCAACCCATCAATGTGCTCATGCAACTCGTCGGATATCTCTTTCCACATCGGATCGAGAATGAAGTCAATCCCTTCCCGCCGCGCCAGCTTCGCCGCCGGCACAAAGTCGGCGTCCCCGGCGATCAGTACAATCTGGTCCACCTGCTTCTTGAACGTCAACGATGCGATATCCAACCCGATTCGCATGTCCACGCCCTTTTGCCGCACTTCGTAACTTATGTCCTGCGGGTCCAGGTCCGCCGCCGTTATCGCCCCGGATAACAACTGCTTCATCTTCGCCGGCTCCACGGTCCAGTTGCCGTAATCTGCCAGGCGCCCCTGTCGCAGCGCTACTTTCCGTAACTTCCGTAACTCAGAGTGGAATCCAGCCCGGAACACCGCCTCTTCCGACTTCCCGATATCCACCAGTTCCTTCGTTAACGGATGGAAAATCTTCTTGTCCAACGGGGGGCAGTCGTAATAGAAGATCCGGTACAACTCGCGCAATTCGTTGTTCTTCCCCTCCAGGTGCTTCAAAGACCATGTAAACAGGTCCTTCGCAACTTGACGCGCGTCCAACGTATGGCCCTTTAAAATGCGGTATCTGCGCAGGAAGAAACCGCCATCTACCATGATGGCTGTAGGCATTTCGGTAGTACTCCTTCCCCAAGTCGAGACACATGGGTAAGATAGAGAAATACCCCTGGGATCGGCACCACCTCGATTATTTGGCGGGACTTACGGCCAGGGGTTCGATGTTTTGACTATAGCACATCGTTCACCGCGTGTGAAGCAGTGGATTGCAATTAGGAATATCAATTCTTAATCAAGGCGAAAGCTCGTCGCATCGAGTCCGCCACCGTCGCCAGAATTTCCTCCGCCGGCTTCGCCCGCAGCGCCGCGTTAAAGGGCTCGCACCGCACCGGCGCGTCACACCCGATATCCTGCAATGCGTTCAAAAATCCGGCCGTGTCAATCACGCCCGTTGCCAGCGGAATCTCTCGCTTGCTGTCGATCTGCTGGTCCACCGCCACCCCCGCCGGCGCGTCGTTCAGGTCGATGCAAACAACCTCGCTGTTCTTTAGCGTGCGCAGATCCGCCGCCGTTTCGCCAGCCGTGTACCAGTGCCACGTGTCCAGAACGAACCCGACATTCCCCATCCCGATTTCGCCCAATAATTCGCGCATTTCCGCCATCGAATGCACAAACGGGTATCGCTTGGCCGTCCACAGCGTCTTCGGCCCAACGTACTCCAATCCCAGCCGCTGCCCGTGGTCTCCCAGCACCTTGGCCACCTGCCGCAATCGCGCCGCGTGCTGCTTCAAATTCGCTAAATACGGCAGCGTGTCGTGGTTCGGCGATATCCAGGTGCCAACCCTCGACGCCCCCGCTTTTTGCAGCGCCGCCGCCACCCCTGGCAGCGCCGCCAGCTCCTTTCGGAACAACTCTTCGTCCTTCCTGAAATCCACCGTCAGTCCCGATTGTCCCCACGCCAGCCGGTATTCCTTTCGCTTCCCGTTCAATTCTTCCAGCGGCCCTGCGCCCATCGCCGCCATCTCGTCCCCATACGGCTGCACCGCTTCGTAACCGAAGTGATGGGCGTACTGGATCGTCTGCATCTGATTCGCTTTCACTCCAATCGAACCCGGCGTCAGGCACATCGTCATTTTGCGCGGCATGTCTGTACTATAACGGAAACTCCATTCCCCGTTCATGAATCCGACCCTGCGTGAGCCAGACAATCACAGACGAAAAATCCGGCGTCGGTTCCGGCCTTACCGGGCCCCGCATTCGTTGCCCCCTCTGCCATTGGGAGCCCCCGGGCGACGAGCTTTGGGGTTGCACCTGCGGCCACGAATGGCACACGTTCGACACCGGCGGCGTCTGCCCCGGCTGCGTCAAACAGTGGGCTTCCACCCAATGCCACCAGTGCAAAGGCTGGTCGGCGCATTCTGATTGGTACGTCTACTAGCCCTCCTGGTCTACACTTACCCTCATGGGGTCTTGGGTCGAAAATCTGGCGCGCCACGGCGCGGGGTTGCTCTTCGCCGTCTGCCTCGTGGAAGCGCTTGGCCTCCCCGTTCCCGCCGCCGTCGCCCTCATCACCGCCGGTGGCTTGGCCGCCCTCGGTAAGCTCTCCCTCGTCGCCGCATTGCTCGCCGCAATTGCCGCATTCCTCCTCGGCGACACGGCCTATTTTTTCATTGGCCGTTACACCGGTTGGTGGCTCCTCGGCTTGCTTTGCCGCCTCTCCACCAATCCGGACTCCTGCATTCTCTCCTCCGCCGAGGCCTTCTACCGCCGCGGTCGCGTCGTACTGCTTTTCTGTAAGTTCGTTCCGGGTCTCAACACCTTGGCCCCGCCCCTGGCCGGTTCCATGCACATGCCGTTCCCGCAGTTTGTTCTCCTCGATCTGGCTGGCATTGTTCTCTATGTTTCCGTTTACCTCGGCCTGGGCTATCTCTTCCGGGACATTCTTGCCGCGCTGCTCGACAGCATGGGCCGTGCCGGCCACGTTCTGGAAAGTGTCCTCTTCGCGGCCCTCCTCGCCTACGTCGCCTACCGTGCCTGGTTAGGCTGGCGGTCTCGCCACTACCGCGCCATTCCCCGTGCCGAAACCCGTGATGTGGACGGCCCGATCTTTGATGTGCGCTCCCACGGCTATTACGACCCCGGCGCCCAGCGCATTCAGGGCAGTGTGCGTCTGGAGCCCAACCGCCTTCCGGAGGCGATTGCTGGTTTGCCCGAAGACGAAAAGATCTATCTGTACTGCACTTGACTGAACGACGCCACCAGCGCCCGTGTGGCGCACATACTCAGGGAAAAGGGGTTTGACGCCCGCATCATCCGCGGCGGCCTCGGCGCGTGGAAGAAGGCCGGCCTGCCCCTGGAATCGGTCCCTGGCGACGACATGGTCCAACTTCCAACCTTCGCCCGCCGTTAGTGCCCCAACTTCAGCATCCCCATACATCGTCGCCGATAATCCCAAGTCCTCCCGAGGCCGCGCCCCTCCACTGCCAACGCCCAGCCACGCGCTCGAACCGAACGCCACTCCCCCCGCTCCGGAAGCGCGCCGCCAACAAACCCCGAGGCCCCGCAGGACCCCAACTCTACCCCCCCAAAAAAAACACCCAGCCACGCGTCCACCCCGAAAGCCACTCCCCGCCAACAAGCCCCGAGGCCCCGCAGCGCCGCAACGCTACTCCCACCAAAACACCAAACCACGCACCCGCCCCGAAAGCCAGTCACCCCCGTCCCGGAAGCGCCCCGCCAACGAGCCCCGAGACCCCGCAGGGTCGCAACTTTACACCCCAATACGCCAAGCCACGCACCCGCCCCGAAAGCCACTCACCTCCGCGCCGGAAGCGCCCCGCCAACGAGCCCCGAGACCCCGCAGGGCCGCAACTCTACACCCCCAATACACCAAGCCACGCACCCGCCCCGAAAGCCACTCACCCCCGCCCCGGAGGTGCCCCGCCAACAAGCCCCGAGACCCCGCAGGGCCCCAACGCTCCATGCCCAACCTAACTGCCACCCTCCCTCCGCCCTACAAATGCCTCGCCAGATTCCCTTTCTGCTCCACCTCCACCCCCTCCAACTCCAGCCACCCCGCCAGCGTCCACAACTCTTCCAACAACGCTCCCGCCACCCGCCCCCCGTCCTCTCCCGCCTCCACGTGCGCCGCCATCACCCGCAATACTCCCGCCGCCCGGTCCGCCTTCAAGTCCACCCGCGCCGTGATCCGCTCGTCCTGCAGAAACGGCAGCACGTAATAGCCATACTTCCGCTTTGCCGCCGGCGTGTAGATCTCAATCCGGTAGTCAAACCCGAACAGCCGGCTCGCCCGCGGACGGAACCATACCAGCGGATCGAACGGCGAGAGCAGGGAACTCGCCCGTACCCGCCGCGGCCGCTCCGCCTCCGGATGCAAATACGCCGCCTCCCGCCATCCCTCTACTTCCACCTGTTCCAACTGCCCCTCTTCCGCTAACCGCGCCACCGCCTGCCGCGCCTCGGTAATCGGCAGCCGGTAATAGTCGCCCAGGTCCGCCGCCGTACCCACCCCATGCGCCCGTGCCGCCCGCAGCATCAACTCCCGCTGCGCCTCCTCCCTCGACAACTCGCGTCCAAAATGTTCCGCCGGAATCAATCGTTCCGCCAGGTCATAACTGCGCGTGAAATTTGCCATCCGGTTTGCCGACGCCAGTTGCCCCCATCCGAAATGCGCCTCCAGCAACGCTCGCTGAAACGAACCGATCCACGTCCCCTTGAATCGCGCCAACTCCGCCGGCGGCTCCGGCAACTCGTGCGCCGCCAACGGGCCTCTATCCCGGATCGCCGCCATCACCGCACTGCTATACCCGGCATGCCTGCGCAGCAACTCCTCCACCCCGTCCGGCCTCGCCCGGTGCCGTTCCATCCGGTGCTTCAACAACGGCCAGGTCTCCACTGGAATCACCGCCGCCTCATGCGCCCACTGCTCCGTAAACCCGCCATCCTCGTACAGCAAAGCGTGCAGCGCCGGCCGCGAGTATGGTCCCAGCCGGGAGTACGGAATCAGGTAGTGCGCCGGCGTCAACACATTCACGAAGTCCAGTTGCAACGGCGCAATCCGCCGCACCGCCGCCTCCAATTGCCGCGCCGTCACCCGCGCCGGCCGCGCTTTGTGAAACCCCTGCGCGGCCAGTGCGATCCTTCTCGCCTCCCCAATCCGCATCATGGCAGCGCGAACGCCACGTATGCCCCGCCGGATGCCGCCCCGCTCTTGCCCCCGCCGGCCGCGATCACCACATACTGCTTGCCGTTCACCATGTATGTCGCCGGCGTCGCGTTGCCGGAAAACGGCAGCAGCGTTTCCCACAGCAGCTTGCCCGTCTTCTTGTCATACGCCCGGAACTTCTTGTCGAAGTTACTCGCGCCGATAAACAGCAAGCCAGACTTAGTAACTAGAGGCCCGCCGTAGTTCTCCGAGCCCGTATCTTTCATCCCCTTCGCCACTAACTCCGGGTGCTCCCCAAACGGAATCTTCCACGCATAATTTCCCGAATCAAGCGAGATCGCGTTCAGCGTCCCCCATGGCGGCGCGATTGCCGGATACCCGTCCGGGTCCAGGAACTTGTTGTACCCATCCATCGAATACGCCTGCTCGAAAACCGAGGTCGCCGGCGCCACCACCACTTCCTTCTCCTCCCCCGTCAACAAATACGCCTTCAACGCATCGATGGACGCCGTTCCCAGGTGCGCGAACCCCGGCATCCGTCCCACCCCTCCGCGCAGAATCTTATCAAGCGACGCCGCGTCCGTCTTCGCTCCCAGCCCGCGCAACGATGGAAACTCCGGCGGGCTCCCGCCCAGGTCGTCCCGGTGACAGCCCGCGCAGCTCCGCACGTAGATCCGCCGCCCATTCGTTGCCGCCGTCGCCTTCGCCCGTGGTACCAGCCGCAATATCCACGCCATCTCGTTCGAGTTCACATAAAACAAACCCGTCTCCGGGTCGAACGCCTGCCCGCCCCACTCAGCCGCCCCATCGAAGCCCGGAAACACGATCGTTCCCTCCAGCGATGGCGGCTCCCACTGCCCATTGCTCCGTACCGTTTTCAGCCGCTCCCGCGCTATCCGGTTGGCCTCCGGGGTCCGCGTTGTCAGCATGTCCTCGGTCAGGCGCTGCCGCGCGAACGGCTCCGGACGCAACGGCAGCACTTGCGCGCTCGCCAGCTTCTCCTCGGCCACCGGCGACGCCGGGGCCGGCTTCTCCTCCAGCGGAAACAAGCTCTCCCCCGTCTCTCGGTTGAACACAAATACGTGACCGCTCTTGGTCGCCTGCGCCACCGCATCGATCAATTTCCCGTTCCTCGCCACCGTCACCAGCACCGGATTGGTCGGAAAGTCGCGGTCCCATACATCGTGCCGCACCGCCTGGAAATGCCACACCCGCTTCCCCGTCCGCGCATTCAGGCACAACAGCGTGTTGGCGAACAGGTTGTTCCCCGGCCGATTGGCGCCAAAGAAGTCGTAGGCCGCCGAACCCGTCGGGGCAAACACCAATCCTCGCTTCACGTCCAGCGCCATTCCCGGCCAGTTGTTCGCCCCGCCCAGCGTCTTCCAACCCTCTTTCGGCCAGCTCTCGTACCCGAATTCGCCCGGATGCGGAATCGTGTGGAACGCCCACCGCAGCTTCCCGGTCCGCGCGTCGTAGGCCCGGATGTCGCCCGGCGCCGCAGGCAGCCCCTCGCTGCAAATCGAACCGATAATCAGCAGGTCTTCGAATACCACCCCCGGCGTCGTCAGGCCCACCGTGTGGCTCTCCTTCGGCCGTCCCAGGTCGTCCCGCAGGTCGATCCAGCCCTGACCGCCAAACGCCGCGTCCGGCTTTCCGGTCTTCAAATCCAGCGAGTACAGCTTATACTGCGCCGCCACGTACAGCCGCGATTGCTTCCCGTCCGTCCAATGCATCAGTCCCCGGTTGCGTTGCTTGTTCCGCACCGGCCGTCCCTCGTAGGGGTCGAAACTCCAGAGCTGTTTCCCCGTCGCTCCGTCAATCGCCATGACGCGCAGCTTGGGCGAGGTGGCGTAGAGTATCCCGTCCAGAACAATCGGATTGCACTGAATCTCGGAGCCTTCAAACGCGTCCCCTGTCTCCAGAGTCCACGCTGCCTTAAGCTTTGCGACGTTCGCCGGCGTAATCTGGCCCAGCGTCGTGTAGTGCAGGTTTTCCGGCCCGCCGTGGTAGGCGCCCCAGTTGTTGTACCGCGTGGCTGGGACCGGTTTACGCTGCGCGTGGCAAAACGAACCCAGCGCGAGCAGGAGGATCAGAAATCGCATGACTTCTATTCATACCGCAACGCCTTCGCCGGGTCCAACCGCGCAGCCTTCCTCGCCGGCCACGTCAACGCCAAAGCCCACCGCTACTCGGGCCCAGCGCCGGAAGGAAGATCAGCGATCGCGAGACATCTACTCATACCGTAACGCCTCCACCGGGTCCAAACGCGCAGCCTTCATTGCCGGCCACGTCCCGAAGAAAATCCCGATTGACACTGACACGCCAAACCCCACCGCCAGCGCCATCGGCGGCACCGCGCTCGGTAGCGACGGCACCAGCTTACCCACAATCAGCGTCACGATCACCGCAATCAGGATTCCCAGAAGCCCGCCCGCGCTCGTCAACGCCACCGCCTCGGTCAGGAACTGGAACACGATATCGCCCTTCCGCGCGCCCAGCGCCTTCCGGATGCCTATCTCCTTCGTCCGCTCCGTCACCGAGACCAGCATGATGTTCATCACCCCGATCCCGCCCACTAGCAGTCCCAGCCCGCTCAGCGCAATCGAGATCAGCACGATCAACTGCGAGATCGAATCGAACCTGGCGATAATCTGGTCCGCCGTCGTCAACGAAAAATCGTCCGCCGCCCCAGCGGCCACCTTCCGGAACCGCCGCAGAATCTGCCGCGTCTCCTCCTCGGCGTCCGGCCGCCGGTTCTCCCGCGCCTTGGCGATCACAACGAACCGGTCAATCCCCGGATACCGCAGCCGCGCTACCGTCAGCGGCACGGTCACTTGCCGGTCAATCGGGTTCTCCCCGAAAAACCCGCCTTTGGCCTCTTCGGTAACCCCGATAATCGTGTACTCCGCTCCGGCCACGATCACCGTTTGTCCCACCGCGCCGCCGCTCGGGAACAACGCCTCGGCCAGCTTCGGCCCCATCACACACACCCGCGCCCCGCGCCGGTCTTCTTCTTCAGTGAACGGTCGCCCGGACAGGAAGTTCCTCGGCTGCGTCAGGAACCCAGACGCCGACATGCCCACCATGTTCACCTGGTCGCTCTCGAATCCCGGCACCTTCGCCGTGATCGGGCTTCGTCCAATGAACCCCGGAAGGTACATGGTCACGCTCACTTCTTCCACCGACGCCACCAGCCGCTTGATCAACTCCGCCGTCTCCGGCCCGATGTTCCGGCGGCGAAGTTCCGATACCTGCGGCGGTTGCCCTGGGTCGCCCGAATAGCGGGATATGAACAGGTTGTCCGGCCCGAATTCGGAAAAGAAGGTCGTCACCCCCTGCCGCAGTCCCGTCAGCAACGACGAGACAGTCACCACGGTCGTAATTCCAATAACAATCCCCAGAATGGTCAACAGCGACCGGAACCGGTGTGCCCACACCGAGTCCATCGCCACTGTCAACAGCTCCCCAATCGTGATCCGCCCCGTAACTTTGGTCATTGGCTATTCCGTTCGCAACGCCTCAATCGGGTCCATTCGAGCCGCGCGCCGCGCCGGATACCAACCGGAAACGACCCCGACCGCCGTCGACACAATCACCGACAGGAACACGTAGAATGGCGTGACCTCCAGGTCCACCTCAAAGGCGATCGACAGCCCCTTGGCCATTGAGTACCCAAGCCCCAGCCCCATCACGCCTCCCAGCACCGAAAGAAACACCGCCTCAATCAGGAACTGCAGCAGAATGTCGGCCTGGCGCGCTCCCAGCGCCTTCCGTATCCCGATTTCCCGCGTCCGCTCGGTCACGCTGACCAGCATAATGTTCATAATCACGATCCCGCCAACGACGAGCGAGATCATGGTCACCGGCACAATCACCGCCCCGATCAAACCCAGGATCTGATCGATAAACGCGCGGATCGAATCCGGCGTCAGAAAGTCGAAATTGTCCACGGCGCCTGGCCGCGTTTTGAAGCGGCTCCGCAGTGCTGCCCGCACAACGTCCAGCCCCTGGTCCAGCGTTAAGCCCGACTCCGGCCGCGGCCGCGCGAATATCGACATCGAACGAGACGGCCCTATGATCCGGGTGAACGCCGCGTCCGGAATGTAAACGGAAACGTCCTGCGACCGGCCGCCGGCGTTACCCAGCTTCTCCTGTACCCCGACGATTTGGAACTGGTACCCGCGGATTGTCAGCGACTTGCCGATCGGGCTCCCGCCCTCAAAGAACCTCGCCACAATATCGGTGCCGATGATACAGACGAACTGCTTGTTCTGCTCCTCCTGCTCGGTGAAGAACCGGCCTTCGGTCGTTATCACCTCCCGGATCTCCGGCAGCACCGCCGCCGTCCCGATAATCGAGGCGTTCTCGAAGGTCTGTTCTTTGTACTTCACGTCCTCCACACGCTGGCGGTATGGGCTGTAGAGCATCGTCTCGCCCGTCGTTGCCCGTAGATAGGCCAGATCCTCCGGCCGGATCTCCTTGTTCACCCGCAGCTTTTCTGCACGTTCCTTCCTTGTCATCTTGCCGACGTTGGCAATTTGGGCGATCAGGAAGCTCTCGCTCCCAAACGCCTTCGATGTTGTCTGATTGGCGTAGTTGCCCAGGCCTTCGATCGCTGCCCCGACCAGCACCACGCTTGAAACGCCTATGATGACCCCCAGCAGCGTCAAAAAGCTCCGCAGCTTGTGCGCCATGATCGAGCTGATTGCCAGCGCGAAAGCCGTTGAAACCTTATACCTGAATGCGTTCATGAAGAGATGTGTCCAACGCGCCAGCCGGCCCAGGCGGCCAGCACGCCTCCAACGTTTGATGCCGATACGTACAGAACGGCGGCAGGAATCATTCCGTTCCGCAAAAGCTGGAAAACCTCCAGCCCAAACGCGGAAAACGTCGTGAATCCTCCCAAGAAGCCTGTAATCAGCGCGAGACGCAGAACATCGTGGTTCACCATCTTCGCCAGCAGCCCAATACAAAAACACCCGAGAATGTTTACGGCCAGAGTGCCAGCCGGAAACACCGCCTCCGGCTGCGTGACCGCGCGCCAGACCAGGTAACGGCACAAACTGCCCGCCCCGCCCGCCACCGCGATCCACATGTAAACCATCTCCTTTCTAGCCTACCAGCCCATCCTGGCTTTGCAGAAAAAAGTACTTTACATTATCGCCAGTTTGCGGCAAGATGGCTACGTGATCCTTCGCATCCTCTCCATCGCCGCCATCTTCATCTGCACCACTGTCGCCTGGATGATTCTCGGCGGCACCATCTCCTCCCGCACCCGCTCGACCGATGAGCGGCTGGCGTCCCGGGTCCAGTCGGTCTGGGGCACACCCCAACTCCAACTGGCGCCCACGTGCGCCATGGAGACCATGGCCGACCAGACCGAAGAGGTCCAGGAGAAAGGCGTGACTCGCAAGGTGACCAAGAAGGTGGCGGTCGAATCGCTGGTGCCCGCTGAAAGCGGCAAGCTGGCCGTCGACCTGCACCTGGACCACCGCAAGAAGGGCCTGCTTTGGTACAGCACCTATTCGGTGACCTTCGCCGGTGACTATGTGTTCCGCAACGCCGATGGGGAGCCGCGGCCGTTTCGCCTGGTCTTTCCACTCCCGGCCGAGCAGGCTATCTACGACGGCCTGGAGGTGAGGCTCAACGGCCAGCCGCAGCCGCTGGAGATGAAGGGCAACTCCATCGGGCTCCGGACGAGCGCGGCGCCGGGAGAGGCCATCCGGCTGACCGTGAAATATAAGTCGCAGGGCGTCGAGTCCTGGCGCTATAGTTTCGGCGAAAAGGTGAACGAGGTCCGTAACTTCAGCCTTCGGATGACCACCAATTTCCGGGACATCGATTTTCCGGACAACACACTGGCGCCGGGCGCGAAGCGGGAAACCCCGCAGGGCTGGGAACTCAACTGGGCCTATCAGAGTCTGTTGAGCGGCTACCAGATCGCCATGACGATGCCCCAAAAACTCCAGCCCGGTCCGCTGGCCGCCGAGATCAGCTATTTCGCTCCTGTCTCGCTGTTCTTCTTCTTTTTCCTCCTTTTCCTGGTGACGACCTTGCGCCGGATCGAGATCCATCCGATGAACTACTACTTTTTGGCGGCGGCGTTTTTTGCCTTCCACCTGCTGCTAGCCTACCTGGTGGACCATGTTGACATCCACGCGGCGTTCCTCGCTGCGTCGGCGGTGTCGATCGGGCTGGTGGCCAGCTATTTGCGGCTTGTTACGGGGGCCCGCTTCGCCTACCGGGAGGCTGCGTTGGGCCAGTTCGTGTATCTGGTGCTGTTCTCCTACGCGTTCTTTTTCCGCGGCTTTACGGGCCTGGCGATCACGATTGGGGCGATCGCAACGCTCTTTGTGGCGATGCAGGCCACTGGCCGGATTCGCTGGAGCGAGATGTTTTCGGCGTCAGGGACTATAATCAGGGCAGAAGGACTAGGACTTGAACCCTCCATCGACGACCAAGCCCAACGGCGCGGTCAAAACTCCCCTCCGCCGCCGCACCCGCTCGGGTGACATTGCACCGGCCCGCACGCCGAAGACGATTGAGAAGTTCGCCGCCGCCGAATCCGGCGCCGGCGCGGTGGAAGCCCGCGCCAACGCTATTCAGGACGTACTGGACGAGGCGGCCAGCGAATCCAAGAATTCCCAACTGCTCGAACAACTGAACGCTCTGCTGCAGGGCACCTCGCCGGATGATTTGAACCTGATCCGGCGGCGCGTGAAGGAGCATCGGCGGCTGGTGGACCCAACTCCTGTGAACCAGGATCTGGAGCTTTCCGACAACTGGCGGGAGGGAGGGTATCCCTACCGGAATCTGATGACGCGCAAGGCCTACGAGCGCCAGAAGTACCGGCTGCAGGTGGAACTGCTGAAGCTACAGAACTGGGTGAAGAAGGAGGGCCAGAAGGTGGTCATCCTCTTCGAAGGCCGCGACGCCGCAGGGAAGGGAGGCACCATCAAACGTCTGATGGAGCACCTGAATCCGCGTGGCGCGCGTGTGGTGGCGTTGGAAAAGCCGACCATTGAAGAGCGCGGCCAGTGGTACTTCCAGCGGTACGTGGAGCACTTACCGACGGCCGGCGAAATCGTCCTCTTTGACCGCTCCTGGTACAACAGGGCCGGTGTGGAGAAGGTGATGGGTTTCTGTACCAACGACGAGTACATCGAGTTTATGCGGCAGGCGCCGGAATTTGAGCGGAACCTGGTCCGCAGCGGCATACACCTGGTTAAGTTTTGGTTTTCGGTGAGCCGCGAAGAGCAGCGGCGCCGGTTTAAGGAGCGCAAGGTGCATCCTTTGAAGCAGTGGAAGCTCTCCCCGGTGGATTTGGCCTCCCTCGATAAGTGGGACGACTATACGAAGGCCAAGGAGGCGATGTTTTTCTACACGGACACCGCCGACGCGCCGTGGACGGTGATTAAATCGGACTGTAAAAAGCGGGCCCGTTTAAACGGGATGCGCTACCTGTTGCATAAGCTGCCTTACGCGAACAAGAACCTGGAGTACATTGGGCCGCTGGACCCGTTGCTGGTTGGCCGGGCACATGTGGTTTACGAGCGTGGGGAACGGACCCATCCGCTCCTGTAGCTGTTGCCCGTCGCCGGCCGGCTCCGGGTTTGGGACGCAGAGCCTGTGGATTGTCGGCCGGGCTCGGGCGGTTGCGCGCGCCCGGCTGGCTGGTTTGCCGGTTGCTGGGCTCGGGCGATTGTGGGCGCCGGGCTGGTTCGAGCACGTGGCGGTTAGGGCTGGCGGACGCGGAACAGGACGCCGGGCTGGCTGGCTATCCCGCCGACCGTCACCAGTAACGGGTGGTCGCCGGCTTCCATGCCTGGCGGGACGCGGAACTCGCATCGCATCGCTCCCTGAACAGAGCCGACAGGCGTCGCGCAGGTTACCGTATCCGACACCAAGCCGCCTACCCGAACCTCGACCGCCGCGATTGGCTTGAAGGTCTCGCCTTCGGCGACCTTGGCGCCGTCGGTTCCCTGCGGATCAGTCGCGCCGAGGCCGGTCAGTTCGAGCGTCGCAAACGAGCCGGGCGTTGCGTCCTCATTGGTTGTGACGGCAAAGCCGCGGCCGGACCCGTTCTTCGTGAAGATGCCGGGGGCGGTGTCGACGACGCGGAGTTCCAAGTCGCGGCTGGCGAGCGAATCCACTTCGACGCGGACGCGGGTGGAGGCGCGGCCGGCCACCGCGAATGGGACGGCGACGGTGAGTTGGTTGGGCTCCTGAACGAGGAGCGGGGCGCGGTTGGCGTCAAAGAAAACGCGGGCCTCGCGGCCTTCAAAGCCGCCGTAGAGCGTGACGTGTTCGCCGGGAGCGACGGGGCCGGGTTGCGTGCTGGCGGCGTTGGTCACCGAGAGAATCCATGGCGCCTCGCGGCCCGCGGGCGAACCCTGCGGCGGAACGATGGTCACCAGAATGGGGATGCGGACGCCGCCGGCTTCGCTCTCAATGGCGACCTCGCCTTCGAGGCGAAGGACGGTGGTGGTGGCCTGCGGCAGCCGGTCGCGGCGGATGACGGCCTCCAGTTGGGCGGGTGTTTTGCCGCTGGGCGGGGCGACGGCGAGCCAATCGGGAGCGGAGCGGACGGTGTAGTTGGCGGAGACATCGGAATCGAAACGGCCGAGGGTGAAGAGCTGGGGTGCGACGTCGCGGCCGGTTTCGACGAGATAGACGAGGGCGGAGGGATTGGCGCGGAGGGCGCCGGCGCCGCCGATGGAGAGGAGGACGGTGACGACGGACACCTCTTCGGTACCGCGGCGGAAACGGACCTCGCCGCGGTAGTTGCCGGCGCCGAGGAACTGGGGACTGACAGAGACCTCAATCTCGCTTGGGGTGGTGCCGGCGGCACGGGAGAGGTTGATCCAGGAGACGGTGGAGATGGCGTCCCAATTGACGGGGAGACCGGAGCTGGAGAGGCCGATGAGTTTCGGGCGAGGGACGCTGGCGCCCTGGCGCCAGTCGAAGAAGAGCGTGGAACTGGTGGTCTGGAGGAGGCCAGGGGCGGATGGCGTGGCGTTCCCGGAGACGTAGAGGGTGACGTTGACGACGGAGCTGGTTTTGAGCCCGTTGGGATTGGTGGTGACGACGATGACGGCGCCCTGGTGGGTGCCGGGTTGGAGTTTCGCAGCGTCGGCGAGGAGGTTGAAGCCGGTGGGGGTGGTGCCGCCTGGGGGCGAGGTGGTAAGCCAGGGGACGGTGGGGTTGAACTCGACGTTGTATTGGCCGCCGATGCCATCGACATTGACGGTCCAGGCGAACTGGGGGCTGGTGGCGGTGACGGAGCCGACGACGGAGTCCGGGTAGACGCGGAGGACGGGGTCGGTGTTCGATGGGGGCGCGGGGGCGAGGGTGAGGGTGACGGGGACGACGATGCTGGTGGCGCCGCTGGTAAAGGTAAAGGCGCCGGTGTGGGTGCCGGCGGCGAGGCCGCCGGGGAAGACGGAGACGAGGATATCGGACGGGGTGGTGCCGGTGAGCTGATTGAGGCCGAGCCATGGGACATTCCCGGTGGCGGACCAGGAGATGGGGCCGCCGGCGTTGGAGATACGGAGCGGCTGGGCGGGGGAGGGGGTGGTGCCGACCTGGCCGGTGAAGGAGAGGGCGCCGGGGGAGGCGGCGAAGCCGGAGGTTGGGTTGGGCGCGTCGACGGTGAGGCTGACGGCGATGACCTTGGGGCTGCCGATGGCGGAGACGCCGTTACGGTTGGCGGCGATGCGGATGGTGCCGGAGTAGACGCCGGCGGGGAGGCCGACGGGATTGAAGACGACGTTGAGATTGGCCGGGGTTTCGCCGAGGGCGGGGGTGAGGGTGAGCCAATTGCCGCCGATGGGGGTGAGGGTTTCGACCGCATAAGTGAGAGGGGCGCCGGAGGAGGAGACGGGGATGCCACGGGTGACTGGCGGGTCATTCTGGCGCATGGAGACGGTGATGGCGGAGGTGTCGACGAGGAGGTTGGGCGGGGGCTGAACGATGAGTTCGACGGGGATGCGGACGGTGGGGGCGAGGCCGTCGACGGCGACGAGTTCGATGTAGCCGGTATAGGCGCCTGGCACGCTGGAGAGGGGCTGAACGTTGGGGGTGAGGGTGAAGGGGGTGGCGAACTCGCCGGCGGCGTTTTCGATGCGGAAGCCTGGGCTGGAGGCGGAGACGCGGTAGCGGTAGGAGCCGCCATCGGCGGCGGCGATATCGAGGCGCTGGGCGGGGAGCGGGGATTCGCCGAGGCGGGCGGTGAGCAGTAGGCTGGAGGGGGAGGAGACGACGGTGGTGACGCCGGCGATGGTGACGACGTAGCGGCGGGAGGCGGAGAAGCCGGCGCCGCCGGTGACCTGGACGGTGAAGTCGAAGCTGCCGGCGCCGGTGGGGGTGCCGGAGAGGACCCAAGTGCCGCCGGAGTTCACGATGTTGAGGCCCTGGGGAAGGGTGCCGGAGAGGAGGCTGGCGCTGGTGACGGGGAGGGCGACGGAGCCGGCGTTGAGGCCGAAGGACTGGGCGTAGAGGCGGCCAGTGGCGCCGTTGGCAAGGAGGGCGGGTTGGACGGCGAGGTCGCCGCCGATGACGATGCGGAGATTGGCGGCGCCGAGGCAGCCGGCCGAATCGGTGACGCGGAGGTTGAAATCGAAGGTGCCGGCGGCGGCGGCGGAACCGGTAAAGATGGCGGCGCCGCCATTGGGAGCGACGGAGAGGCCGTTGGGCAGCGCTCCGCCGGCGATGCTGTAGGTCCAGGGCCCGGCGCCACCGTGAACGACGGCGCCCGGGTAGGCGGCGCCGAGGGCGCCGGTGGGGAGATTGGGCTGGAGCGTAAGCGTACACTGCGCGGCGCAGGTAAGCGCGGCGAGGAGCAAGGGCGCGAGGAGTCTAAACATTTTGGCCTCGATTTGTTGAGTTATCGCAATCTTATCGTATCGCGAACAGATTAGAAGAGATAGCCGGTGGGCGCCCAGCGGGCAGGGGCGTTTGCCGGTTCCGGCAAGAGTTCCGGGTGGAGGCGGGTGATACGCCAGGCGGCGATAGCGAGGGCGATGACCATATCATCATGGGCGGTGGACTTATCGGGATGCCAGGTGGCGGCATTGAGTGCGAGCAACTCCTCATATAAGAGGGGCCAGCCAGGAAGATCGTGCGGGGCATGGAGCCTGCCGTGGTCGAGGAGGAGGATCAAGTTGGACAGGAGGACGCGACGGGGCACGGTGAGGGTGCCGGCGGCGGTGGCTCCTGGTTCACGGCCTCCGGTGAGAAGAATCGCTTTCAAGTCCATGCGGAGGCGGGCGCGGCGAAGGTGCTCGATGACGGGTGCGCCTGGGCCGCCGGCGTCGACGGTGAGATGGATTTGCGGCTGCGTGAGAGCCGGTGTCAAGGCCGCGATGTGCCGATAGCGCTGCGCGAGGGCTTCGGAAAAGGAGAGGTAGGGGGCGCCGAGGGGGAAGCGCTCGATGTCTCGGAGGACGAGGCGCGGGACACGGATCCAACTCCAATCGACGGGGTTGCGACCCTGGACGGACCAATCGAGGCTGAGGGTGGCGAGGGCGGAGCGATCGGAGCGCTGCCCGAGGTCGAGGCCGAGGGACCATGAAGTAAGTGGGGCGATCATAGAGTCTCCTGAGAGAGCCGCGGGAAGGGCACGTAAGCGATATCTGGATCTAACATTTGATTGACCCGTTCGTGGTTCAAGAGCCGGCCTTTGACCGGAGTGAACTCGCAGTAGTATTCCTGGCGGAATTTATAGGGGAAGAGCCGTTTCTGCTCTTCGATGAAGGCGGGACTGGCGTAAGGCGCGTCCTCGATCGTGGCCTTCATTTTGAACCAGCCGGTGAGTTGGGCGTCGTGCCAAACGTTGAAAAACAGGCCGGTCTGGCCGTTTGGGGTGGAGAGCAGCCAGAGTTTGCCGTTGGTTCGTCCGAGGGTGGGACTGGCGGCGCCGATGACGTCGTCGGCGATCTGGGCGGCTTCATCGACGATGACAATATCGATGGTGTAGCCGCGGATGGCTCCTTCGGAATTGGCGATGCCGAAGATTCTGCTGCCGTTGGGGAGTTCGAGGGAATGTTCATGGCCACGGACCCGTTTGCGGGGGTAGCCGAGGATGGCGGCCGACTGGCAGACACGGCCGATGAGAATGCCGGCCTGTTTGAGAGATTTCGAGATGATGGCGACTTGGGTACCGGGGTGGAAGACGGCGGCGTGGAGTGCCTTAATGCCGATGATGGTGGTTTTGCCCCATTGGCGGGCGCAGCACAAGATGAGGCGGCGGGCGTCGTGATCGAGCACGGCGGCTTGTTTTGCGTCGGGAGCAAAGCCGAGGGCGGATTTGGCCCATTCCGAGGGGGCGGGAATTTCGATTTTCGGACACACGAGGGCGGTACCGAGGATTGCCTCCACAGAGCGGAGGAAGCGGCGGTTGTGTAACTGTGTGTCCATAGTCCGTTTACGTGTTGTCGATGTCGCAAGCTAACTCATGGCCGACTAGTTCCATGGTGTTTTTGTGAAAGATCTCGCGATAGAGTTCGATGACGTTATTGGTAACAGGGCCGTTCACGTCTAGTTTTTCGACTGGCGCATTGGTTCCTTTGCCGTCCGCGGGCGTTTCGTCGAGTTCGTTGATTTCGCGGACCGGGGGCGTGGGAGCGGTGGCGGGCCAATGTTTTTGGAGCTGGAGCAGGCGGCGCTGGACCTGGTTGATGGCGCGGAGATTCTGTTGGTTATCCCGGCGCAGTTCGGCGACGGTGCGATTTCCGGTGAGGGACTCCTGGGCGGCGATGGAGATTTCGAGGGCACGCAGTTCGGGAATGGAGCCGACGATGCGAGCGCCTTGGCGCACGAGTTCACGATTATAAATGGCGGATTCCATTTGTTTATTTCTGTCGATTTTCCATTGGAACTCGGCGATTTCGCGGACGAGGGCCAGTTCGGCGCCGTCGGCGGGGCGGTACTTAGCGGTCAGGGAGTCGTAAAGTCTGTAGAAGGCCTGACGGTCCTCGTTTGCCAAGCAGGCAGAGTGGGGCGGGACGATGAGTTTGAGGGCGGTGGCGCGTTCGCCATGGGTGATGGCGTTGCGTTTGGAACGTTCTTTTCCCTCGGCAGAAACGGGGCCTTTCGATTTGGCCCCATTTTGGCGGGCGATTTCGGCTTTCTTGAGCGGGTCCATTGTTGTCTCCCTGGCAGTGGAAATAGGAAGGCCCCGGGGACCGAAACCCTGTGTTGCGGGTTTGGTGGCCGGGGCCTTACTTTCTATTTCTATTTTAAAGGCGTGTCTGCAAGAAAAATCGGTATGTTAAATTCTATTGTATTGAAAATAATGGAAAAATAAATATTGGTTTTTTGTGACTGCGTTATTTGGGCGATCCAAAACGGGCACGAGCGGGGACGAGGAGGGGAACGGGCCGAAGACAGCGCGGTCCGCGGAGATGGGGTGGTGTTCGACCGCGCCGGGAGGAGATCGCCGCAGGTGCTGGAAACGTCTTGCGCCAGTGTGGCGGCGAGACCGGGTTGCAACGTCGCGGCAAATCCAAAGCGGTTAGGCGCGTTCCAGCGATGGAAATAAGCGGCGGGAGTGGGGTTCTCGATGACCAGGCGTTCTTGACTGGCGGCGGCGCCGGGTTGGCTGAGACTAAGAATGGCATGGGTGGCTCGATTGTCCCAAGTGGAGACTATGGCGGATTTGGAGTTTCGGCTGATTCGTCCGCGGGGGGGTGGAGCGTCTGGAGTAGGCGGGCGGGTTTTGTGGCGGGGCGAACAGGGGGAGAAACGATAAAGAGCCGCTCGGCGGTGGAATAACCAGCAGACCGGCGGGCGGGGTGCCGATGTTGATGGCCCTTCGAGACCGTGATGGCGGAGGCGCCGAAGTGCGGGAAACTGCCGGACCGGGCGGCGGCGTTGGGCGGCGTGGAGAGAGGCCGTTCGGCGAGTAGGTTGAATCGACGTGTTCGATCCTTCCTGAAGGGGACCGGAGCGCGCTACTTGCGGATTTGAGCGTTTCGGTGAGGCGGCAAGGCGGATAGCACTCTTACCTTGGTTGTGGCCTCGGCGTTCGAGTCCGAACACCGGGTTGGCACGGGAGCAGGAGCAGCAGTCGCGGCGATGGCTACATAAGTAAATTCGAATATCATGCAGAAAGTGCTTGATAAACTTGAGCATGACGCGTTGGGGAATCTGGTGAAGGTGACGGCGCCGCCGCCGGGGGGCGGGACGGCGTACGAGACGGTTTACAAGTATTCCGAACTGGGGCAGCTATTGACTGCAACGATGACGCGGCCGGGGATGGGAACGGGTAACGGAGCGACGGTCACGCAGACGCGGACGTGGGTGTACAATTCCAATATGCAACTGGTGTCGGTGCGGCATCCGGAGAGTTCAACGGTGGCGAATCCATCGACGCGATTTGACTATAACGCGGATGGGACGCTGAACTGGAAGCAGGACGCGAAGAACCAGAAAGTGGCGTTTACTTACGACACAGACGGCAGAGTAACGGCGGCGCGGCGGTATCATGCCGGGGGCGGGGAAGATACTTGCGCGCGTGTGGACTATTACTA
>JAEUQC010000131.1 GCA_016789905.1 Bryobacterales bacterium | reverse complement strand
GCCACCGGTTCCACCGCGTTTTGGGAGGCTATGTGAGCATTGAAGTCGCCCGTGACGGCGGCGTGTCATCGCTCCGGCTCCGGCACCGCGATGTCCGCGGCTCCACCGTACACGAACACCGCTTCGAGCGAAAGGCCTGAGCCGATGACCAAACGAACCTGGCCATCAACGCAACCCCGCATGGATCGAGGTTCCGCGGCAACGCGGTCCCTTCGGGCTTCTTGTGACGCCCATTCCGCACCCGAACCCCGATTCGCCGATGGCACCGAACTCAGCGATGAAGATGATCAAACTGTGCCCCGTCTCCGGCACCGCGATGCCCGCTGCGCCACCGTACACGAGCCGCGCAGTGATCGAAGATCCGCACCCGAACCCCGATTCGCCGATGACAACGGACCCAGCCATCAAGATGATCAAACTGTGCCCCGTCTCCGGCACCGCGATGCCCGCTGCGCCTGCGTACACAAAGACCGCTTCGAGCGAAAGGCCTGAGCCAATGAACAAGCGAACCTGGCCATCGACGCATCCCCGCAGTGATCGAAGTTCCGCGGCAACGCGCTCCCTACGGACTCTTGGTGACGCCCCTTCCGCGCCCGAAGCCCGTTTCGCCGATAGCAAACGAACCCGGCCATTCCGATGATCAAACGAACCTGGCTACCAGTGACCCCTGAGGTCTCTCTCCCCCTGCTGACCGCCGAAGGTGCAAGCGCCGGGCCCGTATTCGTAGTCACCGCCGGTGTTCACGGCGACGAGTACGAAGGTGTACGGACCATTTTCGACTTTTTTGAGGACCTTGACACGGCCAGCCTTAGCGGTACCATTTTGGCTGTACCCGTCGTCAACCCGCCGGCCCATCGCGCCGTCCAGCGCACGAGTCCCGTTGACGGCGCCAACCTCGCGCGTGTCTTCCCCGGCAGTCCTGACGGGACGCTTTCTGAGCGGATCGCTCATGTGATCGCGAGCGACGTAATCAGCAGGGCCGATTTCTATTTGGACTTACACAGCGGAGGCGTCCGCTTCGCCATGCCGTCGATGGCCGGTTACGCCGCGCTCGACCCGCGCGGCCGCGCCGCCGCCGAAGCTTTTGGCGCGCCGGTCATCTGGGGCCATCCCGTGATCGAGCCTGGCCGCACCGTCTCCGTGGCTCATGCCCGCGGGATCCCTTTTCTTTACTGCGAGGCCTGGGGCGCCGGCCGGATCGCGCCCGGCGATCTGCGCATGATGCGCCGAGGCATCAGCAATCTGCTGCGCCATTTGGGAATGACGCCCGGCCGGCCGGAGATCCCGATGGCGCCGCGCCGGCTCTCCGGTGTTGGCAATACAGATGCGGGTCTCACGGCAACCGCCGATGGCTTCCTGTTGCTCGACGTTGCCTTGCTCGACCGGGTCGAAACCGGGCAACGCCTGGGGCGGCTGGTGGACCTCCACGGCCAGTTGATTGAGACGTACCATGCGCCCTGCCGGGGGACGATTGCCCTCACCCATGAGATGCCAATCGTCGCCAAGGGCGATACCCTATTTCTTTTGGCGGACGAAGAATGAACCCATACGATTTTCAGCCGGCGGCGCGCGAGGCGCGTATCCGGGCCAACACACCAGGATCGCTGGCAGCCTACACACGGTCCCAGAAGAGCCTCGCCGGCGGCGTCTCCACGGCGCTTCGGCGCTCGGCCAAGCCCTACCCGATGTTTTATTCCCATGGGGAGGGCGCATGGATAACCGACGTCGATGGGAACCGGTTCATCGACTACACGCTGGCCTGGGGGCCGCTGATACTAGGGCACGCGCCGGCGACGGTGAATGACGCTCTGGCGGCCCAACTGCCCAAGGGGCATACGTTCGGTGCGCAGCACGCGCTTGAGTGCGAGGCGGCAGAGTTGCTCTGTGAGGCCATCCCGTGTGCCGGCAAAGTCGCCTTCGCCAATAGCGGCACTGAGATTGTCCAGGTCGCCCTGCGGCTGGCGCGGGCCATCACGGGACGCGCGCTTTACCTCAAATTTGAGGGGCACTACCATGGATGGGACGACAGCGTGCTGGTGAGCTACAAGCCAGCGGCGGCCGACTGCGGCTCCATGTCGCCGATCCCCGTAGGCACGGGGCAGCGGCCGTGGTCTGGCGCGGTGGTCGCGCGGTGGAACGACCGTGCGAGCGTCGCCGCCGCCTTTGCCGCACATCACGGCGAGATCTCCGCCATCATCTGCGAGCCCATGCTATGCAACAGCGGCTGTCTGCCGCCGTTGGACGGGTTCCTGGAGTTCCTGCGGGAAACGGCGACGGCCGAAGGGGCGCTGTTGATTTTCGATGAGGTCATCACGGGCTTTCGTCTATCGATAGGGGGCGGGCAGGCCTACTATGGTGTGACGCCCGACCTGGCGACGTTCGCCAAGGCTTGTGGCGGCGGCTTGCCGTTGTCGGTGCTTGCCGGGCACGACGATTACATGAGTTGGATCGCCGAGGGCAAGGTGGTTCATGCCGGGACGTTGAACGGCAATCCGCTGGCGTTGGCAGCGGCGGTGGCGTCTTTGCGAGCGTTGACCCCCGGCGTTTACACGCGCCTGGACCAGTTGGGCCGCGTGCTGCGATCGGGCTTAGAGGAAGCGCTGCGGGCGAAGGGCGTGCCGGTGGTGACGACCGGGGAGGGCGCCGTCTTTCAGCTCCATTTTCAGGCGGAAACTCCGAGGGAGTACCGGGACACTTTGGCGGCGAACAAGGCGCTGTATGCCGACTTCCTGCTGGCGCTGCTCGATGCGGGAGTGCTCGCGCTCCCGGATGGCCGGTGGTACTTGAGCGCGGCGCACGGAGAGGATGTGGTGGAGGAGACGCTGCGGCGTGTCCGTGGCCTTTGATGACGATGGCAATGGCGGCCGCCTGGAGGCAGGGCATAGCAGAAAAGGGTATGGCTGACCGCGATGACCGGTGGCGGTCCGGTGCGAGGGTGGAGCGAGCCGTTGGTCGGGACGAAGGACGGTGGGCGAGAGGCGCGGTGCGTGCCGGTAGTTGCCGCGTCGGAGAACCGGCGGGGGCGACTGGGTGGCGGCCAAGAACGGACGGGCAGGGCGCCGGTGGTTGGGCGAAGAGCGAAACTGGGAAGGCCGATAGGAGCCGTGCCGAACTCCTGGTATTGGTTGCGGTGCGGGTCGCGGACGGCGTGTCACGGCACGGTGAACACGCATGGCGGAAGGCTGCCGGGATCTCGTCGCGCAATGGCCAGGTATCCGGAGTCCGTGTCTGGACGATGTTAGTGGATTGGTACGACAGATAATGCGAGTAACTTCATGGCTGTACTTAGTGGGTAGCCGGCAGTTTGGGTTGAGCAGCCCATATGACTGTCATATTTACGCGCTGCGATCCGCGGCTGGCATTTTGCTGATCGACGCCGGGAGCGGGTTGGGTCATGACGCGGTGATGGCGAACCTGCGCGCCGAGTTTGGCCCGGCGCCGGGGCCGGGAGCGATTTTGTTGACGCACCGGCATCCTGACCATATGTGTGGGGCGGCGCGGCTGTCGAGGGAGTTGGGGTGGCCGGTGGCGGCGTCGGTTCATACCGCGCCGGTGCTGCTCGCTGGTGACGAGGACGCCTGCGACCTGACCGAAGCCAAGGCAAACGGGGGGTATCCGCCGGAGTTGCGGTTGGAGGCGTGGGCGGCGGAGCGGACGTTCGACGATGGCGAGACCGTCGAATTGGCGGGGTTTCAACTGCGGGCCATTCGAGTACGCGGGCATTCCAACGACTCGTTCGCGTACCTGTTTGCGTATGACGGGCGGCGGTGTCTGGTGAGCGGAGACATTGTGTTTTATGGGGGCGTGGTGGGGATGATCAATACTCCGGACTCCTCTCTGCGGGGGTATCGCGAGGATCTGCCGAAAGTGGCCGGGCTGGGCGTGGATGTCTTGTTGCCGGGGCACGGATTATTCACTATGTCCGGGGGGCAGCGGCATATCGACGCGGCGAGGCGGGAGTTAGACAAGGGCTTTGTGCCCCGTTGTATCGGACAGGGGGATCTTATCTTTTGACGCCTTGTATGCCAAGTGTGAAGTTAGGGTCTGACTTATGGTTTAAGTTAGAGTCATGTAATCCAACCGGCTCTTACAAAGACCGGTTCATTGTGCGCGAGATGGAGCGGATCGCGGCTACGGGGGCGCGGATGGTGGTGGCGACCTCGTCGGGAAATACGGGGGCGGCGCTGGCGGCGTATAGTGCGCGGGCGGGGGTGCGATGCGTGATTGTGGCGGCACCAGAGGCGCCGGAGGGAAAGCTGGCGCAGATGCGAGCCCACGGGGCGTGCGTGGTCCGGGTGCCGCGGTTCACGACGGATGCCGGTGTGACCGATGAGGTGATGGCGGCGTTGCGGGCGTTTAGCGAGGCGCATGGCGTGCCCTTGGTTGTATCGGCGTTCCGGTACTGCCCGTATGGGATGGAGGGCGTGTCGGGGATTGCTGAAGAGTTGTTGGCGTTGGCACCGCGGCACGTGTTTGTGCCGGTGGGTGGCGGCGGGTTGTATGCGGCCGTTGTTCGCGGGTTCGCGGGGGCGAGGGCGGCGGTGCGGGTTCATGCGGTGCAGCCGGCTGGATGCGGAACGGTAGTGGATGCGTGGCGAAACGGGGCGCGGGTGGCTGCCGGCGCGAGCGGGGTTACGGCGGTGAGCGGATTGTCGGTGCCGGTGGATATTGACGCGACGCTGGCGTTGGGGCTATTGCGTGAGAACGGCGGATTGGGGATCGCCGTGGAGGACGAGGAGGTGTTCTCGGCGCAGCGGCGGCTCCTCCGGGAGGAAGGCGTATTTTGCGAGCCTGCGGGCGCAGCGGCGGCGGCCGGCTGGCTGCGCGCGGTGGAGGAGGGCAGCGTCGATCCCGCGGAGAGGGCGGTGTGTCTGGTGACGGGGCATGGGGGCAAGGATGCGGCGTCGATAGGTGCGGCAGCGGCGTTGGTGGATTCTCCGCTGGTGGCGGCTGGCGCGATGGCCGGGTGGCTGCGGGAGGCGATCAGGGGGTAGTGTGGCGTTCCTTGGGGCTGGCCGCTGGGTGCCGGGCGGGCGTGGGGGTGAGGATCGGGTGTCGATAGGCGCGGCATCGGCGTTGGTGGATTCTCCGCTGGTGGCGGCTGGCGCGATGGCCGGGTGGCTGCGGGAGGCGATCACGGGGTAGTGTGGCGTTCCTTGGGGCTGGCTGCTGGGTGCCGGGTGGGCGTGGGGGTGAGGATCGGGTGTCGATAGGCGCGGCAGCGGCGTTGGTGGATTCTCCGCTGGTGGCGGCTGGCGCGATGGCCGGGTGGCTGCGGGAGGCGATCAGGGGGTAGAGTGGCGCCGGTTGGGCTGGCCGTGTTGGTGGTGCGGAAAGGGTGTGAAAAGATAGTTAGCGATGCTTGCAGATCGAGTATATGTTGTCACCGGTGGCGCGACGGGTATCGGGCTCGGGATTACACGAGTACTGTGCGGTTATGGGGCACGGGTAGCGGTGGTGCAACCGGCGGAGGTTCCGCTGGCGGTGGAGGGCGCGCGGCTGTTTTTGGGCGATGTCCGGGAACCCGGGGGCTGGTTTCAGGAGGTCCTGGGGGCCTATCCTTCTATCGACGGGCTGGTGAATAACGCCGCGTTGACGGGTACGGTGGCTTTGTCTCCGTTCCTGGAGGCCACCAGAGAACATGTCGACAGTATGCTGGACGTGAATCTGAAGGGGCCGGTGTGGTGCTCGCAGTTGGCGGTGCGGGAGTGGGTGCGGCGCGGGGTGGGCGGGGCGATTGTCCACGTGGCGAGCGTCGGGAGCTTTGCGGCGCAGGAGAACGCCGCGCTGTATTGCGCGTCAAAGGCTGGGCTGGCTTCGTTAGCACAGGGCATGAGCCTGGAGTTGGCAGCTTATGGCATACGTGTGAACGCGGTGGCGCCGGGAGACATTGGGACGGCGGCCAGCAAAAACATGACGCCGGGGCGGTATTCCCGGGTGACGCCGATGGGCCGGAAGGGGCGGCCGGAAGAGATCGGCGAGGCGGTGGCGTTCCTGTTGAGCGACCGGGCCTCCTTTGTTACGGGCGAGACTTTGGTTGTCGATGGCGGGTTTTTGAGTTACTAACATGCGATTTATAGATTCCGATCCTTCCTTTCCAATCAGTTCAGCGGTGGTTCATAGCGGACGAGTATTTGAGGCGGTAGTAACTGGCATCCCGGACGGGGCGCCTGGGCCGGTGGCCGGGGGCGCGGCCGCGGAGATGCGCGAAGCGTTCCGGCAACTGGATTTGCTGCTTGCAGAGGCAGGTGTGAACCGGTTCGCGATCTGCACCGCTCGCCTGTATTTGCAAGACGTGCGGGCGGACATTGCGGCGGTGAATACGGTATGGAAAGAGTACTTCGGCGAGCACCCTGTTTGCCGGCGCGCCTATGGTGTCGAGTTACAAGCGAACATGCGCGTGGAAGCGGCGTTTACGGCGGAGCTTTAGCGCTGGCCTCGTCATTATGCCCGAGCGTTTGTGGCGCTCGGGCAGTGGCTGGATTCGGTTGTCAAAGACCTGGTCCGGGTGGCTGGCGATGGTGATCCAAGACCAGCGGCCGGATGGGTTGGTTGATGGTTACGCGCCGTGGCCTTTTGGGGGCGTGGCGCGGATGGCAGACTGCGGGCGTCTGGTGTTTCAAGACCAGCCGGGGCGTTCGTAGCACACCCGCTTAACGCGCTGCGGGGTTGGGGTGTTGCGCGTCCCGGCGGGATTTGGTGTTGCATGTCGGTTTCCCGGCGGGTGGCGGGTAGCTCCGCCGCCTAGCCCGCTGCGGGGTTGGGTGTTGCGCGTCCCGGCGGGATTTGGTGTTGCATGTCGGTTTCCCGGCGGGTGGCGGGTAGCTCCGCCGCCTAGCCCGCTGGGGGGGTGGGGATGCCGTGCGTCTTGGGACACGTTAAAACGTGTCCCAGCGGGGGG
>JAEUQC010000126.1 GCA_016789905.1 Bryobacterales bacterium | reverse complement strand
GGGGAACAACTGCGCGATCTTCCGCGCCGCCGGATCCAGCCGGGAGACCGGAATCTGGTTGCCGGCAAACGGCTGGCGGATAAGGCCCGTCGTCCCGTTCGGGTACGTGCCGTTTGCCTGTGTCGCCGGGTCATAGATCATTCCTTCGCGCGCCGCCACACCCAGCGAGTTCGTCACGGAACGGTTCACACCAAGCAGTCCCGAGAAGTCGCCATTGACCATCGCCGGCGTCGGAATGCTAAAGAACGCCGACGTTCCCAATCCCGGAACCGCGCCGCCCGTCGAACGAATCTCCGTTCCCTGATAATCGGCGAACCAGAACGTCCGGTTCTTGATCGCCGGGCCGCCCACCGCCGCGCCAAACTGGTTCTGCTTGAACGGGCCGCGCTTCACGTTGTTCCGGTTGTTCTCCCACCGGTTGGCGTTCATCTTGTCGTTCTGCAAATACTCAAACAGCGAACCGTGAATCTGGTTCGTGCCGCTCTTGATCGTCACGTTCACCACGCCGCCCGCGCCGCGGCCATACTCCGCGTTGTACCCGTTCGTCATCACACGCATTTCGCCAATCGCTTCCACCGAGGGCCCCACCACAAACGAAGTCTGGTTCAGGAAGTCAATCACGTTGACGTTGTTGTCCACACCATTAAGGAGGAAGTTGTTCTGCCCGTTCGAGCGCACACCGTTGGCGGAGAAGCCACCGCCCGTGGCATCCCGCGCGCCAGGCTCGTTCGGCACCACGCCCGGCGATAGCCGCGCCAAATACGCAAAGTTGCGCGTGCCGCCCAGCGGCAGTTCGCCCACCTGCTTGGAGTCGACGCTCGCCCCGATAATCGTCGATTCGGTCTGCAACACAGCCGCCTCGCCCGTTACTTCAATGTTGGTCGAAACCTCGCCAACCTGCATCGCGAACTCGATACCCGTGCGGTCCCCAGCCGTCAACATCACGTTCCGGCGCGTCGATTTCTTGAATCCCGCCGCCTCCACCGTGATGGTGTAGTTGCCCGGTTTCAACGCCGGACGGGCAAACTCGCCGCCGCCGGCCGTCACCACATCCGTGTTTACTCCCGTCGCCACTTCCGTGATCGACACCTTTGCGTTCGGTATTCCCGCGCCCGACGGGTCCGTTACTGTCCCGACGATCGTCGCCAAGTCCCGCTGCGCGAAGGCGCATACAGCGAGTACCATAGCGAGGGTTGTCATTCGCAACAAGGCGGTAATGTTCATTCTTGGCCCTCAGCTCCCTAATTGGTTTCTATTACAAACCTGTGTGAGAATATCACCTTCAATGCCCCCCCACAAGAAAACCAAATTTAATGAAAAGATCGTAATTGCAATATGGTTTTTCATAGCTGGTTTCTTGCTCGTTTTGCCCGCCATTGGACAGAACCAACCCATTCATTTTGTTGAACTTGCAAAACAGGCAGGCCTGGCGGAGCTAAACGTTTATGGTGGCCGCGACCGAAAAGATTTAATCTTGGAAACCACCGGAAATGGCGTCGCCGTCTTCGACGCCGACCAGGACGGCGACCAGGACATTCTACTTTTAAACAGCACCACCCTGGAGGGGGTGGGGAAGCCTCCGGCCCTCTACCGCAACAACGGCGCCGGCCGCTTCACCACCGAAGGAAGCACCAGCGGTTTCGATTCCACCGGCTGGGCGCAGGCCGCCTGCGCCGGCGACTATGACAACGACGGCCAGACCGACCTTCTCATCACCTACTACGGCCACAATCGCCTCTACCGCAACCTCGGCAACGCCCGCTTCGCTGACGCCACCGCCAAGGTCGGCCTTCCAACAACCGGCGCCCGCTACGGTTCCGGTTGCGCCTTCCTCGACTATGACCGCGACGGCCGGCTCGATCTCTTCATTTCCAACTACGTCAATCTCGACATCGCCAAAACGCCCCGCCCCGGCAAAGGCGAATTCTGCGTCTGGAAAGAGATCCCCGTCATGTGCGGTCCCCGCGGGCTGCCGCTCGCCCAAAACGTCCTCTATCATCAGGAACCCAACGGCACGTTCAAAGACGTGTCCATCCCCTCCGGCATCATCAAACCCGGCGGCCGCTATGCCCTGCAAGCCGTCAGCGCCGATTTCGATAACGACGGCTGGCCCGACATCTACGTCGCCTGCGATATGACCCCCAGCCTCCTCTACCGCAATCGCGGCAACGGAACATTCGAGGAGCGCGGCGTGGAGGCCGGCGTCGCCTACAACGCCGACGGCCGCCTCCAGGCCGGCATGGGCGTCGCCGTCGCCGACTTCAATAACGATGGATTTCTCGACATCGCGAAGACCAACTTCTCCGGCGACCTCACCTCGCTGTTCCAAAATGAGGATGGCAAGTTCTTCACCGATGTTTCTGGCCCCGCGCGCCTCGGCGTCCGCCAACTTCTCGGTTGGGGCATCGCCTTTCTGGACGTAGACGACGACGGCCACCGCGACCTCCTCATCGTCAACGGACACGTGTACCCGGAGGTGGACCAGGCGCAGGTCGGCGACAAATACCGCCAGGAGTCGCTGCTGTTCCGCAACCTCGGCACCGGGAAGTTCGAGGACCTGACCGCCAAAGCCGGCCCCGCCTTCCAAACGCCCCGCCCGGCGCGCGGCCTTGCCCTCGGCGATCTCGATGGCGACGGGCGCCCGGAAGCCGTCATCCTCAACATGAACGAACGGCCGAGTGTATTGAAGAATAATGCCCCGCCAACCGGCAATTTCATCAATCTCGACCTCAAAGGTACCCGGTCCAACCGGAGCGCCATCGGCGCCCGCGTGACCGTCGTCGCCGGCCAGCGCAAGTGGATCGATGAACTCCACAGCGGCGGCAGTTTCTACTCCCAGCACAGCCTTACGCTCCACTTCGGTCTGGGCGGTGCCGCGCGGGTGGATACCATAACGGTTCGTTGGCCCAATGGCGCCACGCAGACATGGAGCGGTCTCCCGGTCAACGCCCGTTGCGCGCTTACCGAGGGCACGCCGAACCCGGATTGCAAACCCTACGGGTCCGTTCTGGGCGCCGGCCTCCAGTTCCAGGATGGTGCCGGCTTCCAGACCAGCCGCGCCGCCGCCGGCGTCGATGGCGCCACACATGTATCCGCCGAGCGCGCCGAAACCAACGCCCGTCTCGCCGAACTGCTCAAGGGCTACCCGGCCGCCGCGCCCGCCATCGAGCAGTACATCGCCGGCGACCTTCCCGCCAGCGCCGCCGCGCTCCGGGCGCTTCCGGCCACCTTGGAGGTGTTACCGTTCCTGGGCGAGACGGTTACGGCCAGCCCAGAACTGCTTCCGCGAATTGCCGAGATCGCCCGCGCCAATCCTGCAAGTTCCGCCGCCGCATTCTATCTGGGCCGCGCCCTGGCATTGCCGGAGTCGGCCCAGCACCTGCGCCGTGCGGCCGAGTTGGATGCCAAAGATACGCGCGCCCTGGTCGAACTCGGCCGCCAGTACGCCAACGCCGGCCGCCGCCTGGAGGCGATTGCGGCATTCGAAGAGGCGCTCAACCGCGACCCGGCGATAAAGACGGCTCACTTCCGTCTCGCCCAGCTCTACCGCGCCTCCGGCAATCTGGAGAAAAGTCGCGAGCATCTCCGGCTTTATCAGCAGCGGTGAAACGCCGCTACCGCTGCGGCAGCAAAATGACGCGCCCGCGAGCATCTCCGGCCGCGTCAGCAGCGGTGGAGCCGCCGCGACCATTGTGGCAGCAGATCGAGGCGCCCGCGAGCATGTCACGCGGTATCAGCAGCGGTGAAACGCCGCTACAAACACAAAGCCCGGCGCCAGCCGCCGGGAATAGCGCAAAAGGAAATGGCGGTGAGGGTGGGATTCGAACCCACGGTACCCTTTCGGGTACGGCGGTTTTCGAGACCGCTCGATTCAACCACTCTCGCACCTCACCGCTTGGGCAAACAGCTTCGATTATAGCAGTTCCACCGCTTCGCTGGACTAAACGAAAAAGTCCTTCACCTTGTCCAGCAGCCCCCGCTCCTGCGGTTCGTTCTCCGTTGGCAGCGTCTCCCGCAGTTGCTCAAACAACCGTTTCTGCTCCCGCGTCAGCCGCGACGGAATCCGAACATCAATATTCACGATCAAATCCCCGCGCCCCGACGAGTTCAAGTACGGTATCCCCTTGCCGCGCAAACGAACCTGGTCCCCGTGCTGCGTCCCCTCCGGCACCCGCACATGTTCCAGCCCGTCAAACGTCAACACATCCACCTCGGTCCCCAACGCCGCCTGCGCCACGTTCACCGGAACCGTGCAATGCAACTCGTTCTCCCGGCGCTCAAACACCGGATGCTCTTTCACCATCAGCACGACGAACAGATCGCCCGGCGGTCCGCCATTCGGGCTGTTCTGCCCCTCGCCCGTCAACCGCAGCCGCGTTCCATTATCCACACCCGGCGGCACCGTCACGCGTAACTTCCGCTCGCTCCGCACCACCCCGTCCCCGCCGCACTTCGTACAAGCCTTCCGCACCAGTTGGCCCCGCCCGCCGCACGTCCGGCACGTCTGACGGATCGACAGGAACCCCTGCTGCAACAATACCTCTCCACGCCCACGGCAAGTCACGCACTGCGTCAACCCGTCCTTGCCTTCCCCGCCCGTCCCATTGCAATGACCGCAACGGTCCAAACGCGGCACCTGCACTTCCGCGCTCATCCCCCGAATCGTGTCTTCGAGCGAGATTTCCAAATCGTACCGGACATCGTCGCCCCGCCGCGTCCGCGACCGGCCGCCACGCCCGCCGCCGCCAAACGCCCCGCCAAATCCAAACAAGTCTCCGAGTATGTCCCCGAAATCCCCAAACGTTTCCGGATCGAACCCCTGCGGCGCGCCGCCGGCCCCCTGCAAACCCTGGTGCCCATACCGGTCATAGGCCGCCCGTTTCTGCGCATCCGTCAACACACCGTAGGCCTCGGCCGCTTCCTTGAACTTCTCTTCCGCCGCCGCGTCCCCCGGATTCCGGTCCGGATGATACTGCATCGCCAGCTTCCGGTACGCCGCCTTCAGCGCCGCGTCCCCAGCGTCCTTGGCGACGCCAAGTATTTCATAATAATCGCGTTTGGTCACCGTACCGCGACCCTCACCAGCGCCGGCCGCAGCAGTTTGCTCTTAAACAAGTAGCCGCGCTGGAACTCTCCCAGAACCGTCTGGTCCTCGGCCTCTTCGGTGTTCACCATCTCAATGGCATGGTGTACGTTCGGATCGAACACCGCCCCTTGCGTCTCCATCGGCTCCAGCCCCAATTTCTTCAGCGTGTCCAACGTTCGCTGATAGATCAGTTCAATGCCTCGCGCATACTCTTTATCCGCCGTCTCTACCCCTAACGCGCGTTCAAAGTCGTCCAAAATCGGCAAAAACGCCTTCACCGCGTCCATCGCCGCGTACTCGGCGTGCTCGATCCGTTCTTTCTCCGCCCGTCGCCGCGAATTCTCGTAATCGGCCTGCCGTCGCAGCAACAAAGCCTGCAACTCCGCCTTCTCCCGCAGCAACTCTTCCCGCTCTACTACCGCCGGGTCCGGTTCCACCACCGGCTCCACCGCAGCCGACTCTTCGGCAAGCTGGCTTTCGGCTTCGCCAGACAAGCTGACCTCATCTTGAGGCTGATCCATGGTAACGCTCACACTCCTATTATACCCAAAGCGACGAAGAAAATCTGATACCGAGGGACTCACATCCGCACGCCTACGCGGACAGCGACTGGATCGCTTCCCCTACATGGTAGACCGTCGACAATACCTGCGCATACTTCATCCGGATCGGCCCCAATACAGCCACCCGCGTCGATATCCCCGATGGCAACGACACCGTCACCCCGATCAATGACAGATCCTGCAAACTCGGATGGATCGCCCCCAACCCGATCTGCACCCCCACCTCATTCTTCGATTGCTCCAAAAACCGCTCCAACAATTCCAGCAGCCGCTGCTTTTCTTCCAGCGTCCGGAATATCTCACGCAACCGCTCCCGGCTGAACTCAAACTCCGGGCTCACCAGATTCGACGTGCCTTCCAGATGCACTTCCGGCGTCAGCCCCAAGTCCAGCAGCCCGTTCTGAAACAACGTCTGCAACTGGCACAGCAGCGTATCGTAGGCCGCCCGGTCTTCGGCCAGCCGCATCCGCAAATCCCGCCGGATCGCCCCCAGGCTCCACCCCGAATAGCTCACATTCACAAAATTCCGGACCGCGTTTAATTCCTCTTGCGTAACCGCCGTGTCCAGCGCCACCACCCGGTTCCGCACAATCCGGTCCCGTGTCTCCACCACCATCAGGACCCGCGTGTCCGACAGCGTCAGCAGTTCCACCTTCGACAGCATCTGCGTATCCGTCGGAATGGCCGCCGCGATCCCCACATTCCGCGTCATCTCTGTCAGCAGGTGGCTCGTCTTTTCCAGCCGCTCACCCACCGAATCCGTCCGGCTCAACTCCGTCCGCACCCGCTGCAGTTCACTCGCCCCCAACCGCCGCGTCGGCAGCGACTCTACATACGCTTGGAATGCCTTGACCGTTGGCACGCGACCCGCCGAAGTATGCGGCTGCGACAAGTACCCTTCGTCGCACAAATCAGCCATCACATTCCGGATGGTCGCCGGACTCAGTTGCCGCCCACCGACCCGCGAAAGCGTCCGGGAAGCCACCGGCTCGCCCGTCTCGATGTAGGCCTCCACGATCGATTGCAGAATATTCTGCGTTCGATGGTCGAATTGTGAGCGTCCCGTCATACTGTTGCAAAAACGCGCAATGTAGGCTTTCCACAAATTGTAGGGCCACTGGCCCAAGACCGCAAGCCGTTGTATCTATTTTCCCTTAATTCGCCCCGCCAAGAAGCCCTACCGCCGCTTTCAAAAACGCATCCACAAACGGCGCCCCGTTCCCCGTCAGATTCTCCCGCGTCTGAAAGTCGTATTCGATATCCGGCCGAACCCCAACGTTTTCCACATACCGGGAAGCGGGAAACCCCGGCGACGCCTGCATTTTCGGCCGCACCGTCAACATCTGCGTCACCGTCGCCGACCCTTCCGAAAAGAAGCCCGCTCCAAACTGCTCCGTATTCCCGCCCGCTCCCGACGTCCGGTAGCCAAACAGCGTCGCCGCCCCAGCGTCCTGTAGCACCGCGGCGAACGTGTCCCCGGCCGAAGTAGAAAACTCATCGGTCAGTAGCAGTATGGGTTTGTCGAAACCCAGCACCGCCCCGGTCCGGTCTCGCGCCGGTTCCAGGTCCAGGCTCGGCCCGCACAGCGGCAGCGGCCCCGTCCGCCCCCGGTTCTCCCCATACGCCGTCTGCATGTCCTTCAGCAGCGCGCTATAGAGGTCCACCTCCCACTGTTCCCCAAAGTCTTGCGCATCCAACACGCTGAACTCAAAGCTGCGGATCAGTTCCAGGTTCGGCCGAACCTCCACTCCAATCGTTTGAAACGGCTTCGGAATCAGCGCCTGCAGCAGCAGTTCCGCATAGCAGGCGAATCCGCCGGCGTTTCGAGTCACATCCACCACCAGAACATCGGTATTCGCTTTCATGAACCCGATCTCCTGCACAAACTGATTGTACGGCGCCGCCACCGCGCCCAGCGCGTTCGGCGTGAACGTTCCAATACGGATCAGCCCCACCCGCTTCCCGCCCGTCGTATATGTGCCGCTGTAAAAATAGTCGGTCCGCAGACGCCCCAGCCGCTGTACAAATCCCGTGGGCATCCGGTACACCGGATCCCGCGCGTCGAACCCGCGCAAGCTCTGCACCATTCTCCGGTTCACATGGCGCTGCAACGCCAGCCACGGCTTCCGGTACGCAGGCACTGTTTCCTCATCCGCGCCCGCGCTCTCCGCCACCGGCCCTGGCCGCTCGTCCCTTCCCGCCAGCCGAAAATTCGGCAAGGGTCCCAGCTTCGTCAGCGGAGTGCCAAATTTATCCCAATTGATCGTATAACTCTTCTCGCTTCCGTCCTGCCGCCGCACTAAAATGGTGGCCGTCTCGCCCAGTTCCGCCGTCCGTGGCAGATACGCCTGCTGGCGGTACACCAATTGGTCCGCCGCCCAACGCTCCGTCGAACGCGGATTGCCAAACGACGAGAGCTTCGCGATTCCCCGCAACACCTCCGCCACCGGCTTCCCATCGAACTGGACGATCTCATCCCCCACCGCAAAGTCGTATCGCCCCGCCGGCATCCAGGCCCGGTCAATCTGCTCGATCAGGACCTTTCCCCCGTAAACATCGGTGTACAGGTGCAGGTCCGCCACAAAATCGGAATTCACCACGTAATAACTGTGGATGTCCTGCAGCCCGGCCGTATACTCGGCCACCACTTCCAGATACTCCAGATCCGTCTTCGATTGCCGAGCCCGCTCCAGCCACGGCCGCAGGTCGAACAGATCGAACCCAAGGTTGTCCCGCTTCCATTCGTAGGGCGCATACTGTTTGGCGTACAAACTGGCGATTGTCTGCAGGTCAATCGCCTTTTGCTCCGGCGTCAATTGCGCCATCACCGCCGATGCCGCCAGCACCAGCACTCCAACCATGCGATGAATCAATCCGTTTCCTCCCAGTCCAAAATGCTAGAGCACCAGTCACTTCACCCATCGTCGCCCGCCCGCCAAATCTTTACCTCAGAAAATCCGGGGTGCGCCTGATACAATGACGTTTCGCCTTCACAGGGCCCCCATCGTATGGTGCAAGCGATCCTCCGATTCTACAGCTACGGCTTCCAACTCCTCATTTCCCTCTTCCTTTTCGCGCTCGGCCTCGTCGCCACGCTCAGTGACAACACCGGCTTCGAAATCGATATGCTCCCCTGGAGCGGCAAGGAACTTCGCATCTCATTGCTCATCCTCGGCGCCTTCGGCCTGCTTTCCACGTTCCTCGCCTTCAAGGGCAAGCTGAAATTCCTCTTCCTCATGTGGACACTCGGAACCGTCTACCTGCTCGGCCGCGGCATCTTCGTCTCCGGCCACCAGTTTGATGGCGAATCCGACTTCAAGTGGGCGCTATTTCTGCTCTCCGGCGTTATCGCCACCGTTCTCGGCGCCTGGAGCCGTTTCAAGCAGCCCGCCGGCCGCTAACTCCAAAGCTCCTCAATCGGCCCGTACAGGTCGTCCTTCGCCGAAGGAATGTACTCAAATCCACGGCCGCTGGGGTCGTCCCGCCGCACCGTTGTCCAGTCGATTCCCAGCGCCGAATAGATCGTCGCGCCGATATCCTCAGCCCGTATATCCCGTTCCCGCGCCCACCCTGGTGAATCCGTCCGCGCCCCGCGCCCATCAGTCGAACCAAGCGCCCGCCCGCCGCGAATCCCCGCTCCCGCCACCAGCGCCGCCTGCTGCTGGTGATGGTCCCGGCCATTGCCCGCGTTCACGGCGTCCAGCGTCCGGCCGAACTCGCCCATCGCCACAATCAGCGTCCGGTCCAGCAGCCCTTCGGCCTTCAGGTCCGCGATCAGCGTCCCCAGCCCCGCATCGAACACCCGGCCCAGCGAATTCACGTTCGCCGCGTTCAATCCGCCCGTGTAGATATTGGTGTGCATGTCCCAGCCGCCCACGTTAATCTGAATAAATCGCGTCCCCATATTGGCCCGAATCAAATTCCGCGCCGTGATGCACGCCGAACCAAATCCGGAATTCCCATACCGCACCCGCTCCGCCTGGTCGAACGTGAAGATCCGCGTCACGTCGGCGTTGTACATCAGCTTCCGCGCGCCTTCGTTCCACTTGGCAATCTCCAGCCCCGCCGACCCCAACTCCGCCGTCTCATGCAGTTCTTTGTCCAAATCGGCCAGCATCCCATACCGCCGGTCGAAGATGGCTTGCGAATCGAAATGCGTCGTGTTCCGCAGCGCCGCTCCGTTCGGGCTCACATAAAACGGCGCGTGCTCCGGCGCCAAATATCCCTGCCCCTGCGTCAACCCCGTGTTCAACGCCAGGAACCCCGGCAGCGTCCGGTTCGCCGTTCGCACGCCCAGTTCCAGCGACGTAATCGACCCAATGTGCGGCGCCACCCGGTTCTGCCCCGAAATCGGATTCCGCGCGATCTGCAGCCAGCTCTGTGCCAGCCCGTGCGCCGTCGCCCACGGCTTCACCGATCGCAGCAGCGCGATGTCGTCCATCTGCCCGGCCAGCTTCGGCATCAGCCCTTGCGGCCACGCCACGCCGTTATAAGTGGTGGCGTTAAACGCCGCCGGCGTCCACGCGCCCACTTTCAAGTCGAACGTGTCGATATGGCTCGGCCCGCCGTCCATCATCACAAAAATGCAGAAATCGGCCGTCGCCCGCGTCGCCGGCGCCGCCGCCGCTACTTTCTCCAGCGCGCCCCCAGGCAGCAGAAAATATCCGCCCACCGCCGACGCCATGTGCCGGAAAAACACCCGCCGCCCCAGGTGCGGCCCGCGCCAGAATCGCGTTCCCTGAACACCGCTCCAATCGAATCCGAAACGATCTTTTGTGGATGACATGTCTGGGCTCCGTCCCTAGTAGTTGATCAGGAAATCTACCTTGTTCACGAGCACCCACGCCAGGTCCTCGATCGTCGCATTGCGCAGCGCCGCCGTTGTCGCTTTGGCAAACGCCGCCAGCGCCTTCGTCTTCTCCGCCTCGTAGGGCTCCCGGCCCAGATACAGCAGGAAGAGTTCGTCAATCACCTGGGAGTTATTCGCCACCCCGGCCACGGCCCGCAGGTTCGGCGAACTCGACAGCCGGATCCGGTCGCGAATGTAGGTATCGTTCATCAGCGTCAGCGATTGCAGAATCGACCCCTCCTGCCGCCGCAACTGCGTATCCCGGTTGCCCCGCATGAAGGTCGTCATCAACGTGCCCGCCGCCCCGCCCGGCTCCGTCGGGTCCGGCATTCGCCACGCGCTCCGCACCGCTTCGGCAAAGCCCTGCGGCGTGTAGTTCACCCAGTTGCCAGATGCCTGCGACAGCGTATCGTGAACCTCCTCGGCCTCTAGCCGCCGCGCGAAATGCCGCGCATACAGCGGAACATAGTCCACTTTCCATTCCCCTTCGTACCGCGAACTCAATTGGTACGCCGTCGAAGAAACCACCAGCCGGATCGTCTCCCGCAAACTGAAGTTCGAACTGGCAAATTGCTCGGCCAGTTTCTGCAGCAGGCGCGGATGCGCCGTCTGGTACGCCCATGGTTCCGCCGGAGGGTTGTCCGGGTCCAGCCGCGCCGGGTCTAAATTGTCCACCGGCTCGGCCAGCGCCAGTTGAAACAGTTGCTTCCATATGCGGTTCACCGCGTTGCGCGCAAACATCGGGTCGGCCGTCATGTTATCCGCGAACGCCGCCCGCCAGTTCTGCCCATTCGCGGGCGCCTTTCCGTCCCTGTACTCCGGCGTCAGGTTCACCAGATTCCCAATCCGCACACGGTTCGGCCGGTTGCCGAAGGTCGTGTTCAGGTCGTAAGTCCCCGTCGTCCGGTCGTTCACATCGAAGCTGCCCGAATAGAAATCGGTGTTTGGCACGTTCCGCCCGGCAATATTCAACCGCGCGAAGTGCGCCGCCATCCGGTATGTCTCGCTCCGCGCCCGCGATCGGCCCCACAAGCTCAATTGGTCCAAATGGCCGCGGCCGTCATGGCACGCCAGGCAATCGTAATAACCCAGCCCCAGGAACGTCGTCGCCAGCTTGATCATCGCCGTGTCGTAGCGGTCCTGCGCCGGCCCGCCCGGCGTGATCGTGCGCACGGACCAGTTCACCACGCCTGTGTCGTAGTTATTCCCCGATCCGGCAGTCAACTCCCAGGCCACGTCCCGGAAACTCTTGTCCGTGTGGACCGCCCCGCGCAAGTAGTCGTTCATTGCGTTGCGCCCGGGCACGTTCTGGTTCGCATTCGCGGCCGTGCGCGTATTCTGCACCAGGTCGCCCAGCCACGTCGCCCAGCGCGATACATAGTCCGGCGAATACAGCAGCGTATCGATGATCCCGTCCCGCTTGCTGGCGCTCGGGTCCTCCATAAACCGCCGATACTCTTCCGGTGTCGGCAGCCGCCCCGCCAGGTCCAGGTAGATCCGCCGTATGAACTCTTTGTCCGTCGTCAACGCGGCCACCGGAATCTGTTCCCGCTCCAGCCGCCCCAGAATCTCTTCGTCAATAAAGTTCCGCCGCGGCAGTTCCCCCGCAGCCACCGTCCGGGCCCGCCCCGCCATCCGCCCGCCGCCCTTCGCCGCAAAGGCCAGCGTCCGTTCGTTAATCTCCCGGATCGCCCTTCGCTCCTGGTCCAGAAACGTCTGCGGATCCTGTTGAAACGAGCAGTTATCCGGCGCGCCCTGCGCCCATACACCTAGCCCGGCGGCCAATACACCGAAGAATGACTTCATATCACCCTCTCCCTTTCGCCTGGTTACGGCAGGCAATACAGATCCTAACGGCAGATGCCGTTTGGGCGCGGTTAGTTGCAAGTTAGCATGGGAACAATGCGGAAACAAGTGGGAAATCCCTCATTTGTGGGTATCGACCTCTCAGGTTCCCCGGCCCGGCCAACCGGCTGGGCCGCCCTCCGCTTCCCTCGCGCAAAGGCCGCCCTACTGCGTTCTGACGCCGAAATTCTTCAACATACCCTCGCCGCCCGCCCTCTCGTCGTCGCCATCGACGCGCCTTTATCCCTGCCCGCCAACGGGGGCATCCTCCGTGAAAGTGAACGGGAATTAATGGCACTCCGGATCGGAGTTTACCCCTGCCTCCTGCCCTCTATGAGCGCGCTTACCCATCGCGGCATCGCCCTCAAACGCGAACTGGAGTCCCACGGCCTCACCGTCATCGAAGGCTTTCCCGGCGCCGCGCAAGACGTGCTCGGCATCCCGCGCAAGAAGGCCGGCCAAACCGCCCTTCACGACGGCCTCGCCAGAATCGGCCTGCAACTCCCCGCCGGCAAAACTTCCCACCACGAACTCGACGCCATCACCGCCGCCCTCATCGCCCGCTACTACGCCAACCGCGAATACCACGCCATCGGCCCGCCGGGCGAAGTCCAGATCATCGTTCCCTGCCCCGCTCGCGGCGCCGTCCACCTCTACGCAAACGACCCGCCCACGCTCCGCTACGCTGCCAACTATCTCGCCCTTTTCCACGCCATGAAACTTACCAAAGAAGGCCCGCCCATCCACATCCCCGCCTTCCGCCGACGCCCCGAACTCCGCGCCTGGCTCGCCGCCCTGGCAACGGTCTCGCAACCCGCCATCCCCGGCGATTCACGTTAACGAAGCGTATCTTCGAGCGTCGAACAGTGGACGAACTGCCTCGTCCACGCGTGCAAGTCTTCGACGGAAGCAGCCTGCAATCGCTGCGAAGCCCAAATAGGAAGTGCGCCAAACTTAAGGGTTAACAGTTCTCGAAGTAGTTCTCGCTGGCCCTCCTGCCGGCCCTCTTGCCGGCCCTCTTGCCGACCCTCCTGCCGGCCCTCGCCACGCCCCTTCCGCTCGCCCTGCTCGAATTGCTGTTGGCAAATCGGCCCCAGGATTTTATTCTCCATTACGTTGATCACACCGACCTCCTTCAGTCTTTCGTTTACCGCTTCTTCCATTCCAAGGGGCCCGGCTCCGCAACGATGTGCCGACGCCTTCCGGCTCGCCTGAAGAACGCCATCCGCGGATGCCATCGACGCCGACAGTCGCTATGTCAATGCGACGGCGCCGGGCGGGACGATTCAGTTGAACGCGTTAGCGAAGCGTATCTTCGAGCGTCGAACAATGGACGAACTGCCTCGTCCACGCGTGCAAGTCTTCGACGGAAGCAGCCTGCAATCGCTGCGCCGCCCAAATGGGAAGTGCGCCAAACTTAAGGGTTAACAGTTCTCGAAGTAGTTCTCGCTGGCCCTCTCGCCGGCCCTCCTGCCGGCCCTCCTGCCGGCCCTCTTGCCGACCCTCCTGCCGGCCCTCTTGCCGACCCTCCTGCCGGCCCTCGCTACGCCCCTTCCGCTCGCCCTGCTCGAATTGCTGTTGGCAAATCGGCCCCAGGATTTTATTCTCCATTACGTTGATCACACCGACCTCCTTCAGTCTTTCGTTTACCGCTTCTTCCATTCCAATTATGCCTGAGAGCAGCAGCAGTGTGCCTACGGCCCAGTTCTGGTCCTCACTCTGCATGGCGCGCAGCCGCGCGATAACGGCGGTCAGCGCGCGCTCTGGCTCCCCCTTCGCCAACAACGCCAGCGCATTGTCCGCCCAATCAGGGCTCTGCAATAACGTCGCCGCATCAAACTCCCGCAGATTCACGATGTCGAACCGAAAATCGATCGACGGCGAAGTAAATGTACTTTCCAACTGTAGCGGCGCCACACCCATATAGAGCACCTTTTGTACGATGTGCTGTCTGTGAACGCGAACGAGATAGGCGTAGTATTCGAGCATACGGACGGCGAACCCGGTCTCGTTCGTCGCCTGGAACTCTACCTGATGCAGGGCCCCGTCCTCGGTCCGGACCACCATGTCCGCACGACGGTTGAAGACCTGGGGTTGCTCAGTGGCGAGATACTCGGCCACCTTGCCGCCGAATAGCAGGTTCCGCATGATGCCGTCCCCTTCACGAAGGAACAACGCCTTCAGCGATACATCGTAGCGTTGAGCCATCAGCTTATTCTCTACCGCCCCGCCACGAACGCCGCAATGTCCTTAGACAATTCCACCAGCGAGGGTTTATGGCTATAAAACATATGCCCCGCCGGGAACATCTTCGATGTTATCTGCGCCTTGTATTTCGCCGGCAGCCCCATGTGGCTAAACGTGTACTCGGTCGCAAAGTATGGCGTCGCCAGGTCGTAATATCCCGACCCAATATATACCCGCATATACGGGTTCTTCGCGAACGCCTGCCGCAGCGCGTCCGCCGTTTCCGCGTACCGGTTATTCCCGCCCTGCCCAAAATCCCACGGCCCAATGCCTCCGCCCAGAATGTAATACTGCAAATCGCTCTCATACCCCAGTTCCCGCCGCGCATAGTCATTGAACAACGCCGTATACGGCGCCCGGATCGCCGTCATCGACGGGTCAAACTCCGGCGCCGCCGCCCCCTGCAATCCCTCCACCCCGCTCAGCCGCCCGTCCAGCCGGCCCACCGTCATCCCTTTCTCCCGCAACAACTCCTTCGTGAATCGCTGAATCTCAATCCGCAAATCATGCTGATCCAGATACCGCTTCTCGAGTCCCGTCAGCCGGTGCAGTTTATCAATCGCTGCCTGCCGCTCCGCCGCCGTCAGCCGGTCGCCCTTGGCCAGCACCGTCACATACTCGCCCCCGGCGTACTGCTCGGCCTCCCGCAACGCCTCCCGCAAATCGCCCTGCAGCCCCGCTTCCAGCTTCTTGTGATACCACGCAATCGCCGTGTACGTCGGCAGAAACAAGCTGTACGGCAGGTCATTCCCCGGAGCAAACCGCGCCGTTTGATAGTTCAAAATGCTCGATATCAGAATTACGCCATTAAACGCCACGCCCCGGTCCACCAGATACCCCGCCACCCCCGCCGCGCGAAACGTCCCGTAGCTTTCCCCAATCATGTACAGCGGCGAATTCCAGCGTTGATACTTCCCCAGCCATACACGAATAAACTCGCTGACACTCGCAATGTCCCCCTGCACGCCAAAGAACTTCTTCCCCAACTCGGGTTTCACCGCCCGGCTGTATCCCGTCCCCACCGGATCAATAAACACCATGTCCGTGAACGGCAAGAACGATTGCGGATTCTCCACCAGTTCAAACGGCGGTGGCGGATAGGCGCCGTCTTCCTGCATCTTCACAATCTTCGGCCCCAATACGCCCATATGCAGCCACACCGAAGCCGACCCCGGGCCCCCATTGAACGAAAACATCAACGGCCGCTTCCCCGTCGCCCCCTCCAGCGTGTAGGCCACAAAGAACATGTGCGCCTCCACTTCCCCCTGGTCATTGGCAATCGGCAGCCGCCCCGACGTCGTCGTGTAGTGCAGCGTCTTGCCATTCAGCGTGATCGAGTGCTTCTTCGTCACCGGCGCCGGCTCAGCCGCCTTCGCCGCCGGCGCGGTCTGCGCCATTCCTGCAACACTGAGAGCCAATACAAATAACAGCCGCATAGACCCTCAATTGTGCGCGATTTGCTTCCTCGGATCAATAAACAGCCAGCACACCGCCCCCACCAGAAACAGCCCGCCGCTCAACCGCAGCGCAATGTTCCAATCGCCGAACTGCGTCACCATCAAGGTCAGAATGATTGGCGACAGAAACCCGCCCACCTGCCCGGCCGTGTTCATGCACGCGCTAACAACGCCCGCGTGCGGCCCCGCGATATCCAGGCACGATCCCCACGCCGCGCCCAAACAGAACACGCTCCACCCCGCCGCCACCGCCAACAGAAGCGCCGCCGTCGTTGCGTCCTCGGCCAGCGTTCCCACCACCGTGAATATCGCCGCGAACAGGAACGACGAACCGCCCGTCAACGCCCGCCCCAGCCGCAGCCCGAACCGTCGCGTCAATATATCCGTCGCCACGCCGCCCGTCACGTCGGCGATCATGCACGCCACCATTGGCGCCCCCGCGAATAGGCTTAGCTTCGTCGAACTGAATCCGCGCACCCGCTCCAGATACGTCGGCATCCACGTCAGGTAGAAGTAGAAACCATAGGTCTGCACAAAGTACATCAAACACAGCAGCCACACATTCCGCGACCGCAGAATCAATCCCCACGGCACGTTCTCCAGCCCATGCGATGTCTCGTGTCCCCGGCCCTCCACAATGTAGGCCTGCTCCGCCTTCGATACCGCCGGATGCTCCGACGGATCATCCCGGAACCACCAGAACCACAACCCCGCCCAAACGAACCCAACACACCCAAACGCCACAAACACGCCCCGCCAATCCAGAAACTGCAACAAGTACTGGATCAACAACGGGGAATACGCCGCTCCAAAATGAGCGCCCATGAAGAAGATCCCCTGCGCCGTTCCCCGCTCCCGCAGCGGTATCCATTTGGAGAAGGTTTTCGCCGCGTTCGGCCATGCGCCGGCCTCTCCCAGCCCGAACAGGAATCGTGTCACCAGCAGCGATGGAAAGCTGAACACAAACGCCGTTGCTATCGTGAACGCGCTCCACCAGCTCACAATGCGCATCAAAACGCGCCGCGTGCCCACGCGGTCGCCCCACCATCCCGTCGGAATTTCAAACAGCCCGTAGGCCAGCGTGAACGCGCTGAATACGTAGCTCATCTGCGTGTCGCTCAGCGACAGGTCGCGCGCAATGAACTTCGCCATGTTCGCAATGGCAATGCGGTCCATGTAGGTGATCGCGGCCAAGGCCACGCAAAAGCCCAGCACACGGAAGCGGACGCGGGAAGTCGCCGGTTGATTCATGACCTATCAGGTGTATCACGCCCGGGCTTTCCGGCATCGATAGCCATCATTTCGACGTACCATCAAAATGATGGTACGCACTCAGATCCAGCTCCCTGATCAGCTCTATGCCCGTATCAAAGAACTTTGCAGTCAACGCGAATGGACCCTTGCCGAGGCCATGCGCCGCGCCGCGGAGCAACTCGTCGAAACCCATCCCATCTCAACAACAGAAGCCTCCCAATGGAAGCTCCCCACTCCCAAACAACTCGGGCCATTTTTGGCGAAACCCGAGGACTGGCGAGAACTGGCCAACCAATGACCTCCTGCGATACGAACATCCTCCTCTACGCCTTTAACGCCTCCTGCCCGGAGCACGCCCGCGCCTATACGTACCTGCGGGATCAGCAACAAAACGAGTCGTTTGCTATTTGCGAACTCGTCCTGCTTGAGCTCTACGTACTTCTCCGCAATCCCGCCGTTGTCGCCTCGCCACTTTCCGCCAAAGAAGCCGTCCGCGTCGTCCAACAGTTCCGCGACAACCCACGCTGGCGTGTCATCGATTATCCTGGCGGTCTCATGCCCGCCATTTGGAGACTCGCGGCTCAGTCCCACTTCCCCCGGCAAGGGATCCTCGATGCCCGGCTCGCCGCCACCCTCCGCCATCACGGTGTCCGCGAGTTCGCCACCCGTAACACGGCGCACTTCCGCAACTTCGGATTCGATCGCCTCATCAACCCCATCGACCCTTCCCCCCGCTGAGTGCCTCCGATATACTGCCCCTTTATGGATCGACGCGCCTTTCTCTCCACCCTCGCGGCCTCCGCCGCCGCCCCTCTGTCAGGCAAGGAAAAGGTCTGGGAAGGCATCTTCATCATCATGCAGACGCCGTTCCTGAACGACCTCTCGCTTGACGAAGCCTCCCTTCGCCGCCAATGCGATTTCCTCGTCAAATGCGGCGCCCACGGTGTCGTCTGGCCCGCCGGCGCCGGTGAATCCGTCTCCCTCTCCAAGGAGGAGCGGATGCAGCACTCCAAGACCGTCGTCAACGAAGTGAAAGGCCGCACTACCGTCCTCATCGGTGTCCACGGCGCCAACAAGTTCGAAGCCATGGAGTACGCCCGCTACGCCGAGAAGATCGGGGCCGATGGCCTCCAAGCACTCGGCCCCACCTCCGGCATTACCGACGCCGAATACCTCACCGACTACTTCACCGCCATCGCCAGCGCCTCCCAACTCCCCATGTGCATCCAGGTCACCAACGGCGGCATGACGACGGACCTTCTCCTCAAACTTGCCGACAAGCTCCCCAGCGTCAAAATCCTCAAACTCGAAAACGGCGACATCCCCCGCGACGTCGCCCGCGTCGTCCGCGAACGCAAGCGCCCGCTCATCGCCTCCACCGGCGGCGGCGCCGCCTACTTTTATACCGAGATGGAACGCGGCTCCGGCGGCACCATGTCCGGCGCCGGCCTTGCCGATATCCAGGCCGAAATCTGGGACCTCTACAAAGCCGGCAAGAAGAAGGAGTCCCGCGACCTCTTCCTCAAGTTCCTCCCCTCCGCCCTCCTCGAACGCCGCACCACCTACGTGCTGCAAAAGGAGATCCTCCGCCGCCGAGGCGTCTTCACCACCACCAGAATGCGCTCCACCGCCCGCTTCAACATGGACGCAGCCGACCTCCGCGAACTCGACGAAATTATGGAGTCCCTCAAGCCCCACTTCCGCGTCGCCTGAACCGCCGTCGAAGCCGCCCGCCACGGACGCCGTTTCACCGTCGATGGCTACATCGAGTCGGTTCACTGATACCAAGAGACGGCCTTTGCCAAGCAACCAATCCGCGTCGACTCCTACGCCTGAATTCAATTGCGGTAAGGAACCTCGGCATCGCTATAGCTGCCCGGCATAGCCGCTTCAAAAGCGGCGCAATAGGGGTCCACCGGCCCTTGCCCTTCTGCTGGCAGCCAGTGTTCTTGTCTGTCGTTCCGAGCAATTCAAACCCAGCTTCCTCAGGTGCTCTCAATTACGCCCCAATCTCCAACGCGGCCCACCCGCAGGATCTCGCTTCCGTCCCAGTGCGTTCCCGCTGCAACACCGCCTTCACCTGATCTGTAACCCCAGCACAAGCCGCGCGCCAGGAAACCCCACATACAACATCCCCAACCCCACAACCGGTTACGCCCTTGCTCTGATCGTTGAATTCGCCGCAAGGATCACGCATCACCCGACACGCAGCCCGACGGCGGGGACATCGCCTCAGCGAGCCCGTACAACACGGCGGGTTACAACTTGCGCAATCCGGCGCCGCCGGTGGCCGGGCTGTTCTCTAGCCACCCAAATTCAACGATCAACGGAACTGCCGGTATGTACTGCAGGTTCTCAAAGACAACCGGCACGGGCGCCCGCGTTCCCCGAAATACCAGTGCCCCGCTCTGTTTCCCCGGAGCGTTTTCCACCGCTGGGCATTGCGACCAATCAGGCTGCGCAATAGCCCACCGCACATTCTTATTGCTCCCGCCACCACCAACGCTTCTCTCATGAAGCCGTAGGCGAGAAACCCTGTGTCCCCCATCGGGAGTAACGCGCCTCCAACTTCCCTCCAATCCAATACCCGAGGACCGGCACCAGCAGCAAACTTGGGATCATCTCCGCGAATTCACTCGCGCCACCAATGAGCATCGCTATCCCGCTCGAGAACGGAAGGCTCCCAAGCAGCGCCGGGGTATTCGCAACAGCCGCAAACTTGTACACCCACGGCCAAACGTGGAAACGCGCGGTCGTATCCCAGTTCGACGCGCCGTTAAGAAACGGCTCATTCCGTATCTGAACCTGTTGCCAACGGCCAACGCCACCACTCACACCCGCCAGAACGAGTTGCGCGGCAGCCAGAGTTTCGCGAACCCACTCACCACCGCCCCTGCTAATTCAACCTCGCGCTGGCCGACAGCATCTCCAACGTCACGTCCTCCAACGCATTCTCGTGCGTCGCCTCCAGCCGAACGGGCGCCCGGATACCCGCCTCGTGCGACAGCTTCCACATCTCCGTACACACACACCACGAATCGCCCGGCTTCAACCCCGGAAAGCCCCACTGCGGCCGCGGCGTGATAAGGTCATTCCCAATCGAAGCCTGGTGCAGCAGAAACTCCTCGGTCACCGTCACGCACACATGGTGCTTTCCTACATCCTCCGGCCCAGTATTGCACTTCCCGTCGCGGTAAAAACCGGTCAACGGATCCGTACAACAGGTCTGCAGCACACCACCCAAAACGTTCTTAACCATACACAACCAAGGTAGCTTAAAACGGGTCCGGACACGCCGGCGACACAGCAATTTGCACCGTCCACCCGGCCAATTCCTGCGTCGCCGAATACTTCGGCGCCCGCGCGTGCCACTGTGCAAAGCCATAAATCATGCAGTGCAGCGCGTCGAACCACGCCGTCAACATCGGGTGCTCCGGGTACCGCGCCACCAGCGCCGTCTCATGCCGCCGCACGTCCCGCACCTGCCGCGTATGCATTTGCGCCGCCCATTTGAACGCGTCTCCCACGGAGTCCCCGAACTCCGCCATCACTTCGGTCAGCAGATTCGGCGCGCACTCCCGGGCGTCCCCGCCGAAGCCGAACAGGTCGCGGCCAATTGCCACGCAGTTCCCAGCGGCCACTTCCACCGCGCGCATGTCCGCGTCCGCCAGCACCGCCCCCGGCACCTCCCAACCCAACTGGTACGAGACCAACGCAATAAACCGCGACGTTCCCATGTCCGCCCTGCGCCGCGCCAAATGGTCCCCGCCGCCAACGGCACTCGCCGCGAATCTCGCCATCCACTCCGGGCTCATCCCCCTCGCCAATGCGCTGTCCAACTCGCCCGAATCCACGCCGGCCACGTGCAGGGCCAATAGCATTGTGATCACCTCCGCCCGCTCCTCATCGGCGAACGGAAACGGCCAGTTCGCCATCTCCCCCACGGCAAACGGGCGAATCCGCGCCGCCGCGTCCGCCCCCAGCCACGCGAGTGCTCGCCGCTCTAACTCCGCCGCCATCGGGTTCGGCCGCACCGCCCACGACGGCGGATAATGCAGTCTCACCGTACATCGCCGGCCCCGCCCGGGTATCGGATTCGATCGATTGATGGGAACAGCCGCCGCGCTCATGGCATAGAGTGCGCGCCACTTGCTGTTTGTATCCGGAAACTACGCCCCGTCGCCCGAATATACGAACGGCGCCCAGAAGTACGGGTGCCGCCACAATCGGTTCGGTCCTTTCATCAGCCCCAGCTTCGCCCGCCGCAAAGCCTCATCCCGCGCCACGCCACCCTTCAAATGGCTATAGAACCGGCGCATCAGTTCCGCGGTCGCCGCGTCGTTCACGTTCCACAAACTCACCACCATGCTCTGCGCCCCGGCGTACAGGAACGCCCGAGAGAGCCCCATCACACCCTCCCCTTCCAACAGCCTTCCCAATCCCGATTGACAGGCCGAAAGCGTCACCACTTCGGCCCGTAGTGTCATCCCGAATATCTCCCGCGCCTGCAGGAATCCGTCGTCGTCGCCGCCTTGGCCCAACACCAGTCCGCTGCGCGCCGGATAGGCCTCATCAAAGTAGCCGTGGGTGGCGAAGTGCAGGTATCGGTACCCGCCCAACTCCTCCCGTTTCACCGCGCCTTCCCCCGCCTCCGCGCCGGCCAGCACACGCGCTCCCGTGAACAGTCCCCGCAACGCTTCCGCCTCCAGACGCGCCTGCGGCAAACGAGTGAACGCGAACCCCCGTTGCTCCCCAACCGCTCCGCTCACCACCGGATCCGCCACCGCCAACAGCGTCCGCTCCGGCGTCGTCCTTCCGGCCGCCCGGTTCCGCAGCGCCGCCAGCACCGATGCCGATGGCGCATACGAAATCCGGTACTGCTCCAACACGCCGGGCAACACCTCAAATGGCAGGTAGTGCAGCCGGCCATCCGGCACAATCACCAGCCGCGTTTTCCCTGCCAGCGCCCCCGCCAGGGGCCGCAGCACCAGCCCTTGCAGCCGCCTCGCCTCCGCGTCAATCGCTCCCATTGACCGTCCCGCCGTCAACGCGCTCACCGGCTTGCCCAGCATCGCCCGCAGCGCTTCCACGCTCGTTTCAATCCCTTCCCTTCCCGCCAGCGGGATGGCGCGGAAGCCTTCTCGCGTCACCACCCACGCATACGACTCATTGCGTCCCAGCGAGTAGGAGACCAGCGCGCTCTTGTCGTCCAGCAGTTCGCTCTGGATCCGGGCCACATTCACAGAAGCCTCCATCTCGCGTGCCGGGCCCCGCGCCAGCCGCGCCTGAAACAGCCCCAGTTCGCTCTCCGCCCCGGCCAATTCCAGCAGCAGCGCCTTCCGCCGTTCCGCCGTCACCCCATCGCGGAACAGTTGGCGCTGCACCCCGGTAATCGCCGCCACCAGTTGGCTCTCGCGCTTGGCGTCTTCGGGCGATCGCACCGGTGGCGCGAACGCCCGCGCATCGGCAATCATCTCCGCAAAGCTTCGGGCCCGGGTCCGCTCGGCCATTTCGTAGGCCCGCCGCGCGTATCCGCTGTCCGGCTCGGCTTTGTGCAGCGCCATCATCAGTTCGGTGTAAAGCGCCCCGCGGCTCGCCTGCTCGGCGCCGGCGGCCGCTCGCACCGCCGGGTCCCGTACGGCAGCCCGCGACGCCTCCGTCAGCGCCGCCGCCTCTTCCAGGTACAACAGGCCCGCCCGCGCGTCCCCGCGCCGGCTCTCCATCCTCGCCAGTTCGCCCAGCACCGCCGTCCGCGCCTCCGGCCCCGTGGCCACCGTCAGCGCCTCTTCCAGCAGCTTCGCCGCCGCGTCGTGCCGTTGCGCCTGCGTTTCCAATCCTGCCGCGCACGTCAACGCCCGCGGCAGCCCCGTGCCCGGCGCCACCTTCCGGTTCAACGGCACCGCCTCGGCCGAAACGGGCCGTGCCGCCGCATATTCGCCCATGCCGGTCAGCACGTTGCATAGCCCGTTCAGCGCCCCCGCCACCTGCAACGGCAGTTCCGCCTTCCGCGCCACGCCCAGCGACTCTTCCATCAACGCCCGAGCCCCCTTCAGTTCACGCGACTTCTGCAAGGTCGAGCCATGCGTGAACAGCGCCGCCGACAGAATCTGCTGTGTCCCGGTCCGCCGTGCCAAGTCCACCATCTGCTCCCCAAACTGGCGCGCCAGCGCGGGCTCTCCCAACGCGGAGTAGACCCGCGTCAAACCCTCCAGCGCGTGGTATTCCGATGTCTGGTTCTTCGTGTCCCGCGCATATTTGAGCTCGATGGAAAACTCCTCCAGCGCGCCCTGGTAGTTCCGCGCGTCCATGTAGATGGCGGCCAGGTTGTGCCGCGCCACCATCTCGGCGCCCAGGTCCTTGTTCTGCCGCTGCAGTTCAATGGCGCGCCGCACGGACTGCGAGGCGAGTTCCAGTTCCCCCAGCCGCCGGTAGACGTTGGCGATGTTGGTGTGGGAAAACGACTCTCCCTGGGTATCGGCCATTTTTTGCCGGATCACGATTGCCTGCTCCAGCCGCTGGCGCGACATCGCCAGATTGCCCAGCGACAGATACGCCTGGCCGCTGTTACTGAGCGCCGACGCCACTACCGCCATCGCGTCAGGCGAGTCGCCCACGAGGGTCAGCACGGAATCAAATAGCGCCCGCGCGTCCTCGGTCTTTCCCAGCAAATACGTGGGCACGCCGGCCTGGTTGGCCGTGGTCGCTTCGTTCAGCTTGTCCCCAGCCAGACGCCATTCGGCGAGTGCCGCCCGAAAGGTCTCCACGGCCTTCCCATAGCCTTCCTTCGTACGTTCCTTCACAAAGCCCGCCGCCGTCATCGTGGTCATCATGGCGGTGTGCCGGTGGCGGTCCGCCTCCGTTGGCGTCGCCATGCTGGCCTCCAGGCGGAACCGCGCCTGGCGCTGCGAGGGATTGCGTATCTCTATGCGGCAGTTGCCGCTGGCATCGGCGATCCACGGGGCGATTTCCGCGCCCAGCGCGCTCAGAACGTCCCGGTCGATGATCTTCTTCCCGGCCGTGTCCACCAGCGCGATCTGTACATTACCCTCCAACTGGTGCGCGCGAACCAGCACGAACTGCCCGGCCTGAACCGGATAGGAGAAGGCCAGCGTCTCGCCCGTGGCGATGGCGCGCTCGATGGGGGCACCGTTAAAGGGCTCCTGCGCCAACACGGGCAGCAGCGGCAACAATAGCGCCAGTCGTCTCATCGGTTCACCTGGATATCGAGAACTTGTATTCGGCGGCCAGCGCGCCATTGGCGCCGAACAATCGCGCCGTATAGCGGCCCACGGGGAGGCGCGCCGAAGGCAGGGCCGCCGTCAGCGCCCCGTGCCCATTGGCCGTCAACCCTTCCAACGTCTCCACCGTCGCGCCCTGCGCGTTCGCAATAACGAACCGGAACGAACCCGGCCCCGCCGCCGGCGCGTCCAGCCAGAAGGCCACCTGCCCGGCCGCCGCTGGCACGCGCACCGCCGTTGCTTCCTCGGCGCGGGAGGCTTCCAGCATTACCAACGGCAGGTTCGCCTGGGCCATCGCCACCGGGACTGGCGCTTCCACCGGCTCCCGCGGCGCAGGCACGGCGTGCAGCGCTCGCGCCACTTCCTGCCGCAGGCGGGGAATCTCCATGCCGAATGTCCACGTCGCCAGGCCGGCAAGCAGAATGGCCGCCGCCGCGAACGCCCATTTCCAGAACGCGGCCGGCTCGGCGGTGTCGAACGCCCCGCGCCGGACGGCGTCCCGCACGCCATCGCGAAGAGCGTTCAGGGTCTCCACGTCGTTCCAACATTCGCCGCACTCGAAGAAGTGGGCCTCAAACGCATTGCTCTCGGCCACGGTCAGGCGGCCGCGGACGTAGGCATCGGCCATCTCGCGCGACTTGGCTTCTTCGTGCAGCAAAGGTGCTCCACCTGTAAGTGTTGGGTTTCGGCCATTTGTATCCACTATTTTCGCGATGCCTCCGTCAGCCGCCCGTAGAGTTCGCGGAAGCTCCGCAGGGCGCGGGATTTCACCAAACGAACCCGGTCCGGTATGATCCCGAGCCGTTCGGAGATCTCGTCCTTGGACAGGTCCTCATAATAGGCCAGGCGCAGGATGTCCCGCTCCCGTGGTCTCAGGCGGGTGAGCGTAGCTTCAATGGCCCGCCGCAGCCCCGGGTCCGGCGGCGAGTCCGGCGCCGCCGCAAAGTCGCGGTCTCCAATTTCGTCGGTCCGGCCGCCTTTGCGGAGTTCCTCCAGAATGACATTGCGCGCAATGCCCAGTACAAACGCCGGAAGCGCTTCGGGGGACCGAAGCGCTCCGGCGCGCAGGGCTTGGATGGCACGGACGAACGTCTCATTTCGCACGTCCTCGGCGGCGGTTTTCGACCGCAGTTTTCGCAAGGCCACGTAGTACACCTTGCCCGAGAATTCAGCCGGCAGACGAGCGATGAGCTGTTCGATGTCAGCCGATGATGACATCATCCGTAACAGGATACCGCGCCAGGCAGTTACTGGACCGTTACCATGGCGGCGTTGCTCTTCTCGCCGTTCACTGTAACCACCAGCGGGTAAGTTCCGGCCGGCAGGTTAGGCACCTTCAGGTTCACCTGCATGAGCCCGACAAAGCCCGGTGTCAGCCCGCCGAAGGCGACGTCGGCTGGCATGTCGGCAATGGCCGCCGTAACCGGGCCGCGCGGCCGGCTGAGCGGTTCGGCTCCGGCGGCGCCGCCGGAGGCCACGGCGTTGTCCAGGCGGCCCGCGCCGGTGAGGTAGGCAATTACGTAGCTGTTGGCGGCCGCCGGATTGCCGGTGTCGTTCACCGTGTAGTCGGCGTTTTGAACGACGGCCCGCTTCTGGCCGAACTGGAAGATGCCGGGCGCCGCCGCCATCACCGCCACGTTCACCGGCGCGCTGGCCACGCCGTTTACAGTGACGACAACGGGCACCGTCTGCGCCTCGGCGGTTTCGTACGGCACCTGGGCGTTGATCTGCGACGGGCTCACAAAGACCAGCGGGGCCGGCTTGCCGCCGATGGTGACGGAGGTGCCGCCCAGATTCGTAGCCAACGGCAGGGCCGCCGCGCTCTGGGTGGTTAGCGCGAGACTGGAGCCGAAGATGCTGAACAGAGCGCCGGGGGCGACCTTTGGAGTGAAGCTTGCGCCGTTGACAACGCCTCCGGCGGCGATCTCCGGCGGCGCCGTCACTTCCAGCGTGAACTCGCCGACGAAGTCGAGCACACGGTCGCTCCGGACTTCGTGCGACGTCACGCGGTCAACTCCGTACAGCTCGGGCTGCGAGAACTGGAACGCGGTTAGCTTCACGTCCACGGCCCCCGATTTGTAGACCAGCGTGCCGGTGGTCTTCACGGGGTAGCCGGGCAGGTTCTCGACGAACTCTTTGTTGGCCTCAAAGGGCGGGAAAAACAGCGTGGACGTGGTGTTCAGCGGCGCCAGCGCCGAGATTTGCGGGTTGTTCGAGAGGTCGAAGAAGAACTGGATGGCGTAGTTGCTCCAGCTATAACTGTTCGACTTTTCGGCGAGTATCGTGTACGTGTGGGTTCCGGCGGTCAACGGGATGTCGATGCCGTTCTTGGCGGTGTTGGGGCCGTTGATGATGGCGCCCGCCGTATCGCTTCCCTTAATGAGGAAAATGGCCGGATGACCGCCATGCTGGGCGGTTTTGAAGCGGTGCGCGCCAACGCCCTGGATCTTGCCATTGGCGTCGGTCGAACTAATGGTCAAAGCGGTAAGTTTAACGGCGGCGTGCGCCGAGGGAATCGCCAGAAGAGTGGCGAGGAATAGGTGTCGCATAGTTGTCTCTGGATCACTACGCGAAGCGCGGGAGGGGAAAAAGCTCAGCCTTTTTCGCGGTCGCGGAACTCGGTGGGAGTGAAGCCGGTGAGCTTCTTAAAGTCCTTGCTGAAGAAGAAGCGATCGCGGTAGCCGACGGACTGGGCGATCCACTGGACGGAGTCGCTGGTATCGCCGAGGCGGCGTTTGGCCTGGCTGATGCGCTCGCGGCGGAGCCAGTCGATAGGGCTGGTGCCGAAGGCGGTCTTGAAGAGACGGGAGAAGTGAGACTGGCTCATGCCGGCGAGGGCGGCAAGTTCGGCGACGGTATGGGACTCAAAGTAGAAGAGCTTCATGCGTTCAACGGCCTTACGGAGCGGGGCGGGAACAGCCGGATCGACGCGTTGGCGAGCGCAGCAGATGAGGGCCAGCAACCGGGCGACGGCGGCGTGGAGGAGCGGGGCGGATTCTGGCGAGTCGCTGGCGAGAAGGGCGAAGATTTCGTGGAAAAGGGGCACGGGATTGGCGACGGGAAAGACGGGGTCGGTGGCGGCAGAGAGCATAGTACACATCTGGTCCAGGCGTGGCCCTTCGACGCGAATCCAGAGCACCTCCCAGGGGTCTGCTGGGATGGCGCCGTGTTCGTGGGGGTGGGGGCAGTTGATCCAGGCCAGGGCGCCGGGGCCGACGCGATGAGTAAGCCCTTGGGAGCGGACGTAGCCAGCGCCGCGAAGGCAATAAATCAGCTCATGGCCGGGGAAATGTTCGCGGCGGACGCGGTGGTCGGCGCCGCCGATCATGTGGCCGGCGCGAGGCACGGTGTAAAAGACGTTCTGGTGGACCGGGTTGGCCGTTGCGTAGAGGGAGACGGGGAACCGGGTTGCCATAGCAGGATAGTACAACGATTGCGCACCATCCGACATTGCGAAGGGGGTGGCGAGTACGGAAGGATGGCGGTATGGCGTTTTGGCGAAAGGTGATTCCGGCGGCGCGGGCAAGCGGCGATGGGCTGCTGGCGCTGCCGGGCATCCGTGCAGGCGCGCCGGATGGCGAGCGGGCGGCGCGGTTCGACCGCGATGGGCTATTGGCGCTGCCGGGCATCCATGCCGGTGTGGGTCACGCGGTGGGTACGGAAGGATGGCGGTATGGCGTTTTGGCGTAGTCTGATTCTGGCGGCGCTGCCGTTGGCGGCCGAGGAGCCGGTACGGTTCAGCCGCGATGTGATGCCGATTTTGTCGGACAAATGCCTGAGCTGCCATGGGGGCGATGCGGCGGGCCGGATGGCAGGCTTACGGCTCGACACGCGCGAGGGCGCGGTGGCGAAAGTGGTTGCGCCGGGCAAACCGGAGGAGAGCCTGCTGCTAAGGCGCGTAACCGAAACAAACGCCATGCGGCTGATGCCGCCTGCGCGGAGCCACAAGGCGCGGCTGACGGAGAAAGAAGTGGCAACGCTGCGACAGTGGATCGCCGAGGGCGCACCTTGGGGGAAACACTGGTCGTTTGAGAAGCCGGTGCGCGGGCCGGGCTCGTCGATTGACGCCTACACCGAACCGCGGCTGGCGGCGAAGAACCCGGAGGCGCCTCGGCACACACTGGCACGGCGGATTTCGTTCGATTTGACGGGCCTGCCGCCGACGCCGGAGATGCTCGCCCTGCCATATGACAAGCTGGTGGATCAGTTGCTGGCTAGCCCGCATTTTGGGGAGCGAATGGCGATGTGGTGGCTGGACGGGGCACGCTACGCCGACACGGATGGCTTCCAGGCGGACGCCTCGCGGACCAACTGGCCGTGGCGCGACTGGGTGGTGGAGGCGTTCAACAAGAACATGCCGTTCCGGCAGTTCACGATTGAGCAGTTCGCCGGGGACCTGTTGCCGAACGCGACGGCGGAGCAGAAGATCGCGACCGCGTTCCACCGCAACCATATGACGAACGGCGAGGGCGGGCGGGATCCGGAAGAGTCGCGGGTTGATTATGTACTGGACCGGGCGAACACGACCGGGACCGTCTGGCTAGGGCTGACGCTGGGCTGCACGCAGTGCCATTCGCACAAGTTCGACCCGATCACGCACAAAGACTACTACTCGTTCACGGCATTCTTTAACAGCATTGACGAAGACGGGCGGGCCGGGAAGAACGCGAAGCCGTATGCGAGCTACTCGTCGCGATACGCGGCGCGGGCGGTGGCGGAGGCGGCGAAACTGGTGGCGGAGCGGCGGCCGGCGGAGCAGGCCGAGCGGGCGCGGGCCGAGGCGCCATTCGCGCAATGGCTGGCCGGACAGAAGGGACTGGCGGCGGCGTGGCGACCGCTGCGGATGACGGAGCTGAAATCGGCGGAAGGGACCGTGCTGGCGCAGGAGGCCGATGGCACGATCGCCACGTCCGGGCCGAACCCGAAACAGGACGACTACCGGCTGGCGGCAAAAGTGGCGCTGGCGCGGGTGACGGGGCTGAAGCTGGAGGTGTTTCCGCCGTTGACGCGCGGTGCGACGGGCGAGTTCCTGTTGACCGATGTGAAGGTGCAGGTGCGGCAGGCGGGCAGTACGCAGATTCGGGACGTGGCGGTAAAAGGGGCGATTGCGGACTTCGAGGCGGATAAGCCGAAGAACAATAATTACGGGCTGATTAAGGACACGCTGGACGACGATCCGCGGAACGGATGGACGACGAAGGGGACAGACAAGAACGCGCCGCATGTGGCCGTATTCGCATTTGAGGAGCCGCTGGTGCTGGGGGCCGATGAAGAGCTGCTGTTTGAGATGCGGCACCGTTCGACGGCGGGCGATGCGAACATTGCACGGTTCCGGGTGTCGGTGACGGACCAGCGGGGGCCGGCGGTGGAGACACTGGCGATGGCGCCGTTGGAAGAGTTGGCCAAGAGCGGATTGACGCCGGCGCTGCGGGAGCGGCTATTCGCGCAGTTCCTGACGGACTATGGGCCGTACCAGGCGGCGAAAGAGGCGCTGGACCGGGCGGTGCGCCAGTATGAAGAGAACGAGAGCGCCGGGAAGGTAGACGTGATGGTGCTGGCCGAACGGGCCAAGCCGCGCGAGACGCACGTGCTGTTGCGCGGGGTGTGGGACAAGCCGGGCGAGCAGGTGGAACCGGCTGTGCTGCCCGCGTTGGGCGGTGCGGCGAAGAACCGGTTGGAACTGGCCGAGTGGCTGGTATCGGCGGAGAATCCACTGACGGCGCGAGTGATTGTGAACCAGTTGTGGCAACTGCTGTTCGGGTACGGGTTGGTGCGGACGCCGGAGGATTTTGGGCGGCAGGGCGAACAGCCGACGCATCCGGAACTGCTGGACTGGCTGGCAGTTGAGTTCATGGAGAGCGGCTGGGACGTGAAACATGTGATGCGACTGATGGCGCGGAGCGCGGCGTATAAGAGGGACTCGCGGGCGACGGCGGAGCAGATGGCGGCGGACCCGGAGAACCGGACGCTGGCGCGGGGGCCGCGCTTCCGGCTGGCGAGTTGGATGCTGCGGGACGCGGCGCTGCAAAATGCGGGGCTGTTGAACCGGGCGCTGGGAGGGCCGCCGGTCCGGCCGTATCAACCCGACGGGGTGTGGGAAGAGCTTTTTATGGGCCGGTTCAAGTACGAGCCGAGCGAGGGCGCGGCGCAGTACCGGCGGACGCTATATGCGTTCTGGCGGCGGACGATCGCGCCGACGTTTTTGTTCGATTCGGCGCAGCGGCGGAGCTGCGAGGTGCGGACATCGCGGACGAATACGCCGTTGCAGGCGCTGACGCTGTTGAATGACCGGACGTATTTGGAGGCGGCGCGGACGTTGGCGGCGATGGGTCCGGCAGAGGTGTTTGCGCGGGTGCTGGCGCGGCGGCCGGATGCGAAGGAGTCAGCGGTGTTGGACCGGGAGTACCGGCGGGCGCTGGCGCATTATTCGGCTCATCCTGGCGATGCTTCCAAGCTGGCTGGAGGGTCAGCGGAACTGGCGGCGCGGATGGTGGTGGCGAGTCTGATTCTCAATCTGGATGAGGCGATCACTCATGAGTAGGTGGGGATTCAGTGCGTCTTGGGACATGCTAAAGCAAGTCCCGGCGAGTTTTATGTTGCATGTGGGGTTTCCCGGCGGGGCGATTGCGGCTGGGTTCCAGAGACGAGAGGTGTTGACTTATGAATAGGCGGTGCTTCCTGATGAGCTTAGCAGTGCAAGGTCCGGTGGTTGGGCATGGGGCGTTTCGGTACCGGGTTGATACCGGGTGGAGCAAGGCCGATCCGGAGAAGTACCCGGTGAATGACTGCCATGAGATGGTGCAGGCGGCGGATGGCAGACTGTTCCTGCTGACCAACCATAAGCAGAACAATGTCCTCATCTATGACGTTTCGGGGAAGCTGCAAGGGGCGTGGACGCTGGGGTTTGGCGGGGCGCATGGGTTGTCGCTGGCCGGCCAACACTTGTGGATAACCGATACGGGAACGGGCCGTGTTGTGAAGACCACGCTTGACGGCGAGATTGTGATGGAACTGCCGGCGGCGGCGGCTTGTGGCGCGTACAAGCCCACCGAACTTTACAGCCCGACGGAGACGGCGGTGGGGCCGAATGGCGATGTGTATGTCGCCGATGGGTATGGGTCACAGTACATACTGCGGTTCGACGCGGGGGGCAGATACATCGGCAAGTTCGGCGGGAAGAGCACGCAGCCGATCAACAAGGGCAAGTTCATGCAGGCACATGGTGTGGCGATTGACATGCGGAGCGGGACGCCGCTGGTGGTGTGCACGGCGCGGATCCGGAATGAGTTTGTGTGGTTCACGCTGGATGGGCAGCATGTGAAGACCGTCTATTTGCCGGGGGCGTATATGAGCCGCCCGGTGATCGCGGGGCGGCACCTGTACTCGGGGGTCTGCTTTGGCATGTACGCCGATGATTACCGGATGTGGCAGAACCGCGGGTTTGTGACGATTCTGGACGAACGGGACCAGGTGGTGTCGAACCCTGGCGGGACGGCGCCGGTGTATAAAGACGGCCGGCTGCAAGTGATGCTGCAGGACCAGCCGGTGTTTAAGAATTGCCATGACGTGTGTGTGGATACGCGGGGCGATTTGTATGTGTGTCAGTGGAACAGCGGGCGGGTGTATCCGTACAAGCTGCACCGGGAGGCCTGATGTTCAGACGAGACTTTATGGGCGCGCTGGCCGCGTCGACGCTGCTGGGGCAAGAGAAAGGGCTGCCGCATTTTGCGCCGAAGGCGAAGCGGGTGATCTTTCTGACGCAATCGGGCGGGCCGTCGCAGTTGGAATTGTTTGACCATAAGCCGGGGCTGCGGAAGCTGGCCGGGATGGAGTTGCCGGACTCGATCCGGCAGGGACAGCGGGTGACGACGATGACGTCGAACCAGAAGCAACTGGTGATGCCCGGGGTGACGCGGTTCGCGAGGCATGGGAAGAGCGGGACGGAGTTGGGCGAGTGGCTGCCGCATTTGGCAAAGGTGGTGGACGATATCTGTCTGGTGAAGAGCATGCACACCGACCAGATCAACCATGCACCGGCGATGACGCAGTTCCTGACGGGGCACCAGATTCCTGGGCGGCCGAGCATGGGAGCATGGTTCAGCTATGGACTGGGCAGCGAGAACAAGAACCTGCCGGACTATCTGGTGCTGTTGTCGAAGATGCTGCGGCCGAGCGATCAGCCGCTGTACGACCACTATTGGGGGAGCGGCTTTTTGCCGTCGCGGTACCAGGGGGTGAAACTGCGGAACGCGAAAGACCCGGTGCTGTATCTGCGCGATCCGGAGGGGATGCCGAGGGAGGTTCGGCGGGGGATGCTGGATGGGCTGGCGGAGTTGAATCAACACCGTTTGGACCAGACGGGGGACCCGGAGATTGCGACGCGGATCCGGCAGTATGAGATGGCGTACCGGATGCAGGCTTCGGTGCCGGAGTTGACGGATTTGCGGGATGAGCCGGAGGAGATATTTGAGCTGTACGGGCCGGATTCGCGGCGGGCGGGGAGCTACGCGGCGAACTGCATATTGGCGCGGCGGCTGGCCGAGCGGGGGGTGCGGTTTATCCAATTGTTCCATCCGGACTGGGACCACCATAGCCGGCTGCCATCGTGGTGCACGGCGCGGTGCCGGGATACGGACCAGCCGAGCGCGGCGTTGGTGCAGGATTTGAAACGGCGCGGGATGCTGGACGAAACGTTGGTGCTGTGGGGCGGCGAATTCGGGCGGAGCGTTGTTGGCCAGGGGGACTGGCAGAGCATTGAAGCCGGGAGAGACCATCATCCGCGGTGCTTCACGATGTGGATGGCGGGGGGTGGAGTTAAGCCCGGGATCAGCTATGGGGCGACGGACGACTTCAGTTATAACGTCGCCGAGAATGGCGTGCATGTACGGGACCTTCATGCGACGGTGATGCATTTGATGGGCATTGACCATGCGCGGTTCACGTACCGGTTTCAGGGGCTGGATTTCCGGCTGACGGGGGTGGAGCCGAGCCGGGTGGTGCGGGACGTGCTGGTGTAGAGCCGTGGGCCGCGGGGCGACTCGCGGTCTGGTGGGTGAAACCAGTGGCGCACTGCGCGCGAGGCGGCGGCGTGGGCTTTTGAAGATTAGATCCTCGCAATTGACCCGGGCAAGGAGCTGTCCAAAATAATTGGTGCCAGGCACCAATTATTCCAGGCACCAATTATTTTGCCAGGCACCAATTATTTTGGACAGGGGTGGGCAGGCGCGTTGAGGGAGTATGCGGTTGTCAAAGAACAGTTCCGGAGGGCTGGCGATGATTGCTCAAGACCAGCGGCCGGAGGATGCGAACCTGTACCGAAAGCGGGGAACGCGCCGGAAGCTCGGGTAGAGCAAGGGCGTAACCAACCCAATATTGGGGGTGGGGATGCCGCGCGTCTTGGGACACGCTGAAGCAACGCGATGTCCCGTCGAGTTTGTGTTGCATGTGCAGTTTCCCGGCCAGCGATTTGTGGCTGGAGTTACAGACCAGCCGGGCGACCGGCGGCGGCGGATGGCGCAAGCTGTATCCCGCCGTGTTGTACGGGGTTGCTGAGAAGTACGGGAAAGGGGGACACGCCACGGCGATGTCCCCGCAGTCGTGCTGCGTGGGGGGTGATGGTTGATCCTGGCGCCGGAGTCAGCGATTTCCCGGCGGTGTTTTTTTGCCGCACGTGGGGTTTCCCTAGAGGAGACGGTTGGGTTGATGGCCGTATTGGGCCCTCCTGTCTTTGGTCTCGGGCTGGCTGGGTTGGCCAGGGAGCAGGCTGGGGGAATCGCGGACGGCGGCGTTGACCGCTAACGTCACCGCCATGACGAGGTCGTCGTGCATGGCACCGCCAGCGGGATGCGTAGTTGCGCCGCTGAGTTCGACGAGTTCGCCAACAAAAGTCTCCCAGCCGGGCGTGCCTTCGTCGCAAGTAAGAGAGCCGACCGTCATGGACATTAACAGTGTCGACAGCAAGCTGCGGCGAGGAATGCCGGTGTAACCGCCGGTCAGAGTGTTGCGGCCTTTGCCGCCGGTGATGATGACCGGTTTCAGGACTATGTGGCCGGGCAACGAGGCGCGGAGACGGTCGACGACGGGAGGGCCGGGGCCGCCGGCGTCGACAATCAGTTCGAGGCTGCGATGCTCCTGGGTGAGCCTCTGCATGACGAGTTCGTAGGTCTTTTCGTAGCTGAGGCCGACGGGGAAACGGTGGAGCGATGTGATACGCATCTGGGCCTGGTACTGCTCCGTAAACAGATACGGATCGTGGCCAAGATGGCGCCAGGTAACTTCGATGGCGGCGATGGCGCTGTGGTCGAAACGCTGGCCAAGATCGAGGCCGATGTATTTACGGGGGGCCGGGATGGCGGCGGCGCCCCGGAGGTGGTTGACGATACCGGCGCCGCTGGGTTTGTCGTCGCCTTTCTTCCGCAGAATGGCGGCGGCGGTTTCGCGGGAACAGAGGCGATTGGCGGGAGGGGTGAATTGGCAAAGAAAGTTCTGGCTGAAGGCGATGGGGTCGGCGCGTTCTTCCATGGCGAGGAAATCGGGGTCAATGGCGGGGCAGTCGTGGACATTGGAGAAGACGCGATGCCACGTGCCGGAGAGGTCGTGCCAGTAGTTGTAGAAAAAGCCGTTCTGGCGGGTGGGGGTGGAGAGCAGCCAGATTTTGCCGTGGGTGTGGCCGACGAAGGCGGAGGCGGCGCGGTAGACGGCATCGCTGACCTCGGCGGCTTCGTCGACGATGAAAATATGGGCGGTGCGGCCGTAGGTGGTGGAGATGGTGTGGGGGACGGCGGCGATGGTGGAGCCGTTGGGCAGGAGGATGGACATAGACTGGCCGAGGACGCGGCGAGTGGGCAGGCAGAGGATGGCGACGAATTCGGCCATTTTGGCGAGGACGAGGCCGGCCTGTTCCTTGGAACGCGAGAGGATGACGATTTTGAGTTTGGGTGTCTGGAGGGCGGCGTAGAGCGCCTTGATGGCGATGGTGGTGGACTTGCCCCACTGACGATTGCAGCAGAGGATCAGGTATTTGGCGGTGGATAGAAGGATTTCGGCCTGTTTGAGGGTGGGGGTGAACCCGAGCTTGGAGACAGCCCAATCGACAATGTTCTCAGGGGTCTCCTGGGTGGTGGAGGGGGCGGGGAGGGCGATGGTTTGGCTGGTGTAGTTGATTTTCGGCGCGTTTGGACACACTACGGGTGCGGTCGCCGACAGGCGGGTTACCGTTTGACGTTGTGGCGGCCGGTACAACACGATTCAGGCCCGCTTTCTGGGCACGGGGCCGATTTCGCGGCGGACGCGACGGCCGTTTTGGTCCTCCGAGGGCGGCACGAAGACGATACGGTGGTGCGGAAACTCGCGACGGTAGCCCTGGATGACGGCCTCGGTACACTCGGTGGTGTAGACGGCAGGTTCGTTTCCGCCTATTTCAGGCGATTCGTGTGCAGTAAGTGGTTCGGTTTGTTGGGGTTCGGTGTTTTGCGGCGCTTCGTCGTTTTTTTGCTCCGGAGCGGGCACCTGGTCCGGGTAATCGGCCTTAAGGAGGCGGAGACGGCGTTCGGCGCGGGCGATAACCTGTTGGAGACGTGCGGTCTCGCGGTTGATTTTGGACAACATGCTGTTGCCGGAGAGCATGGCGGTGACGACGGCAGCGTTGACCTCCAGGTCGCGGAGTTCGGGCACGACGGTGCTGGGCAGATTGTTGGCGTCGAGGATTTCCTTGTTCCAACAGGCAGTGAGGGCGTGGTTGAGCCGCTCGATCTGCCAGCGGGCGATGGCCATGTCGCGAACGAGGTCGCGGGCGGGCGGATTCTGGGGCCGGTAGGTGGCGACGAGTTC
>JAEUQC010000122.1 GCA_016789905.1 Bryobacterales bacterium | reverse complement strand
GAACTCGTCGCCACCTACCGGCCCCAGAATCCGCCCGCCCGCGACCTCGTTCGCGACATGGCCATCGCCCGCTGGCAGATCGAGCGGCTCAACCACGCCCTCACTGCCTGTTGGAACAAGGAAATCCTCGACGCCAACAATTTGCCCAGCACCGTCGTGCCCGAACTCCGCGACATGGAGGTCAACGCTGCCGTCGTCACCGCCATGCTCTCCGGCAACAGCATGTTGTCCAAAATCAACCGCGAGACCGCACGTCTCCAACAGGTTATCGCCCGCGCCGAACGCCGTCTCCGCCTCCTCAAGGCCGATTACCCGGACCAGGTGCCCGCTCCGGAACAAAAAAACGACGAAGCGCCGCAAAACACCGAACCCCAACAAACAGAACCACTTCCTGCACACGAATCGCCTGAAATAGGCGGAAACGAACCTGCCGTCTACACCACCGAGTGTACCGAGGCCGTCATCCAGGGCTACCGTCGCGAGTTTCCGCACCACCGTATCGTCTTTGTGCCGCCCTCGGAGGAACAAAACGGCCGTCGCGGCCGCCGCGAAATCGGCCCCGTGCCCCGAAAAGTCGCCTAAACGGCCCCAGAAATCGACGATTTTCCAACTGGCACACTCGAAGTGTGTCCATACATCCGGACACCGGCCTTAGAACACCATCGCCAGCCACCCGGATTCGCTCTCACCTCGAAACGATTGCGTTCTGTGATCGGCCGTACCTGCGAAGGACTTCCGGCCACTCGATCTGTGACAACTGAATATACTTGCTCTCGGGTCTGGCGAGCCCGAAATCTCCAGGCACCCCGGCAGACCTTGGCCGGGGTGGCCCTACGGAACACCTGCGGTTTCGATGCCAGCCCTGCTTCGGCGGCCGGGTTGGCATCGGGTTGGCTTAACCGCGAGACCGGTTCGCACACCGAAGTCTCGTCGGCACCCAACTGCCGGAGTCGCTTGTTGCCCTTCTTTTCAACTGGACTTCCGCCCCCGCCCCGCCCCCAAGGCATAGAAAAAGGGGAAGCCGGCGCTTCCCCTCTTTTCCAAATCCCAAACCGCTCGAGTTACAGGTTCGCTTCAATCAACTGCTGCAGGTCCGTCTTCGACGTGGCGCCCACCTTTTGTGCCACCACTTGCCCGCCCTTGAAAAGCAATAGCGTCGGAATGCCTCGCACCCCATAGCGCATCGCCGCCCCGCCGTTCTCATCGACGTTCAGTTTCCCGATCGTCACCTTTCCGGCATAGTCGTCGGCCAGTGCGTCAATCGTCGGCGACATCATGCGGCACGGTCCGCACCACTCCGCCCAAAAGTCCACAAGCACAGGCTTGTCGGACTGCAGGACTTCGGCGTCCCAGCCCCCATCGGTAAACGTAACAGTGTTAATTCCAGCCATTTTCGATCACTCCAGAACTTTTGATGTTTAACCTGGGGAAAAGTTTCAGATCCCCAATAACCGGCGGTAAAGCCCCGCGTACTCTGCTGCCGAACGGTCCCAGGAAAAGTCCTTCGCCATCCCCAGCCGCATCCGCTCCAGCCACGCCTCCCGGTCCCGCCAGCACTGCAGGGCATGTCGTATCGCCCCCAGCAGCGCCGCCGGCGAATACTCCCCAAACTTGAAACCGGTCGACTCTTCGATGGTATCATCCAGCCCGCCCGTCGCCCGCACCACCGGCGGCGTTCCGTACTTCAACGAGTAGATCTGGTTCAACCCGCACGGCTCATAACGGCTCGGCATCAGGAATATGTCCGCCCCGGCTTCAATCAAATGCGCCAGCCCGTTGTTATAACCATGCCACACCCGCACCTTGTCGTGATGCCGCTCCGCCAGGTCATGGAAGATCCACTCACAATGCGGCTCCCCGCTCCCCAGCGCGATCAGCGTCACGTCCTCCTTTGCCAACTCGTCCCCAATCGGTTCCAGTAAATCGAAGCCCTTCTGCGCCGCGAACCGCGACACGACACCGATCAGCGGCCGTCCGTGCGCCTCCGCGCCAAATCCCAGCGCCTCCAGTAAAGCCCGCTTACATGCCGCCTTGCCCTCTAAATCGGAGGCGTCATAATGCGCCGGCAAATGCTTGTCCGTCGCCGGATTCCACTCCGCGTAATCAACGCCATTCAGTATCCCCGTCAACTGCCCGGCCCGCGAACGCAGCAGCCCGTCCAGACCAAATCCATGCTCCGGCGTCTGTATCTCTCGCGCATACGTCGGGCTCACCGTGGTCACGGCGTCAGCCGCCACTATCGCGCCCTTCATCAGGTTCACGTCCCCGTAGAACTCCAGATACTCCGGATGAAACTGCAACCCGTCCATTCCCAACTCGCCCAGCACCTGCTTACCGAACCGCCCCTGGTACCCCAGATTGTGAATCGTAAACACACGCTTCACGTTCGCCATCCGCGGATCATTCCAATACCAGCTCTTGGCATAGATCAACGCCAGCGCCGCCTGCCAGTCATGCGCGTGCAGCACGTCCGGGCGGTCCAGCAGCCGCGCAATGCCCAGCGCCGCCAGCGACAGCACTGCGAACCGCAGGTGATTGTCCATGTAGTCGTTCCCATACGACGAATACACGCCATCCCGGTCGTAGAACCAAGGCGCCTCCACGAAGTAATAGCTCACTCCGTCCCGCACCAGCCGCCAGATGTCCGTCCGGTGCCGGAAGTTGTTGATGAACACCGGCATGTCGTCCATCACCTTCTCGATGCCGGCCGGATGGATGCCGCGGTACTTCGGCATCACCACCGACACCCGCAACCCCTGCCGCACCAGTGCTGCCGGCAACGCGCCCAGCACATCCGCCAGCCCGCCCGTCTTTGCGAACGGCGCCGCTTCCGACGCCACCATCATCACTTTCGCCATTGCACCCTCATCATAGCCTGTGCCAGCGCCGGCACCAGCAAACTGCCCACAAACGCCCCAAAAAACGAGTTCCACTCCATCGCGAACGCCCCCACCGCCGCGTACAGCGTCCCAATGCCTACGTTCGCCAGCGTCGTCAAAACTAGAAACCGCCGCATCGGCATCCCGGTCATTCCCGCGAACAGCACCGCCGCCTCCGCCAGCACCGGCACCGCCCGCGTCAACAGCAGCGTCCACTCCCCGTGCCGTACCCACAGCGCCTCCAGCGACGCATCCGACCGCCCTCGCGCCATCCGCCCCGCTCTGTACCCAAGCCAACATCCCAGCGTCATACCAACCGTGTTCGTCACCGCCCCAGCCGCGAACCCCAGCAATACTCCCGACGCGGTGGACAGGATGCTCGATGGCACCGGAAGAAACACATCTCCCGCCAGCAGCCCCGCAATTGCCGGCGGCAGCCACCAGGCGCCCCGATACTCCGTCATCAGCCGCGCCGCCAGTCCATTGAAAAACTCCTCCCACAAAAGAAAGGGAATCAATATCAGCGCCAACACCCCAACCACCAGCCACACGACACGCATCTGGCCAGCATATCCTGTATGGATGAAGTTGCCGCAACCAGTCGCCGCCGCCGACCTCAAAGACACCGCGCTCGAAACGATGCGCCAGGCCAAGTTCCCTGTTCTGGCCACTGACGATCATGGCCAGCCCCGCGCTCGCCCCGTCTCCCCTGTTCGCACCGAAGGCTTCACGGTCTACATCGCCTCCCTGCGGTCTTCCAACAAAACCGCCGAACTCGAAGCGAACGAGCGCGCCGAACTCTGCTACCTCTCTGACGGTCACGATCAGGTCCGCATCACCGGCCCCGCGCAACTGGTCACCGATGCCGCCAAACGCCAGGAAATCTGGGATGCGAATCCTCTGCTCCGCGCCTATCTGGGCACCATCGACAACCCGGAATTTCTCCTCTACGCCGTCCTCCCCGAACGCGTCCGCTTCATGCGCGAATGGGCCCTTGAATACCAGGAAGTCCCCCTCGGATAACGTGACGACGCCCGCCGCATTCCCCCGCCGCAACCAGGGCCAAGCCCCGTGAACTCCAACGGCACGCAACCCAATCGCGCCCGCCAACGCGAGCTTCGCGATGCCCTGCCCACCCGAGCCGGCGCCGCAACCAGGGCCAAGCCCCGTGAACCCCGACGGCACGCAACCCAATCGCCCCCGCCAACGCGCCCTTCGCGACGCCATGCCCACCCGAGGCCGCCGCACGTGAAGACCCTCGAAACCTACTTCGAATTCGCTCGCCTCCAAACCAACTGGCGCCAGGAGACGCTGGCCGGCTTGACGACATTCCTGACGATGGCCTACATCATCTTCGTCAACCCCTCCATCCTCGCCGAAGCCGGTATGCCCGCCGCCGCCGTCTCCGCCGCCACCTGTGTCTCGGCCGGCCTCGCCAGTATCCTGATGGGCGCCCTCGCCCGCTACCCCATCGCCATGGCCCCAGGCATGGGCCTCAACGCCTACTTCACCTACGGCGTCGTCAAAGGCATGGGCGTCCCTTGGGAAACCGCCCTCGGCGCCGTCTTCCTCTCCGGCCTGCTCTTCCTTCTTCTCACCGCCCTCGGCGTTCGCCGCTGGATCGTCGAGAGCATCCCCCGCCCGCTCTACTCGGCCACCGCCGTCGGTATCGGCCTCTTCATCGCGCTCATCGGCCTTAAGAACGCCGGCGTCGTCGCCGCCAGCCCGGCCACAATCCTCACGCTCGGCAACCTCCGTGCTCCGGCCACGCTGCTCTCGCTCGCCGGCCTCCTGCTCACCGCCGCGCTGCTCATCGTTGGCTTCCGTGCCGCCATCCTGCTCGGCGCCGCGGCCACCACGGCCGCCGCGGTCGCCCTTGGCCTCTCCCGCATCGCCGTCGGCGCGCCCCCGCTCGAAGCCCTCGCCCAGACGGCCTTCCACCTCAACATCCCCGCGGCCTTCCAACTCGGCCTCGCCGAGATCGTCTTCGCCTTCCTCTTCGTCGACCTGTTCGACAACCTCGGCACCCTGCTCGCCGTTGCCAACCGCGCCGGTCTCATCGAAAAGGACGGCCAAATTCCGCGCATCGGCCGCATCCTCTCCGCTGATTCGCTGGCCACCATCGCCGGCTCGCTCTCCGGCACCTCCACCGTCGTCAGCTACATCGAAAGCGCCGCTGGCGTCGCCGCCGGCGGCCGCTCCGGCGTCACCGCCATCGTTACCGGCCTGTGCTTCCTCGCCGCCCTCTGGGTCGCCCCGTTCCTCGGCGTCATCCCCAGCGCCGCCACCGCCCCGGCGCTCATCCTCGTCGGCGCCCTCATGATGGCTCACACCGCCGAAATCGACTGGGCAAACCTCCGCGACTCTATCCCGGCCTTCCTCACCATTGTCGCCATACCCATGACCTTCTCCATCGCCAACGGCCTCTCACTCGGCTTTCTCTCCTTCACCCTGCTACAACTGCTCACCGGCCGCGCCCGCCACGTCCCCCCCTTCGTCTACGCCCTCTCGGCCATCCTCCTCGCCCGTTTCCTGTATCTTGGTTCCGGATGACCCGCCTCGCACTTCTGCTCCTGCTTACCCCGCTGCTGATCGCCGCCGATTGGCAACTCGTCTCCACTGCCCGCATCTGGGACCAGCCCGCGCACGCCGCCTTCGGCGACCTCATTCGCTGGAAAGACCGCTGGTACGCCGTCTGCCGCGAAGGCAAAGGCCACGCGCCGCGCAAGGGCTCGACCGATGACGGCAAGCTCCGCGTCCTCTCCTCGGCCAACGGCGTCACCTGGCAAAGCGAAGCCCTGCTCGAAGAAGCCGGGGTCGACCTCCGTGATCCGCACTTGAGCATCACCCCCAAGCAGCAGCTAATGATCGTCGCCGGCGGCTCTTACTATCCCGATGGCGTCTATAAGTCCCGCCAAAGCCGCGTCTTCTTCTCCTCCGACGGCAGGAGTTGGACCGCGCCCCGCAAGGTGGTCGAGGACACGCACTGGCTCTGGCGCGTCACCTGGTACAAGGGCACCGCTTACGGCGTCTCCAAGTACGGCTCGCCTTCGGCCGAACTCGCCTCCAACCCGCGCAGGATTCGTCTGGTCCGTAGCAAGGACGGCGCCGCGTGGGAAACCGTCACCGAGTTGAAGGTGCCCGGCGGTGATGAGACCGCCCTCCGGTTCCTCCCCGATGGCACCATGGTCGCCCTTACCCGCCGCACCTGGGACGATGGCAATATCGCCTGGATCGGCACGGCCAAGCCACCCTACAAAGAGTGGACATGGAACCCCTCCGGCCACTTCATCGGCGGGCCGAACTTCACGGTGCTTCCCTCCGGTCTGCTTGCCGCGGGCGGCCGCATCTATGAAGGCGGCGACCGCGCTAAACCCCACACCGAACTCGGCGAGTTGACGCCAACCGGCTTCACCCCAAAGCTCCGCCTGCCCTCCGGCGGCGATTCGAGCTACCCCGGCTTCGTCTGGCACGACAATCTGCTCTGGACCCTTTACTATTCGAGTCACGAAGGCAAAACATCGCTCTACCTTGCGAAGATAAAGGTGCAATGAGCCATCAAGCCATCGCACGCGGCCTGCGGCTGGAGTACTGTACGCTCGCCTACAACGTGGTCGAAGCGGGCGTCGCACTGGCATCGGGAATTGCATCCGGTAGCGTCTCGCTCGTCAGCTTTGGCGTCGATAGCGTGCTCGAAGTCTCTTCCGGCGCGGTGATGATCTGGCGCCTGGGCAAGTGCCACGGCGCGGCCGAACGGCGTGCCCAAAAGCTCATCGCGCTCAGCTTCTTCGGGCTCGCCGCGTGGGTCCTCTGGGAAGCCGTCGAAAGCCTCTGGCGGCGCGAAGGTCCCGCGCTGAGCTGGCCTGGCATCGCCTTGGCCGCGCTCTCGCTGCTCCTCATGCCCACGCTCGCCCGCGCCAAACGCCGGGTGGGGCACGAAATCCAAAGCTCCGCCATGGTCGCCGACTCCAAGCAGACCAGCCTCTGCGCCTTCCTCTCGGCCATCCTGCTCGCCGGCCTCGCCCTGCAAGCGGCTTTCGGCTGGTGGTGGGCAGACGCCGCCGCCAGCCTCGCCATGACGCCCATTATCGTCCGCGAAGGCATCAGCGCCTGGCGCGGGCAGGGCTGCGGCTGCCACTCCTAAAGAGGCTATCCTCAATGGTAGATATCTATGCGCCGCTTACTCTGCGGGCTGATTGCCCTATCCACCATCACCCTCGTCCAAGCCAACAAGCCACTGGGCCTGGCCGATATCCTCTCCTGGAAACGGATCCAGTCCGCCAGCGTCTCCAACGACGGCAACTGGTTCGCCTACCAACTCGTCCCCACCGAAGGCGACGCCACCGTCGTCATCCGTGACCTCACTGGCGGCAAAGACTCGACCTTCCCAATCGGCGAACTGCCCGCCGCGACCGGCGGCTTTGGGCCGCCCGCGCCATTCGCCACCGCCGTCCGTTTCTCCGAGGATTCCAAATGGGCCGCCTTCACCGTTTACCCCAACAAGCCCAAAACGCCCCTCCGCGACCGCAAGCCAACCTTCAACAAGATGGTGCTCGTCGAACTCGCCACCGGCAAAAAGACCGAGTTCGACCGTGTGCGCCGCTATAGCTTTTCCGGCGAAAGGGGCGGATGGCTGGCCATGCTCCGCTACAAGCCCGAAGGGCAGAAGTGGGAAGGCGCCGATCTGATCCTGCGCGAACTGGCCACTGGGGACGAGTTGAACACCGGAAACGTCGCCGAGTTCGCCTTCGACAAGAAGGGCGATTGGCTGGCCTTCATCGCCGATGCCAGTGACATGGCCGGCAACGGCGTCCAACTGCGCAACATGGAGACCGGCGCGGTGATGCCGCTCGATAGCGCCAAGGCGGCCTACAAGGGCCTGACCTGGACGGAGAAGGGTGACGGGCTCGCCGTGCTGCGCGGCGTCGAGGACAAGGCGTTTGAAGAGAAGCTTTACGCGGTTGTCGGCTTCCGCAACCTGTCGGCCACCGCACGGCCGGAGAAGATTCAGTTCGACCCCAAAGCCGAGCGCGGCTTCCCGGCTGGGATGACCGTCAGCCCCAATCGTCCGCCCTCTTGGACGCAGGACCTGGCCGCCATCACCTTTGGCATTCATGAAGTGAAGGCGAAGAAGCCGGGCGAGGAGCCCAAAGGCCCGCCCGCGCCGCCCGCCGTAGCCCCCGCCAAGCCCGACGAGAAAGAGCGCGCCGGACTGGTGCTGTGGCACTGGCAGGACAAACGCCTGCAGCCGCAACAGCAGGTGGAAGAGTCGCGAGACAAGAGCTTCAGCTACCTTTCGCTCTACCGGGTGGCCGAGAAGCGCTTCGTGCGCCTGGCTGACGACACGTTGCGCCAGGTGAACATACCGGAGCCCCACACCATGGCACTCGGAGTGGATCAGACGCCGTACCAACTGAACGGCAGCCTGAACGGCCAGCGGTTCCAGGACGTCTACGTCGTGGATCTGGCTACGGGCAAGCGGACGCTGGCGTTGCAGAAGGCGCGTTATTTCAATGGCCCTTCGCCGGACTCGAAATTCCTGGCCTATTACGAGGACGGCCACCATTGGGTGTACGACACCGCCACGGGCGCGAAGAAGAACCTGACCGCCAACGTGAAGGCGACTACGTTCTGGGACGACGAGGACGACCACAACGTGTTGAAGCCGCCGGCCCGTTCGCTGGGCTGGAGCGCCGATAGCCGTGCGCTGCTCGTCACCGACAACTGGGACATATGGAAGGTGGGGCTGGATGGCAAGGCGACGAACCTCACGTTGACAGGCAAGAAGGAGAAGGTCCGCTATCGCAGCCGCTACCGGCTGGATCCGGAGGAAAAGGGCGTCGATCTCTCGAAGACCCTCTACGTGGACGCCTACGGCGAGTGGACGAAGAAGGGCGGCATCGTGAGCATTGCTCCGGGAGCGAAGCCGAAGACGCTGGTATGGGACGACGCCCGGTTTGGCGGGTTATTGAAGGCCAAGAACGCCGACAAGTTCCTATACCGCCGCGAAAGTTGGGCGGACTATCCGGACTACCATGCGGCCGGCGCCGAACTGGGAGGCGCCGTCAGAATTACGGCGGCCAATCCGCAGCAAAAGGAGTTCGGCTGGACCAGCGGCGCGCGCCTGATCGACTACACGAGCGAAAAGGGCGACAAGCTCCAGGGCGCGCTGTACCTGCCGGCCAACTACGAGCCGGGCAAGCGCTACCCCACGGTGGTCTACATTTACGAAAGGCTCTCCGACGGGTTGAACAGCTACGCGCAGCCGAGCTTGGCGGCGTTCAACCGGAGCGTCTACAACAACCAGGGCTACGCCGTGTTCACGCCCGACATTACGTACAAGCTGAACGATCCGGGAATGTCGGCGGTATGGTGCGTTTTGCCGGGGTTGAAGGCCGCGGTGGCGAGCGGCGTTGTCGACGAAGCGCGGGTTGGCCTGCACGGCCATTCCTGGGGCGGTTACCAGACGGCGTTTCTGGTGACGCAGACGAACGCCTTCAAATCCGCCATTGCGGGCGCGCCGCTGACCGACATGATCAGCATGTACAGTTCGGTGTACTGGAATACGGGGTCGGCCAACCAGCCGATCTTTGAGAGCAGCCAGGGCCGCTTCACCAGCGGATACACCGACAACCTGGAGGCCTACGTCCGCAACTCGCCGGTGTTCCACGCGCAGAAGGTGCAGACGCCGCTGATGATTCTGCACAACGATAAAGACGGCGCGGTGGACTTCACCCAAGGCATCGAGTATTTCAACACCCTGCGGCGGCTACAGAAGCCGGTGATCATGCTTCAATACCGGGGCGAGAATCATGGCTTGCGAGTGCCGGTGAACCAGAAGGACTATCTGGTGCGCATGCGCGAATACTTCGGGCATCACTTGAAGGGCGACCCGGCGCCGGCATGGCTTACCGAAGGCGTGCCGCACTTGAAGTTGAAGGACCACCTGGATGAGAGGGAGCCGTTGACGGCGCCTAAAGCGGCAACGAAGCCGCCAGCCGAATCGTCTGCTGGCTCTTCGAATCCGTGATGATGAGTTGCCCGCCTTCCTGGCGCACGTCGTCAACTTGCGTGAATCCGGCCGGGACGCGGGTGTAGAACATCAGGAAGCGGGTGCCTATCTTCGACTTCGCGGGGAGCCAGCGGTAGGCGGGCGTATCGAAGAGCTTGCCCATCTCCACCGTTTGGCGGCGAGAGACATCGAAGGGTTGCGTGCCGAACTCCAGACCGCGAGAGAGGGCCAGGTTCGATGGGTAGTTCATCCACTCCTGCAGCCAGGGGTACTCTTCGCGACGCACCAGATAGCCGAGCATGAGGCCCTTTTCGAGGTTAATGGCGGTGATGAAGCCGAGGCGGCGGGCGGGGTCGAAGATACAGCCGGTGTGGTCCATTGAGTCCGGCGGGTTCGGAATTTGACGGAGGTCGGCCTGGCCGCCGGCCCTCAGCGGCGCGGAGGGGTAGACGAATGGCACGTCAGAGACCAGGCGGCGGTTGGGCGGCATGTTCTGATGGGGGCGCGTCTGGCACTTGCCGACCGAGGCGTCGACGACGGTCTTGCCGGGGGACAGGAACGGGTAGCCAATCGTCGCGTGTTCGGCCCAGTTGATGGGCCGATCGAAGGCGAGTTCGTTTTCGAGGGTCGAGTCAACATAGACCACCTGTTCGCCGTCGACGAGTTCGAGCTTGCGTATGAGCCCTTCGTGGACGATGGGAAGGCGGGTCTGGAAGGTCAACTGCTGCAACTTGCCCTGGCGGCCTTGACCGATGAGGGTCCATGGCTGGCGGTGGGCTTCGCCGTGGCCCTGGAGGCCGGCGGCCTGTTCTTCTTTGGAGGTGGGGCCGAAGCCATCGACACAGAGGAAGTGGCCGAGAGAGTCGCCGAAGCGGGAGGGCCCCTTGGTCATGCGGGCGAGCGCGACGGGATTCCACATTGGGTTCGTTTTTTCGGGATCGTTCTTCAGAACGAGGCTAACGAAGGCGCCGCCTTTGTTGAGCGTCAGCAGTTCGATCTTGTCGTTTTCGAGAGCGGTGGCGGGACGGGTTTCAAAGGTCGCGGCGCGCTGGGCGAAGCAGGCAGAGGAGAGGAGGAGAACGGCGGTGAGTCGCATAGCCACCGGACAGCATATCAAGGGGCGGCATCGGCGGAGTCCCGGTCAGAGGGAGGGGCCGCGCCGCCGCGCTCGATTTCCATGCGAAGCGATTGCAATGCGAGGTGGTAGGGCTCGACGAAATGGCGGGGATAAGAGGTGCCGTCCGGCGCGGTGGCGCCTTGGAGAAAGGCCAGGAGTTGGGGAAGGCGGTCCCCATCGATGACGCCGTCCCTGGTGGCGGCGGGCAATTTTTCTTCCCACTCCTTGGTCAAGGAGTTGAGGTACTTTTCCATCGAGGTGATGCGGTCACCGATGCCCTTCCGGTCCACGAAGACCTTGCGCGAGGCCTCGACTCTTTCGGCGATCGCTTCGATGGAGAGCCGCTGCGCGCTGAGATACTCCAGGCGCTCGTCGTATATATTGGTCCGGACATCGCCGTTGGCGGAAAGGCCGCGAGCGCGGAGAAGGCGCCGGGCCTGTTTGACGTTGGAGTAGGCCGCGACGAGATCCCTGAGCACCTCTTCCTTCGCCTTCTGGCGTTGGTCCTCTTTGCCCTTCTGCCGCTGGTAGTTATCGGCGATGATGCGGACGGCGCCTACGACGACCGCGGCGAGCAGGAGTTGCAGTACGGCCTTGACGTACTCCAGATTCAATTGAGGACCGTTATATGGCCTGGCGTAATAGTCGAAGGCGATGATCGCCAGACCGGCGATGCCGGTAATGGTCAGGGCGGCGGCGATCAATCTTCGCGTTGGGGACCAGGTCTTCACCGGCTCTCCAGAACGGGCCGGGTGGGGAGCCGGCCGAGGGGTTTGCGTTCGCCGGATGGCAGGACGATTTCGACGTCGGCATCGGCGGCAGCGCCCATGCCGAAGTGAGCTGGGACGAAGGAGCCGGAGCCGTAACTGCCGCCGGAGGTGACCTCCTGCCACTGATTCCCCGCCCTGACTCGGGCGCCAATGGGAGCACGGACTTCGAGCCAGCGGCCAGAGTCCTTGGAGACGTTGCGCCAGATGACGGCGTTGTCACCAAGCGCGGTGGTCACTATATCGAGCCGGCCGTCGCCATCCATATCCGCCACGGCCAGGCCGCGGTAAGCGGCGGGCGGGTTAAGCTCCGCGCCCAAACGGAACTTGCCGCCGGCGTTGAGGAGCACGGTGTTGGGTTCTTTGTACTTCTCCGAGCGCGTCACTTCGATCGTGTCGGTGACATGGGAGTTGGCGGTGACGAGATCCTTCCACCCATCGTTGTTCATATCGGCGAAGGCAACGCCCCAGCCGCTGCGGCGGGTGGTGAGGGCGCCGGCGCCGCTGGCATACGTCACGTCGCGGAAGCCGGTGGGGGTGTTCTTGAAGAGCGGGAAGGTCTCGCCGGTGAGGGCGGTAAAGATGAGATCGGGACGGCCGTCGTTGTCGTAGTCACGAAGGTCGGACCCCATGCTGGAGACGGGCTGGCCGGCGTCACTATAGGCGACGCCGGCGGCGAGGGCGGATTCGACGAACCGGCCGCCCAGGTTTTTGAAGAAGAAGTTGGGCATGGCGTCGTTGGCAACGAAGATGTCGGGGCGGTTGTCGCCATCGACATCGGCGACGGAGGCGCTCATGCCTTTGCCGAGATGGGCGGCGATGCCGGTTTCGGCGCTGACGTCGGCGAACTGGCCGTTGCCGAGATTGCGGTAGAGGCGGTTGGCGGTGGGCTTGAATTCGCGGGGGTGGCAGTAGACGCGGAGGTTGCGGGCGGGGTCGCCGCAGTACTTGGAGAAGACGGGGGTCCAGTCGAGGTAGTTGACGACGAAGAGGTCGAGTTTGCCGTCGTTGTCGTAATCGAACCAGGCAGCGCCGGCGGCGAACTTCTCGTCTTTGACGCCGCGGGGAGTGAGGGTGAATTTGCCCTTCTCGTTGCGATAGAGGAGATTGCGGCCGGCGCCGGCGACGAAGAGATCGGTCCAGCCGTCGCCATCGAAATCGGCGGCGGCGGCGGCAATGGAAAAGCCGTCGCCGGTAAGGCCGGCTTCGGCGGTGACGTCTTCAAACTTGAGGCCGCCGAGGTTTTTGTAGAGGCGGTTGGGGTGTTTGTCGTTGAGCGTGGGGAGGCTGGCGCCGTTGGTGAAAAAGATGTCGGGCAGGCCGTCGTTGTTGTAGTCAAAGACGGCGAGACCGCCGGCCATGGTGGAGACAATGTGCTTTTCGGGGGTGGGATTGTGATTGAGGACAAAGGGGAGGGGGTGGCGCTCGAAGGCGACGGGGGTGACGGGGCCGCCGGGGGCGGGGCCGCGTTTGCGGGTGACGGAGTCGCGCGCGGCCTTGATTTCGGCGGCGTTGGCGCCGGCCTTCAGTGCTGCTTCGTAGGCGGCGAGAGCGGCGTCCCAGTTGGCGCGTTCCTCTTCGATGGAGCCGATGAGGCGGCGAGTGCGGGCCTGGGGTTCGCCGAGCTTTTCAGCTTCAGTGGCAGCGCGAATGGCGTCGGGGAATTTGCCTTCGACGAAGAGGACCCGCGCGAGCGCGTAGTAGCCGGGGGCCCACTTGGGTTCGTTTTTTATGAGGGTAGCGAAGACGGTTTCGGCTTTGCCGAGTTC
>JAEUQC010000115.1 GCA_016789905.1 Bryobacterales bacterium | reverse complement strand
GACAAGATGAATACCTTACCGCGCAAAGCGCGGCATCAAGCAATCCCCCTTGAGGGGGATAACAGGGCGTAGATTCAACGAATGTGCGGACCAACCGATACATTCGACGGCGGGAGGACATAACTCAAAGTTATCGGGCGTCAGCGGAAACCGCCGCGCCTCGCGGGGACCGGTCCTGTTTTTGGACGGCGGTTCGGATAACGTTCGTATGTTCTCCCGCCACTCCCCGTGCTGCCTCTCCAGGGCAGCCTTCCGCCCTGCCGGAGGCCAATCAACCTAAACTCGGCAGTTAGGTTTTTCCGAAGGCGTTCCAAGACCCCGTTTCACGACTCGCGGAACATCGAAGCGCCTCACCCGCTTGGTAGTGCGGAGCAGTTGGCAACTTCTTGGAATCAGCTCCATGGAGATTATGGACGTTTAACTGCCAGAGGAGCCAGCGGTAGGCTTCTTTGCGGTCGAGGACACGGTCGATTTCGAGATAGTCACCGTGATCGCGGAAGAAGACGAGGTGTTTCTGGGCGCGGAGGCGGATCATGGGCGGATGCACGCCTTTAGCGGCTTGGTGGCGCCCTCGCCGGTGGAGGTGGCGGGCGAGGGTCTTGAGGATCTGTTAGACGATGGGCTGCTAAATGATGCGCCCCATTGTCAGTGTGTTGAGGCCTCGGCGTGGTCAGTCCAGACGATTCGTTTGGTCACCGTTGTTCTGTTCTATGGCTCTGTGCTCATTCGCTCCGAGTCATCCAAGGAATATGACCTCGTCGCCGGATGGCGCGGCCGTATTCGAGAAATGGGCCAGATGGATGGCAAGTTTCCAGATCACGAAAACGCGATTGGCGCTAGGGGCCGGGACTGGGAGCTCGGTTTTCAAGTTCACGGCGGAGCGTCGAGGCGGGGTTCTACTGAGCCGCTAACGCGGCGACGCGGACGTCATTTCGTGACCACCAATGTTTCCAAAAAGTGATATGCCAGTTATCGTCGCCGCTGAAGCCGGCGCCGGGACCCGAATTCTTCACCGTCTCATCCGTCCGGAACGGAGCCTTTTCATCACAATGAGGGAAGAAGTCGGCGGGCGTTTTAAAGGAACCCTGTGTGGTCATCGGGCATCCGTTGGCAAACTCCGCCAGTCCCTTCGCGGCTACCAAGGCCAACGGCTTCTCGATGTCCTGCGCCTCAAGCATTTTTCCGAGAATCACCACGGCCGCTGGAGTGTGAAAGCGTTGTAAAGCCGTTGCAATCGCTAACTGCAACTGGGCATCCTTGATGGGAAGTAACTTCTTTAGTTGCGGGATTATCGCCGGATCCTCAAGGGTTCGCTCAATTGTGGCTCCAATCGTCCACCACTCCTGTTTGCTATTCCGGTACTCCTTATAAGTTGTGGCAAGCAGGTCAAACGGCAAGGGATCCCCAAGGGTTAGCAGCGCCTGAATGGCTTCAATGTGAAGCTCGCGGCGGGGGGATTTCACCAACTCTCTAAAGAGGCGCCGATCGAAGTCAGATATTCCGTCCGGTACGCGCGGATTAGGCGAATCGTTCGTGGCTAGTGCACGAGATGACGCGTCAAGTACTCTCGGCCAAGAAGGGCGTGCGCCACATAGTGCCGATTCCGCCACTCGGGTTAGAATTCTCTCCCGAACAGATTGTGGGCCCAAAACCTGCAAAGCGCCTTCCGGACAAGGCGGTGCCTGAGGGTAACCCAGGTAGCCAAGTGCCGAATGGCCTCGCATATCGACCGGAACACAGGCCCAACTATCCAATTTTATCGCCCGCAAGAAAAATATTTGCGGATACGCCCATGGCTGGGGATTGAGGCCTTGGAAAACATGCTTGAGGCTATTGCACTCAACCGTTATCGTATCCCCTGGCCTTACCGAACCCAACAGGACGGAACTTACCTCAATCTTGAGTGTTGTCGCCGAGCCGTCAACGTGGCTGTGTATCACTGCACCTTCGACAACCGTTGAGGCTTTGCCCAGCAGTTCATCGATACCAGTGGAGAAACTGGAAGTTTGTGTCGTGAAAAACATCACAAGAAGCAGAATTAGAGTACGCATCTTAGTTCCTCGCTTATTGACAAGTGGTGACGTGACGTCTAGTTCACAAAAACACCAGAGGCGCATTGTGCGGACGTAGCAGGCGAGACGATAGCATCCACGCTCCCGATGCTTTGCCTTAATAACGCCGTGTTACGCTGAACGCATTTCCCAGTAAAGGTATTCGTCGCTTCTGGTGTGGTTGTCCCGACCCAGAACTTTTGTGTGAAGTTGACAACAGGGGCGGCTGGCGCATTTGGAGTTGGATCAAAGGGTAATGGTGTCAACTCTATCAGGGTCGGACCGCTGCATACCCGGTAGTTGTCGATAAATGCCCAAGCGTTGTCGATTTGTCCCCAATGATCAGGATTTCCAGGGGTCCATGTCCCTCGAGATGGCATCGTCGCCCAGTTAGACGATGAGCCTCCCGGCACGACGACCTTCCGGTTTTCTAGTGTCTCGTGGGTAATTATGGGAGTAAGGACGGCGCCGGTCAGGTCGAGGATATTATAGACATAACCGCTTTGGTATCCTATGTATGCAGGACTGCCATAAATGGTGCTACAAGTTTCATTAAAAGGCGTACCGTTATTTCCCATCCGCAACCGGTGCGGCGTATTGATTCTCACCTGGAAGGCAAGAGAGGTAAAGCCATTCAAAGACGCCTTGACCGTGATCTCGCCTGACGGATACCCCGGCGTGCTCGATCCCTTTGACACAATGATTACCTTAGTCGCCGGGTTTTCCGGAATCAGGTCGAGCTTCGAATTGTCGTTAGTAATCCACGAATAGCCGTAGGTTCCCTGACCGGGCGTTGTGTTCGGATTCATGGCGAGACGATACTGCGTGTAGTAACCATCCGTTGACGGAGCCCCATTGAGGTACCAGAAGTCGGCGCTCGTCAGTCCGGTAGGATTACCGGCGGAATCAGGGACAAAAACCGTCGGCCGCTGGACCGGGAACGGGGAGGAATCCGCAATAGGCCCTTGATAGTAGATTGTTTGCCCATTGCAAACGCCCCACGTGGCAGCACGGACATGGTACGCTCCGGAACCGCGCGGCTCCAGAGAGACGCTGCCGATTGGGCCGTACTGCGTGCCACTTGGTGTCGCTGAGCTGAAGTTGACAGTCGCGTCCGGAATTCCATGGCCGAAACTCTGCCCGGAGAAAAAGACGAAGAGTTGCACAGTCACCCGCCAGTTCCCTTGAATGGGCCCATTCACAGCCATTCTAGCGGATATGTTGATCTGGTTTCCGTTGGCCCGCTGGATTGTGTAGACGGGTGGGTCAGCCGTTAGTACACAACTCCCGCCACCACCAATGGACTCCGGAGTGGTCGAGTAGGACATCGTGGCCGGGGGCCCGGCGATAGCCCATGTTGCCATCTGGACCCAACCCGTGCCGGTTCCGGCGGCATCGGTGATCCACACATAGACATTTTGCGCAGTGGCGGCGAACGTCCCATTGAGACCCATTCTGAGCGCCAGAGTGATGTCGGTGGCGGTTGTCGTGGTGACACCGGAACCCGAACCGTAGATTGTGCATTGGCTGTTGGAAAGCGTGCCAGCGCTACCGGGCGTGAGCGGGCCATTTAAGACGGTCAGTGCGTCGTTAAAGAGGTAAATGGCGTTGCTGGGCCTGTCGTAAAAGCCGTGACAAACGTTCTGTGGCGTGCTTGGGCTCGTGTTGACGAGGAAATATATTCTTTGGATGTCTGTGGCGCCATTCTGATCCCGCGCGGTGAAGGTAAACGTCTGAAGTGAGGCGGCGGAACTCGATGGCGAACCGGAAACATACGTCGGCGGTTGCGGCGCGACGAGTGACCATGTGGCCATCTGGACCCACCCGGTACCCGTTGCGGCGACATCGGTGATCCACACATAGACGTTTTGGGCGGTGGAGGCGAACGCCCCATTGAGTCCCATTCTGAGCGCTAGGGTGATGTCCGTCGCGGTTGTCGCGGTGACACCGGAACCTGTGCCGTAGATCGTGCATTGGCTATTGGAAAGCGTGCCAGCGCTGCCGGGGGTGAGCGGGCCATTCAATACGGTCAGCGCGTCATTGAAGAGATAAATGGTGTTGCTGGCTCGGTCGTAAAAGCCGTGGCACACATTTTGCGGAATGCTTGGGGTTGTATTGACGAGGAAGTATATTCTCTGGATGTCTGTCGCACCGTTCTGATCCCGAGCGGTAACGGTAAACGCCTGTGGCGCGGTAGACGATGTCGATGGCGAACCGGAGACGTACGCCGGCGGTTGCTGCGCGACAAGAGTCCAAGTGGCGGCCTGCACCCAGCCCGTTCCGTTCCATGCCGCATCGACGAACCAAACATACACTGTCTGGGGTGTGGCGGCGAAGGTCCCGGTTAGGCCGATTCGAATTGCAACGGTTACATCCGTGGCGGTTGTTGCCGTCACACCGGAACCCGCGCCGTAGATCGTGCATTGACTATTCGACAACGTTCCAACGCTACCGGGCGCCAATGGCCCCAGAACTGTAACTAGAGCGTCATCGAAGAGATAGAAAGCGTTGCTTCCCCGGCCGTAAAACCCATGGCAGACGTTTTGCGGAATCGTCGGATGCGTATTGATCAGGAAATACGCCCTTACCAAGTCCGCGTTTCCATTCGCGTGTCCCTGCGGGTAAAGGAAAAAGTTTGAGGAGACGTCGACGAGGATGTTGGACTCGACGATACGAAAGTTGGAACGCTGCCGGACAGCGCAAGACTCCAAGCCGAAAGAGCAAGAACGCAGGATCTGAGCACGGACACCCTCATTCCTCTCGCCGTTCATCGACAGCAGGTGTTGAACACTCGACATCCGAATGATTTCGGCGGTGTTTACCCACTTACAGCAAATGCTGCAGGCGATAACTAATCGAACGGTACAGGATATAACCGCGGGTGTCAATCACTAAGCGCGCGTTCCGGCCGGGCCGTCGCGTTCCGCGGAGGCGTTAGTTAAACAGCTTCCGTTCGCGGCGGAGGAAGGCTGGTGTGTCGATGTCGTCGAACGGGTCGGCATCCGCTTTTGGCGCGGGGGCCGGGGCCGGAGGCGGGGGGACGGCTTCAAGCGAAGGCGGGGCGGGGGCGGGTTCGACGAGCTCCGGTTCCTCGACCTGCGCGTCCATGGGCTCCGGTTCGAAGTACGGCATGGTGATGGGCGCCGGGGCCGGGGCGACACGTTCGACTCGCGGCGGTGATAACGGAATGGCCGATTCGCGGGAGAACCCGGTGGCGATCACCGTTACCTTCACTTCGTCGCCCAGGCCTTCGTCATGCACCAGGCCGTAGCTCATGTGTACTTCTTCGTTCTTGGTCGCTTCAAAGATCAACGAACAGGCGTCGGCGAATTGATCGAGCGTCAACGCACTGGACCCGGCCACATTGATGAGCAGGCCGCGGGCGCCTTCGACGCCGTTGTCTTCGAGGAGCGGAGAACTGATGGCGGCGCGGGCGGCGCTGACGGCGGCGCCATCGCCGCTGGCCGTCGCCGTGCCCATCATGGCATGGCCCATGCCGCTCATGATGGCCTTTATATCGCTGAAATCGCGGTTGATGATGCCGGGCGTCAACATGATCTCCGAGATGCCTTGGACGGCCTGGCGAAGAACATCGTCGGCCATTTTGAAGGCTTCGAGAAAGCTGGTGCCCTTTGGGGCGAGCTTCATGAGGCGATCGTTGGGGATGGAGATGACGGTGTCGACGGTGGAGGCGAGATCGGCGAGGCCGCGTTCGGCCTGGCGGATGCGCTTGGGGCCTTCAAACTTGAAGGGCATGGTGACGATGGCGACGGTGAGGGCGCCGAGCTCTTTGGCCAGTGAGGCGACGACGGGCGTGGCGCCGGTGCCGGTGCCGCCGCCGAGGCCGGAGGTGAGGAAGACCATGTCGGCGTCTTCGAGGATTTCGACGAGGCGGTTGGTATCGTCGAGGGCGGCCTGGCGGCCCTTTTCCGGATCGGAGCCGGCGCCGAGGCCGTTGGTGAGCTTGCCGCCGATGGCGATTTTGGCGGGGACGGGGGAAGCGTTGAGGGCCTGGACGTCGGTATTGACGACATAGAAATCGACGCCGGTGAGGCCGGCGCTCATCATGCGGGCGACGGCGTTGCAGCCGCCGCCGCCGACGCCGATCACTTTGATCCGGGTGCCGACCTGATTGTCGTCCTGCATTTCAAATTTGATTTCGCTCATACCGATTTCCTTTGGTTACTTGGACATTAGCAGGCTTAGAAAGCCAGGGGAAGAACGCTTCTGGTACCGATGTTCCTTGAGCCGGCCGCTGTACATGGTGAGGCCGGCGGCGGTGACCCATTTGGGGTTGGCCAGCGCGTCGGGCCAATCCTGGATGCCAACGGGAAGGCCGTTGCGGGACTGGCAGTTCAAGACAAGTTCGGCGACATCGCACATGCCGTTGAGGCAGGCGCCGCCGCCGGTGAGAAGAATTCCTTCGAAGAGCTGGCGGTCCATGCCGCAATCCTCGATCTTCTTTTTGATATAGCGGAAGAGAAAGTCGGCGCGGGATTCGAGGATGAAATTGAGGCGTTTGCGGGGGGCTTCGCGGGCGGGGCGGCCGTCGGCGGAGGGCACCTCGATGAAGGTATTGTCGGCGGTGAGGCCGAGGATGGCGCAGCCGTATTCGTGTTTGAGTTTTTCGGCGTCTTCGAAGGAGATTTTGAAATCGTGGGCGATATCGCGGGTGAAGTGTTCGGCGCCGACGCGGAGGCTGACGGCCTGAACCATGGCTTCACCGGCGTAGAGAACGACTTCGGTGGACTGGGCGCCGATATCGGCGACGGCGACGCCCTGGCGGCGCTCGTCCTGGGTGACGCAGGCGTAGGCGGCGGCCATGCCTTCATAGACGGTTTCTTCGACGGCGAGATGGGCCTCATGGACGGCGCTGACGAGCGACTGGTGTTCAAAGGCGGAGGTGGTGACGATGTGGACGTTGGCTTCCAGACGGGCGGCGCGGGTGCCGCGGGGGTTGACGACGCCGGCGTTGCCATCGAGAGTGAAGTCCTGCGGGAAGACCTGGAGGAGGACACGGTCGGCATCGAGCTGCTGGCGGCAGGCCTTTTCGACGGCGTAGGCCATATCGGACTGATCGATTTCGCGGGGCCGGCCGAAGTCGTATTTGCCGACCTGATTATCGCCATGAATGGCTTCGCCGCCGAGGCCGACGACGACGGCGTCGACGGAGAGGCCTGCCTGGCGTTCGGCTTCGCGGGCGGCGAGGCGGACGGATTCCGACATCTGTTCGCGGTCGGCGATTTTGCTATTGGCCCAGCCACGGGATTCAACTTCGCCTGCGCCGGCAAAGCGGATGCGTCCATCCTCCACGACGCAGATGACGCAGCGCGTGAAAGCGCTGCCGACATCGAGGCCAGCGGCGAGGCGAACGCGGCTAGCGGCCATGGGGCCCTTCAGTCACTGGTGCGAACTCCTTCGGCAGTCAGGGTGGGCTGCGCGGGGCGGGCGTAGATGCTGCCATCGACACGGAGATCGAAGACAGTTTTGGATGGATCGCGGCGGAGGAGGTCCTCCGCGTTCTGCTTAAATTTTTCAAGCCGGCGCTTGTAGTAGCGGCTACCGATGATCAGGGTAACGGCTTTTCCGCCTGCGTCCTGCATTATCTTTAGATTATCCGGATCGGTGGCGTCTACTTCGGAAATTTTTGCGGAGAGTTCGCCGGCGTCGGCGACGAGTTTCTGGAGGCGGCGGACGCGGACGCGTCGTTCGTCGCCGGTTTGCTTGCGATCGATGCCGGTGAGGATGGGGAGATTAAGGGATTCCTGGGTTTCGGGGCGGAGGATGAACCCGTCGGCATCGATGAGGGGGAGTTCGGTTTCATTGGGGAGGCGGACGAAGGCGACGGGTTCGCGTTCGGTGACGCGGATTTGGAGGCGGTTCGGCCAGACGCGGGTGACGCGGGCGTCCTTAATCCAGGGGAAGCGGAGGAGTTCTTCGCGGCGCTGGCGAAGGGGCATGAGATAGATGCTGCGGCCGTAATCGCGATCGAAGGTGGCGGAGACGTTGTTGCGGGCGGAGTGGTTGACGCCGGTGACTTCGACGGCGGGGCTGTCTTCGCCGGGATCGGGCGGGGAGGCGAGGGTGAACTGCGGGTCGGCGATGAGGAACGATTCAAGCTGGATGGCGCCCCAGAGGAGGGCGACGAGAGCGATGGAGGCGACGGTGGCGATGATGAGACCGCGGCGGATATTGAGGAAGCGGGTTTCGTTATCGGCGGCGGCTTGCTGCTTTTTAGCCATGGGTTACTCCTGAGTTCGCAGTTTGTTGAGAAGCTTGTCACCGGCCTGCCAGACGGTGCCGGCGCCGAGGGTGACGACGGCGTCACCGGGTTGAACGAGAGCGGCCACCGTATTGACGGCGTTATCGATGGTGCCGGAGAGGTGGGCTTCGCGATGGCCGAAGGCGCGGAGGCGATCGGCAAGGGCGGCGGAGGAAACGCCTTCAATGGGGGGTTCGGAGGCGGCGTAGATATCGAGCAGGTGGACGGTATCGGCCTGGTGGAAGCTGCGGGCGAAATCGTCCATGAGGTGCTGGGTGCGGGTGTAGCGGTGGGGCTGGAAGATGACGTGAACGCGATTGAACTGGCAGAGGCGGGCGGCGGCGAGGGTGGCGCGGACCTCGGTGGGATGGTGGCCGTAGTCATCGATGACGGTGACGCCGGCGGCTTCGCCGCGGAGCTGGAAGCGGCGATCGACGCCCCTGTATTCGGCTATCCCGGCGCGGATTTTTTCGGAGGGGACTTCGAGTTCCCGGGCGACAGCGACGGCGGCGGTGGCGTTAAGGACGTTGTGCATGCCGGGGACGTTGAGGGTGAACTGGCCTAGATCGTCGCCCTTGGCGTGGAGGCGGAAGCGGCTGGACATGTGGCCGAGATCGATGGCGGCGATGTGGAGATCGGCTTGCGCGCTGACGCCGTAGGTGACGGTGCGGCGGCGGACCCCGGGGAGGACCTGCTGCACGTTTTCATCATCGAGGCAGAGAATGGCGCAGCCGTAGAAGGGGACCTTGTTGACGAATTCGGTGAAGCAGCGGCGGATTTCTTCGATGGAGTGGTAGTGATCGAGGTGTTCGCGATCGATGTTGGTGACGACGGCGATGATGGGGGCGAGTTTGAGAAAGCTGCCGTCGGATTCGTCGGATTCGACGACGAGGAAATCGCTATTGCCCATGCGTGCGTTGGAGCCGCCGAGGGTGGAGACGCGGCCGCCGACGACGACGGTGGGGTCGAGGCCGGCGTGGGCGAGCATGGTGGCGGTCATGGAGGTGGTGGAGGTTTTGCCATGGCTGCCGGCGATGGCGATGCCGTATTTCAGGCGCATGAGTTCGGCGAGGAGTTCGCCGCGGGGGATGACGGGGATGCCGAGGCGGCGGGCTTCGCGGAGTTCGGGGTTGGACTCATTGACGGCGCTGGTGACGACGAGGGCTTTGGCGCCGGCGATGTGGGAGGCGGAGTGGCCTTCGTGGACGGTGGCGCCGAGCGAATGGAGGCGATCGGTGACGGGGGTGAGCTTCACGTCGGAGCCACTGATGGAGTAGCCGAGGTTCAACAGGATTTCCGCGATGCCGGACATGCCGATGCCGCCGATTCCAGTGAAGTGCAGACGCTGTGGCTTATAGAACATTCTTATATTTTATTGTTTTGGGGAATCGTTTGCTTCGGCGAACTGTTCGAGGAGCGAGGCGGCGCGGGCGGCGGCGCCGGGGAGGGCCTGGGCGCGGGCGGCGCGGGCCATGGATTCAAGATTTTTTTCGGCCAGGCAGGCCTGGATTTCGGCGAGCATGCGGGGGGCGGAGAAGCCGGCGTCGGAGACGACGCGGGCGGCGCCGGCGCGTTCCATGGCGCGGGCGTTGGCCATTTGGTGATCGTCGGCGGCGAAGGGATAGGGGACGAGGATGGAGGGTTTGCCGGCGGCGGCGAGTTCGGCGACGGCGCCGGCGCCGGAGCGGCAGACGAGGAGATCGGCCTGGGCGAAGGCGCTGGGCATGTCGTCGATGAAGGGGATGACTTCGACGTTGGGATTGGAGATGGCGGCGCTAATTTCGGCGTGCATGTCGCGGCCTGTTTGGAGGATGAGCTTGCAGGGGAGACCGGGGGAGGCAGCGAGATCGCGGGCGGCAAAATTAAGAGTGCGGGAGCCACGGGAGCCGCCGGTGACGAGGACGACGGGCGGGGAGGCGCGGGGCTTATCGGGAAGGGCGAAGAATTCTGGGCGAACGGGGAGGCCGGCGATTTCGGCGCGGCCGGCGGGGAAGAAGGGGAGGGCTTCGGGGAAGCTGACGAGGGCGCGGCGGGCGAAGCGGGCCATGCGGCGATTGGTCATGCCGGGCATGGCGTTGGGCTCCATGAGGACGACAGGGGTGCGGGCGAGGGCGGCGGCGAGGACGACGGGGGCAGCGGCGTAGCCACCCATGGAGAAGACGGCGGCGGCGTTGTGGGCTTTGAGGAGGCGGCGGGCGTGCCAGACGCTGGCGGGGAGTTCGACGACGGTGCGGGCGCGGCGGACGAGGCTGAGACCTTTGAGGCCGCCGATATCGATCCATTCGATGGGGAAGCCGGCGGCGGGGACGAGGCGGGCCTCCATGCCGGCGCGGGTGCCAATGAAGAGGGGCTGGTGGCCGCGGGAGGCGAGTTCACGGGCGACGGCGATACCGGGGATGACATGCCCCCCGGTGCCGCCGCCGGCCATAATGAACACGCGATTTTGCATTAGCCGACGTTCTCACTGATATTGAGGAGGATGCCGAGGGAGGCGAGGGTAGTCATGAGGGCGCTGCCGCCGTAGCTGATCATGGGCAGGGGGATGCCCTTGGTGGGGCCGAGGCCGAGGACGACGGTGATGTTGAAGAGGGCCTGGAAGCCGATGGCGACGACGAAGCCGAGGGCGAGCATGCGGCCGAAGTCATCCGGGGTGAGCAGGAAGATGCGAATGCCGCGCCAGATGACGATGAAGTAGCCGAACAGGAGCGCGCCGGTGCCCCAGAGGCCGAGTTCTTCGCCGATGACGGCGTAAATGAAATCCGTATGGGACTCGGGGAGGTAGAAGTGTTTTTGGCGGCCGTGCATGAGGCCGAGGCCGAAAACGCCGCCGGAGCCGTGGGCGATTTTGGCCTGGCGGGCCTGGTAACCGGTGTCGCTGACGGTGGCGGAGCTAAGGATGTAGGGCTTGATTTTGGCGGTGAAATCGTAGCGGTCCACCTTTTCGTAGGTGGGGTCCACCATTTCGACGACGCGGCGGAGGCGATAGGGTTTGGAAGCGATGGCGATGGTCATGCAGACGAGGGCGAGAGCGCCGGCGGTGATGAGGAGGCGGCGGTCGAGACCGGCGACATAGAACATGACGACGGCGGTAACGGCGAGCACGACGGCGGTGCCGAGATCGGCGATGGCGACGAGGAGGAAAAGCAGGCCGAGGAGAAGGGCGGCGGGGCGGAGGGTGAAACGGGTGTTGTTGATGGCCGCCTGGCGCCAGGTGAGAAAATAGGCAAGGAAGATAACCATGGCGGGTTTGGCGAGTTCGGAGGGCTGGATGTTGCCGATGCCGAGGGGAATCCAGCGGTGGCGAGGATCGACAAAATAGGCGATGGGGAGCAGGAAAAGGACGACACCGATGGGGCCGAACGCCCATTCGGGACGGCGGAGCCGGCGGTAATCGAAGCGGCGGAAGAGCATGAGAGCGATGAAGCCGACGACGGCCCAGCCGAACTGCATGACGATGAAGTAGTAAGGGGCTTTGTTGTAGCGGGACTCGGCCGTGATGGACGAGGCGGAATAGATCATGACGAGGCCTACGGCCACCATGATGGAGATGGTGAAAAACAACGTCCAATCCATCGAAACGCGCTTAGACATACAACGACTCCATGACTTATAGGCTGAGAACCAGATCTTTAAACGACCGGCCGCGATGTTCGTAGCTTTGAAATTGGTCAAAGCTGGCGCAGGCGGGAGAAAGCAAAACGATATCCCCCGGCGCCGCGAGGCGGCGCGCTGTGCGAATAGCCACATCGAGGGTACCGCAATCGGTGAGGGGCAGGGAAGGGACTGCCTCGGAAAAATGTTGACGAATGATGGGTGCGGCGGCGCCGATGAGAAGGACGCCGCGGGCTTTGGCGGCGAGGAGCGGCGCCAGGGGGCGGTAATCGGAGTATTTGTCTTTGCCGCCGAGGATGATCCAAAGGCCGCCAGGGAAGGCGTTGATTGCCTTTTCGGCGGCGTCGACGTTGGTGGCTTTGGAGTCGTTATAGTAACGGACCCCGTCGAGTTCGCGGACGAATTCGATGCGGTGTTCGACGCCGGGGAAGCTCCTTACCGCTTCGGCGATGAGGGGGACAGGGACGTGGGCGAGCCAGGCGGCGGCGGCGGCGGCCATGACGTTTTCCACGTTGTGGCGGCCGGGGAGGGGGATATCGCTTTCCGGCATGAGGGGCGTGAGGCCGAGCCAGATTTGGCCGCCGGCGGAGGCGACAGCATCTTCGGAGGGGGTGGAGGTATTGAACCAGACGACGTGCGCGCCGGTGCGAGAGGCGAGAGAACGGGCGTTGGGATCGGCGGCGTTGAGGATGGTGAATCCGGCGGCGGATTGGGTTTCGACGAGACGGGCCTTGGCGCCGATGTAGCGTTCCATGGAGCCGTGGCGATCGAGGTGATCGGGCGTGATGTTGAGGACGAGGGAGATATCGGCTTTGAACGTCTGGACGGTTTCGAGCTGGAAGCTGGAGAGTTCGAGGACGACGTTGGATTGGGGGGTGGAGGGGGCGACCAGATCGGTAACGGGGGTGCCGATGTTGCCGCCGACGAGGGTGTGGCGGCCGGCGTGCAGGAGGATGTGGCCGATGAGGGCGGTGGTAGTGGTTTTGCCGTTGGCGCCGGTGACGCCGATGATGTGGCCTTGGAGTTCGGCGGCGGCGAGTTCGAGTTCGCCGATGACGGGGACGGCGCGGGCGCGGGCGCGTTCGAAGATGGGGAGTTCGAGGGGGACGCCGGGGGACTGGATGAGGAGATTGAAGCCGTCGGAATCGGTTTCGTTTTGGGTGGTTTGGGGAAACTCGGACTGGGATTGCGGTTTGGAGTCGGAGATGACGACGGCGGCGCCGCGGGCCGTTAGGAAGCGGGCGGCGGCGAGGCCGGATTTGCCGGCGCCGACGATGAGCGCGCGGGTGGAGGAGTAATCGGTCATCGGAGTTTCAGGGTGGTGAGGGCGAAGAGGGCCATGATGAGGCCCATTATCCAGAAGCGGGTGATGACCTTGGCTTCGTGCCAGCCGAGGAGTTCAAAGTGATGGTGGAGCGGGGCCATGCGGAAGATGCGCTTTTTGCGGAGTTTGAAGCTGGCCACCTGGAGCACGACGCTCATGAGTTCAATGACGTAGACGCCGCCGATGAAGAGGAGCAGTGCTTCCTGTTTGATGAGGACGGCGACGGTGCCCATGGCGCCGCCGAGGCCGAGGGCGCCGACGTCGCCCATGAAGACTTCGGCGGGGTGGGCGTTGTACCAAAGGAAGCCGAGAGAAGCGCCGGTCATGGCGCCGCAGAAGATGGTGAGTTCGCTGGCGCCGGGAAGGCGAACGATGTCGAGATAGGTGGCGAATTCGCGGTGGCCGCTTAAGTAGGTGAGGATGGTCATGGCGCCGGCGGCGATGACCATGAGGCCGATGGCGAGGCCGTCGAGGCCATCTGTCAGGTTGACGGCGTTAGAAGAGCCGGCAAGCACGATGACCAAAAACAGGAAGAAGAAGACGAAGGCGAAAGGATAGGTGAAAGGGTTGGAAAGCCAATCGGTGATGAGCAGATCGGGTTTGAAGGACTTGAAGAAGGGGATGTTCATGCTGGTGGCATAGCCGCCGCGCGAGTGGAGGGCGAGCAGCATGACACCGATGGAAATGGAAGAGAGGACCTGCAGGAGCAGCTTTTTGCGGGCGGTGAGGCCGAGATTTCGCATCTTTTTGACTTTGGTGAAATCGTCGTAGAAGCCGATGGCGCCGAAGCTGAGAAGGCCGAAGAGGGCGATCCAGATGTAGGGGTTGGTGAGATTGGCCCAGAGGAGTGTGGGGACAACGATGGCGATGACGATGAGGAGGCCGCCCATGGTGGGGGTGCCGGCTTTTTTCTGGTGGTTGGTGACTTCTTCGCGGATGTGTTGGCCGATTTGGAATTCGCGGAGTTTGCGAATAAGCCAGGGGCCGAGCCAGATGGAGATGAAGAGGGCCGAGAGGCTGGCGAAGGCGGTGCGGAAGGTGACGTAGCCAAACAGGCGCGCGGGGCCGAAGTGGGGGAAGAGTTTTTCGAAGAGGAGCCAATAGAGCATTAGTTGGCCAGGAACCTTTCCAGAGCGAGTTCAACGCGGGTGCCGCGGGAGCCCTTGCAGAGAACGGCGTCGCCCGGGCGGGCGAGGGAGCGGAGCGCGTCGCCGGCGGCGGCGGGCTCATCGAAGAAGTGCGTTTCGACGCCGGCTTTTTGGGCGGCATCGGCCAGGTGGCGGGCGGCGCCGCGGATGGCGATGACGGCATGGACGCCGAGGGCGGCGGCATAGGCGCCTACTTCTTCGTGCAACTTTTCGGCCCAGTGGCCGAGTTCGAGCATTTCGCCGAGGACCGCGATTTTGCGGGCGCCGGGCATGGCGGCAAGGGTATCGAGCATGGCCTTGGCCGCTTCTGGGTTACTGTTATAGCAGTCGTTCAAGATGGTGACGCCGTTGTGGGTGAGGCGTTCGCCGCGCATTTTGCCGCTTTGGAGTGTGCGCGCGGCGTCGGCCATGATTTCAAGGGGGATTCCAAGGATAGATCCAACGGCGACGCCGGCAGTTACATTCCAAACGCCATGGCGGCCGGGAAGGTGGATTTCGAAATTGACGTTTTGGATTTGGAAGGTGGAGCCGGTGGGGGTGCTTTGGACGTTTTCGGCGCGGATATCGGCGCCTTCTTCCATGCCGTAGGTGAGGGTATCGGCGAGATGGACGGCGGCGAAGGCGCGGACACGCGGGTCGTCGTAGTTGAGGACGGCGGTGCCATTGGGGCCGAGTTCTTCGATGAGTTCGCGTTTGGCGAGGGCGATGCCTTCGATGTCTTTGAAGTGTTCGATGTGGGCGGTGCCGACGTTGGTGACGACGCCGATATCGGGGCGGGCGATGCGGCAGAGGGCGCGGATTTCGCCGGCGTGATTCATGCCCATTTCGAGGACGCCGGCCTGGGCGGTTTCGTCCATACGGAGCAGGGAGAGTGGGAGGCCGATGTGGTTGTTGAGATTGCCTTCGTTGCGCGTGACGCGGCGGGCGGCGCCGGCGAGAGTGGAGATGGTTTCCTTGGTGGTGGTTTTGCCGGCGCTGCCGGTGATGGCGATGAGGGGGAAATGGAGGCGCTGGCGGGCGTGGGCGGCGAGCTGTTGGAGTGCGGCGAGGGTATCGGCGACGCGGATTAAGGTCATGCCTGGCGGCGCTGGCCAGTCCCGGCCATCGACGAGCGCGGCGGCGGCGCCACGGGCGGCGGCGGCCTCCAGGAAGTTGTGGCCGTCATGATTTTCGCCGCGGAGGGCGATGTAGAGCGAACCTGGGGTAAGGGTTCGGGAATCGATGCTCCAGCGGGAGATGGGGAGACTGGAGCCGGGGCTGCCGCTGCCGGTGAATTGAGCGATTTCGGCGAGGGTGAGGATCATAGTTTGCCTCTGGCGGCGATGGCGCGGAGGGCGACTTCGCGATCGCTGAAATCGATTTTGGAGGAGCCGATGATCTGATAGTCTTCGTGGCCTTTGCCGGTGATGAGGACGACATCGCCGGGGCGGGCGGCGGCGATGGCGGCGAAGATGGCCTTTTCGCGGTCGGGTTCGACGGTGAGCGGGGTATCGAAGCGGCGGGCGCCGACGGCGGCGTCGTTGATGATGGCGAGGGGGTCCTCGGAGCGAGGGTTGTCGGAGGTGAGGAATACGGCGTCGGAATCCTTGGCGGCGGCGACGCCCATGAGGGGGCGTTTGGCGCGGTCCCGGTCACCGCCGCAGCCGAAGAGGGTGAGGACGCGGCCCTTGCCGTTGAGAAGCTGACGGGCGACGCGGATGACGTTGGTAATGGCGGCGTCGGTGTGGGCGTAGTCGACGACGACGAGGAAATCCTGGCCGGCTTCGACGCGTTCAAAGCGGCCGGGGACACCGGGGAAGGCGGCGACGCCGGCGGTGATTTGCTGCCAGGAGAGGCCGGCGGCATGGCAAGCGGCGGCGGCGGCGAGGATGTTGTAGACGTTGATATCGCCGACGAGGCGGGAGGTGATGGCGGCGTGGCCCTCGATGTGGAAACGGAGGCCGGAGAAGCTGGATTCGATATCGACGGCGCGGAAATCGGCGGCGGGGCCGAGGCCGTAGGTGAGGCGGCGGGAGACGGTTTGAATTTGCGGGGTGAAGGGATCGTCGGCGTTGAGGATACTCGTACCCGGGGTGAAATCGGGACCGAAGAGGCGGGCCTTGGCGGCGCCGTATTCTTCCATGGAGAGGTGGAAATCGAGGTGATCGCGGGTAAGGTTGGTGAAGACGGCGGCGGCAACGCGAAGGCCATCGACACGGCCGAGGGCGAGGGCGTGGGAGGAGATCTCCATGGAGAGGAAGGCTCCACCGTGGTCGCGGGTTTCGGCGGCGATGCGATAGACGTCGAGCGATTCGGGCGTCGTGTTGACAGCGGGGAGGGGCGTGCCGCAGACGTGGTAGCCGATGGTGTTGATGAGCGAGGTTTTGTAGCCGGCGTGCTGGAGGATGCCATCGGTGAGCATGGTGCCGGTGGATTTGCCGTTGGTGCCGGTGAAGCCGATGACTTTGATGGATTCGTCGGGCTGGCCGTAGAATCGTTTGGCGGCGAGGGCGAGGGCGTGGCGGCCGTGGGAGACCACGACGTAAGGATGCGCGGGCGGGACGGCGGGCGGGGTGTCATAGACCACGGCGACCGCGCCCCGGGCGAGCGCGTCGGTGGCAAAGCGGCCGCCATCGACTTTGCTTCCAGCGAAGGCAAAGAAGAGATAACCGAAGGCGACGAGGCGGGAATCATACGCCAGGCCGCGCACGGGCAATTGGAGAATATCCGGAGGGAAGGCCGCAACCAGACCCGCTCCGTTGAGGAGTTCGTGAACGGTCATGTATACCTACTGACGGAATAGCACCCGGACACGTTTTTCGACGGTGACAATGGTGCCGGGCACAGGGTCCTGCCCACGGGCGATGCCGCTGCCGACGGGTTCGATGTGCCAGCCTTCGGCGACGGACTTGGCGAGCACGGCGCGCATGGTCATGCCCTGGAAGTTGGGGACGACGGGGCCGCTGACAAGGCCAGGCGCGGCGGGGGCGGGCGGCGGGGCGTTTTCTGCCAACTGCGGCGGGGCCAGGCGTTGCTCGGCCGGGTCCGTCATGGGCTCGGGTTCGGGCTTGACGGCGGGTTCTTCTTCAACAAGGTCCTTGGAGATGCCGAGCGTACGGAGGGCGGAGCCGGCGACCTCACGGAAGATGGGGGCGCTAGTGACGCCGCCATATTTGTAGGAACCGTTGATGGTGACGGCGACGACAATGGCAGGGTCGGCGACGGGGGCAAAGCCAACGAAGGACGAGTTGTAGCGGTGGATGTACTTGCCGGTGCGGGGGTCCACCATTTGGGCGGTGCCGGTTTTGCCGGCGACGGTGTAGCCGCGCTTCAGGCGGGCTTCTTTGCCGGTGCCGGCAAGGACCACCTGCTCCAACATGCGGCGGAGTTCGATGGCGGTTTCGGGCTTGATGCGCTGTTCCCCGGCGGCGGGGGGAAGGATCTCTTTTTTGCCGGTGCCGGCGTGCTGGCGCGCCTTGACCAGACGGGGCTTCACCAGGACGCCGTTATTGGCGAGGATGGAGAAGGCCTGGGCGAGCTGGAGCGGCGTGGCGAGCAGTTCGTGACCCATGGCGATGGAGCCCATGGAGCCGGAGGTCCAATCGCGAACGGGGTGGACCTGGCCGCCGGATTCGCCGGGCAGGGAGACGCCGATGCGGTCTCCGAAGCCGAACTTCTGCATGTATTCGTGCATCCGGCGATTGCCGACGGAGAGGCCGATATTGATGGCGCCGACGTTAGAGGATTTGGCGAGCACCATGGTGACGGGGAGGGCGGAGTAGGAATCGTGATCGTGAACGACGCGGCCGGGGAAGCGGATGATGCCGTTGCCGCAATTGATGATGGTCTCGGGGCGAAGGCGGGTGGTTTCCAGGGCGGCGGCGATGGTGACGGCTTTGAATACGGAGCCGGGTTCGAAGGGAGCGGAGATGGTAAGATTCATGCGCTCCAGCATGTCGTTGCCGGATTTGGGCCGTTCGCGGGGATCGAAGAACGGATAGCTGGCCATGGCGAGGATGTCGCCGGTTTTGGGATTGAGAACAACGACGGTGCCGGAGGGGGCGCCTTCCTTTTCGATGGCTTCCTTCAGCGCCTTTTCGGCGGCGTGCTGGATGGCTTCATCGATGGTGAGGGTAATGTGCTGGCCGGGTTCGGGTTTTTCCTCGTTGATGACTTCGCCGTAGTAGTCGCGATTGCGTGAATCGCGGAGCATGTGCATACGGCCGGGGGAGCCGGCCAGTTCGCTCTCCAGGCCGCGTTCGACGCCGGCGTCGCCGTGGCCGTCGCGATTCACCCAGCCGATGACGTGGGCGGCGAGAGAGCCTTTGGGATATTCGCGGCGGTAGGTGTCTTCAAAAGTGAAGATATCGAGCTTGCTGCGTTTGAGGCGGGAGATTTCATCGATTGTCGCGTCTTCGCGAATGACGAGGTAGCCATTGCGGGCGGCGCGGGCTTCGCGGATGCTGGCTAGGAGGGCTTGCGAGTCGATGCCGAGAAGTTGCTCCAGAACGGCGGTGACGAAGACCTCGCCATCTTCAGCGACGCGCATGGGGTTGATGGCGACACGGCGGACGGGGATGCTGAGGGCCATGGGGCCGCCGCCATCGCCGCCGGAGAAGATGGTGCCGCGGGGGGCCTGCACTTCAACAATATGTTCCTGCTGGCGCGAGGCGACCAGTTGGAGATTTTCATGCTCGAGAACGTGGAGCTGAATGAGCCGGGCGATCAAGACGACTCCCCATAAGACTCCGAACCACGCCACGAGGGTTAGCCGTCGCTGCGCTTGCGGCTCGACCATCGTTTCCATAGGCGATCCTTTCATGTCGGCTGGGGGGAGGTGTTACGACAGGGTTGCTGTTTGCGGGTGGACAGGGAACCGGGAAAAGGAGCCGGGCGCCATTTCGGGGGAAAAAGGCGCCCGGTCGCAAGAGCCGGTCGGAGGTCCGGTCCGCGGTTGGAATGCTACGGCCGGTTGCGGTTCAACGCAACGGCGCCGGAGCGAGTTTCGTTGAGGACAACCATGGAGTCTGGAGTCGGGTCGATGAACTTCTGATTTTTGGCGGCGGCGGCGAGGGCCTCGACGCTGGTAAGTTCGGCTTCGCGGGCGGAGAGGCGGGCGAGCTGGGCCTGGAGCTGATTGTTTTTCTGCTCGATTTCCGCGACCGTGTAGCCGGCGAGGTAGCTATTGGCGATAGGTACGATGAGTCCGATAACGATGAGGGCGAAGACGCCCGCCATGGAGATGGTTTTCCAGGCCGAGGCGTTGGCCTTGGGGTCCTGTTCGCGCACAACGCGCGTGTTGTCGATTTTTTTGACGAAGACGTGAATATCTTCGTTGGGCATGGGCCGCAGGTGGTAGCGGTCGGCCGCGTTGCGGGTGCGGGACTGGCTGGCGGGCCGGCCCGAACTCTTTTTTTCAAATATCCATGCAAGTGCCATGGCGGTGTTCCCCCTAGAACTGTTTTGCTGCGTTGCCAAGATTTAGAGCATTTCCAACACGCGCATCTTGGCGCTGCGGCTGGCTGGATTGCGCCGGACCTCCTCCGGCGTGGGTACAAGAACGTGTTTGTTGATGAGTTTGGCGATCCCTTCTTTGGCTAAGCGCCGGGAGCCTGTTTTGGCGATGAGATCTTCGCCCGAGTGAAACGTGATGAAAGCGACGCGGCCGCCGGGCCGGACCAGACTGGACAACTGGCTGATGAGGGCGTCGATTTCCAGATACTCGTGATTGGTGGCAATCCGGAGAGAAAGGCAGGCCAACGTTGCCGGATGGAGTTTTCCAGTACGGGGCACGGCAGCGAGGATGGTTGAAGCGAATTGCTTCATTGTGACCACGGGGCGTGCCCGCACTAGTGCTCTGGCTATTGCTCTGCTTCTCCTTTCTCCAGTGGTATAGATCAAGTCGGCTAGTTCTTTTTCCGAGAGGCTGTTGACCAGGTCGGCGGCGGTGGGCGAGTTGCCGGTTCTGTCGAGCCGCATATCGAGCGGCCCGTCGTGCATGAGGCTGAAGCCGCGTTCGCCGGTTTGGAAGTGCATCATGCTGGTGCCGAAATCGGCCATCAGAGCGTCGACAAGGCCCACATTGTTGGCATTGAGGGTCATTCTGAGGCGCGAGAACGGGGTATGCAGGAAGGAAATGGGGCCTGGGGAGCCGGCGCAGTTGGCTTCGGCCATGCGAAGCGATTCGGGATCTGTATCGCAGGCATAGACGTGGCCGGAGGGGCCGACAGCGGTGCTGAGGAGCCGGGAATGCCCGCCCATGCCGGCAGTGGCGTCGACGACCGAGAAGCCGCTTTGCAATTGGAGCGCCTCCAAGGTTTCGACCGGCATAACTGAGACGTGTTGCATTCATTGCCTTTAGCTGCGTTAGCGCATACCCAAGCGAGTGAGGTTCTGGATGGACGCGGGGGCGTCGGCGAGGTAGTTGGTGATGATGGCGTCGTGATCGGTCTTGCGGTTGATGTGGATAACGCCCTTTTTGCCGGTGCCGACGACGGTATCGCCGAGGAGGGCGAGTTTATTGCGAAGTTCGGGGCTGATCATGATGCGGCCGTTGACATCGAGTTCGCTTTCTGTTCCATAGTGGTTAGCGAGGGTCAGGATCTTTTCGATGTCCGGGGACTGATCGCTTAAATCTTCAAAGAGGGAGAGGTTGGCGCGCCAGATCGATTCGGGATAGACGCGAATGGTGTTGCCATCGAGGCTAGTGGAGAAGACACGTTTGTCGTTGAGGTCGTGTGTGAAGAAGTGGAGCCAATTGGCTGGGAGGCGGATGCGTCCTTTGTCGTCGCAACGAGTGTCGAAGTTGCCGAGGGGGTACCTGGCGGACGGGGATGTAGCGTCGATGCTCATTGCAAGGAAACTTTCGCCCAGATTTTGACACTTACCGCCACTCCACAAGTCTAAGCGTAAAATCTCCCGTTTTCAATAGGGCCCGTCTGTATTTTGGGACGGATAACTCCTGTATTTTGCGGGTGTTGCGTCGTTTTGGCGCGAAGAAAAGGCGAATCTCGCGTCGTGGCGCAGTGGGCGCCCCGATTTTGCTACCCTTTAGAGAGTGATTCCTAACGCATCGCTTTACGACATAGATCCTGGGCCCGACTGTCCGGAGATTGTCCGGGTGATTATAGAGATCCCCAAGGGCTCGGCCAATAAGATTGAGTACGATTCGAAGCTCGGGGTGTTCCGGTTGGACCGGTCGTTGTACTCGCCAATGCACTATCCGGGCGACTATGGATTCATTCCTGGGACGATGGCGGGCGACGGCGACCCGATTGATGTGTTGTGCCTGGTGAACGAGCCGAGCTTCACGGGGTGCCTGATTGAGAGCCGGCCGGTGGGTGTGTTGTACATGGCCGATGAGATGGGCGTGGACGAGAAGATATTGGCGGTGCCGACGCGGAATCCGCGCTACGACCAGATCCACACGCTGGATCAAATCTTTCCGCACGTGCGGCGGGAGATCGAGCACTTCTTCACCATTTACAAGGAATTGCAGGGAGTGGTGCCGAAGATGGAAGGCTGGGGCGGACCGCCGGAGGCGCGGAAGGCGATTATCGAGTCACGGGCGCGGTATCTGGACCTGCAGAAGAAGAAAACCGAGGCCTGAGGATGGCGGCCAAGGCCCGTTCGTGGTTTGTGCGGGGGCGGGTGCAGGGGGTTGGTTTTCGGGCGTTTGTGCGGCGGGAGGCGGAGGCGCTGGGTTTGGCGGGGTGGGCGAGGAACCTGGCAGATGGGCGGGTGGAGGTGTTCGCGCAGGGACCGGCGCGGATGCTGGACGCCTTGCAGGGGCGGCTGTGGCAGGGACCGCGGTGGGCGGAGGTGCGGGACGTGGACGCGCTGGAGGCATCGCCAATGGCCGATGCGGGAGATACCTTCAAAATTCGTTGAAACTATTCCCACCCACACCGATAAGGGAACTGTATGGCGCTCCACATCTCTTCCTCCTCGTCTACTCCTTACACGTTGCCCTCGTTTCCAGTGGCGAATGCCTCGCGGGTGGCGCAGACCCGAGCAAAACGGCCGGATGCGGCTCTTGAGAACCGGCCGGGTGCGGACGGGATTGAAGGCCGGGGCCGGGGCGAGCGTGGAGAGCGTGGAGAGCGGGGGCGGCGGGCGGAGCGCGGGGAAGCGGCGAGTTTTCGCGGCGTACGTGCCGACTACCGCTCCGGTGAGAAGGCTGCGCTGGAGGTGAAGACCGAGGATGGGGACACGGTTTCGATCTCGTTTGCGGCGCTGAACCGGATTCAGGCGGGAGTGTATGAAGCGCAGGCGGAGGGAAATGCGGCGTCGGCGCAGAGCTATAGCGCGCAATCGTCAGTGGAAGTGAGCGTAAAGGTGGAGGGCACGCTGGATGAAGACGAGGTGAAGCAGATTGGCGATCTGCTGGACTCGCTGGTAACCTCGGCGCGTTCGGAATCCCCGGGCCGTCCGGTGGACACGAGCGGATTTGGCGAACTGGACAGTTTTGAGTTTGCCTACAAGGCGTATGAGCGGGTGCAGGTGTCCAGTCTGGTGTCCAGTCTGGAAGCGCAGGCGGGCTGATTGCTATACTAGTGGTCCCCAAGCGTTATCCCCTCATGGACCAAATCAAATCACTTATCCGGGAAATTCCCGACTGGCCGAAGCCTGGCATTCTTTTTTATGACATCACGACCCTGATGAAGGACAGCGCTGGCCTGACGGCGGTGATTGCCGGCCTGCAGGAGGGTGTAAAGGCGGAAGACGTGGACGTCGTGCTCGGCATTGAAGCGCGCGGCTTCTTTTTCGCGCCGACGGTGGCGCATGCGCTGGGCAAGGGGTTTGTACCCGTGCGAAAGCCGAAGAAGCTGCCGTGGGAAACCGAATCGGTGGAGTATGCGCTTGAATACGGCGTCGACACGCTGGAAATTCATAAAGATGCGATCAAGCCCGGGCAACGGGTTCTCATTGTCGACGACGTTCTGGCGACGGGCGGAACGGCCGAGGCGGTGGCGAAACTGGTGGAGAAACTAGGCGGGAAGGTGGCCGGTTTCGCGTTTGTGATCGAGCTTGATTTCCTGAATGGCCGTGAGAAGCTGAACGGGTATCCGATACAGTCGCTCGTCCACTACTAGACGCGCGATGGCCGCAACCCGCCACGCCGGCGTAAAGGCGTTCGCAAAACTGAACCTGGACCTGAAGGTGCTGAACCCGGGGCCGGACGGGTTCCATGAACTGCGTTCGGTATTCCAGACGGTTTCCATCTACGATTCGCTGGAGATTGCCTATACGCCAGGCCGGAAGACGGAAGTTGTTTTGGCTGGCGCCGAGGAGATACCGGACAATCTTGTGTTGCGGGCGGCGCGGCTGTTGTTGGCGCATACGGGCGGTACTGGGCGGATTGAGATGCGGCTGACGAAGCGAATCCCGATGGGGGCGGGGATGGGCGGGGGCTCGTCGGATGCGGCGGCGGTGTTGCTGGCGCTGCCGGTATTGGCCGGTTGGCGAGTGGGGCTGGAGGAGTTGGTCCGGCTGGGGGCGGAACTGGGCTCGGATGTGCCGTTTTTCCTGTTGGGGGGGGCGGCGGTGGCGTTGGGGCGGGGGACGGAGCTCTACCCGCTGCCAGACGCGCCGGGGAAGCGCGTGCTGGTGGTGGCGCCGGGGATTCATGTCTCGACGTCGGAGGCCTACCGTGGCTTGGCCCGCGGGGGAGAGGGAAAATTGACGGAAGCCCAACGGATTCAGTATATTGGTAGTTTCCAGTCGCGCGTCTGGAGGCTAGGGGATTCCCTGTCTGGAGGCGACGCTGGAAGGCAGGCCGAGAACGATTTCGAAGGTGTGGTATTCCCCCGGCACCCGCAGTTGAAATCCATCCTCAAAAATCTACAGAAATCAGGGGCTGACCCAGCCAGAATGACCGGCAGCGGCTCAGCGCTCTTCGGAGTCTTCACCACACAAAATCAGGTAGTTGAGGCGCAGGCGGCGTTAGCCGGTTTGCGTCCTCGGCCAGCGGGGATCCCGGCGGTATTTATGAGCCGGAACCGTTATCGCGCCGCCTGGTGGCGTCAACTGCAGGAACACATGGACGGAAACAAGGACGGGAAGCAATGGCCGCCCCAAAGCCGGTACGCGCCAAGGCGCCGCAACGAGCGATGAGATCTGAAAAACTCAAGCTCTTTACGGGCAACGCCAATCCGGCGCTAGCCACCGAAATCGCCGAATGTCTGGGCCTGGAACTCGGTGTGGCCCCCGTGCGCACATTCGCCGACGGTGAGATCTACCTGCAGATCAAAGAAAATGTCCGGGGCGCGGATGTATTTGTCGTGCAGCCGACGTGCGCGCCCGTGGACCGCCATATTCTGGAACTGTTGCTGATGATCGACGCGTTGAAGCGGGCGTCGGCGGACCGGATCACGGCGGTGCTTCCTTATTACGGCTATGCGCGGCAGGACCGGAAAGACAAGCCGCGGGTGCCGATATCGGCCAAGCTGGTGGCGAGTGTCATTGAGCGGGCCGGGGCGGACCGGGTATTGTGCATGGACCTGCACGCAGCGCCGATCCAGGGCTTTTTCGACATTCCGGTGGACCATCTGTACGCGGCGCCGGTGCTGGTTGAGTATTTCCGGGAGCAGCCGATTGAGAATCTAATGGTTGTTTCGCCGGACGCCGGGGGCGTGGAGCGCGCGCGCGCCTTCGCCAAGCGTTTGCGGGCGCCGATGGCGATTATTGACAAGCGCCGCGAGGACGTAAACGTCGCCGAAGTGATGCACGTGATTGGGGATGTGCGCGACCGCCATTGCCTGATCATCGACGATATTATCGACACGGCCGGAACGCTGGTTAAGGGCGCCGAAGCGCTGCTGCAATCGGGCGCGGCGGCGGTGACGGCGTGCGCGACGCACGCGGTGTTGAGCGGACCGGCGATAGAACGCATTCAGAATTCCCGCCTTAGCAAGGTCATATTCAGCAATTCGATCCCGCTGAAGGAAGAGGCACAGAGCTGCGACCGCATTCAAACGCTGTCGGTGGCGCCGCTGCTGGCCCAGGCCATTCGATCCATCCATGAAGAGACGTCTGTGAGCGGTCTTTTTGTGTAGACAGCAAGCACCCGTGTTACCCGAACCAAGTTTCCTTCGAATCGTTTTTTAATCAGAGGTCAGTATGAGAAAAGATATTACCGTAGCCGCCACACCGCGCCCGTCCCGGGGCAAGAACGAAGCTCGCCGTCTGCGCGTGAGCGGGCTGATGCCGGCAATCATTTACGGAACCGGGAAAGATCCGGTGGCCGTTGCCGTGAATCCGAAGGAGGTCAACAAGATCCTGCACTCCTCCACGGGGCATAACACGATTTTCGACATGGCGGTGGGCGAATCGCCCGCCGAGCCGGTGATGGTTGTCGACTGGCAGTACCATCCGCTGCGGGGGAACCTGTTGCACGTCGACCTGCTCCGGATCGATCTGGAAAAGCCGATCAAGGTGAGCGTGCCGGTCCACGTACACGGGGAAGCGGTGGGCGTGAAGATTGGCGGCGGTATGCTGGAAGTGATCAACCGCGAAGTGGATATCGAGTGTCTGCCGAACGACATTCCCGAGGTGTTCAACGTCGATGTGACGGAGTTGAACGTGAACAAGGCGGTTCGCGCCGGGGATCTGCCGATGACGTCGGCGTCGATGCGGCTGTTGTCGCCGGCCGATTCGGTGCTGGTACACGTGATTGCGCCGCGCACGGAAGCCGCCGAAGCGGCCGCGGGCGCCGCCGAGCCGGAAGTGGTGAAGGCGAAGGGCAAGAAGGAAGACGCCGCCGCGCCGGCCGCCGACAAGAAGAAGAAATAGTATTTGGTGGCCGTGGAAACACAGAGAGCGGACGGGCCGCGGTGGCTTATCGCGGGATTGGGGAATCCGGGACCGGAGTACGACCTCACCTACCACAATCTGGGTTTTCTGGCGATCGACCGGCTGGCGGAGGCGGCCAACATTCGCCTGACGCGGCCGGAGTGCAAGGCCCTGGCCGGGGGAGGTGTCATTGCTGGAACCCCGGTGTTGTTGGCCAAACCGCAAACCTACATGAATTTGAGCGGCGGTTCGATTGGGCCGCTGCTGGAAAAATACACGCTCCCGCCAGAACGGCTGATTCTGATCTACGACGAATTGGCGCTGGACTGGGGCTCGCTGCGGATCCGCTACAAGGGATCGGCTGGGGGGCACAACGGTGTCTCCTCTGTATTGCGCAGCGTGGGCAACGATAATTTCATACGGGTCCGGCTGGGAATACGCCCGGAGCATCCGTGGAAAGACATGAAAGAGTATGTGCTTTCCAAAGTCCGGAAGGCGCAAATAGAAACCCTGGAATCAACGCTGGAGCAAACGCTGCAGGCGGTTGAGACCATCATCACCGAAGGCGTCGAAAAGGCCATGACGAAACATAATCGTCGCGCCCAAGGTGCAAACGAGGAACAATGAGAACCTACGAACAACTGTTCATCGTCAATACTGCCGCCACCGATGCCGATGTCGATGCGCTGCTTGAGCAGCTCAGCGGGATCATCAAGGCAAGCGGCGGGAATCTTGACAAGACGGATAAGTGGGGCGTGCGCAAGCTCGCCTATCGAGTGAACCGGCAATCGGAAGGATCGTACATCCTTCTTTCCTTCACCTGTGCATCGGAAACGGTACACGAACTGGAACGGCGCCTGCGGGTGGCCGATCTGGTGTTGAAGTTCATCACGGTGCGTTTGGACGAGCGCATGAAGCGTGTGGCGAAGCGGCAGAAGCGGCGCGAAAAGCGATTGGCGCGGAAGCCGCAGTTGACGGCTCCGGCTCCGGCGCTGGCTGCTCCGGGCGCCCCGGCGCCTGTTCCCGGCGCAGTGCCCGGCGCTCCCGCGCCTGGCGCGCCGATGCCCGCCGCTCCCGCGGCCGAGGGCGCCGAAGCAGTGGTGGAAACCGCCGTGGACGCGACACCGGCTCCGGACGCGGCCGAGAACTAACAGGAAAGGTAAAGAGAGGAAAAATATATGGCTGAGACCAAAGGTGGTCGTCCGATCGCTGCCTCGCAGCGCCCCACAGGCGGGGATAAGGCTCTCGTTCCGGGAAAGAAGCAGTTTTTTCGCCGGAAGAAGGTTTGCCGTTTCTGTGTGGAGAAGATCGACTTTATCGATTACAAAGAGGTGAAGATGCTTTCGGCTTTCATCTCCGAAAAAGGCAAAATCACCCCGCGCCGGATCTCCGGCGTTTGCACCATTCACCAGCGGCTGCTGACTGTGGCGATCAAACAATCGCGTAACATCGCATTGCTGCCGTTTTCAACGGGCGCCTAATTCCGCCCGATCCGGAAATTCGAGGAGTCAATCATGGAAGTGATCTTGAGAGAAGACATCGAAAAACTCGGTTCGCGCGGCCAACTGGTAAAGGTCGCCCCGGGTTTTGCGCGTAATTTTTTGCTGCCGAAGCGGCTGGCAGTCGCCGCCACGGACGCCAATAAAAAGATAGTGGAACAGGAACGGCAGGCGGCTCTGCGGCGGGAAGCCAAGGAAGCGTCGGAAGCCTCGGAGTTGGCCAAGCTGATGGCGCCGGTGGTGATCACCATCGCGCAGAAGGCGGGCGAGAACGACCAGTTGTTCGGTTCGGTGACTTCGGCCGACATCGCGGCGCGGCTGGAAGAGCAGAAGTTCCACGTGGACAAGAAGAAGATCCAACTGCACGATCCGATCAAGCAGTTGGGCGAGCACACCGTCACCATCAAGCTGCACCGCGAGGTGTCGGTCGATATCAAAGTCAACGTCGTCAAGGAAGACTAACTTCCGGCGAGCGATGTTGTTTTCGACGGCCCGCCTGGCGAAACGCGCAGGCGGGCCGTTTTATTAGTCCGACTTCGTAATGAGAGAGGCAATATGGGTTACTTTGATTTGACGGGGCAGACGGCGATCGTCACGGGCGGTGCCAGCGGCATTGGGCTTGCGATCGCGCGCCGGCTGGGAAATGCCGGGGCGACGGTGGCGGTGGCCGATATGAATCTGGCGGCGGCCGAAGAGGCGGCCAAGACGATCAACGGGGCGTTCGCCGTGCAGGTGGACGTATCCGATTGGGCGTCGGTGGAAGCCGCCTGGGCGGCGGTGATCGCCAAGACCGGGCGGATCCACATACTGGTGAACAACGCCGGGGTGGCCGGGAAGGCGGCGCCGTTGTGGGAGCAGGACTACGCCGATTGGACGAAGTGCATCCGGGTGAACATGGACGGCGTGTGGAACGGCTGCAAGGCAGCGGTGAGCCACATGCGGGAGCACAAGTACGGCCGGATTGTCTCGATCGCCTCGGTGGCGGGCAAGGACGGCAACCCGAACATGACGGCGTATTCGGCGACGAAGGCGGCGGTGATCGGGTTTACGAAATCGCTGGGCAAGGAAGTGGCGACCGATGGGATTTGCGTGAACGCCGTGGCGCCGGCGGTGGTGCGGACGCCGATTCTGGACCAACTGACACCGGAGCAGGTGAAGTACATGACCGATAAGATTCCGATGCGGCGGACGGGCGAGCCGGAAGAGATTGCGGCGGTGGTGCATTTTCTGGCGAGCCCGGATTGCAGCTTTGTGACGGCGCAGACCTACGACGCCTCCGGCGGCCGCAGCACTTACTAACAAGAGGAACACACGATGCTACTTACTCCGGATCGCTACGCGGAAACGACGCTCGAGGAGCTTTTGACGGAAGCCTCATTGGGCCGGATAGGCGTGGATCACGCCTGGATAGGCGCGATACTGGCGCGCGATCCGGAGGAGACGGCGCGGACGCTGGTTACCTTCTATCTGGAAATGGACGAGGAGATCCGCATCGACTTGAGCGCGGAGATCTTCCATTTGTTGCGGGCGCTGCGATCGACCGAGGGGATCCCGGTATATGTTGACCTGCTGCACGACTCCGATGACGACGACCCGACGGACATCTACGAGGCGCTGGCGGAACTGGGCGCGGCGGCGATAGAACCGCTGCTGGCGCTGCACGGGGAGGCGGGGCCGGAGTCCCAGGCGAATGTGGAGTTTCTGCTGGCCGGGCTGCGAGTGCCGGACCCGCGGATTGACGCGTTGCTGGAGGCGCGGCTGGCGTCGGACCCGGGCGACGCGGCGATCAACATCAGCCTCTACGGGCAGCCGTCGTTCAAAGCGGCGCTGGAGGCGCGGATTGGGACGCTGGACGAGGCGTCGGAATCCTATGCGCACGACAAGCACGAATTGGAGTTCGCGATCGACCAGTTGAGCGCGGTGACGGTGCCGGATGAGCCGCCGCCGTTTGACATCTACTCGCTGTACCCGGAGACGGCGCCGCCGGTATTCGAAGTGCTGGAACCGGTGGAAATGCTGGTATTTTTGGAGCATCCCGGCGCCGAGACGCGGCGGCACGCGCTGGAGAGCCTGGGCAATGAGCAGTTGGACGAAGACGATACGGCCAGGATTGTGGAACTGGCCGAGAGCGACCCGGAGGTGAGCGTGCGGTCGCAGGCGTGGCAATCGCTGGCCGGGGCCATTGAGGACCGGACGATCCGGGAGAAACTGGAGGCGAAGTTCGCCGACGCGGAGGCGCCGGCGGTGGAGCGCGCGGGCGCGGCGTGCGCGCTGGCCGAGGGCGTGATCAGCGAAGAACTGGTGGCGGGATTGGAAGAGTTGTACCAGAACGCCGAGACGCGGGCTTTAGCGCTGAAAGCGATGTGGCATAGCCTGGACAAGCGGTTCGGGGAGCACTTTCCGCCGCACCTGGAAGATGCCGACGCGGAAGTGCAGCGGCAGGCGATTTGGGGCGTTGGCTACCTGGGCGTGGGCCATGCGGCCGGCGCGCTGGAGAAGCTGTTCGACGATCCGGATGTGCGCGACCACGCTTTGTTCGCCTATGCGCTGAGCTGCCCTGGAGAAGTGAGCCGGGGACGGGCCAAGAGCATGTACAAGAAGATTTTCGATCTGGCCGGGGGCCTGAGCGCGGCCGAGGTGGAGATTGTGGAATCGGCGATCGACCAGCGGCTATCGATGCACGGGCTGGAGCCGGTATTCCATCCGCACCGGCACTAGGGAGGAAACTCACCGCCAGGTGAAACCTTTATAATAGCGACAGCGCCATTTCAGACGCGGAGTTGAACTTGCCAGCCGTACGTGTTGCCTATTTCGCCGATTCCTTTCACGAAGTGAACGGGATGGCGCGTACGAGCAGGGAGATCGACGGCTTCGCGCGGCGGAAGGGCATGCCGTTTTTTTGTGTCCGGGGCGGGGCGGCGACGAAGTTCACGACCGACGGAACGACAGCGGTGCTGGAACTGCGTCGCGCGCCGGCGTCGATACCGGTGGATAAAGACCTGTCGTTTGATCCGCTATTAGGCCGCCATCTGCTGCGGGTGCGGAACGCGCTGCGGCGGTTTCAGCCGGACGTGATTCACGTGACCGGGCCAGGGGATATTGGCTTGATGGGAGTGTATTTCGCCTACCACTACAACATTCCGCTGGTGGCGAGCTGGCACAATAATCTGCATGAGCTGGCGGCGCACCGGCTGCACATCATACTGGAGCATCCGCTGTTCAGCTTTCTGCCGAAGGCGTATGCGGACTTCGTGACGCTGCTCACCGAGCGGGGGGCGCTGGAAGGGGTGGCGCTGTTCTACAAGCTGGCCTCGGCGCTGTTCGCGCCGAATCCGGAACTGGTGGGGATGCTGAAGGAGCGCACGGGCAAGCCGGTACACTTGATGCCGCGGGGGGTGGATACGGAGCTGTTCAACCCGGACAAGCGGTTCCGGCAGGATGGGGCATTCACGCTGGGTTTTGCCGGGCGGCTGCAGCCGGAAAAGAACGTCCGCCTTTTGGTGGACCTGCAACGGCAATTGCCGGCGGGGAACCACCGTTTTCTGATTGTGGGCGACGGATTTGAGCGCGGGTATTTATCGCGGCGGCTGCGGCGGGCGGAGTTCACGGGTTTTCTGGACGGGGAGCCGCTGGCGGCAGCCTACGCGAGCATGGACCTTTTCGTTTATCCTTCATGCACCGATACGTATGGGACGGCGGTGCAGGAGGCGCTGGCCTGCGGGGTGCCGGCGGTGGTGCGGGACCAGGGCGGCCCGCGGTACCTGATTGAATCGGGAGTGAACGGCTATGTAGCCCGCTCCGACGCCCATTTCATTCGCAGCGTCGTGCAGTTATTGGCCGACCCGACGCGGCTGCCGGGACTGCGCCGGGAGGCGCGGGAATCGGCATGCCGGACAAGCTGGGAGTCCGTTTGCGCGGCGGTATGGGAGATCTACGATCGCGTTCCGCGCCACGAAACCGCGCCTGCTCCGGCCCTGTTGCACTAATTAGGTACTCTAACTCCGGTACGATAGGACACGACGCTTTCTTCATGGCTTCTTCTTCGACTTCCTCCTCTACTCCTGCGGCGGGTCTGCTCCGGCAGATCGGCTTGCTGAGCGCCACTGCGCTCGTATTCTCCAATATGATCGGGACCGGAATCTTTACCACGACCGGGTTCCTGGCCGGCGATCTGGGCGACCCGTGGCTGGTGATTTCCATCTGGGGTGTGGGGGCGATGATCGCGCTTGCCGGCGCGCTGTGCTATTCCGAATTGGGAATTAACTTTCCGAGTTCGGGGGGTGAATACGTCTACCTGACCGAGGCGTATGGGCCGACGTGGGGATTCATGGACGGCTGGGTATCGTTTTTCGCGGGGTTTTCGGCGCCGGTGGCGCTGGCGGCGCTGGCGTTTTCGGAGTATCTAAGCTACGTGTTTCCGGCGCTGAAATCGACGAACACGACGGCGGTGGGGCCGCTGGAACTAGGCCCGGCGCAACTGGCGGCGAGCGGGTTGATTCTTGTATTCACGGTGGTTAATTTCTTTGGGATCCAGTTTGTCAGCAGTGTCCAGAACGTATTGTCGGCGCTTAAGCTGGCCGTGCTGGCGGGATTTCTGGTGCTGGGGTTCGCGGCCGGGAAGGGCGATTGGTCCAACTTCTCGCAACACGCGGCGCGGACGTCGACGGCGCCGTTGTGGGAGCAGTTCGCCACCAGTTTGATCTTCATATTTGTCGCCTACTCCGGCTGGAACGCGGCTACTTATGTGGCCGAAGAGTTACAGGAGCCGGAAAAGACACTGCCCCGGGCGCTGACGCTGGGGACGGTGTTTGTGGCCGTGCTCTATGCGCTGTTGAACCTGCTGTATATTTACGCGACGCCGCTGGAGCAAATGAAGGGCGTGCTGCGGGTGGGTTCGCAGGCGTCGGAACGGCTGTTTGGGGTGGATGTGGCGTCGCTGTTCAGCGTGCTGATGGCGGTGGGGCTGCTGGCGTCAGTGAATGCGCTGGTGACGATCGGGCCGCGGGTTTACTACGCGATGGCGAAGAACCGGGCGTTTTTTCCAGCGGCGGCGCAGGTGCATCCGAAGTGGCGGACGCCGGTGGCTTCCATTGCGATGCAGGGCGTATGCGCGGTGTTTATGTGTCTGACACCGTTCCGCGATCTGATGTTTTACGTGGGGTTTCTGTTGAACGCCTTCGCGGCGCTGGCGGTGACATCTCTTTTTGTTTTTCGCAAGCGGCCGGGATGGCGGACGTTGCCGGTGGTGAGTTTTGCGTGGCCGCTGCTGCCGGTGTTCTTCCTGGTTTGCTGCGCGTGGGTGGCGGTGTCGGGGATATTGATGCGGCCTTCGGTGTCGATCACCGCGCTGGCGACGGTGGCGGCCGGAGCGGTGGTCTACAAGATGTTTCTGGCACCGGGCGCGGCTAAGGCGTAAGCCGGAGAGACTTGGCGCGCCGGAGTTGCTACGCTCTGGGAATGTGGAGCCGTTTGGCGTTTTTCACGATTCTGGCCGGGTGCGCGGCGGCGCTGCCGGCGGTGGATTTTTCGGGGACCTGGAACTTGTCGCTGGCCAAGAGCGACTTTGGGCGGGCGAATCCGCCGCAGGCGCTGGCAATGACGGTGCGGCAGAGCGAGGGCGCGCTGGCGGTGGAATCGACGCTGACCGATGGGCGGGGAGCGTCGACGAGCAGCTATAAGCTGGATTTGTCGGGCAAAGCGGCGGAGAATGTAATGCGCGGCAATACGGTGGTGTCGGTGACGACTTGGCGCGGGGCGACGCTGCACGTGAAGGCCAAAGCGTCGGTGCAGGGGGCCGAGATCAAGACCGTAGACCAGTGGCAACTGGACGAGGGCGGCCGGGTGCTAACGATTTACCGGACGGCGGTGACGCCGAACGGCGAGATTGAGCAGCGCTACGTTTACGAAAAAACCCTAGGGAAGCCCTAAGGCGTTTGCCCATCGCTGGTAGTGTCTATGCTCGATTCGTCCGGCGAAAGTGGCGTGTTTGAATAAAGTTGCGGATCTCTATGAAGCGCAACTTATTTCCATTTCTGGGCATCGCGTTTGTTGTGGCCATCGCGGCGACGGGTGTGTTTTATGGGCTGTTTGTGGACAAAATTAGCGGCGCGTCGCCGGCCGCGGCGGCCAGTCCGGCGGGCATTGTGGTGGCGGCACGGGCGGTGGACCGCGGGGCTGTGCTGACGGCGGCGGACTTGCGTTTGCAGCCTGCGCCGGCAGAAAGGCCGGAAGGGGCGTTTGGCAGCATAGAGGAAGTGGCGGGGCGGGCGGCAATGAAGGCGATGGCGGCCGATGAGCCGGTGACGGTGGCGGGATTGACCGGGGCGAAGGGCGTGGCGGTGCTGTCGATCCCGAAAGGGATGCGGGCGATCTCCATCCGGGTGGCCGATTCGAACGGGCTGGTGCCGTACTTGCGGCCGGGAAACCGGATCGACGTGCAATCGATTGTGACTCAGGGGGGCAACGAGCCGCAGGCGCGGACACTGCTATCGAATGTAGAGGTACTGAACGTGCATGCGGATACGAGCCCGCAACCGGCACCGACGACGATATTGAACCTGCTGGTGCCGGCGAAGGATGTGGAGCGAGTGGCGCTGGCCGATTCGGCGGCGAAGGTGCGAATCGTGTTGAGGAACGCCGAGGACCGGGAGGAAGTAGTGGTTGTTCCGGCGGCTGCGGCGGCGATAACGAAAGCGGCGGCGGGAACGGCGGCGCCGGCGGTTGGGCCGATGGTTCGATTCCGGGTGCGCGTGGCTGTGGCGGCGGCGGATGCCGCGCGGGAATTGGCGGCGCGCGCTGGACTGGCCGGCGGCGGGAACGGGGCGGTACGGATTGGATTGTTGCCGGCGGATTGGAAGGCCGAAGAGCTGGAGAAATCGAAGTCGCTGCGAATATTATCAACCGAAGCGGTGGAATCCGGGCAGTGGCGCGAAGTCTCGCTGCAGGCTGGCGAGGCGTCGCAAAACGAATATGACCTGCGGCTGAAGCTGACGCCACGGGGCGCGGCGAACGGCATGGTTCGGGTGCGGGTGCGTCCGGAACTGACGCTGCCCGAACGCGGAGGCGTAAGCAGCCGGAAGTTCTCAGCCGATTTGCAGGTTGCCGATGGGCAGTCGGTTCTGGTGGCCGGGTTCGAGCGGGACGCCTCGGCGCCGGCCTTGATCGAAAAGCTATTCCGGACGGCGGCGCAACCGGCGGGGAATGAGTTGCTACTGCTGGTAACGCCACAGTTGGCGGCGCGATAAGGAAGGGCGGAAAACGTGGCGGCAGGGATCGCGATACTATTCTTCATCACGACGTTCCTGGCGGCGGCGACGGCTGTGCTGATTGCCGCCTTTGTGCAAAGCCGGCTGCGGGCGCGGCAGGACGCGCATCCGGATTTGCCGGCCCAAGACGACGAAGAATCCGTGCTGCTGGGGGAAAAGAAGCATAGCTCGATCAGCGTGATGGAGTTGCTGCTGCAACGGTTGAACGTGATTCAACACCTGAGCGGCGTGCTGGAGGACGCGGGGTTGAAGTGGTCAGTTGGGCGCGTGGTGGCGATGATGCTGTTGATGGGATCGATCTGCGCGGCGCTGGTGATGGATTTGCGATGGCTGCCGCCGGGATCGTCTCTGGCGGCGTTTGCGGGCGGGGCTGGTGTTCCGTACATGTATTTAACGCGGCAGCGGCAGAAACGGATGGACCAATACGAAGCGCAGTTCCCCGACGCGCTGGAGAGCCTGGCGCGGGCCATGCGCGCGGGGCACCCGCTGCAAACGGCGATTGAGATACTGGCGGCTGACCTGCCCGCGCCGCTCGGCCCCGATTTCCGGCGGATTCGGGATGAACGAAAGCTGGGAATGCCATGGAAGGCAACGCTTGAGCGGTTCAGCGAGCGGGTGCCGATACTGGAAGTGCGGCTGTTTGTGGCGGCGGCGATTTTGAGCAGCCGTTCCGGCGGGCGCTTCACGGAAGTGCTGGAGAACCTGGCGGAGACGGTGCGGGAGGGCGTATCGCTGCGAGGGGAAGTGCGAGCGGTGTCAGCGCATGGCCGCATGACGGGCGGCGTGCTGACAATCTTGCCGTTCGGGATTGCCACGATGCTGTACCTGACGAGCCCCGGCTATTTACGGACGCTGGTGGACCATCCGTTCGGGTCGTGGATGATTGGCGCCGCGATCCTCCTTGTGGCCGCCGGGCACTTTGTGATTCAGAAGATCGTGAAGATTCGCATATGAGGAGAACATGACCGCACTGCCACTGCTGATTGGTTTTTTCCTCCTGGTGATGATCTGCATCACGGGCCTGGGATACGTGTTCTCACAGCGCGGCGACGGCACGGCGGCGATGGACCCGGCGCCGGGGGGCTCGCTCAGAGAGTCGTTGAAGAATTTCGGCGCGCTGATACCGAAACGATCCCAGCATGTTGACCACTACAAGCAGTTATTGAGCAATGCCGGGTACCGGCAGGCCGATGCGTTGACCACATTCTTTGGGATTAAAGCGGCGACGATTCTTGTGTCGGCGTGCCTTTTCGCGCTGCTGGCGATGATATTCGAGGGCGATTCATCGAGTGTCTTTATGGCTGTTGTGGCTGGGGCGGGCATTGGGCATTTGGCGCCGGACCGCGTGCTGCGAAGCACGCATACGCGGCGGGACCATTACCTGCGCAACTCACTGCCGATCGCGCTGGAACTGATGATCCTGGGACTGGAGGCGGGGCAGGGGCTGGACGCGGTGATATCGGAAACCGCGCGGGAGTTGGACGAGAGCCATCCGGAACTGGCCGAAGAGTTCAACCTGGTTTTGATGGAAATGCTGGCCAGCCGGAGCCGGCAGGAGGCGCTGCGCGGACTGGTGGACCGCAACACGGAGCCGGAAGTGAAGCGGATTGCGCAGGTGCTGATCGATGGGGATCGATTCGGCACAGGGTTGGCCACGGCGCTACGGAATCAACTGCGATTCCTGCGAACGAGGATGCGGCAGTCGGCGCAGGAGCAGGCGCGGAAGGTGAGCGTGAAGCTCGTGTTTCCGATTTTCTTCCTGATCTTTCCGGCCATCCTGCTGGTTACGCTGGGGCCGGCGGTGATCCTGGTATTCAACGCCTTGTCAAAGATGCTTTCGATTTAGGCGTACTTCTGCACGCGGGAGACAACCTCGTCGCCGATGGCGAGCGAAGCGGTGGCGCCGGGGCTGGGAGCGTTGAGCAGATGCAGAGCACGCGGCCGGTCGGCAAAAAGAAAGTCCTGCACCAGGTCGCCATTGGGAAGCATGGATTGCGCCCGCACGCCGGCGCCGCCGGGGCTGATGTCGGCCGCCTCGATGGCGGGAACCAGCCGCTGCAGGGACTCGCAAAAAAGCTGCTTGCTGAAGGACCGCTTCACCTCATACCAACTGACGGCCGGGTAGCGCTGGAGGAACTTCCAGAGCCCAGGGAAGGTGAGTGCGTCCCAGAGGTCGGCGGGAACGAAGTCGCGTTTCGTATAGCCTTCACGGGCGAAGGCGAGTACGGCGTTGGGACCGGCCTCCACGCCGCCATGGATGAGACGGGTGAAGTGGACGCCGAGGAAAGGGAAGGCCGGGTCGGGGACGGGATAAATGAGATGGCGGACCAGGTGCTGGCGCTCCGGGCGGATGAGGTAGTATTCGCCGCGAAAGGGAATGATGCGCATTTCGCGTTTGACGCCGCCGAGGGCGGCGACGCGATCGCAATGGAGCCCGGCGCAGTTGATGAGAAAGTCGACTTCGGCGGCGCCCGTTGGCGTTTGGATGCGCCAGCCGGACCCGGTTTCCTGGAGGCCGGTGACGCGCGCGCCGGTGCGCACTTCGTTGCCGTGTTCTTCCATTTTGCGAACGAGCGCGGCGCAGACGCCGGCGTAATCGACAATGCCCTCTTCGGGCACACGCAAGGCCTGGACCCCGCCGGCGTGGGGTTCGATTTCGGCCATGGCGTGGCGATCCAGCACGCGGAGATCGCGGAGACCGTTGGCCTTGCCGCGTTCAAACAGATCCATCATGCGGGGCACTTCGGCCTCGGTAGCGGCAACGACGAGCTTGCCGCAGATCTCGTGCTTCACGCCGTTTTCGGCGCAGAAGGCAACCATTTGGCGGATGCCTTCAACCGCCAGCCGCGCCTTATTTGATCCAGGCTTGTAGTAAAGGCCGGCATGCAGGACGCCGCTATTGTGGCCGGTCTGGTGCTGGCCAACGGCGGCCTCCTTTTCAAACACGACGACTTTGTGGCCAGTCATGCGCTGGCCAAAGCGATAGGCGGTGGCCAAGCCGATGATCCCGCCTCCAATGATCCCGATGGTCTTCACGAAACTACTAGCGTACCGCCAAGCCGACGGTGCGCGCGCTTCTGGCGGAGGCGGCTTCCACGATGACGGGCACCAGACCGGGGGCGATATCGGACGGGACGCGAACGTTCAACTGGACAAGGCCGGCGACGAGGCCCGGGGCGGCGCCCGCGTAGAGGACTTCGCATTCGCGCTCGGCGATGAAGACTTTGAAGGGAGCGATGGGCTGGGCGTACGGCGGGGAAGCCAACTCGCCATCGGCGAGGGCCGGGCGCATGGCGCCGAGGCCGGTGGCGTAGAGCACGACGATGGAGCCCCGGGCGGCCGGTGAATCCTCCGTGTTCAAAGAACCGTTTTCGTTGAGAAACGCGCCGCCCCCGCGGCCGGAGGCATCGGCGGTGAAGAGGCCGGGAGCGGCGGCGGCAACATTGAGCGTCAGGGAGTTTGTGAGGCGGCCGCGATACTCAAGCTGCACGCGGACGATCGATTTTCCAGCCACGTTGAAGGGGACAACGGCGCCCACCTGGCGGGAACTGGCGTAGAGGACTGGGGCGGGCGTACCGTCAAAGTAGACGCGCACCTCGCCGGCGGCGGTGGCGATACGGCGCTGCGCCGTCAGCGACAGTCCGGCGAGGGTTGGCGGACCGATATCGACCCCGAAGAGCGCGACAATTTCGCCTGGCGCGACGGCGCCACTGAAGTAGGACGCGCCGTGGAGGAATCCGGCGGCGGTGAGCGTGGCGGGCAGGGCGAACTGGGCGCGCAGGTCCAAGGGGCCGTTGACGGAAAGCGTGCGCTGGGCATCGGAACCGGAAAGATCGCCGCTCCAACCGGCAAGCGCGTAGCCGTTGGCGGGAACGGCGGTGACGGAAACAGCGCTGCCGGCCGGGAGGAAGCCGTTAGTTGGCGGCGGGTCGATGACGACCCGGCCGGTGGCGGACGGGGCGGAGGCGGTAAGAACCTGATAGGACGAATCGAAGACGGCCGTGATGGCGCCGCCATTGGCGTTGGCGGTGACGGTGTGGCGCTGCGGGCCGCTGTCGCTCCACTCGCGCCAGACGTGGGAGGCGGCGCCGCCGAGCGTAGTTTGGGTCAGCGTCTCCACGCCGATCATGTGGGTGGATCCGGCGGTCCAAACGAACTGGCGCGGGGCGGTGTAGGCGGTGCCGTCCACCTGGATGCGGAGCCCCGGTGGACTGGTGGTGACGGTGGTTACCGGGGTGCGCGTGAAACTGGCGGTGTAGGCGAGTTGGGAAGACGTGACCGCGAAGCGGATGGGGTTCGCGCTGCCGTGGGTGGAGAAGAATCCGAAGCCGCTCCAGTTGGTGAACGTGAAGCCGGGGGCGGGCGCGGCTTCCAACTCGACGAGTTTGCCATCTGGGACAAAACCGGATTCGGCGGACGGGCGCTGGGCCACTTGGCCCGCGCTGGAGGGAAGCGCCGTCAGCGGAAGCTGGAACATGCGGCGCATGTGGGCGGTGTAGACGGTGGTGTCTTCGGACGCGGTGATGGTGTGGGAGCGGTCGCCGAAATCGCTCCAACGGCCGAACCAGAGATCGGCGCCGGGGATGGCCACGTCGGCCACGCTGAGGGTGTGGCGCGAACCGGGCGGCCAGTTGAACTCCGCGGGCGTGCGCACTGGGCGGCCATCGACGATGACCTCCAGCCCGTCCGGGTTGCTGGCGATGACGGTGCGAGCGGGGCGGCCGCCGTGCATGCGGACGACGGTGTCGATATCGGACGCGGCCAGCCCGGCGCGCTGGCCAAGCGGGATGCCGGAGGGGATGGTCTCCATCGCCACGCGGCCCGGCAGGGCGAAGCCGGCGACACTGTAGTGCATGATGGAATCGAAGGGGTAGGCGCCGAAGTCATCAGCGTTGGAGATGGCTTGGGAGTACTGGCTGAGGTTTTCGTCCTCGATTGCGTCTTCTCGGACACGAACGTAGAGGCCGCGGTCCTCGCGGGCTTGGGTGTGGAAGAGACCAACCGTGTGGCCGATTTCGTGGATGAGCGAGCCGAGGGAGCAATCGTCGATGACGTTGATGAACTGGCGGCCGCCAATCATGCCGACGTTGGAACTGCACGAGCCGGTGGCGCGGCGGCGGAATTCGAGATAGTTGGCTTCGTTCTGGCGGGGCACCATGCGGATGGGGGTCTTGGCGTTCCAGTGGGCGATGGCGCCATCGATGCGCGCGCGGTCCGGAATGTCGTCGTTGACGACGTAGGGAATGGTGTTCGCCGTCCAGCGGGCGTTCTGGCCAGAAATGACGGCCGAGGCGCGCGAACCTTTGGTGAGTTCTTCGGCGGGCCCTAGGATAATGTCGCCCTGCCAGATGGCTTCGCCCTGCACCACCTGATAGCGAATGCGGCGGCCACCAATTTCGGTCTCGCGCCAATCGCCCTGCCCCCAGGCGCATCCGATCAGCGCCCAAATCCATAGACGTCGCATAGCACTATTCTCGCGCGGAAAACGCCGAGATCGATGCAAAACCAGCGGCGCCGGCGGCGGCACAGGCGGGGGCGTTTTCTTCGTTCACGCCGCCGAGCGCGAGAACGGGAATCCGGACGCGCCGGCAGGCTTCGGCCAGCAGCGGAAGGCCGAGCGGCGGGCCATAGCCGGGCTTGGAGGGGGAAGGGAAGATGGGACTGAAGAAGACGTAGCTGGCGCCTTCAGCTTCGGCGCGAAGCAGGGCGGCAATGGAGTGGCAGGAGACGCCGATGAGAAAATCCGGGCCGGTGAGGGGGCGCAAAAGAAATGGCGCAACGGACCCGGCGGGAAGATGAACGCCGTGGGCGCCGGCGGCGAGGGCAACGTCGAGACGCGAATTGACGATGATGCGCGGACCGGCGTGAACGAGGCTGGCGACGAGGGCGGTGAGGGGGCGGGCGGCCATTTCCTTTTCCCGCACCTGAATCCAATTGACCCGTGGCATGACCGCTGGCGCCACGCCGTGGCCGTCCGTTATGGCGCAGCGAATCATCCTTTGACGAGCCGCAGGGCCGAGGGCGGAATTTCGACGGAAAAATCGCGGGCGCGCGACATGGCCTCCCAATCGGCGCGATCGACTTCGGCGCGGAAACCGTCATCGAAGACGAGGCGGACGCGGACGGGGCCGGTGACGGCGTGCTGCAACTGCATGGGCATTGTGCCGGGGCGGGGCGCGCCGTCGCGCGGTTCCACGCGCACCTGGCTGGGAATAACGCACAAGGTGACCCGGGACCCCTTCATGTGTCCAGGGTAATAGACGCCGCTGATCTCCCATTCGCCGACGCGCAGGCGGCTGGTATTGCGGCCCGGATCGAGGGCGAGGATTTCGCCGGAGATGAGGTTGTAGATGCCGAGGAGGCGGGCGATGGCGGCGGTGGCGGGCGAATCGAGCAACGCTTGGGGCTGGCCGCTTTGGACGATGTGGCCATCGTGAAAAACATGCATTTGGCCGCCGAGTTCGAGGGCTTCGTCCAGGTCGTGGGTCACCAGCAGAACGGGCATGGGGAAATCCCGCTGCAGGTCGCGGAGAATGGTGTAGAGTTCCTGGCGCAGGGCGGCGTCGAGGCCTTGGGCGGGCTCATCGAGCAGCAGAATGCGCGGGCGGGCGAGCAGCGCACGGGCGATGGAGCCGCGCTGTTTCTGTCCGCCGGAAAGCTCATGCGGACGGCGTCCGCCGACGTCGTGCAACTGGAATCGCTCCAGCATTTCGCTCACCCGTTTGTGACGCTCCAGGCTTTTGTGAACGGCGGCGCCGAACTCAAGATTCTGGCGCAGGGTCATGTGGGGGAACAGCGCGTAGTTTTGGAAGACGTAGCCGCAATGGCGGGCCTGCGGCGGGAGGAAGACGCGGGCGGCGCCATCGAAGAGAATGGCGTCGTCGAGCAGGACGCGGCCTTCGTCGGGGCGTTCAAAGCCGGCGATGCAATTGAGGGTGAGCGTTTTGCCGGAGCCGCTGGGGCCGAATAAAACGGTGACGCCGGCGGCGGCCTGGAGTTGGACGTCGAGCGTGAAGGAGCGGGAATCCGGACCGGGCGGGTAGGCCTTGCGGAGGCGGGCGGTGATCATCCGGGGAGCCTTCGCGGGGTGAGGCGGTTGGCGAGTGTGAGCAGTGCGAGAGAGACGGCGCTGACGACGATGACCATCCAGCGGGCGGCGTCGCCATTGCCGCCTTCAACAGCGTCGTAGATGGCGACGGCGATGGTCTGTGTGCGGCCGGGGATATTGCCGGCCACCATGATGGTAACGCCAAAATCGCCGAGGGACCGGGCGAAGGCCAGGGCGGCGGCGGCCAGCACCGGGCGGCGGGCCAGCGGGAGCGTGACGCGCCAGAACACTTTCCACTCCGGGGCGCCGAGGGTGCGGGCGGCGCGTTCGTAGGCATGGTCAACACTTTCCAGCGCGGCGCGCGTGGATTTGATGAGCAGCGGGGCCGAATGGAGCACGGCGGCCACGACGGCGGCTTGCCAGGTGAAGACGAGGGGCGAGCCGAAGACCCATTCGTAGAGGCGGCCGGCGGCGCTTTCGCGGCCCAGCAGCACGAGCAGATAAAAACCAACGACGGTGGGCGGCAGGACGAGCGGCAGGGTGACCGCGGCATCGACGAAATCCTTGCCGCGGAAATCGCGGTTGGCCAGCCAGTAGGCGGCCGGGATGCCAATGGCGGCGGCGCAGACCGTGGCGATGACGGCGACGCGGAGACTCAACCAAAGGGGGAACCAGTCGATTGGCATCGGAATAGCTTTGAACAAAGTATAGCGATTATGTTTTACGGCGCGGAGCCTAGTATGCTCGTCTTCAGCCATGGATATTTCCGGAAAAGCGGTTCTTGTTACGGGTGGAGCATCGGGATTGGGCGCGGCCACGGCGACGGCGTTGGCGGCGGCGGGGGCGCGGCCGATTGTGCTGGATCTGCGGGAGGCGCCGGGACTGTCGGTGCGGGGGAGCATTTCGAGCGCGGAGGATGTGCAGCGGGCGATTGATCTGGCCGCCGGCGGTTTGCATGGTGTGGTGCATTGTGCGGGGCTGGCGATAGCGCAACGGACGGTGGGCAAAGACGGGCCGCTGCCACTGGAAGCGTTCGCGCGTGTGATCGAGGTAAACCTGGTGGGGGCATTTAACGTGGCGCGGCTGGCGGCGGCGGCGATGATGCGGAACGAGCCGGACGGGGAGGGGGAGCGGGGGGTGATTGTGATGACCGCGTCGATCGCGGCGTTTGACGGACAGATCGGGCAGGCGGCGTATGCCGCGTCGAAGGCGGGGATAGCGGGGATGACGCTGCCATTGGCGCGGGAGTTCGCGCGGAGCGGGATACGAGTGGTGTCGATCGCGCCGGGATTGTTCGACACGCCGCTGCTGGCCGGGCTGCCGCCTCAGGTGAAAGAAGAGCTGGGAAAGACGGTGCCGTTTCCCAGCCGGCTGGGCCGCCCGGAGGAATACGCGGCGCTGGCGCTGGCGATTTTGGGGAACCGGATGTTGAATGGGGAGACGATTCGGCTAGACGGGGCACTGCGAATGCCGCCCAAATAGAAACGGCTGTGTGCTATCCTAAACTCTGAATAAAAGCGATTAAGGTAAGACTAAGGAGTATCCACAGCAACACCATGGCCCTGGCAATTGAGTCCAAGACGAATATCATTACGAAGTACCGGATCAATAAGAACGATTGTGGTTCGCCAGAGGTGCAGGTTGCGCTCTTGAGCCAACGCATCACCCAACTCACAGAGCACTTTAAGTCCCACAAGAAGGACTTCGGTTCGCGCCGTGGTTTGTTGACCATGGTGGCGCGCCGCCGCCGCCTTCTGGACTACCTCAAGAGCCGGAGCCCTGAGCGTTATCAGGCTCTGATCTCCAGCATTGGTATTCGCCGCTAGTGGATCTTCGATCGGTACGGGTTTTCGTATAGGCCCGGCAAATCCGCTCCGGTGAGCGGACCCACCCTCGTAAAAGCACTCTCAGTCTCCTTGATTCCCGTTCGCGCCGGAAAGCGCGGAGAATTACAAAGGTTCAAGGAAATAACATGTTGCATAAAGTTGAGATTGACCTGTTTGGCACGCAACTCTCGATAGAGTCCGGCGTGATGGCCAAGCAGGCTGACGGCGCCGTTATCGTTCGTTCGGGCGATAACGTGGTGCTGGTGACGGCGTGCTGTTCCGGGAAGGCGCGCGCGGGCGCGAACTTCTTCCCGTTGACGGTGGACTACCGCGAAGCGACCTACGCCGCGGGCAAGTTCCCGGGCGGGTTCATCAAGCGCGAAGGCCGCATGTCGGAGAAAGAAACACTGACGTGCCGCCTGATTGACCGTCCGATTCGTCCGTTGTTCCCGGAAGGGTTCCAGCACGAGACGCAGGTGATTGGACTCGTGTTGTCGGCGGAAACGGAGCGCGATCCGGCCCCGCTCGCCATGGTTGGCGCCGGCGCGGCGCTGGCCATTTCCAGCATTCCGTTCCATGAATTGCTGGCCGCGGTTCGTGTGGGCAAGGTGGACGGCAAGTTTGTGGCCAACCCGACCTACAACCAAACCAAAGACTCCTCGCTGAGCCTGATTGTGGCCGCGACCGAGACGGGCGTGGTGATGGTGGAAGCCGGCGCCAAGCATGTGGACGAAGAAGAGGTGCTGGCGGCGCTGGAATTCGGCCACGAATGCTGCAAGAAAATCTGCGCGGGCATTCGCGAACTGATCAAACTTTGCGGCAAGCAGAAGTATGAATTCGTTTCGCCGAAGATCAACGAAGAGATGTTCGCCAAGATCGATGCGATGATCCGCACGGAACTGACCGACGCTCTGGACACGAAGAAGTACAAGAAGCTGGAGTCGTACTCCCGGATCGACGCGCTGCACGCGAAGGTGGAAGAGTCCTTCCCCGAGGAAGAGCGCGCTGAAGCGGGCAAGCTGTTCGACCGGCTGAAGGAAACGATCTTCCGGGATGAGATGTTGAAGGCCCGGCGGCGTCCGGATGGCCGCGCGTTCGACGAAGTGCGCGACATCGATTGCCAGGTGGGTCTGCTGCCCCGTACACACGGTTCGGCGCTGTTCACCCGCGGTGAAACGCAGGCGCTGGTCACGTGTACGCTGGGCACCAAGGACGACGAACAGCGGATTGAAATGCTGGATCCGGCCGAGCTTTCCAAACGCTACATGCTGCACTACAACTTCCCGCCGTTCTCGGTGGGCGAAGTGGGCTTCATGCGCGGCGCCGGCCGTCGTGAAATCGGCCACGGCGCTTTGGGCGAACGCGCGACAATCGCCGTCGTTCCGGACGAAAAGACGTTCCCGTACACGATCCGCGTGGTTTCCGACATTTTGGAATCGAATGGCTCCTCGTCGATGGCTTCGGTTTGCGGCGGTTCGCTGGCCATGATGGACGCCGGTGTTCCGGTGGATCGCGCGGTGGCGGGTATCGCCATGGGCCTGGTGAAAGAGGGGGACGCCTACGCGATTCTCACCGACATCGCCGGTGCCGAAGATCATTACGGCGATATGGACTTTAAGGTGGCCGGTTCCAAGGAGGGCATCACCGCGCTCCAGATGGACCTGAAGGTTCCCAACGTTCCAATTAGCCTGATGCGCGAAGCGCTCGACCAGGCCAAACGCGCCCGGCTGCACATTCTGGACAAGATGAATGCCTGCATCAGCGCGCCGCGGCCGACGCTGTCGATGTACGCGCCGAGAATCACCACCATCACCATTCCGGTGGACAAGATTCGCGAACTGATTGGCCCTGGCGGCAAGATGATCCGCAGCATCACCGATTCGACAGGCGTGAAGATCGACGTGAACGACGACGGTCAGGTGAACATTTATGCCACCTCCGGCGTTGCCGGCGAAAAGGCGCTCCAGATGGTGCAGGACATCTGCGCTGTGGCCGAACCTGGCAAGACGTATCTGGGAAAAGTGGTGCGGATTGTGGATTTCGGCGCCTTCGTTGAAATCTTCCCCGGCACCGACGGTTTGCTGCACATCTCCGAAATCTCTGAAAGCCGCGTAAAGAACGTCCGTGACGAACTGAACGAGGGCGACCAGATTATGGTGAAGGTGCTGGCGCTGGAAGGCAACAAGATCAAGTTGAGCCGCCGCGCGATTCTGAAAGAACAGCGCGAAAAGCTGGCCCAGCAGAGCTAACGCCCACCTGTTTCGAACAAAACGGCCGCCGGATTCCGGCGGCCGTTTGCTTTTTCCGGCGCGCTCCGGCGCGGCCGCCTGATAGTATGGTTCGCATCGTGATTCGGACCCTGCCTCTGCTGCTCTTTCTCAGCATTCTCCTTTCCGCCTGCAAACCGATGGTTCTGGAACCGGTTCCGGACTGGGCGTACCCGACCAATCCCCCGCCGCCGCCCGGCGCGCCGGCCGCCGTTTCCCAGGGGCCCTTCCAGATTGCGAACAGCAAGCGCTCGTTTACCAGGGCCGAGTTGACGAACCTGTTCGCCGCACCTGATTGGCGTCCGGAGGATCATCCGGCCATGCCGGAAGTAGTCGCCCACGGGCGGCAGCCGGACGTGCGGGCGTGCGGATATTGCCATCTTCCGACGGGCAACGGGCGACCGGAGAACGCGCGGCTGGCCGGCCTGCCGGTGGATTATTTTGTTGCCCAGATGAACGCGTTCCGCGATGGAAGCCGGAAGTCTCACGTGGGCGGCCGGGCGCCCACAACCAACATGTCCAACACGGCGAAGGCCATGCGGGACGACGAAATTCTGGCCGCCGCGCGATACTTCGCCGCGCTGCCGCCGGCTTCTTTCGTCCGTGTGGTGGAACAATCGATGATCCCGAAGTCCAAAATCGCCGGTTGGCTGTTCCGTTTTGATCGCAACGGGGGCCTGGAGCCGCTCGGCCAGCGCATCATCGAAGGGCCCGAGGATTTTGAGCAGTTCGAACTCCGAGACCCGGCCACGCCCTACATCGCCTATGTGCCGGAGGGCAGCATCGCACTTGGTAAGCGGCTGGCGGAAACATGGGGGGAAAACAAGACGCTGGAATGCTCCAGTTGTCATGGGCCCGGCTACCGGGGGAAGGAGAATGTGCCGAATATCGCGGGCCGGTCGCCCACGTCGATTGTCCGGCAGCTTTACGATTTCCGGTCGAGCGCCCGGCGCGGCGCCAAGAGCAGCGAGATGGACAAAGTGGTGCGGGATATGATGAACAGCGACATGCTGGCACTGGCCGCCTATCTGGCATCGCTAACACCGTAGAACGAGTTGTCACCTTTGCCGGGGCAAGTGCATCTGAGGGAGTGGAAACGCAATGTCCGAATTTCTAATGCCCGCCATCGCGCTCGCCGCCTATTTCGCCCTGATGCGGTGGGTGCTGCCACGCTTCGGCGTACAGACTTGAATGTCGGAATCGTGCGGCGCCGAGTCTCGGCGTCCTACTTCTTCCGGCCCGGTTTCGCCCGCAAGCGGGCAGGGAACGGAAGCACGCCCGTCTGGCCCTTCCGGAAGATAAGCTCCCAGTGCGAATCGCTGCCCATGAAGAAGCGCGCGCGGGCGCCGGCTTCTTTGTCGGTGTCGCCAGTTTCCAGACCCACGGCCATGGGGTACCAGCCGCCTCCATCGACGATTTTTTCGGGTTCGCCCCATCCTTTGGGGTTGTCCAGGTCCGCGTTGAAGCTGATATAGATCCCTTCCGCCGGCCAGTCCGGCACGCAGCAGGCGCGGTTCAATAGCATGACGAATTCGCCCAGTTCGCGATTGTAGTGGACCGATGGGCCCCAGAACGCATCCGCGTTCGCGCTTTCCCAAGGGGTGCGAACGGTGAAGATGGGCGTCACCTTCCCGCCAATGCCTGGCGACTCCCAAGTGTCGTCCCGGTACTTCCAAACCTTGCCCGTGGGCGTGGCGCGATCTTCATATGCCATCCGGGCCACCGCCACGCCTTGTTCATTCGTCGGTCCGCCGTACACGGAAAAAAAGAAATAGAAGTTCTTTTTTTGCCGGTCAATAATTACCGAAAAATCGCCGTGGCCGCTTGCAAAAAAGCCGTTTTTTGTTTCACAGTACGGCTCGTGCCCGTCGGATAGCACGATTCCCAGATCCCGAAACGTGTGGCCGTTGTCTTTGGAAACCACCGCGCCAATCACCGGAACCGCCGTGTAGCGGTCACCGATCATTGGGCAAAACGAATACTGCTCGTGGTGGTACCAGCCGTAGATGGTGCCGTCATCGTCGCGGAAAGTGGCTTCCATCCACCACGGAGATACTGTGGATTCAAGAAGATATGTGGCTCGCGCGTAGCGCATGGCGCCGAGTTCCACGCCCTCGCTCCGGATCGGCAAACCGTCAGAGTTATAAACGTAGCGTTTGCCGTTGGCCCAGTGGATGGGGCTGTTGGAATCGGCAACACCGGGGAAGAAGACGGGGTCCGCGGAGACGACCTCCACCTTCTGCGCCCAAACCGCCATGGCGCAAAGCACGATTCCGAAACCGCATCGCAAAAGCATCTGCCTATATAGTGCAATCCCAAGGCCAAAGGTTACTCTAAAGAATTCAAGAGTTTCCCTAGGAGGCAGGTCCGTGCAAATCTCCGTTCTCGATTGGATTGTCGTCGCGGCGTATTTTCTACTCAACATAGCGATTGGGTTCTATTACAAGAAACGCGCCGGATCGAGCGTCGACGAGTTCTTCCTTTCCGGGCGCGATGTGCCCTGGTGGCTGGCGGGAACCTCCATGGTGGCCACAACGTTCGCGGCCGACACGCCGCTGGCCGTCACCGGAATGGTGGCGCGCAATGGCATTGCCGGAAACTGGTTGTGGTGGAATTTTGTGGCTGGCGGCATGTTGGTTGTTTTCTTCTATGCGCGGCTTTGGCGGCGAAGCGGGGTCATGACGGATATTGAATTTTCCGAGATTCGTTACTCCGGTAAACCGGCGGCGTTTCTGCGGGGCTTTCGCGCGCTGTACTTCGGGATACCGATCAACTGCATTGTGCTGGGCTGGGTGAATCTGGCGATGGTCAAGATTCTGATGCTCGTGCTGGGTGTCGATAAGTTCACGGCGATTGTCGTCGTACTTTCTCTTATCGGCATAACTTCGTGGATCTCCACACTGGCCGGGCTGTGGGGTGTGCTGGTGACTGACGTCGTGCAGTTCTTCATCAAGATGGCCATGGTGATCGTGCTGGCGGTCTGCGCCGTGGAGGCGGTTGGCGGAATGGATGCGATGCTGGCTAAGCTGGCCGCGCTCGATATCGCGCGCGGCGTTGAGCCTGGCGGGAAGAACTCGCTGTTGTCGTTTGTGCCGGATCTCGACTCGCCGTGGATGCCGATGATCACGTTCCTGGTCTACATCTCGCTGAACTGGTGGGCCACGTGGTACCCAGGAGCAGAACCCGGCGGGGGCGGATATGTTGCGCAGCGGATGTTTTCCGCCCGCGATGAGCGCCATTCGCTGCTGGCCACTCTGTGGTTCAACATCGCACACTACGCCATCCGGCCCTGGCCGTGGATTCTCACCGCGCTGGCTAGCGTGGTGCTTTATCCGGGGCTTGCCGATCCGGAAACCGGCTACATCAAGGTGATGATCGATTACATGCCGCCGTACCTGCGCGGGCTGATGCTGGCCGGCTTCGCGGCCGCGTATATGTCTACGATCGCCACGCAGTTGAACTGGGGGGCGAGTTACCTGGTGAATGACTTTTACCGGCGGTTCCTGAAGCCGAACGAGAGCGGCAAGCACTATGTGCTGATGTCGCAGGCGGCCACGGTGGTCATCACGTTGATTTCCGCGGGCGTCACGTTCTACATGGATTCCATTTCCGGCGCCTGGAAACTGCTGATTGTGACGGGCGCCGGAACGGGGGGCGTTCTGCTGCTGCGCTGGTATTGGTGGCGCGTAAATGCGTGGAGCGAAGTGGTGGCGATGGGCACGGCGTTTGTCACCAGCGTGGGGCTGCAGTTGATCTGGAAGCTGGATTCGGATAACCCTACGGAGTTCGCCTGGCTGATGATCATCACCGTGGCGGTGACCACTGTGGCGTGGCTGGCCGCGACGTTTCTGACGCCTCCGGAAAGCAACGAAACGCTCGTTTCTTTCTATCGGCGGACGCGGCCATCGATGAGCGGATGGGGCCCGGTGGCGGCAATGGCGCCGGACGTGAAGCCGGCCACGGACGGGTTGAACAATCTGGGCTGTTGGATTGCCGGGTGCGTCATGATCTACATGGCGCTGTTCGGGCTGGGGAAGGTGTTGTTCAAAGAAATCCCGCTGGGGCTGGGGATGCTGGCGCTCTCCGCGGTGGCGGGCTATTACATCTATCGCGATCTTTCCAGGCGCGGTTGGAGTAGTATAGCGGAATGATTTCCCGCCGGGCCCTGCTCGCCGCCGCCGCCGCTCCTAAACGCAAACCGAACTTCGTATTCATCATCGCCGACGATCATGCCGGCTACGTGCTGGGCGCCGATGGCAATCGCAACGTCGCCACGCCGAACCTGGACCACTTCGCCAGCCAGGGAGTCCGGTTCGCCCGGCACTACTGCAATCAGCCGGTTTGCACGCCATCGAGGCAGAGTCTGTTGACCGGCCAGATGCCGCATGCGGCCGGGGTGACAGTGTTGAAAACCTCGCTCGACCCGGCGAAGCCCACACTGCCGAAGCAGTTCAAAGGCGCGGGATACCGGACGGCGGTTTTCGGCAAGATGCACCTGAACCGGCCCAGCGCGCCTGGTTTGTACGGGTTCGACGAGATGATGACCGAACAGGACATCGGCAAGGCGTGGGGCGCCATTCCGCCGAAGCGGGAACTGCCGGCCGGTGTTGGCCGCAAGCCGCGTTGGCAGCCGTTTAAGGATCCGGCCAGAATCTGGCTGAACGCGGAAAAGCTGCCGTTCCCCCGCTACTACGAAGAGATGCGCGGAACGTTTACCGCCAACCGCGCGATCGACTGGCTGCGCCAGCACAAAGACGACGCCGAGCCGTTCGCCCTATGGGTGAGCTTCCCGGAGCCGCACTCGCCCTACGATTTTCCCATCGATTTGAAGGACCAGTACGACCCGAAGAAGTTCGACGTTCCCAAGGTTGGCCCGGAAGATGCCGGGCAGATCCCGCTCATCTTTCGTGACCTGACGCCGGCGGAAAAACAAGGCATTGCCGCTGCCTACTACACGGCCGTCAGTGCGCTGGACCGCAACGTTGGCGATGTATTGAAAGCCCTGGATTCGCTTGGCTTGGCCGAAAATACCTGCGTGTTCTACATGGCCGACCACGGCTACTGCCTGGGCCAGCACGGCCGGTTTGAAAAGCACTGCGGGTACGAGCCGGCGCTGCGTGTGCCGCTGCTGGTTCGTTATCCGGGAAAGATCCGGAAGGGCGGCGTGGTGAACGACTTCACTGAACATGTGGATGTTTCGGCCACCATCACCGACTTGATGGGTCTGGACAAATTGCCTGTGCAACATGGCCAGTCGTTGCGGCCCTATCTGGAGGGCAGGAAGCCCGCCGCGCCGCGCAAGCAGATTTTCAGTCAGTACCTGGAAAACGAAGAGGTGTTCACAGCCGATGACCGCTGGAAGTTCATCTTCGGCTCCGGCAAGCGAAAGCGAACCGATGGCTACGAAACGGACAATCCCACGCCGGGCCGTTATGTGAAGCTGTTCGACAAGAAGGCCGACCCCGGCGAGTTCATCGACGTCGCCGCAAAGCACGCCGACGTGGTAGCCGCCATGCAGCAATCGATTCTAACTCGCTACCGGGCCACGCATCCCGACGCGCCAAAGGAACCGAAGAACCTGGGCGCGCCCGAAGCGATTGAGTTCTATGTCGCGCCCAGGGACGCGTAGTTAGCGGATGGCGATGGTGACCGGCGGGCTTTTCTGCCCGGCCGATTCCACTGTGACTTCGACGGCGTTTCCCGTGGCCGCATCGGCCGGAACGAACGCATTGATCTGATACAGGCCGCTGAAACCCGGCGCGAGCCCGGCAAACAGCACCCGCGCTTCCTTGCCGCCGATGAGCACGGTGACCGGATTGATCACGCCGCTCAATGGGGACGAAGGCGCCGGCCGGCCGGCGACGACGGGCGGGCTCACCGGGCCCAGGCCGGAGCAATAGATAATGACCACTTCGCCGCGCGCGGCCGGCGTGCCCGGTTCGGCGAGCGTGACGCCGTCCTGCTTCACAATCGCGCCCTGGCCGGAGCCGTTCTGCGACTTCGTGAAAATGCCCGGCTGCGCTGCGGCAACGCTGAGCGTCTCCGGCACGGCGATGGCCTCGCCCCGCTTCACCAGAATCTGGTGTTGTGTATCGACGGGAACGTCATAGGGCACCTGCGCGTTCAACTGGCCGTCGCTCGTAAACAGCAGCGGCAGCGGCCGGTCCCCCAGCGTCACTTCCGTGCCGTTCAGGGATGAGGGCAGGGGAATGGTACCGGCGGAACCAGATTTATCGGCCAGCTTGGAGCCATAGAGAGTAATCAAACTGCCGGGCGCAATGGGCACGCCGGTTTCGAAGCTCGCCGCGTGCACCACGCCTCCGGCGGTCAACAGCGGGGCTGCCGTGGCGCCCTGCGCCAGCACGGCCCCGCTCAGTTCCACTTTCCCGGCCTGCGAACGCCCGGCGACCACGTCCGCGGAGGTGCCCAAATAAACGGCCACCACCGTGAGCCGCGTGTTCGCCACCGCGCGCACGGGGCGCCACGTGCCGCGCCATACGCCGTTGCCAATGTGGGCCAGCGTCACCTGCGGATCGCCGTTTTCCGGACGCGCGATCACCTGCGCTCCGGTGCCCCCGGCAAGCGGCACCAGCAGGTTTCCGCACTCATCGGCGGCTTTCACTTCCACCGTCACCGCTTCGCCCACACGCACGGCGAAGCCGTCGCGCAGCGCGGTGGATTCGACGCGCAAACTGGGGGCCGCGCAACTCGACGCGTTCCGGCCAGACTTATCGCCCGCGTCGGCGGGCGCGACGACCGAGAGCAGATTTACGGTCCGGACGCTGCCGTCCTCCTGCAACTGGAACGTCACCACGCCGCGCCGCACGCCCGGCGTCAAACCGGCCAGTGACGGGGCGATGACGATGTTGCTGGGCGAGTTGGCCTGCGCGCGGCCAACACCCGGCGCCGATTCATACCAGGACCCAAGGCGAGAGGAATCAAACGTCACCGCGCCACGGCCCAAATGGTTCAGTCGAACACTTTGCGAGCCAGGATTCTCGCCCTGTTTGGAGATGAAGATCATTCCCGATGGCGTCACCTCCGGGCCGGGGTTGGCGCCTTCCGGCAGCACGTTCAGCAGAACGGTGACCAGTTGAGGCGAGTTGTCCGCGTCGCCGCTGATCTCCACCTGCTCGTAGTATTGCCCGGCCGCGAGGCCCGCTGGATTCACGCCGATACTGAGGTCGCTCACTTCAAGCCACGGTTGATTCACGGTGCCCTCCGTGGCGCCAAGGCGGACGAAGCGGCCCTTGGCGGCGGCGCGCCAGGAGAGAACGCCGCTGCCGACATTCAGGATGCCGATGGATTGCGGCGTGGGCGAGCCGCCGCCGGCCACGGCCGTAAACGTAAGCCCGGATTGGGAGACGAGAATACTGCGCCGCACGCCACGCACCGTCAGCGTGACCGGGACCACGGCGCGCGCCGGTCCGGCAATCACGTTTACTGAGCCCAAGTACGTTCCCGCCCGCAGGCCCGCCGGGTCCGCCGTCACGTTCACGGCGCCCACCTGGCCGGCGCGCAGCGCGCCGGTTGCGGAAGAAACCTTCAGCCACGGTGCGGCGTTGGCGGTGGTGGTGGTAATCTGATACGCCAGCAGTCCGCCTCCGTCGTTGCGCACCTCCAGCGGTGCGATATCGGCGCCGCTGCCTTCGTTCCGGTTGAACGAAATGGATTCGGTGGACAGCTTCAGCCGGGCGGGAACCTCCGTAACCGTCAGGATCACCGAGACAGGATTGGACGGCCCCGGCGGCGTTGTTGTGACGGTAATGGTGGCGGTGTAACGGCCGGGCACCAGGTCCGTGGCGTTGGCGGAAAGCGTCAGCGTGGCCGGCGCGGCGGTATTGGAAGCGGTCAGTGTAAGCCAGTTGCCGGGCGATTGGCCGTAAACAACGGAGGTGGAAAAGGGCAGTCCGTTGATGGGGCTGGCGATGGAGACACGCGCCGGAATGGTGCTGGCCGAACCGGCGACGGCGCTGATATTGACCGGCGAAGGCGTGAGCGTCGTTGTGAGTGCCAGGCTGCGGATCACGCGGATGCGGTTGTTGTTTGCGTCGGCGACGTACAGGTTCCCATCGGCGTCGATCGCCAGGGCCCAAATCCCATTGAACAGCGCGGAACGCGGCGCGCCGCCGTCACCGGCGAAGCCAACCAGATTCTGCCCGGCGAAGGTTGTAATGACGCCGTTCTGATCGATGCGCCGGATTTGGCCCGAGTCGTGACCGACGAAGAGATTGCCGCTTCTATCGACGGCCAGGGCGCGCGGACCGGCAATGCCGGCGCTGGTGGCGGGCCCGCCGTCGCCGGTGTAGAGCGTGGTGCCGTTGCCGCCGATGGTCCGGATGATTCCGGCCGGAGAGACGGCGCGAATGCGGTCGTTGTTGAAGTCGGCGATGAGCAGGTCGCCCGCGGCGTTGAAGGCCAGCGCCAGCGGGATATTGAGGCTGGCGGATGTGGCGGGGCCGTTGTCCCCGCTGAACCCCGGCTGTCCGTTGCCGGCAAACGTGGTGATGACACCCCTGGTATCGATGCGGCGCACGCGGTGGTTCTGGCGGTCGGCGACGTAGATGTTGCCGCCACCGTCCACGGCCACGCCCCACGGATTGCGGAAGCGAGCTTCGGTGGCCGGGCCGTTATCTCCGGAGAATCCGCCTTCAAACGTTATCCCGCCGATGCTGGTGATTGTGCCGTTCTGGATCTTTCGGATCTTCTGGCTGCCGCCATCGACAATGATGAGCGAACCGTCCGGAGCAATGGCGAGGGCGTTCGGAGAACTCACGCGGCCATTCGCCGCCGGGCCGCCATCCACGCAGCACGACGCCACGCCGTTCCCGGCAACGACGGTGGCCGTGCCGTCGCGGGCAATACGCCCAATGCGGTGGCCGGAGAGTTCGCTGAAATAGAGGGAGCCATCCGGCGCGATGGCCAGCCCGGCCGGCTGGGTGATGGTCGCCAGCGCGGCCGGGACACCTGTGCCAAGATCCTTGTATTGGCCATTGCCGGCGATAATCGAAATCTGCCGGTAATCGGCCGACAGCAGGAAGATCCGCATGTTTTGGCGATCGGCTATGAACACCCGGCCTTGCTGATCGATGGAGAGTGTATGCAGAAATCCTAGCCCCGTTCGCAGCGCGTCCTGGGGAGTGGTAGTGACTGAGTTGGTGGAGCCGCCAGCGATCGTGGTGATAACGCCGGCGGTGTCGATTTTTCGCACCCGGCGGCCATTGGATTCGCAGACCAGAATGTTCCCCGCCGCGTCGGTAGTGACGCCGGTTGGCGCATTCATTCGCGCCGCCGTAGCCGGGCCTCCGTCTCCGGTGGCGCCCAGTTCACCCGTGCCGGCGATCACGCGCAGAATGCCATCGGCGCCAATCCGGTACACCCGATGGTTCAGCCAGTCGGCCACCAGCAGCCTTCCCGCCGCGTCGACGGCAATGCCCTGCGGATCCAGGCCGGTGGTAACGGCCGGCTGCCCCTCGCCGGAAAACACGTCCGACCCTGTTCCCGCCACTGCAGTGATCACGCCATCGGTGCCGATCCGGCGGATCCGGTTGTTATCGATATCGCTGAAGTAGATCTCACCGCCGCGCCCGACGGCCAACCGCCAGGGGGAGAGCGTTGCGGCGGTTGCCGGCCCGCCGTCTCCCGTGGCACCAGCGTTGCCGGTGCCCGCGATTGTTGAAATCACACCCGCGGGGGTTACGCGGCGGAGCCGCCGGTTGCCTCGGTCGGCAATGTACAAATTTCCCCCCGCGTCATAGACGATCGCCTGCGGCGTCCGCAGCGAGGCCCGCAACGCATCGCCCCCGTCGCCGGAGAATCCCGCCACACCGTTTCCGGCGATAACCGTCGCGGCGCCGCCCGCGTCTACCCGCAGAACGACATTGTTCGACCCATCGGCGATTACCAGCCGTCCTTGCGGATCAATGGCGGTGCTAATGATAGAACTCAACGGAGCGTCCAGCGCCGCTCCGCCGCCAAGCGGGTAAACCCACTCGGTACCAGCGAACGTCGTAATAATCTGCTGGCCGGACAAGCATCCCGCGAACGCGAGCAGCACCAATCTCAAGAGCATTCGACACCTCAAACCGTTTTCGGCAACCCTGACATTCTTTATCAAACTCGCAATCGCGCAGGGGACCGTCTCATAAAGAATAGTGCGGGCAAGACCCCTTCCGGTACGCGTATTAGGATGAAAAAGTGCATCACCGACGTACTTTTCTACTGACTTGCGCGGGTTCCGCTCTAGCCGCCGGCCGGGAATTCCGCTGTGACGTTGCCATTATTGGCGGCGGCACCGGGGGCGTGGCCGCGGCGCTGGCGGCGCTGCGCGATGGATTGCGCGTCGTACTGACCGAAGAGACCGATTGGATTGGCGGCCAGTTAACGTCGCAGATGGTGCCGCCCGACGAGCACCCCTGGGTGGAACAGTTCGGTGGAACCCGGCTCTACCGCGAATACCGGTCCCGCATTCGCGCTTACTATCGGGACCATTACCCGCTCACCGTGGAAGCCCGCGGACGCTGGAACCTAAACCCTGGCGATGGCTCCGTTTCCCGCATTACGCACGAACCGCACGTTTCCACGGCCGTGCTGGACGCAATGCTTGCCCGCTATGTTTCCGGCGGGCAGTTGACTATCCTCCGGGATACGGTTCCCGTCCGCGCCGATGTGACGGGAGACAAGATTCGCGCCGTCACCGTCCGGCACAAATCGGGAGTCGAGAGGACCATCTCCGCCCCCTATTTCATTGATGCCACTGAGCAGGGCGACCTGTTGCCGCTGACCGGGACGGAGTTTGTCACCGGCTTCGAATCCCGCAAGGAAACCGGGGAACCGCACGCGCCGGCCGAAGCGCAGCCGGATAATATCCAGTCGTTCACCGTATGCTTCGCGGTGGATTACGTGGCCGGTGAGGACCATACCATCGACAAGCCGCGAGATTACGCCTTCTGGCGCGACTACGTGCCGGCGATGAAGCCCGCCTGGCCCGGCAAACTGTTGAGTTGGTCCATGAGCAATCCGGTGACACTGCAACCCCGGGACGTCATGTTCGACCCTTCGGCCGAACACAATCCGCCGGGAAAATTGAACCTGTTCATTTATCGCCGCATCGCCAATAAACGCAACTTCGCGCCGGGCGCCTACGCCGGGGACGTGTCGCTCATCAACTGGCCCCAAAACGACTACTGGCTGGGGAACCTGCACAACAACACGCCCGCCGAAGCCGCCAAACACCTGGAGGGCGGCAAGCAACTGAGCCTTTCGCTGCTCTATTGGATGCAGACCGAAACGCCGCGTCCCGATGGCGGCCAAGGGTGGAAGGGGTTGCGGCTGCGCGGCGATCTTGCGGGCACCGAAGACGGCATGGCAAAGTATCCCTACATTCGTGAATCGCGCCGCATTCGCGCGGAGGTCACGGTGGTGGAACAGCACGTCGGGCTCGATGCGCGCATGAAGGCAACGGGGTTGAGCCGCGACCGCGTGACGGCGGAGGAGTACGCCGACAGCGTTGGCATTGGGAGTTACCGCATCGATCTGCACCCCTCCAGCGGCGGCGACAACTACATTGACGTGAGTTCGCTGCCGTTCCAGATTCCCCTCGGCGCGTTGATCCCGCGGCGCGTGGAGAACCTGCTGGCGGCATCGAAAAATCTTGGAGTCACGCACATCACCAACGGCTGCTACCGGCTGCACCCCGTGGAATGGAATATCGGCGAAGCGGCAGGTGCCGTGGCTGCGGAGGCTGTCAGGACCGGCCATCCGCCGCGCCACATCCGCAACAGCAAGCCGCTGCTGACGGCGCTGCAAACCCGGTTGACCGCGCAAGGGTTGGAACTCGCCTGGCCGCGGGTCACGGCGCGGTAGCGTTGCGCCGCGTTTCGCGATACAGAATCGTCAAGAACGTAATCGCGGTGAGCGGCAGCACGAACCACAGCATGAGTCCGCTGTAGTATGGCAGCGCGTCATGCCCAGTCGCGTCCAGAAGCAAATACAACGTGTAGGCCACATAGTAGCCGAAGAAAAGCGCGCCCTCCCAACGGGCGATCTCCAGCCTGCGGAGGAATATGGGCAGGCACGCCAAGCTGGCCGCCATCATCACCGGATAGTCGAAGGCCAATGCCGCGGTGGGTACAGGAACCCCGCCCGGCGCCAGCACCGCCGTCATGCCCAGCACCGCCAGAACATTGAAGATGTTGCTGCCGACAATGTTGCCGACGGCGATTTCTCGCTCGCCCCGCCGCGTGGCGATGATCGATGTCGCCAACTCCGGCAACGACGTTCCAACCGCCACAACGGTCAGGCCAATAATCAACTCGCTGATACCGAATTGGCGCGCGATCACCACGGCGCCATCCACCAGCCAGTTCGCGCCCATTACCAGCATCCCCACCCCGGCGACGACCAAGAACGCGTCCTTCATCGGCCGTCGCGCGGCCGCGGGTTCGCTCTCCTCCGTCTGCTGTCTGGCAAGACGAATCGACATCCAGAGGTACGCCGCCAGCATGCCCATCATCGCCAGCCCATCCGCCCGGCTCACGGTGCCATCCAGGCTCATCGCATACCCAAGCCCGGCGGAGGCGATCATCATCGGGACGTCAATCCGTACAATCTGCCGCGCCACGATCAACGGCGCCACTAGCGCCGAAGCGCCCAGAATCAGCAGGATATTTGAGATATTGCTCCCAACCACATTCCCTACCGCCACGGCGCTTTGGCCTTCCAGTGCCGATTGCAGGCTCACCGCCAACTCTGGCGCGCTGGTGGAGAACGCCACCACCGTCAGCCCCACCACCAGGCGCGAGATTCCCATGCTGGTGGCTAGGTTGCTTGCTCCGCGCACAAGCAATTCACCACCCAGAAACAGCAAAACCAAGCCCAAAAGCAAGAGGAGAAAAGTCATCGATTGGTTTATCTTAACGTGGGGGCGCCGCGGCCCGGCCCCGGTACAGGTCCAGAATTTCCTTCGGTTCGGCCGGTTCGCCCGCGGTTGGCAGTGCCTTCGCTTTCGCCCACCGGTGAATCCAGGAAAGGCCCCATGGCCCGGTGTAGCCATCGGACAACGCATAGGCCGGGTGGCGCAGCGCCGTTTCCAGCGAAACGAACTGGTATCCCCGGCGGCGCATCATGGCTAGCAACTCCGGCAGCGTATCCGCGTTCAACTGATTGGCGTGCAGCAACAGAATCTGCGGAAAATCTCCGCCCGTCACTTCGGCGCCGCGCGTTTCAAAGAACGCAAACATCGTTTCCATGTACTCGACGTAGGTTCGCTGGATGCGCTTTGCCAGCGCAGCGTCCTTGCGTAAGGCGTTGGCATAGACGCGGGCGAACATCCAGTCGGAGTTGTCGATAGTGACGGGCGCCACCTGGTAGTTGTGGCTGCGCAGGAAATCCGCCAGTCCGGCCCGTGCCGCCTCATCCTGGCCCGTATGCAGGAACGGATGGCGAAAGTAGACGGGGCGCCTTCCGCGCGCCTTTGTCAGCGCCGGTTCCGCCCGCAGAATGTCGGCCGTGTATTCGGCCAGCGCCACCTGGTTGATGTTGGGATGCGTATGGGTGTGGTTGCCCAGGTCCAGGCCATGATCGAGCCACTGTTTGAGAATCGATTGCAGTCCCGCTTCGCCCAGGCCCAGTGCGGTGTCACTTCCAGGGTTGACGAACCCAATGGCCTGAGTGCCGCGGAGAGGCTGCAGCAATTTCTCGGTCATCGCGCGAACGCCGGCCAGGTCGTTGGCCGATGGGTTGTCGCCCCCGCGCGGCAAATCGTCGATGGTAATGACAACCTGGCGCGTTTGCGCGGACACAGTGAAAGCGAGCAAAATCAGTAGTCGCTTCATCGGTCAGGGTACCCTCTTCGCGGGCATATCACGGCCACCCTGGTGGAGCGTAATGGAAGCTGCCTTCCCGTCCGCGCCGAATGCGAAGCTGATGGTGGCGTCCACAACGCGTGGGAAAAAGACCGTGGGCGACTCCGGAAAAATTTCAATCTTTCCTTGTCCGGTCAGTTGCGTGTACATCTGGCTGCCCTCGCGAGTAATCGTCATCAAAACAGAGGGCGCCATGGCGAATTTGCCGGTGTAGCGGTCCAGTGTGTCCGCCGGCAGCGTGATTGCTGTGCGCACCTTTGGCATCTCAAATTTTTCGCCCAGAAATATCGCCGCCAGGTCCCGGCCGATGCGCGCGGCGGCGGCGCTCGAATTGTTCGAAAGCGCGATCGACACCAGTCCCTCCTCCGGGAAGCGAAGGATGTTGGTGGAAAACCCATAGATTCCACCGCCATGCATGTGCGCCTGGCGGTTGAATATCCTTGGCACCAGCCAGCCGTAGGCGTAGTTACTCTTCTCCGCCTGGAAGAGTTTCGCGCGCGCCGGGGCTTTCAGCAGCGTGTCGTTGTTCAACGCCTGATCCCACAGCAGCAGGTCTTGCGCCGTCGAATACAGGTCGCCCGCGCCGATGGGAATTGTCATGTCGTGGTAGGGCGCGTGCCGGAGCGTTGCGCCCTGGCCTTCGTATCCCGTGGCCCGGTTCTTGAGGATCGGCGTATGGTCGTCGTGTCCGGAATCGTTCATGCCCGCCGGTTGAAACACATGTTTCCGCATATAGGCTTCATAGTTTTCGCCGGAGGCTTTTTCCACCACAATCGCCAGCGCTACATAGCCGGAATTGCTGTACTCAAATCTCGTCCCGGGGTCGAATCGCAGCGGCTTGTCCCGGATCTTTTCGAGCGAATGCGCGGGTGGCGAGGCCAGCATGGCCGTGCGCCGGTACTCCGGATCGTTGGTGAAGTTGAATAGGCCCGACGTGTGCGTCAACAGGTGGTGAATTGTAATCGGCTTCCACGTTTCCGGGCACTTATCCACGTATTTGCACATGGCGTCGGTAACCGAGAGCTTGCCCTGCTCCTCTAACTGCAACACGGCGACGGCGGTGAACTGCTTGGTGATCGACCCCAGCCGGAACTTGGTGTCAACGCCGTTCGCCACGCCATGTTCGGCGTTGGCGAGCCCGTAGCCGTTGGAGAAAAGCGTCTTTCCATTCCTGGCCACCAGCACCGTTCCCATGAAGGCGCCGTCCTTGGTGGCGGCGGCCATATAGTCCATGGCTTGCCGCACCGGGCTTTGGCCCCATGCCGACATGGCGATCAACAAAATGAGTGTAGGTTTCATATCTCCCTCGCTCCAAACGAACGGCGATAGATGACGCGGAATATAGCCAGCAGCGGGACGGAAAGGAACATCCCTGTTATCCCGCCCACCTGTTCTCCGGCGAGTACACCAAACAGTACGAGCAACGGGTGCATTTCGATCCCTGCACTATACAGATACGGCTGCAAAACATAGTCCTGGAACAGCCGGTAGAGCAGGAAAAACACAATGAGCCCGCCCACATGCGGGTACCCGCTGAAGGCCGCCACCAGCGTAACGATCACCATTCCCGACAGCGGGCCCACCACCGGGACGAATTCCAGCAGCCCGCAAACACCGGCCAGCAGCACTGCGTACGGCACCCCAGCGAGCCCAAAAACCAGCATGTGGGATGTAAATGTCGCTAGCGCCAGCAGGAACACGGCGCGCATGTAAAGACCCAGCAATACGTCCACGTCCCCAACTATGTTGTGCGCCAATTGCTGGTGATCGTCCCGCGTGAACAGCGCCACCACCGCCCCGCGAATATCGCCCAAGCCAAGCTCAATCAGGAACGCAAGTATCGGAATCAGGACGACGTAAAGAAGCGAGGAGAGCTGGCTGAGCAACCCCTTGCCCACCGCCGATAGCGCCGGCAACAGCATCTCTTTTCCGGTTTCTAATTGCCCGCTCAACGCGGAGGCGATCTGGTCCTGATACGGCCGTAGAATCGCCGGCAGATAGTTCTCCAACATATGGTCGCGCTGGCGTAGCAGTTCGGGTAGCCGCCCTGCCAACTGCGACGCTTCGGCCGCCACTTGTGTTCCGATCACCAGCGCCGCCCCAATCGCAATCACCAGACCGGCCGCGTAAACGAGCGCCGGCGCCACGGAGGCGGGCCACTTCGGCGGCAGCACTTTCTTGGCCAGTTCCACCAACGGATGAACCAGATAGGTCAGCAGCAGCGCGATGGTAAAAACGAACAGCGTTGTCCGCGCCATCCACGCCAGATCGATCAGTAGTAACACCAGGAACACGGTCCAGGTAATGCGGGCGGTTTTCGAATCGATACCAAGCATGTCCGTCTAATGAACGTAGCATCAGAACTATACTGGGAGCGAACCTCATGGCGAATTGGATTCGCGAACAGCTAACGGAACTGCGGGCTCTGGAAGCGAAACTGCGCGCCGGGGGCGGCCCGGCGAAGATCGAAAAGCAGCACCGCGACGGCAAGATGACGGCACGCGAACGAGTAGATGCATTGCTCGATCCGGGTTCGTTTTCCGTGGAGATCGGCCTGCTGGTGGCCCACGATCTTTACGACGGCCAGGCGCCGGCAGCGGGCGTCGTCACCGTTGTTGGCCGTATTCACGGGCGGCCCGCCGTCGTAGTCGCCAACGATGCCACGGTGAAGGCCGGCGCATGGTGGCCCGAAACCATTACCAAGATTCTGCGTGCGCAGGAAGTGGCCATGCGCAACCGCATCCCGATTGTGTATCTGGTGGATTCAGCCGGCGTGAATCTGCCGCTGCAGGATGGCATCTTCCCCGGCCAGTACGGCGCCGCACGGATTTTCTATTACAACTCGCTGATGCGGCGCAAACTGCGCGTCCCGCAGATTGCCGCCGTCATGGGCATGTGCATCGCCGGCGGAGCGTACCTGCCCGCGTTAAGCGACGTCATCTACATGGTGGAGGGCACGAGCTTCATGGGCCTGGGCGGGCCGAACCTCGTAAAGGGCGCCACCGGTCAGGTAAACACCGCCGAAGACCTGGGGGGCGCGCGCATGCACACCTCCGAAAGCGGTGTGGCGCATTTCCGCGCCAAGGACGACGCCGATTGTCTTCACCAAATCCGCGAACGTTTCCGCGCCTTTCCGGCGCCGCCACGGCCGCCCGCGGACGCACCCCAGACCCCCGAAGTCTACGAAGTGCTTCCGGCCGATCACCGTTTGCCGTATTCCATGGAAACGCTGCTTTCGCACATCGTCGATACATATACCGAGTTCCAACCCGAATATGCCGGCGAAATGCTCTGCGCCGAAGCGCAACTGGCGGGCCGCGCGGTGGCGGTAATCGCCAACCGCCGCGGCTTCTTAAAAACGCCCACAGGTCCGCGCATCGGCGGCATTGTCTACACCGAATCGGCGCGGAAGGTGACGTATTTCGTGGAAAACGCCGAGCGCGCCGGCACGCCCATTCTCTACGTACAGGATGTGAGCGGCTTCATGGTGGGCATGGAGGCGGAGAAAAGCGGCATCATCCGGGCCGGCGCGGAGATGGTGGAATCCATGGCCTGCGCCACGGTTCCGAAAATTGTCCTCACGGTCAACCATGCCTCCGGCGCCGGCTATTACGCCATGGCCGGCCAGGGGTTCGACCCGCACTTCACCTTTTCCTGGCCCACGGCCCGCATCGGCGTCATGGAGGGCGAATCCGCCGTGCAGGCCGTGCACGGTCCGGAACTGGCGCGATTAAAAGATGCGGGCGCCGAAGTTCCCGTTGAATTGCAGCAAAAGATCGCACGCACGCGCGCCGACTATGAGCGCTGGCTGGACGCCAAGTACGCCGCCGCCCGCGGCCACTGCGACGCCGTGATCGACCCCGCGCAGACCCGCGAAACGCTTGCCTTCGCGCTCGATGTTTGCGCCGCCGCCGGCCATCGCGAACACCTCGTTTTGGAGCGTCTATGATCCGCATTGCCAATGGACAAGGCTTCTGGGGCGATTGGCTGGAAGCACCGGTGCGCCTGGTGGAACAAGGTCCCATCGATTATCTGGTCCTCGACTATCTCGCCGAGGTCACCATGTCGATCGTGCAGAAGCAGAAGCAGGCCGATCCCAGCCTGGGCTACGCGCGCGACTTCCCGCCGCTGATCGGCCGCATCGCGGCGCGCATGAAGGAGCGCCGCGTGCGTGTGGTGGCCAACGCCGGCGGCGTCAATCCCGTGGCCTGCGCCCGTGAGGTGAAACGGCTCGCGCCCGAATTGAAGGTCGCCGTCGTTCTCGGTGACGACGTCTATGATCGCATCGACGATTTTCTTGGCCGCGGTCTGGATTTGAAAAACCTCGACACCGCCGAGCCGCTTACCGTCATTCGCCCTCACATCACCTCCGCCAACGCCTATATCGGCGCGTTCCCGCTTGCCGAAGCTCTCGCCACCGGCGCCGACGTAGTCATCGCGGGCCGCTCCACGGACACGGCCCTGGCGCTGGCGCCCATGGTGCATGAATTCGGCTGGCGGCCCGATCAGTTCCATCTGCTGGCGGCGGGCACCATCGCCGGCCACATCGTGGAATGCGGCGCCCAGTGCACTGGCGGCAACTGCATCGCGGACTGGAAAACCATTCCCGATTTTGCCAATATCGGCTACCCGATCATCGAAGCCGAACCCGACGGCAGCTTCGTAATCACCAAGCATCACGGCACCGGCGGGCGCGTTTCGCAGGATACGGTGAAGGAGCAGCTTCTTTACGAATTGGGCGACCCGCACAACTACATCACGCCCGATTGCATGGCCGATTTCACCACCGTCCGGCTAAGCGACGATGGCCCGAACCGTGTGCTCGTCAGCGGCATCAAGGGCCGGCCCGCCACGCCGTTTTTGAAGATCTCCATCAGCTACCTGCACGGCTACAAGGCGCAGGGCACCATCGTCTACAGTTGGCCCGACGCGCTGGAAAAAGCCCAGGCCGCCGATGCGATTGTCCGCGCCCGGCTCAACGATCTGGGCCTGTCGTTTGAGGAGATTTACAGCGAGTATTTTGGCGCCAACGCCTGCCACGGTATTGCCGCGCCGGCGAATCCGCAGCCGGCGGAGGTGATGCTGCGCGTAGGTGTTCGCGGCAAGGACAAACGCGCCGTTGACCGGTTCACGCGCGAACTCATCCCGCTTGTGTTGAACGGCCCGCCCACTGGAACCGGGTACGGCGACGGCCGCCCCAGCGTGCGCGAAGTAGTGGCCTACTGGCCGGCGCTCATTCCGCGCCAGGAGATTCAAACCCATGTGGAGGTGGTCGAATGAAGATCCCGCTCTCACAAATTGCCCATGGCCGCAGCGGCGATAAAGGCGACACTTCCAACATCGGCATCATCGCGTTCAACGAAAAACACTATCCGCTCCTTGTGCGTGAGGTAACGGCGGAACGCGTGAAGGCGCATTTCGGCGCATTGATTGAAGGGCGCGTGGAGCGCTTCGAACTGCCGAATCTGGGTGCGTTGAATTTTCTCTGCTACGGCGCGCTGGGCGGCGGTGGAACGCTTTCCCTGCGTATTGACGCGCAGGGAAAGACGCTGGCTGCCGGACTGCTTGGAATGGAGATTGACGCGGATGCGGCGGAGCTCTAGCGCACCGTTACATTCAAGCCCGTTGGCGTTGCCGCTTCACCAATTCTGAGTTGCAACGGCACTGTTCCCCGCACTCCTTCCGGGATTCGAATATTCAATTGGAGTACTCCCGCCACGAACCCCGGCGCCGCCCCGGCGTAGAGAATTTCCGCCGCTTGGCCGCCGATCTGCACTGTCACTGGCAGTATCGGTTTCGGGAACACGGTTGCCGCCACTGCGCCGTCCACGCCGGCCGGCGTGGTTTGCCCTTCTCCCGTGCCGTACAGCACAAGTATGGAGCCGGGCGCCGCTGGATTCGCCGGCGAGTTTACTCCGCCATCGGCATTGGTGACGGCGAATAGGCCCGGCGACGATGGCGCCACCGGAAGCGTGATCGTGTTGGTCGCCTTGCCCTGGTACACCACCTGCATCTGCGTTGACGCTGCTCCGGCCACCGCATACGGCACAATCGCGTTCACCTGTCCGTTCGAAACGTACACGAGTGGCGCCGCCACGCCATCGAAAAACACCTGCGTCCCGCCGAGTTGGGTAGCCACCTTGCCGGCGCCGTCCAGCGTCAGTCCTGCCGCGCTCGGCGGGCCAATGTTGAATCCGAAAATACTGATCAACTGCCCCGGCGCCACCGGTCCTGCCCGCAGCGTCCCGGCGTTCGCCACGCCTTCCGGTACAATCTGCGCGGGGCTTAACTTTCGCACGCGCGAATTTCGCTCATCGGTGAAGTAGACGGTACCGCTGGCATCCACAGTGGCATTGATGGCGCCATCGATCGTGGCGCTCGTGGCCAGCCCGCCGTCGCCGCTGAAATTCAGCGCGCCCGTCCCGGCGATTGTTGAGATTACGCCGGTTGCGCCGTCCACCTTCCGGACTCGCGCCGGTCCGATGATGAAGATGTTGCCGGCGCCGTCGGCCGCCACACCGGTCGCCGAGATTTGCGCCCGCGTTGCCGGCCCGCCATCGCCGATTGCGCCGCCCGTTCCTGTGCCCGCGACTGTGGAGATGATGCCTCCCGTGGTGACCCGGCGAATGCGGCTGTTCCCTGTGTCGGCGATGAGCAGATTGCCGCCCGGGTCCAGCGCAAGCTGACGCGGCTGGAACAGTTGCGCCTGCGCCGCCGGGCCATTGTCGCCGCTGAAACCGGCCACGCCGGTGCCTGCGTACGTGCTAATGTTCTTCGTCTGCGCGTCCACCCGCCGCACCCGGTTGTTATTCGTGTCGGCGATGAACAGGTTCCCCGCCGCATCCGCCACCACACCAAGCGGAACGTTCATCCGCGCCTCCGTAGCCACACCGCCGTCCCCTCCGAACCCCGCCGGGCCGGAGCCGGCCACGGTGCCGATGGCCCCAGTGCCGCCTGCGATCCTTCGCACTCCAGACATGGCGCCGGAAACAACAAAAAGATTTCCCGCTGCATCCATCGACATTCCGCGAGGCGACCCAAGCTGCGCCGTCGTCGCCGGGCTACCGTCGCCTGTCCACCCATAGAGCCCGTTGCCCGCCGCCGTCGTGATGACTCCCGCCGGGGAAACCTTCCGGATGCGATTGTCGAACTGATCGGAAATATACACATTTCCAGCCGCGTCCACGGCCACTCCGTAGGGGCTCAGCAGCGGCGCCGCCGTGGCCTGTCCATTGTCGCCAGTGCCGGAGGTTGGCGCGGTGCCCGCGACTGTGGTGATGGTGGGCGCAAGGACCCGTCGCACTTGCCGTGCAAACGGAACCACCACGATCAGCCGGCCCGCATCGTCCAGCGCCAAGCTATTCGGCGCCGGCAGCGTGGCCTGCAGAGCGGGTCCGTTAACCCACGATGCGCCGCCGCCGGCAATCGTATTGATGATTCCCGCCGCGGTCACCGTTCGGATTCGAGCGTTCAATGCGTCAGCGATGTAGATCAGACCGCCAGCCCCCACCGCTACATCAGTGGGTAACGAGAGCGAGGCCTCCGCCGCTACACCCCCGTCACCGGAAAACCGCGCCGTCCCGTTTCCCGCTAAAGTGGAGACAATTCCTTGCGGGCTGATCTTACGAACCCGGTTGTTCAGCGAGTCGGCCACAAACACGTTGCCCGCCGCGTCCGCCTTCAGCCCCTGCGGGCTGAAGAACATCGCCGCCGTCGCCGCCCCGCCGTCGCCGGAATACCCGGCGGTTCCCGTCCCGGCGAAGGCGTTGATCACTCCATCGGCGCCAACGCGGCGAATCACATGGTTGCCGGATTGTGTGATGTAGACGTTCCCGGCGGAGTCCACCGCAAGTCCGCTAGGCGCGCCGATCGCGGCCAACGTCGCCGGTCCGCCATTGCCCGCCACACCGTTTCCGCCGTTGCCGGCGACCGTTGATATAGTTCCGCCGCGCGCCACCGCGCGTATGCGCGAGTTACCAGCGTCGGCGATCAGAACGTTGCCCGCCGCGTCCACGGCCAACGCCGCCGGTCCGTCCAGTTGCGCCGCCGTGGCCGGCCCTCCGTCGCCGCTGAAGCCTTGGCGCCCGGTTCCCGCAAAGACAGTCACGGTTCCGCCGGGGGTAACCGCGAAAACCTGGTGAAAGTAGCTGTCGCTGAAGTAAATGGTGCCAGCCGCGTCCACCGTTGCGTTCCGCGGCGAAACCAGCGCGGCATTGGTGGCCGCGGCCCCTTCCCCCGTGAAGCGAAGTTGCCCATTTCCGGCCACAGTCGAAATTACATAGTATTGGCCGAACGCGCACGTCAGCGCGAGGGATAGCAGCAAACCGCGGTCGAAAATTCTCATGATCGAAAAGTCTGCCACATACTTGCCGTGGGAGACAATACGGGTATGAACGCCATCCAAGTCAGCCAGGAGGGCCGCGTGCGCCGCGTCACTATGTCGCGCCCGGAAAAGCGAAACGCACTAAGCATCGAGATGTGCGAAGCGCTGTTATCGGCGTTTGACTCCGCGGCAACCGACCCCGCCACCGCCTGTATCCTCCTCGACGCCGAGGGAAAGGTCTTCTGCTCCGGGATGGATCTGGACGAGGCGTTGGAACACGGCCCCAAAGGGGAACTCGAAATTCACGAGCGCCTGTTCACCATTGGCCAGCGCATCACGAAACCCATTGTCGCCGCCGTGCAGGGGCCCGCCCTGGCCGGCGGCATCGGCCTGCTCTGCAACGCCCACGTCGTGGTGGCCGCCATGGGTACGAACTTCGGCATCACCGAACTCCGCATCGGCATGTTCCCCTTCGTCATCTTCCGTTCCCTCGCCGCCGCCATCGGGGAACGCGCCGCGCTGGAACTCAGCCTTACCGCTCGCGTCTTTCAAACCGACGAGGCGCTGCGCCTGGGCCTCATCCATCAGGCCGCGCCGGAGTTCGAACTTGACGACCGCGCCAGCGCCCTCGCCCACACCATTGCCGGGCATAGTCTCGCCGTCACCACGCTTGGCCTTCGCTATGTCAATGAAGCCCGCGCCAATCCCAATGAAGCCGCTCAACTCGCCCGCGCCCTTCGCACCCAGGTGTTTCAACATCCTGACTACGCTGAAGGCGTGAACGCCTTCAAAGAAAAGCGCCGCCCCGTCTGGCCCGGAGACGCCACCGCGTGAAGACCTGTTTCCTTCTGCTTTTCGCCGTCTGCGCCGTTGCCGAAGACATCAAGCTAAAGGGATTGCGGCAGCCCGTGGAGATTCTCCGCGACCAGTGGGGCGTGCCGCATATCTACGCCCAGTCGCAGGACGATCTATTCTTCGCGCAGGGCTACATGGCCGCCCGCGACCGCCTGTTCCAACTCGACCTCTGGCGCCGCCAGGGCACCGGGAAACTCGCCGAAGTGCTGGGTCCGGACTTTGTCGAACGGGACCGCACCGCCCTCCTGCTTCGTTTCCGCGGCGACTGGCAGAAGGAGTGGCCCAGCTATGCCCCCGATACGTGGCACATCGTCAACGCCTTCGTTCGCGGCATCAACGCCTATATTCAGGATCCGCGGCGCAAGCTGACCCCCGAGTTCGCCAAACTCGGCTTTCAACCCGGCCTTTGGCAGCCCAATGACGTAGTGTCCCGCATGGCCGCGTTTTCCATGATGAACAATCTGCTGAGCGAAGTGCAGCGCGCCCGGCTCGTCGATACCTATGGCGCCTTGGCGCTCGAAAAGTGGCTGCCGCCCAGTCCCTTCGTCAGGCTCGAAATTCCCAACGAACTGAACCTGAAGGAAATTCGCACCGGCTCGATTGCCGCCTTCGACGAAGCCACCGACGAGCTTGACGATGTGACGCAGGGCAGCAACAACTGGGTGGTTGGGCCGAGGCTCTCGGCCACCGGAAAGCCGATTCTCGCCAGTGATCCGCACCGCGCGTTTCAAATTCCCTCACTCCGCCGCACGGTCCACCTTGTCGCGCCCGGCTGGAACGTCTTCGGCGCCGGCGAACCCGCGCTGCCCGGCGTCGCCCTGGGCCACAACGAGACCATCGGCTTCGGCTTCACCATCACCGGCACCGATCAGCAGGACCTCTACGTGGAGCAACTCAATCCCGCCGACCCATCGCAGTATCTCTACAAAGGCCAGTGGAAACGCCTGGAGACCGAGCGCCACTCAATTCATGTGAAGGGCGAAAAGCCGCGCATCGTCGAAACGCAGTACACCGTCCATGGTCCCGTCGTGGGCATCGATCTTGGTCTTCGCCGCGCGTATGTCATGAGGTGGGTAGGCGCCGAGCCGGGCACCGCCGGCTACCTGGCCGCGCTTAGCCTGGCCCGCGCCAAGGATTGGCCGCAGTTTTTGCAAGCCATCGGCCGCTACAAAGCCCCTGCGGAAAACCTCGTGTATGCCGACACCGCTGGGCACATTGGCTTCGCCGTCACCGGCCTCACGCCCATCCGCGGGAACTGGACCGGCCTGCTGCCCGTGCCCGGCCACACGGGGGAATACGAGTGGCAAGGCTTCTTGAAACCGGAACAGCTTCCCCGCGCCTTAGACCCCGCCGCCGGCTACTTCGCTTCCGCCAACAATAACATTCTCCCTCCCGGCTACAAACATGCGCTCCAATACGAATGGGCGCCCAATTTTCGCGTGAACCGCATTGAGCAACAGTTAAAATCCCGTCGCGCCTGGACCCTTGACGCAATGCAGGCACTGCAACTGGATGTCGAATCCCCGCCCGCCAAACGGCTCCTGGCCATTGCCCGGAAGTGGACACCGCCGGCCGGCTCCAAATCCGCCGCCGTTCTTCCCGCGCTCCTCCAGTGGAATGGGCAGATGACCAAAGACTCCACTCCCGCCGCGCTCTATCTCATGTGGCTGGGCCGGCTGACCGCCGCTATTGTCGAGTCCCCACAAGGCCTGGCCGCCAGCATCGAGTTGACGCTGAAAACGCTCGAATCCAAGCCCCGGCCGGACCTGCTGGCAAAAACTCTGGAGGCGACCGTCACCGAGTTTGAAACCGCGCTAGGCCCGGACCGCAACCGCTGGCGCTACGGCAACATCCACTTTCTTCAACTGAAGCATCCCGCCATGCAAGCGGAGTTCGACCGCGGCCCCATTCCACTGGGCGGCGATGCGAACACCATCAACGTTGCCGCCGGCCCCGGTTTTCGCGCCACCGTCGGCGCCAGTTTCCGCATGCTGCTCGACTTGGCCGATTGGGACCGCTCCCGTATGACGAACATGCCCGGCGAATCCGGCGATCCGGCGAGCCCGCATTATGATGATCTGCTCGATGACTGGGTGAACGGCCGCTATCACCCCATGCCTTACACTAGAAAAGCGGTGGAAGCCGCCACGCGCGAACGCATTCAACTCATTCCCTGATATGAAACTCCGCATCACGCTTCTCAGCCCTCCGCCCGGTGTTGGCTTTTCGTTGCAGGACAAGAAGCAGCAACTCTTCCAGCACACCCCGTCCACCGGCGCCGACATTACCTTTGAACTGGAAATGGAGATCGATGCGGACGGCCGCGCCAAGGGCCCCTTTGCCATGGGCCCGCCCGCGGCCAGGTTTCTCTACATCAATTCCGGTTCCTACGCCGGCCAGCCCGGCACTGTCTACAACCGCCGCGCCAAAATACCGTTGACCGGCCTCCCCGCCGCCCCCGTGGCGGTGGCGGAAATCAACGGCCGCGCCAAGGACGGCGGTCCCGCCTGCGCCACCGTGCCGCTGCTTAATGGCGGATGGCGTGCCGCCCGTTCATAATAATCGATGTGAGAACTTCGCTTTTTCTAATCGCCTCCCTCACCGCCTTCGCGCAATCGACTGAAGTGAAGGAGTTGAAGTTCCGCTTCGACCCGGAGGCACGCGTGCGCCCCGGCGAAACCATCCCGGTGCAAATCCAGGTGTGGGGCGAGGCCACCAGCAAGGAAGGCGCGAAATCCTCCGGAAGGCTACGTGAGACCGCCACCGCGAAAGTTGCTGATGGCCACGGCTGGGTCTCCAAGCCGTTTCGATTTCAGGGCGTCGATGACGGCGGATTTGTCAACGGCGGCGGTACAGGTTTCGCCCAGATTTTCCAATCCGTGTCTGGCCAGTTCGTGCAGAAGGACGCCGTCTTGTATTTCGCCCCCATGCAACCGGGCGTGTACACCGTCGAAGCCGAAGCTAAAGGCGTGAAAGGCTCGGCGAAAATCACTGTCGCCGCGGACGCTCCCTCTCGCCGGCCCGCGGAAAAAAACTCTTTCCCCGCGTCCGCCGATACCAACCGCTATCGCAAACTCGCTGAACACTGGGCGCCCTTCATCGCCCAGGAAACCTGGTGGCAGCCCAAGGCCGATATTCCCACCCGCTTTGATTTCGATGGCGACTGGAACGGCGAAAACAACTGGGAAAACATGGAGACCGGAACGTCGCAGGCCTACGCCTACTATGCCGCTGTGGAAACCGGCACGCACTGGTTCCTGCACTACAATTTCTTCCATCCCCGCGACTATTCCGACAACTGCATCGCCGGCACCTGCCACGAAAACGACAACGAAGGCATCATTCTCACCGTTCGCAAGGGAGAGGGCGAGTTCGGCACATTGGAACTGATGGAGACTCTCGCCCACAACAACGTGTACTCCTACGCCAACGACTCCCGCCTGCGCAAAGGCGCACACGACATCGATGCCAAAATTGATTTTCACGACGGCCATCACCCCATGGTTTTCCTGGAGGCGGGCGGCCACGGCGCGCTCGGGGTTGGCGCCCGTATCTCCACGTTTTCCGCCGCTCGCGGCGATTTCAAAGAGGGAACCGGTATCACTCTGTTCTACAAAGGCGTCGCCGAGCGCGCCGCTCATGGCAACGCTCGCAATGTCGGCTACGATTTGATTCCCATCGAAGAGACCTGGTGGCCCCGCTCCAAACAGACCGGAGAAAAGACCTTCGACGCGGCCTATGATTATCAACCCTTCGGCAATCGCCCCGGCGCCGGACAACGCTACATGGGCTCCTTCTGGGGCCGCAAGCATGGCGCCAACAAGGCGAAACCGTTCTGGGGCTGGCACGACGAACGCACCCGCCGCGGCAAGGTGCTCAACACCGGCCAGTGGGCGCTCGACCCCGCTTATGCCGTCACCAAGAACATTACTTTCCCCCGCGAACTCCCGGTTGATCTGAATTACACCTACAATCCCTTCCTCGGCGTCGGAGAGGTTGCGGCCGCGCCGCCATCCGCCCCGCCCGTCGCCGCCACACCGGCGCCCGCCGCCACCACCACTACTGCCGCCGAAGGCACCTGCCAGATCGAAGCCGTCATTGACGGCAGCGCCGTGCTCTCCATCACCGGCGAAACCGCCAGCTACGAAATTTTGGCCGGCCAGGCCGAAAAGGACGCCAGCATCGGTTGCAACGGCGCCATCCCGGCCCGCCCGCTCAGCGAGTTCGAAGTCCGGAAAAACAAGGGCCGCGGCGCCGTGAAGACGCTTGCCGCCCCCAATACCGCCAACGGCTTCACCGCCAAAGTCCAGATCGACGACCCATCCAGAGGCGCCGATCGCTACGTTCTAGTGCTTCGCTGGAAGCTCTAGCACTATATATAGTGCTGCCGAAAAAAACTCTACCAAGGGCTGTAGGTTGGTGCTTGCTTTTTCCCTGAACACCCAGTAGTATGAAGTTTCCCCCCCGAGCGTTATGACAAGCGTCATAGCGAACTATTACTTGTGAGGGGACCTCGCGTTGCTAAAACTTAAGCGCGTTGAAATCCAGGGCTTCAAATCCTTCGCCGATCGCCAGGAACTACGCTTTAATGGCGTCGGTGTAGCCGCTGTTGTTGGGCCGAATGGATGCGGCAAATCCAACTTGAGCGATGCCATCAGTTGGGTGCTCGGCGAGCAAAGCGCCAAGAGCCTCCGCGGCGCCCGCATGGAAGATGTAATCTTCGCCGGCACGCGAGACCGCAAACCGGTTGGCATGGCGTCGGTGACCATGACGCTCATCGACCCGACCTATGAAGTCGAACTCCCCGCGCTCCAACCGCAGGAGCCCGTGGAAGGTGAATCCGCCGCCATTGCTACTGCCAAAGCGGAGCATTCCCAGCGCGAACGCCGCCACGAAATCACCGTCACCCGCCGGCTGTACCGCTCCGGCGAAAGCGAATACCTGATCGACGGCAAAACCGCCCGTCTGCGTGATATTCAGGACATTTTCATGGGCACGGGCCTGGGCCCGGAATCCTACGCCATCATTGAGCAGGGCCGCATCGGGCAGATCCTAAGCTCCCGCCCCCAGGATCGCCGCGCCGTCATCGAAGAAGCTGCCGGCATCACCCGTTTCAAAACCAAGCGCCGCCTGGCCGAAGCCAAGCTCGAAGGCGCCAAGCAGAACCTCACCCGCGTCTTCGACATTCTGGAAGAAGTGACGCGCCAAGTGAACTCGCTGAAGCGCCAGGCCGCCAAGGCCGAACGCTACGTCAAGCTGCGCGAGGAGATGGTCACCCATCTTCGCCTGCTGCTGGCCGGTAAGTACAAGACGCTCGAACGCGAAGCCTCCAAGGCGGCCATTGAAATGAGCCAGGCCGCCGCCGCGGTGGAAACGCTCGGCGCCGATCTGCGCACCCGCGAATCCGAATACACCGCGCTGCAGCAGACCTGCTACCAGCACGAAGAGTCCCTCACCGCCCAGCGCAAGGAACTGGCCGACCTGCAGATTGAAGCCGAGCGCACGCGCGGCCGCCTGAACAGCCAGTCCCAGCAGGTGCAGTCGATTGAACAACGTCTCGCCGGCGGAGAAAATGAATCGCAGGAAGTGGAAAAGCGTCTGGCGGCGTTGGAATCCGATGTTGACCGCCATCGCCTCTCGTTGGAAGAAGCCTCCGCCAACGCCAATGAAGCCCGCGACCGTCTGCGCCTGAAGAACGAAGAGCGCGAGCAGTTGCAGGGCCAGTTGCGGATGCGCGAACAGGGCCTGGAACAGGCGCGTCAACAGGTGCTCCGGCTCCTCGGTGAAGCGTCCACCATGCGTAACCAACTCGCGCAGGTGGAAGAATACCTCGCCTCCAACGAACGGGACCGCCTCCGCGCCGGCAAGGAAGAGGAAGGCGCCGCTGTCGATCTCTCCCGCCTCGCCGAACAGCGCGGCCAGTTGCAAACCAAGCTGGGCGACCGGCAGATGCAGCTTGAAACGCTCTCTGATCACAAGAAGCGCGTCGAAGAGGATCTGCAGGGCCGCAAGTCGTCGCTCGGTGAAGCCCGCCGGCAACTCGAAGCCGTTCGCGCCGAACTCGCCCGCATCAAGGCCCGCAAGGATTCGCTCGAAGAAATCCTCAACCACCGCGCCTACACCACCGAATCGGTGAAGCGCCTGTTCACCGCCGTTGAGCGCGGCCAGACCTCGGCGCTGAAACCCTCCGGCGTTCTTGCCGATTTCATCGAAGTCGATCCTGCCTTTGAAAAGGCCGCCGAAGAGTTCCTCCACGAAGAACTCGAATACGTCGTGGTCAAGGATTGGTCGCAGGCCGATAGCGGCATTGACCTGATGCGCGGCGATCTCGACGGCCGCGCCACCTTCCTGGTCCATCCCGAACTCGAAGACAAATACGCCAGCGCGCTTGCCACCGAACCGCCCATCGGCCCGGAAACCGGCATCATCGGCCGTCTCAGCAACTATCTGAAGATGACCAACGGCCTCACCACCGCGCCGGCCGAACTGCTCCCGCGGCTTTCGCGCTGCTATCTGGTGCAGGACCGCGCCGCCGCCCAGCGCCTCGCCGGCCAGTACCCCGACATCTTCTTCCTGCTGCCCGATGGCGTCTGCTACCATGGCCACGCTGTCAGTGGCGGCCGCAAAACCGGCTCCGGCCCGCTCGGCTTGAAGCGCGAACTGCGCGAACTGATGGGCACCGTCGCCGCTAAGCAACGGGCCTTCGAAGGTACACAGGAACAGATTGGCGAACTTGAACACGTCATTCAGACGTTGAGCGAAGAGCTTGAACAGGTGCGCCAGCAGCAGCAGCGGGAGGAGCGCGAGGCCCTTGCTCTCGATCACGAAATGCGCCGCCTGGGCGAGGAAACCAACCGCTCCAACGCCCGCCTTTCCGCTGCCCGCCTGGAACTGGAGCGTCTGGACCGCGATGCCCAGCGCGCCGTTGGGCAAAAAGACGAAAAGCAGCGTCTGCACGCCGAAAAAGAAGAAGCCCGTGCGCTAAAAGAGAAGGAACTCGAAAGCGGCCGGGGAGAGTTGGATTTACTGCGCGAGTCCGTCCAGCGAGTTTCGGAGGAGCACTCCGTACTGCGGGTGCAACTAGCCTCGCTCGACGAACGCCAGCGCAGTGAAGCCGCCGCGCGTCAACGCCTCGAAGCTCAAATCGGGGAGTTGACCCGCCGGCGTGGCGCCGTGGCCGCCGAACTGGAACGTCTCGGGCTCGACCGTACTCGCCTGCTCAACGACAACATGGAGCTCGACGCGACTGTCAACCTGCTCCAGGAAGAGATCCTTCGCCTGCAGGGCCTCGTCCAGGTTGCCGCGCAAAAAGATCACGAGATGCGCGCCCAGCTTTCGGCGTTCGATGATGCGTTGAAGGCTCATCGCGTCTCCGTCCAGGAAGCCCAGGACCGCCGCACGCACATCGAAATCCACCTGGTCCAATTGCAGTCGGACCTGAAGCATCTGGATGAAAATGCGCGCAAGGATCTCGGTGCCCTCGCCAGCGAACTGGTGCGGGAAGACGATCCGGAACTCGACGAACTGGCGTTGAGCGAACTCGACGCCAAGTACATGGAAGTGCGCAACCGCATTGAAGCCCTCGGCGCCGTCAACCCGCAGGCGCTGGAAGAATACAAGGAGTCCGAACTCCGCTACAACTTCCTGAACACGCAGCGGCAGGATCTGCTCGATTCCATTCGCGACACGGAAAAGGCGATCCAGGAAATCGACGTCGAGTCCCGCAAGCGTTTCGCCGAGGCCTTTGAAGCGGTGAACGCGCAGTTCAAAGAGATCTTCAAGACTCTCTTCGGTGGCGGCCACGCGGAAATGCGGCTGACCGATGAAACCAACATCGGGGAAAGCGGGATCGAGATGATCGCCTCGCCCCCGGGCAAGCGGCTGCAGAACGTGCTGTTGCTCAGCGGCGGCGAAAAGTCGCTGACGGCCATGGCGCTCCTCATGGCCATCTTCAAGTACCAGCCCAGCCCCTTCTGCATCCTCGACGAAGTGGATGCCCCGCTCGACGAAGCCAATACCGGCCGGCTCGCGCGGCTGCTTAAAGAAATGGCGTCGGAAACCCAGTTCATCGTCATCACGCACGCAAAGCGCACGATGGAGGCGGCTCAGACGCTTTATGGAGTAACGATGGAAGAGCCCGGCGTGTCCAAACTCGTCTCGGTTAAATTCCATCCGCACAACCAGGTTCCGCCACTCTCCCCCGAGTCTCGCAGGACGCCGGCACTGGCTCAATAACGATCCAGCCCCCGCGTCCCGTGAGGATCCGCGCGCGCGACGAACTGTGTCCGGTTTCCGGACGCGGCCCGTCGCGCGCGCCCAGTTTAGCGGGCTTGTTATCCTAAAAGGGATGCTTGCACGATCCCTTGTTTCCGCGTCTCTCTTTTCGTTCGTCCTGATGGCCCAGCCCCCGGCCGCTCCCAAAGCCACGCCCGCCAAGCCCGCCGCGGCCAAGCCGGCCGTTGCCAAGCCTGCGGTCGCCGCCGCCAAGCCTGCGGTTGCAGCGCCGAAGCCCGCTGTTCCCGCCCGCGCCCCCGGCCTGTACGCCACGCTTTCCATCACCCACGGCGTCACCCCGCTCGGCAACATCGTCTTCAAGTTCTACGAAAAAGAGTCGCCTGTCACAGTTAAGAACTTCGTCGATCTCGCCCAGGGCCGCAAGGAATGGCTGAACCCCAAGACCGGCACCCGCGTGAAAGCGCCGCTCTATAACGGCCTGACGTTCCATCGCGTCATCCCCGAATTCATGATCCAAGGCGGCGACCCGCAGGGCAACGGCATGGGCGGCACCGATCCGATCATCGACGAATTCCACCCCTCGCTGACGTTCAGCGTCCCCGGCGTCGTCGCAATGGCCAACGCCGGCCCCGGCACCGGCTCCAGCCAGTTCTTCATCACCGAAGGCACGCCCGCGCACCTGAACGGCCGGCACACCATTTTCGGACAGGTCGTTGAGGGCCAGGAACTGGTCGCCAAGATCGCCCGTCTCCCCCGTGGCCGCGGTGACAAACCGGATGTGCCGGTAAAGATGAGCCGCGTGCTCATCACCCGCGTGGCTGACCCGAACGCCCCCAAGCCCGCAGTGAAATAGCGCGCGAGCTACAGCACGATTTGCAGGTGTTCACTGGCGTACTCCGCCAGTTTCTTATCCATCGTCAGGAACGCGAGTTCCTCGGCACGAGCGATCGCCATCAATGCGCGGTCAAATGGATCGGAGTGGTGTCCCTGCATGTATCGGAGTTCCGCCACATGCTCTGCCCGAAACGCCAGCGGCCTCAATGCGAGCGATTCAATCGTTCCGGACCACCATTCCGCTGGATTGCCCACGTCCAGATTTCCTTTCCTACTCTTCACCATCACTTCCCAATAGGAAATGGCGCTGATGTAGCAGGGCCCGGACTCTACAGCTTTACGAATCCGGCGCGAGAGCCGCCGGGGATCGAACGTTCCTGCCAGGGCAACGTTCGTATCCAGCAGGTATCCTTTCAGAAGTCCCCTCCGAGTCAGAAGTCCCCTCCGAGGAATTGCTCTAATGTCATCGGAGCATCCCATCCTGGCTTAGTGTGGATGCGGCCCTTCATGGTTCCCCACTTTACTTTCCGGTCTCCACGCGGCGCCGGTGTTAGCGACGCCACTGGCTTGCCGTTCCGCGTGATGACAATATCTTCTCCCTGTTCCACCGCCCGGATCAGTTGGGAAAGCTGGTTTTTGGCATCTGCGACAGAAATTTCCATTGCGTCCTAAGTATAGCCAGATTTTCTGGCTATCTCCTCCCCCGCCTAATCCAGCGGCACCTCGAAGAAGAACAGCTCCTTCCCGGAACCCGCCTCCCGGATCCCGGAAATGTACAGCGACGTTCCGCGCGAATGCCCCGTCTGGAAGTAGAAGAACCCATGCGCCGAGTCCCCCGGCGGCAGCATCTTCGCCGAAAAGGCCCGTTCCACAATCACATCGTTTTTCAATGGATTCTTCGAAATCTTGATGCGCGGCCCGCCCGTCGGGATCGGACTATTGGAAACCTTCGGCCGCCCGCCGGCCTTCAAATACAGCACATCGCCCGCCGGCGTCGCCTCCACTTTCCGGCTCCGCGGCGCCACATACATCACCTGCATGTTTTCAAAACGCACCGTGCCCTTGCCGTTGTTCTTCATCACCACCAGCACCGGCAGCACGCCGTGTTCATAAGGGTTCAGCTTCCCGAACGCCACGCGCGCCTCTTCCGGATCGTCAAACGGCTGCACCGCAATCGTAAGCCCATCAATGGTCTGTTTGGTGGCAAACGTCTCCGCCGCTTCCGGCCGGAACGGAGCGTCTTTCTTGTCGGCCCATAGGTCCGTTGATAAACTCAGAAAAGTTACACTCAGAAAAAGTAAAAGGCTCTTGCCGGTACTCATTTTTTTCATTTACCGCCTCTTGCAGGTCGTTGGCTCCCCACTCATCGTACTGTACCTTCTATGGCGAGGGGCGAAGAACAGGGACTGGCTCCGCTCCATCCCCGGACGTTTCGGCGGCCTCCCCTTCCGGGTGACGGCGCCCGGCGGCATCTGGTTGCACGCCGTCTCGGTTGGCGAAGTCCTCAGCGCCGCCACGCTTCTTCGCGCCCTCCGCGAAAAACTCCCCGATACTCCTCTCTACGTCTCCGTCACCACCACCACCGGGCACGCCCTAGCGCTTGATAAACTGGCCACCCTCGCCGACGGCGTTTTCTACACGCCGCTCGATTACTGCTTCGCCGTCCGCCGCGTGCTCCGCGCCATGCAGCCCTCGCTCCTGCTCGTCATGGAGACTGAGATTTGGCCCAATCTCTGGAACGAAACCAAGCGCACCGGCGCCGGCCTGCTCGTCGTCAACGCCCGCATCTCGGACCGCGCTCTTCCTCGCTATCGCAAGCTCAAGCGCTTCTTCGCACCCATCCTCGCCATCCCCGACGCCATCTACACCCAGTCCGGCCAGGACCTCGCCCGCTACCGCGAACTCGGCACACCCCCCGAAAAGCTCCACATCGGCCGCAATCTCAAATACGATTTCGACCCCGCGCGCATTGAGACCAGCCCCGAAATCGCCGCCTGGATCCGCACGCTCCAACCCGCCCACATCGTCATCGCCGCCTCCACCATGCCCGGTCTCGACGCGCAGGACGCCGACGAAGACGACCTCACCCTCGCCGCCTTTGAAGCCTTGCGGACCCCCGGCCTGCTTTGGATCCACGTCCCCCGCCGCCCAGAACGCTTTCCCGTCGCCGCCGCCAAACTCGACGCCCGCGGCATTGCCTACGTCCGCCGTTCCCAACTCCAGCCCGCGCGACTCCCCGCCGTTCTCCTGCTCGATTCGCTCGGCGAACTCAGCGGCCTCTTCCCGCTCGCCACCGCCGTATTCATGGGCGGTACCCTCGTCCGCCGCGGCGGGCATAATATCCTGGAACCCGCCTTCTTCGCCAAGCCCGTCATCGCCGGGCCCTACATGGAGAACTTCGCCGAAATCGCCGCCGAATTCACCGCCGCCGGCGCCCTGCTTCGCATCGCCAGCCATGCCGAACTCGCACCCGCGCTCCAGTCGCTCCTGGCGGACCAGGGCCCGGCCGGCGCCATTGCCAAGCAACTCGCCGAATCCAAGCGCGGCGCCACCGAAATCGCCTGCCGCGCCGTTATCGATATTCTCGAAGTCAACTGGCCCCGCCGCCGCCGCCCGCTCATCCAGCGCCTGCTGCTCACGCCCTTCAGTTGGATCTGGTCCTATGGCGCCAGGCGCAAACAGCGCGTCGAACCGCAGCGCCTGAACAAACCTGTGATTTGCGCCGGCGGTCTCGCCATGGGCGGTTCCGGCAAGACGCCCACCGTGCTCCACCTCGCTGAACATTTCCGCCTCCAGGGCCTCACCCCCGGCATCCTCACCCGTGGGTACCGCCGTGTCTCCCCCGCGCCCTTTTCGCTCATCGCCGCCGGCGACCCCGCGCCGGTTTCCGAAACCGGCGATGAAGCGCAGATCTTTGTCCGTGCCTCCATCGCCCATCTGGGCATTGGCGGAGACCGCGTCACCGTTGGCCGCAAACTGCTCGAAAAATGGCCTATTGATGTCGTACTCCTGGATGACGGTTTCCAGCACCGCCGTCTGCATCGGGATTTCGATCTGCTCCTGCTCGACGCACAGGACCCCCTCGCCGGAGGCGCCGTTTTCCCGCTCGGGCGTTTGCGCGAAGACCCCGCCGGCCTGGCCCGTGCCAACGCCATTCTGCTCACCCGTGTCCAGCGCGGCCGCCAGTATCGCCGTCTGCTTGCCTACATCGAACAAATCAAACCCGGCATGCCCGTCTTCCGCTCCCGCGTCGTTCCTCGCGCCTGGATGCCCTCCCCCCTCCCGCCCGGCAAGGCCGCCGCTTTCTGCGGTCTCGGCAACCCCGCCTCTTTCTGGTCCACGCTCCGTCAACTCGGCATCGAAACCTGTTACCGCTGGCCGTTCGGCGATCACCACCAGTACCGCCCCGCCGAACTCCTTCGTTTGCGCACCCAGGCGCTTGAAGCCGGTGCCGCCGTTCTCCTCACCACGGAGAAGGATTGGATGAACCTGCCCGCCGGCGCCGAAGAATTATTGCAGCCGCTGCAAGTCCGCTGGCTCCGAATCGGCATCGAAATAGAGGACGAAGCAGCGCTCCTTCGTCTTTTGGAAACATCGATATAGGACCATTTGAGGTTGCTATAATGAGAGGGAACTATGGATTCTGGCACAGCAGCCTTGATGGAAGAACAGACCGTCGGGCAGAAGAAGATCGTCCTGCTCACACCGCGCGGCTTTTGCGCGGGGGTTGTCCGGGCGATTGATGTCGTCAAGATCGCGCTCGAAACCTACGGCGCGCCGATCTATGTGCGAAAGGAAATTGTCCACAACAAACATGTGGTGGATGAGCTGCGAGACCTGGGAGCGATCTTCGTCGAAGAACTCGAAGAGGCTCCGTCCGGCGCGCGTGTGATCTTCAGCGCCCACGGCGTCTCCCCCGCCGTTCGCACGCAGGCCAAGGCGCTCAACTTGAATGTGATTGACGCCACGTGTCCGCTTGTCACCAAGGTGCATCTGGAAGCCGTCAAGTTCGCCCGCAAGGGATACACCATCATCCTCATCGGCCACGAAAATCACGATGAAGTCATCGGAACTCTCGGCGAAGCGCCGGACGCGATGATCCTGGTGCAGACCGTAGAGGATGTCGACAAACTCGTCATTGCCGACGAATCGAAGATGGCCTACCTGACGCAGACCACGCTTAGCCTGGACGAAACCAGCCACATCGTCAAGCGTCTGCGCGAGCGTTTTCCGCAGGTCGAAGGTCCCCATTCGCAGGACATCTGCTATGCCACGGAGAACCGGCAGGTGGCCGTGAAGGCTGTTGCCCCGCTGACGGATCTCCTGCTTGTCGTTGGTTCCCGCAACTCGTCAAATTCGCAGCGCCTTGTGGAGGTCTGCCGCAAAGAAGGCCGCCCGGCCTATCTCGTCGACGATGAAAACGACGTCAAAACCGAGTGGTTTGACGGTGTGAACACCGTTTCCATCACCGCTGGCGCCTCAGCGCCGGAACATCTCGTCGAACGTCTCATCGACTTCCTTCGCGCCAACGGATACGGTACCCTGGAAACGCTGGAAGTGAAAGAGGAAGATGTCCGCTTTTCCTTGCCCCCAGAGTTGAACGCGTCGCGGTTGACGCAGATCAGTCCTACAGTCTAGAAATGAGTCCGAGTTTGCAAATGACAGACTCGGTGGCCGCTAGCGTCGCCCAGACCATCGCACGGGCGTCGGAGTGGCTACTGGCCCAACAAAGCGAAAAGGGTTATTGGTGGGGCGAACTCACCGCCGACACTACGCTTGAGTCGGATTACATCCTGTTGCAGCTTTGGCTTTTCCCTCCGGACGGCGCGGACTGGAATCCGCCCACACGGATCCAGGTGGACCGTGCGGTTGCTTCCATTCTCGCCCGCCAGTGCGACGATGGCGGGTTCAACATCTACCCCGGCGGACCGTCGGATGTCAGCGCCTCCGTAAAAGCCTACTTCGCGCTGAAGTTAGCTGGCATCGATCCCAACGGCCCCGCGCTCGCCCGTCTCCGCGAGTGTATTCTAGCCCATGGCGGATTGCAGGCCTGCAATAGCTACGTCCGCATCAATCTCAGCCTGTTCAATCTTTTTCCCGCCGAACATGTTCCCAGCGTGCCGCCGGAGATGATCCTAATGGGCCGCGTGCTCTATCACATGAGTGCCTGGGCCCGCGCCATCGTCGTTCCGCTCGCCATCGTGCAGGCCCTCAACCCGGGCCGTCCCGCTCCTGCCGGCTTTACCCTCGATGAACTCTACCTCCCCGGCGTCTCCAAAGCGTTCCCTTGTCCCGATAGCTGGTTTTCCTGGAAGTCGTTTTTCCTCGGCGTCGACAAGGCCTGCAAACTCTGGGAACGCTACGGCAGCGGCGCCATTCGCGCCAAGGCCATCGCCGCCTGCAAAGAGTGGGTTCTCGAGCGTACCCGCTACACCGACGGTCTTGCCGCCATCTATCCGCCCATGATGTATACCATCATGGCGCTGGATCTGCTGGGCTGCCAGCCCGGCCACCCGGACCGCGATGAGGCCGAACAGCAGTTCCTCAACCTCATGGTGGACGATGGCGAAAAATTCTATTTCCAGCCCTGCTTTTCCGTCGTCTGGGACACGGCCATCGCCGCTCACGCCTTAGCCGAAGCCGGCACGGCGCCATCGGCTCAACTCGCCCGCGCCGCCGATTGGCTCGTCAGCAAGGAGGTTCGCAAAAAGGGTGATTGGAGCATCCACCGGCCCAACACCGAACCCTCCGGCTGGTATTTCGAGTTCGCTAACGAATACTACCCCGATATCGACGATACCGGAATGGTGATGATCGCCCTGGCCTTCGCCAAGGGCACGAAAACCGAGGCGCAGCAGGCCACCATTAAACGCGCGCTCGACTGGCTGATCGCCATGCAGGCGAAAGACGGCGGCTGGGCCGCCTTCGATGTCGATAACAACTGGCCCGTGCTGAGCAACGTGCCATTTGCCGACCACAACGCCATGCTCGATCCCACCTGTCCGGACATCAGCGGGCGGGTTCTGGAGGCGATGGCGCTTCACGGTGTGCCCTCGGACCATCCGGCCATGAAGCGCGGCGTTGAATATCTCATTCGCGCCCAGGAGGCCGATGGCAGTTGGTACGGACGCTGGGGTGTCGATTACATTTACGGGACATTTCTTGCCATTCGCGGCCTTCGCGCCGCTGGCGAAAGCGAACTCGAAGTCCACATTCTCCGCGCCAGTGAATGGCTCCGCGCCATTCAAAATGCCGACGGCGGCTGGGGCGAGAGTCCGGAAAGTTACACGCAAGGCATTTACGTCAATGCGGTCTCCACCCCTTCGCAAACGGCCTGGGCCCTTCTAGGCTTGCTTGCTAGTGGCGACACGCGCAGTGAAAGCATCGACCGCGCCGCCGAGTACCTGACTCGCACCCAGCGCCCGGATGGCACCTGGGACGAGCCGCAGGCCACCGGCACCGGCTTCCCGCGCGTGTTCTATCTGAACTACCACATGTACCGGAACTCGTTCCCCCTGCTCGCGCTTGCCACCTATCGCAAGGCGCGGCTTCAGGAAAGCTAGTCCGTGCGTCCCGCGCTGGTAACTGGAGCCTCCGGATTCGTCGGCTGGCACGTCGCGCGCGAACTGGCCGAATCCGGTCAGCGCGTCCGCGCCATGACCCGCGGCCGTCATCCCGTGCCGGAACTGGATGTCGAGGTCGTCCAGGCGGATTTGAACGACCGGGCCAGTCTGGAGCGCGCCGTCGATGGCTGCGGTGTTGTCTACCACGTTGCCGCCGACTATCGCCTCTGGTCGCCCAACCCGGCCGAACTCTATCAATCGAACGTCGAAGGAACCCGTCATCTGTTGGAAGCCGCGAAGGAAGCGGGGGTCGAACGGGTCGTCTACACGAGCACGGTCGGCTGCATCGGGTTTGTGGAAGGCGGCCTTGGCGACGAGACCACGCCGGTTTCCTTGGCGGAGATGTCCGGCCACTACAAGCGGTCAAAATTTCTGGCCGAAAAGGTCGCGATCGAGTTTGCCGAAAAAGGGTTGCCGGTCGTAATCGTGAATCCGACGGCGCCGGTGGGGGACCATGACTTCAAGCCAACGCCAACGGGCCAGACGATCGTGGATTTTCTGCGAGGCGCCATGCCTGCTTATCTTGACACCGGCCTGAACATTGTGGACGTGCGCGACGTGGCCAAGGGCCACCTGTTGGCATGTCAAAAGGGCCGTGTGGGCGAGCGGTATATCCTTGGCGGCGAAAACCTGACGTTGCAGCAGATATTCGCCGAACTGGAGCGGCAGAGCGGCGTCAGGGCCCCAAAGATACAGATCCCATACGGTGTAGCCTGGACGGCGGCCGCAGTGGGCGGACTGATTGCGAAGTGGACGGGCAAGCCGCCGAGGGCGCCGATGGAGGGCGTGAAAATGGCAAAGAAGAAAATGTGGGTAACGCACGCCAAGGCCACGAAGGAACTCGGCTACACGCCCGCCCCCGCCGCCACCGCCCTAGCCCAAGCCGTCACCTGGCTCAAAATTGGTGCCAGGCACCAATTTAATCTTTCGGGCCGCTAACATCCGTTAACCCTCTGAAAACAATCACCCCAAGAAATAGGTGCCTGGCACCAATTTAATCTTTCCATCGATGAAGATCCTCGCCATCGCCGCTGAAGCCCTCGAAATCGCTCCCTGGCTCACCCGCTGTGCCGGCCGGACCAAGCTCTCCTGGCCCATCGCCCATGCCCACCGCGCCGAATCGAATGGCACAGCGCTTTACCTCGTCGCCAATGGCCCCGGCCCCCGCCTCTCACGCCAGGCCCTTCACACCGCCCTCGAAAACGCCGGCCCATTTGACACCATTCTCAGCATCGGCCTCTGCGGCGCCCTCCAGCCAAGTCTGAAGCTGAAAGACATCTGCACCGCAACCGAAGTCACCGACGGCGCCACCACCTGGCCCGCCTGCCCCTTTCCCGGTGCCCAGCCTGTCAAACTCCTCTCTGTCGACAAATTCCTCGGCCACCCCGCCGAAAAGCAAGCCTGGGCCGAAAAAGGCCTCGACATCGTCGAAATGGAGGCCGCCCCCATCGCCCAATTCGCCGCGGAAAACGGCATCCCCTTCCACGCCATCAAAATCGTCAGCGACCAGGCCCACGAGCAGTTTTCGCTCGATTTCAACCAATTCCGCGACCCCGCCGGCCGCTTCCAAATCCCCCGCATCGCCCTCGCCGCCTGCGCCCACCCGTTCCAATACATGCCCGACCTATTCCGCCTCGCCTCCCGCGGGCGGGCCGCATCTGAGATCCTAGGAGAGTTCCTCGCTCATGCCCGATTCTAATTCCCCCACCATGCGCGCCGCTGTGTACCGCGGCCAAAGCCAGGTCCTCGTCGAAGAGATCCCGGTCCCCGCCATCGGCCCCGGCGAACTCCTCGTACGCGTCGAATCCTGCGGCATCTGCCACACCGACCTGAAAAAGGTCGAGTATGACCTGCTACCCCCGCCCCGCATTTACGGCCATGAAACAGCCGGCGTGGTCGCCGCCGTTGGCGCAGGCGTGACGAAGTTCAAACCGGGCGATCGCGTCGTCGCCTTCCATCACATCCCCTGCGGCGCCTGTTTCTATTGCGAACGCCGCCTCTACGCCCAATGCGCCGTCTACAAAAAGGTGGGCATCACCGCCGGCTTTGAACCCGCCGGCGGCGGCTTTGCTCAGTACATCCGAATCATGGATTGGATCGTCGAACGCGGTGTGGAGATTATTCCCGACGGCGTTCCCTTCGATACCGCCAGTTTCGTTGAACCGGTCAACACCTGCGTCAAGGCCGTCTGGATGGCCGATCCCAAGCCCGGCGACTTGGCGGTTGTCATCGGCCAAGGTCCCATCGGTCTCATCTTTACCATGCTGCTGAAGCACAAGGGCATCCGCACGCTCGGTGTCGACACGATGGCCGAGCGGCGCGCCCTCAGTGAGCACTTCGGCGCCGAACGCGCGCTGGACCCCCGCTCGGTTGACCTCGCCGCCGAATGCGCCGCTCTCACCGATGGCCGCGGAGCCGATATGGTCTTCGTCGCCGTTTCCGCGCCCGGTGTTGTTGAACAGGCCATACGCGCCACCCGCGCCGGCGCGAAAATTCTTCTGTTCGCCCAAACGTCCGATAAAGAGAGAATCGAGCTATCGGGCAAGGACATCTGTATGGGCGAGAGAATTATTTTTGGTTCTTACAGTGCCGATGTGGACCTTCAGCGCGTTTCTGCCGATCTGGTTTTCAGCGGCGCCATACCGGTCGGTGAGCTTGTGACCCATCGCTTTGGCCTGGACGAAATTGCAAAGGGCTTTGATATGGCGTTGCATCCGACGGCGGAATCCTTGAAAATTGTTGTTAGGCCACAGGGCAACTACCAGTGACAGAACAAATGCAGGCCGCCGTACTCTACGGCAAGGAAGACGTCAAAGTCGAATCGGTGGCCGTTCCTAAAATTGGGCCGCACGATGTGTTGGTGCGAGTCAAAGCGGCGCTCACTTGCGGGACAGACGTCAAGGTCTTCCGGCGTGGCTATCACGCCAGAATGATTGTGCCCCCGGCTGTTTTCGGGCACGAACTCGCCGGCGATATTGTGACTGTGGGGGAAAAAGTAACCCGCTTCAGGACTGGGGACCGCGTGGTTGCGGGCAATTCCGCGCCGTGCGGCGATTGCTATTACTGCAAACGCGATCTGGAAAATCTCTGCGAAGACCTGCTGTTCAATAATGGCGCCTATGCCGAGTTCATTCGCATTCCCGGCCGGATTGTCCAAAAGAATCTGTATCGCATTCCCGCTCACGTTGATTATCAGGACGCCGCGCTCGCCGAACCGCTGGCCTGCGTGCTCCGCGGCTTGGAAGAATCGAACGTCCGCTCCGGCGACACCGTCGTTGTCATTGGCCTTGGCCCCATCGGCCTCATGTTTGTTCGTATGGCCAAGGTGATGGGCGCCCGCGTCATCGCCATCGCCCGCCGCGAGGTCCAGTTGAACGATGCCCGCCGCATGGGCGCCGCGCACACCATCTGTTTGCCGGAAACCGAAGACCCCGTTGGCATCGTCCGCGGTCTCACCGATGGCCGTGGCGCCGATGTTGTCATCGAAGCCGTCGGCAAGCCCGAGGTTTGGAATCTCTCGGTTCAACTGTTGCGCAAAGGCGGCACCGTCAATTTCTTTGGCGGATGCCCGAACGAGACCCGTGTCGAACTCGACACGAATCTCCTCCACTATTCCGAACTCACCTGCAAGGCCAGCTTCCATCACACGCCCCGTCTGGTGAAGAAGGCACTCGAAGCCGTCGCCCATGGACAGATTTGCGCCCGTGATTTCGTCACCGACCAGGCCCCGCTCTCTAGTCTCAAGGACGTGCTCCGCCTCCTGATGAACTCCAGTGGCCGGTTGAAGACCGCCATCATTCCTTAGGGGGCGCAATGCTCTCGCCCAAGGACTTTGTCCGGGACCCGCACGCCATGAGCCGCGTCTGGCCCATGGCCGACGCGCTCGCCTATACCCGTTGGATCGCCACCGGGCACTACGAGAATTTCCACGTTGTCAGCTTCCTGCTGCCCAAGCACCTCCATCAGGACTTCTACAACGTCTACGCCTTCTGCCGCTGGGCTGATGACCTGGGCGATGAAATCGGCGACACCGCCGAAAGCCTCCGTCTGCTCAAGTGGTGGCGAGGCGAACTCTCCCGAATGTACTCCGGGGAAGCCTGCCATCCGGTCTTTGTGGCCCTCGGGCCCACCGTTCGAAAACACAGTCTGCCCGTCGAGCCATTCGCGAATCTCATCACCGCCTTTGAACACGATCAGGCCGTCACCCGATACAACAACTGGGACGAAGTGTTCGCCTACTGCGTCAACTCGGCGAACCCTGTCGGCCGCCTTGTTCTTGGCCTGGGCGGGTACCGGGACGCCATCCGCTATGAGCTAAGCGACGCCACCTGTACTGCTCTTCAACTCGCTAATTTCTGGCAGGATGTGAGCGTCGATTTGGAGAAGGACCGCGTCTATCTCCCGCTCGATCTGCTGGCGCGCCACGGCGTGCCGGTAGACGATGTCTACGCTCGCCGTTTCACACCGAATTTCGCCGCGGCAATGAAAGAGGCCTGCCAGGTGGCACGTGCGTTGTTCGAAAAAGGCCTCGCCCTGCCGCCCATGCTGGATCGCCGCCTCGCGCTCGACGTCACGCTTTTCTCGCGCGGTGGCATGCATATCCTCGATAAAATCGAGCAGCGAGGATATGACGTCTTGACGGCCCGGCCTTACATTAGCAAAGGCGAACGCGTGCGGCTGTTATTGAAGACGCTCGTTTCGTTCGCCGTGAGGCGGGTTGCCGCGTGACCATCACGGTATCGGAATCCTACGCCTACTGCCGCGATATTTCCCGCCGCCGCGCCAAGAACTTCTACTATTCTTTCGTGCTGTTGAAGGACGCCCAGCGCGACGCCATGTGCGCCATTTACGCTTTCATGCGCTACTGCGACGATCTGAGCGACGACGCTGGTTCGACCACCATGGAGACGATGCGTCAGTGGCGGGCCGATCTCGATAATGCCCTCCGCGGCGAGTTCACCGATCACCCTGTGTGGCCTGCCTTCCACGACGCTGTAATGAAGTACAAAATCCCGCACCAGTATTTCCACGACATGATCGACGGCGTTTCGAGCGACCTGGCGCCGCAGGTGATGAACACCTTCGATGATCTTTACAAGTACTGCTACCGGGTCGCGAGCGTGGTGGGGCTGACCATTATTCATGTTTTTGGCTTTGAGGACAAGAAGGCGCTGGAACTGGCCGAAAAGTGCGGCATCGCATTTCAACTGACGAACATCCTGCGTGACGTGCAGGAGGATATCGGATTGGGCCGGGTGTACTTGCCGGCCGAGGACCTGAGTCGCTTCGGTGTAGCGCCAGCGAAGATTACTTACACGCCCGAGTTCATTGCGCTAATGCGTTTTGAAGCGGAGCGTGCCAGAGCGTATTACAACGAGTCGATGCCCTTGATCAAGATGGTGCATCCGGACAGCCGCGCCAGCCTTTGGGCGATGATTCAGATCTACTACCGTCTGCTGGGCCGGATCGAGGAAAAAGAGTTCCGCGTCCTGGACCAGCGCGTCCGTCTTTCGACGCCGGAAAAAGCCCTATTGGTCATCGAAGCCGGCGCCCGCAAACTCCTCCACGCCCTCTAACATTAAATTGGTGCCAAGCGCCAATTTAATGTTTGCCTGCAGGCCTTAGCCCGCAGCCACTACAGAGCGGCGAGTTGGCCTATGAACCGCATCACTATGCCAGCATTTTGGGCTGTTTTTTAGCGCGCCCATCGTCTCCTGGCTGTATGGGGCAAAGGGATTTTCATGATTCGACCCAAACCCGCCTCCTCAAACATTAAATTGGCGCTTGGCACCAATTTAATGTTTGAGGAGGCGGTCGCGGATGGCGGCGGCTTGGGCGGTGTCGCCGGTGATCACCAGCACGGTATCGTCGCCGGCGAGGGTTCCGATCACCTCGTCCCACTTTTCCCGGTCCAGCGCCGATGCCAGCGTCGACGCGTTCCCCGGGCTCGTACGCAGCACCAGCAGATTCTGCGCCACCCGCGCATCGGTCAGAAACTCACCGGCGATCATCGACAGGTCCGGACCAAACGCCGCGGCCTCTATGGCGAAACGCCGGTATCCGGCGGCGGTTTTGGCCAGCCCCAATTCGCGAATGTCGCGCGATAGCGTAACCTGCGTCGTCTGCAAGCCCGCCTTAGCCAACTCGCGCGCTAACTCGTCCTGCGTGTGGACCTGCTGGCGCTCGATCACCTTGAGAATCTGCCCCTGCCGGTATGCCTTGTTCATGATGACAACGCGGCCAGCCGCTCAGCCGCCGCCGCCAGCGCCTGATGCACCTGTTCAGGCGCCGTGCCGCCGGGCACCTGCCGGCTCTTCATCCCCTCTTTCGGATTCATTAACGCCGCCATCTCCGGTTTCATCTCCGGCGCGAACGCCGCCAAATCCTCCGGGCTCCAATCGGCCGGCTTCATGCCGCTCTGCAAGCTATGCAGCACCAAGCGACCCGCCAGCTTGTGAGCCTGATGGAACGGCGTTCCAGCCCGCGCCAGTGCTTCGGCGATGTCGGTGGCCACAGCCCAGCTCACCTCCGCCGCCTCAGCCGGCGCGGCGGGTTTCAACACCGTCGTCTTCGCCACTTCGGCAATCATCGCCAGCGATCCGTTGCACTGATCGGCGGCAATGAACAGCGGCTCCTTGTCTTCCTGCATGTCGCGGTTATAGGTCATCGGCGTGCCTTTCACGGTCACATACAACGACGTCAAACTCCCGAACACGCGGCCCGACTTGCCGCGGATCAACTCCAGCGAATCCGGGTTCTTCTTCTGCGGCATCAGGCTCGATCCGCTGGTCACGCCGTCGCCCAGTTCCAGCCAGCCGAACTCATCGGACGAGTACAGAATCCAATCCTCCGCCAGGCGGCTCAAATGCAGCATCAGCGTCGAGGTGGCGTAGAGGTAATCGAGCGCCCAGTCGCGGTCGCCGCTCACATCCATGCTATTGCGTGTAATCCCGTCGAAGCCGAGGTCTTTCGCGATCGCTTCGCGGTCAAACGGGAACCCGGATCCGGCCAGCGCGCCGCTGCCGAGCGGACACAAATTGACCCGCGCCCGCGCCTGCGCCAGCCGCTCATCGTCACGCAGAAACATTTCGAAATAGGCGAGACAGTAGTGCGCCCACAGCACCGGCTGCGCGCGGCGCAGGTGCGTGTAGCCTGGAATGACGGCGTCGGCGTGGCGGTTCGCCAGTGCCAGCAGTTCCTTCAGGAACTCGCGAAGCAGCGCCCGCGTCTCGTCGATGGTTTCGCGCAGCCACAGGCGGGTATCGAGCGACACCTGTTCATTGCGGCTGCGGCCGGTGTGAATCTTGTCGGCGAGGCCCGCCACTTTCTCCTTCAGCCGCCGGATGACGAGTGTATGAACATCCTCATCGGTGGCGCCTTCGTAGAACGCCGGTTCTTTGGCCTCGGCGCGCATCGTGTCGAACGCCGTTACCAATTGCTCCCGTTCGGAGGCCGTCAGAATGCCGACGCGTTCCAGCGCGCGGGCAAAGGCCTGGGATCCGCGAATGTCGCAGTCCACCAGCCGTTTGTCGAAATGGAGGGAGCCGGAGAAGGCTTCAAAGGTCGCCGAGGGGCCGGATTGGAAACGGCCGCCCCAAAGCTGTAGTTTTTCGCTGGAAGACATGAGTTATTTAAGAAGCATCAAGAGCAGCGCCTTTTGGGCGTGCAGACGGTTTTCGGCCTGGTCAAAGATGGCCGATTGGCTGGACTCCATCACGGAGTCGGTCACTTCCTGGTCGCGCTTGGCGGGCAGGCAGTGGAGGAAGATGGCGTCGGGGGCGGCATGCGCCATCAACGCGCTGTTCACCTGATACGGCGCGAAGATGCGCTTGCGCTCTTCGGCTTCGGCCTCCTGGCCCATGCTGGCCCAAACGTCGGTATAGACGGCCGCGGCGCCCTTGGCGGCCTCGGCGGCGGCGTTGGTCACGGTGATGGCGGCACCATGCGCGCGAGCCTGCGCGACGATGGCGGCGTTGGGCTCGTAGCCCGTTGGCGTTGCGACGGCGACGTGCATGCCCAGCCGCCCGGCGGTGAGCATAAGCGAATGCGCCACGTTGTTGCCATCGCCAACGTAGGCAAGTTTCAATCCTTCAAAACGCCCGAAACGTTCCTGAATTGTTTGCACATCGGCCAGCGCCTGGCAGGGATGGTAGAGGTCGCTCAACGCGTTAATCACGGGCACGCGGGACCATTCGGCCAGGCCTTCGATCGTGGATTGCGCGAAGACGCGCGCGACGATGCCTTGGGTCCACCGGTCGAGATTGCGCGCCATGTCTTTCAAGGGCTCGCGGTCGCCGATCATGCCGATGCTGGTAACGGCGTAGCCGCCCAACTGCTGGATGGCCAGCTCAAAAGTAAGGCGCGTGCGCAGCGAGGGCTTTTCGAATAGCAGGCTCAGCGCCTGGCCTTGCAGCGCGGTGGAAAAACGGCCGGGCGCGCGTTTCACATCAGCGGCCAGTTGCAGCAGTTGTTGCAGCTCATCCAATGTGAGATCCAGATCGCTGCGCAGATCCGGAGCGGCCATGGACGGCCTCTCTTGGATTGAATCTTTATTCACTATCATGAATAATTACACGTCGCCGCAAATTTCGTCAATCGAAGGGGGAATCCTTTTCCGGCGCGGGCACTCTATACGGTGCGAAAGGTGAGTGCAATGAACAAATTACTACCTCGCAATGAGCATCCGGTGGAACGAATCGTCCGCATTGGCGCGGGAGCCGGGCTGGTGGGCGCGGCGGCGTTGGGCGCGGTGCCGGCGTGGGGCTATGTTGGCGCTGTGCCCCTGTTGACCGGTTTGCTCGGTTCGTGCCCCGTCTATACTCTGTTAGGGTTTTCGACTTGTCCAGTCCGCCAGACACAGTCCTAAGTGACGCCGAACTGCTGCGACGCGGCGCGGAGGGTGACGGGGAAGCGTTTCAACTCTTCGTTGCGCGTCACCGCGCCGCGATCTATCGTTATCTGTGTGTGTTGACGCCAACAGCGGCCGATGCCGAAGATCTGCTGCAAGAGACGTTTCTGGCGGCTTGGCGTGGCGCGGCGGCGTTTCGGGGCGAGGCGAGCCCGAAGACGTGGCTCTATACGATTGCCCGGAACGCGGCTTACCATCTGCATGAGAAGTTGGAGCGGCTGCCGGTGGCGGAGACGCCGCTCGAAGAGCTTGGCCTGGCCGCGGGCTGGGGCGGGCCGACGCCGGAACAGATTGCCGCTCGCGCGGAGCAGACCACGGCGGTGGCGGACGCCATGGCGCGGATGGCGCCGGCGGACCGCGCTATTTTGCTGTTACGCGATGTAGAGGGGTTGGACGGCGAAGCGACTGCGCGGATGCTGCGGTTGACGCTGCCGGCGATGAAGACGCGCTTGCACCGCGCGCGGCTGCGGCTGATGGCGGCGTTGACGCAGGAGATTTGCCGATGAATCCGGAGTTGGAGCGAAACGTTGTTGGCCGGGAACCTGGACGACATATTGACGCCGGGGGAACGCGCTGTCCCGCTGCCTCGGCTGGCGGCGGCGTTGAGGCTCGAGGTTTGCCGATGAATCCGGAGTTGGAGCGAAACGTTGTTTGGCTGCCTCGCAGGGAGGTGTTGGCGTTGATGGGGGAGGATCTAATTGTCGATGGGAGCGACGGGGAGCCTACGACATGGCCGCGGGTGATGCCGGTGTTGACGCAGGAGGTTTGCCGATGAATGCGGAGTTGGAGCGAAACGTTGGCGGGCTGCGTTGCCGTGAGGTGCTGGCGCTGCTGGAAGAGTATCTGGACGACACTCTGGCACCGGGTGAACAGGCGCGGGTGGAGGCGCATGTTCGCGAGTGCGCGCGCTGCGCGACATTCGGCCATAGTTATTCGCGCGTTGTTGCCGCCATGCACGAAGCGCTGCGCCAGGACGAGTTGGAACCCGCCGTGGCGCAGCGCTTGGAAGAACGATTGAGAGCCGCGATGGACTAGGGGAGAACGACCGAGTCAATGACGTGAATCACGCCATTGGACGCGCCAATGTCGGCCTTGGCAACCTTGGCGCCGTCCACCATCAACGCTCCATCCACAACTTTCAACTTCAGCGCTTTGCCGTTGACCGTTTTGGCGGACTTGAGCTTCATGGCCTGCTTCGCCATCACGTTGCCGGGAACGACATGATAGGTAAGAATAGCCGTCAGCTTGGCCTTATTCTCCGGCTTCAGGAGGTTTTCGACGGTGCCGGCGGGAAGCTTGGCGAACGCTTCATCGGTGGGGGCGAACACGGTGAACGGGCCAGCGCCCTTCAACGTGTCAACGAGGCCAGCGGCGCCTAGCGCGGCGGCGAGAGTCTTGAAGGAGCCAGCGGCGACAGCGGTGTCGACAATGTCATGCTTGGCGCCATCGGCGGCCGGTGCGGCAAAGGCGGAGGTAGCCACCAGCATACCGGCGAAGAGGGACAAAAGGGTTTTGCGATTCACGTACGATCTCCTGATCAATTGGGTACGAGTCGCCGGCTCCTTACAGTTCATAAGGGGTTCCGGTGCGCTCCCTGGTTCAGATGCACCGGTCCCCGAATGGCGTTATTATTTGGGTTTTTTCTTAGTGGTCGGTGGTTGCGCCTTGCGATGCCGAGCCGACGAGTTTGATGTATTTTGAGAACACGCCGGTCTGGTATTTGGGCGCGGGCCGCTTCCAATTGGCCAGGCGCGCGGAGATGGTCTCCGCGGGAAGTTCGAGATTGATGGTGAACTTCTCCAGATCGATGTGGACGATATCGCCGTCCTGAACGATGGCGATGGGGCCGCCGTCAAAGGCTTCAGGCGCGACGTGGCCGATCATGAAGCCGCGGGTGGCGCCGCTGAAGCGGCCATCGGTGAGCATGGCGACGCTATCGCCGAGACCGGCGCCCATGATGGCTCCGGTGACGCCGAGCATTTCGCGCATACCGGGGCCGCCTTTGGGGCCTTCGTAGCGAATGACGACGACGTCGCCGGCCTGCACCTTGCCGCTGGTGACGGCGGCCATGGCGTCCTCTTCCCGGTCGAACACGCGGGCCGGGCCGCGCTGTTCTTTGCGGGCGATACCGGTGACTTTGATGACACAGCCATCGGGGGCGAGCGAGCCTTTGAGGATCACCAGACCGCCGGTGGATTTGAGGGGGTTATCGAGTTGATGAATTACCTCCTGGCCCGGGGTTTCCTTTACGTCGAGGATCTCTTCGGCGAGTGTTTTGCCGGTGACGGTGACGGAGGCGCCGTTGGCATAGCCGCCATCGACGAGACGCTTGATGATGACGGGGATGCCGCCGGCCTTGTCGACGTCGACGGCGAAGTACTTGCCGGCGGGCTTGATGTCGACGAGCAGCGGGGTGCGGTGGCTGATGTTATGAATATCGTCGATGTTGAGTTCGACGCCGGCATCCTTGGCCATGGCGAGCAGGTGGAGCACGGCGTTGGTGGAGCCGCCGCTGGCGGCGACGGAGGCGATGGCGTTTTCAAACGCCTGGCGGTTGCAGATGTCGCGGGGCTTCAGGTCCTTCTGCACGGCGTTGAGGATCAACTCGCCGCAGCGGCGGGAGACATCGGCTTTGCGCGGATCGACCTGCGGAATGGAGGCGGTAAACATGGGCGCGATGCCGATGGCTTCCATGACGGTGGCCATGGTGTTGGCGGTGAACTGGCCGCCGCAGGCGCCGGCTCCGGGGCAGGCGTGGTCTTCGATGGCGAGCAGTTCGGCGTCAGTAATCTTACCGGCAGCGTTGGCGCCAACGGCTTCGAAGACGTCTTGAATGGAGAGCTCACGGTCGCCGAGTTTGCCGGGCAGGATGGAGCCGCCGTAGAGGATGAGGCCGGGGACGTTGAGGCGGAGCAGGGCCATAGCGGCACCGGGGATGGTTTTGTCGCAGGCAACCATGCAGACGATGCCATCGAACATATAGCCGCGGGCGGTGAGCTCGATCGAATCGGCGATGAGGTCGCGGGAGACGAGCGAGGCTTTCATTCCTTCGGTGCCCATGGTGACACCGTCGCTGATGGCGATGGTATTGAACTCCATGGGCGTGCCGCCGGCGGCGCGGATGCCTTCCTTCACCTGGGCGGCGAGGGCGCGGAGGTTGTAGTTGCACGGCATGGTTTCAATCCAGGTATTGGCGATGCCGATGATGGGCTTTCGCAAGTCCGAGTCAGAGAAGCCGATGGCCTTCAGCATGGAGCGGGCGGGGGCGCGATCGCGACCCTGGGTGATGGTGTAGCTACGGAGTGGCATAGGAACCCTCTAGTGTATCGTTTGCGTGGGATTATGGAAGGAAATGAAGATTGCGGTTCTGGGAGCGGGGAACATGGGATCGGCGCTATTGGGCGGGATTCTGCGGGCCGGAGTGGTACAGGCGGCCGAGGTGAGGGCGACGACGAAGAGCGAGGCGCGGGCGGCGGGGCTGCGAGAGCGGTGGGGCGTTGCGGCGAGCGCGGGCGGGAATAGCGCGGCGGCGGCGGGGGCCGAAGTTGTTGTGCTGGCGGTGAAGCCGGGCACGGTGCCGAAGGTGGTGCGCGAGATTCGCGATGTGCTGCACGAGGAACAGATTCTGATTTCGCTGGCGGCGGCGCTGCCGATTTCGGTGATCGAGGACGCGGCGGCGTGCCGGATGCCGGTGTTCCGGGCGATGCCGAACATTCCGGTGGTGGTGGAGGAAGGCGCGATTGGCATATGTCACAACTCGATGGCGACGGGGGCGCACCGCGAGTTGGTGGAGAGTCTGTTCCGCGGAGTGGGCGTGACGGCGTTTGTGGAAGAAGAGCAGATGGACGCGGTGACGGCGTTGTCAGGGTCGGGGCCGGCGTACATTTACATGGTGATTGAGGCGATGGCGGCGGCGGGGGTGAAGATGGGGCTGTCGCGCGAGGTGTCGATGCGGCTGAGCGAGCAGACGGTGCTGGGCGCGGCGAAGCATGCGCGGGCGTCGGGGCTGCATCCGGCGATACTGCGGGACCAGGTGATCACGCCGGGCGGGACGACGATCGCGGCGATACACGAATTGGAACGGCACGGGCTGCGATCGATGTTGATTTCGGCCATTGAGACGGCGACGATCCATGCGGGGAAACGCACGGACGTTTTGCTGGCAGAGATAGAGAAACAGAAACACACATGACACGACACATACTTTCGATACATGCGCATCCGGACGACATGGAGATATTGGCGGGCGGTACGCTGGCGCTGTTAGCCGATAAGGGGCACCGGATAACGGTGGTGACGATGACGCCGGGCGATTGCGGTTCGGCCGAGCACGGGCCGGAGGAGATTGCGGCGATCCGGCGGCAGGAGGCGGCCGATGGGGCGGCGATGATAGGGGCGGCTTACCAGTGCGCCGAGTTTCGGGATTTGGCGATTTTCAACGATGACTCGTCGCGGCGGCGGGTGGTGGAGTTGATCCGGGCGATCCGGCCGGACGTGATTCTGACGTCGGCTCCGACCGACTACCACTGTGACCATGAGGCGACGAGTGTGCTGGTGCGGGATGCTTGTTTCGCGGTGTCGGCTCCGAACTATAAGACTGGGGTGGCGGCGCCGCTGGATGCAATTCCACATTTGTATTACATGGACTCGGTGGAGGGGACGGACCGGGATGGGCAGCCGGTGCGGCCGCAGTTTGGGGTGGAGATTAACGCCTATTTCGGGAAGAAGCGGGAGATGCTGGCGGCTCATTCGAGCCAGCGGAACTGGCTGCTGAGGCAGCACGGGATGGACGATTATTTGCGGACGATGGAGGAGTGGACGTTGTTGCGGGGGCGGACGTATGGGGTGAAGTATGCTGAGGGGTTCCGGCAGTATACGCATCATCCGTATCCGACGACGCCGTTGTTGCAGGAGTTGGTGGGGGCGGCGCTGTTGGGGTAGCGTGGGCGCCGGTCCTTTAGAATCAGTTACTTGTGGGACGGTCCTGTGCGGGAGCGCGTTGTTTTGGTGCGGCTGATTGGGGCCGTCTGGGAGTAGTCGGTGCTCCGGGGACTGTGGGTTGATGCTGCCCTTTAGAATCAGTTACTTGTGGGACGGTCCTGTGCGGGAGCGCGTTGTTTTGGTGCGGCTGGTTGGGGCCGTCTGGGAGTAGTTGGTGCTCCGGGGACTGTGGGTTGATTCGGCCCTTTAGAATCAATTACTTGTGGGACGGTCCTGTGTGGGAGCGCGTTGTTTTGGTGTGGCTGTTTGGGGCCGTCCGGGAGTGGCTGGTGCCCTGGGGGCGTGGCTTGGTGCTGGCCCTTTAGAATCAGTTACTTGTGGGACGGTCCTGTGCGGGAGCGCGTTGTTTTGGTGCGGCTGTTTGGGGCCGTCTGGGAGTAGTTGGTGCTCCGGGGACTATGGGTTGATTCGGCTCTTTAGAATCAATTGCTTGTGGGACGGTCCTGCGCCGGCGCGCGTTGTTTTGGCGTGGTTATTGTTGCTTTCCAACCTGTAGGGAAGCGAGACTCTTTCATTATACCAAATTGTCAATAATTTCCTATGGAGAAATACGTCTATGTTATTTGTTATCAAATAGATGACTGGCTGTGAACGCCTTTTTATTCACACTCGGGTTGGGCCGCTGTTCAGCGGCCGGGGACGCGAATGTAGTGGTCAGTAAAGGTAAGGTACGGCGCCGGTGTGGACTTCGGCATGTGGCAGGGGAGACAGTCCCGTTCCTCTCGCGCATGGGGCGTGGAATGGCAGGCGGCGCATTGCGCGCGATAAAACGCCGGGTTGTTGCGCACTGCGTCCCGGTGCGCGGGATGGCAGTTTGCGCACACGATCTTGCCGGTGGAAAAGCATTTGCTTTTTACCAGGCGCAGCGGCTGGAAACGCACGGCCAGTGCATCGTCGGGACCCGTAAGGCGGTGGCACTCCACACACAACGGTGACGGTTTGCCGGGGTGGGCATTTTCACTGATGTGCAGCGATGCATTGGCATGGCAGGTGCGGCAACTTAAACCCGGCGGACTGCCGCCATGGCAGCCGAGACACGCATTCCGGGTCCCCTCCGGCTGGACTACGCCGAGCGCGGCTTTCGCGGACTTTGAAGGTCCCGGGAGGTGGCCGAGCGTGAGATCGAAACGGTCCTGCTTCGGGTAGTAACTGATGCGGTGCTCCAACCAATCGGCACCGAAACGGACGAGCGGGGTCAAGCCCTGATCGCCAGCCCCGAGGACCCACTCGATGCGGCCTTCGGCGGATTGAGCGCCGCGCGCGGCGCGGACGCGCAAATGATCGCCTTCGAGGAGATAGGAAAGCAAGAAGCCGCCGCGCGCTTCGCCGATGGGGCGGTCCGGCAAGGCGCGGGCGAAGGGAGTTTGCGCGGCGGGCCGCAGTGTTCGAGCGTGATTGGACGCAGTGTGTTGTTCGACGGCGGACGGGTGGCAGGGGGCACACTCCGGTTGGGCGGACGCGACTGCGCATATAATCCGAAGCATGGGAATGATCACGGTGCTCGCCCTGTTCGCCCAACTGTCCAGCGAATCGCTGCGCATGATCGAGAAGCTTATCGCAGCCGGACAGCATCGCGAAGCGCTGGTGGCGATGGCGGCGCTGCCGGTTTCGGCGCAACGGCATTTGCTCGCGTCCCGCGCCTATGACGGACTTCGCGATGCGCCGAATGCAGTGCGGGAAGCCGAGGCGGCACTCGCGTTGGAGCCACAATCAGAGGCGGCGCACCTTCAACTAGGCCAGATATTCCTAGGTCACAACACTCCAAAAGCGGCGCTGGAAGTGTTTACCGAAGCGCTTACCTACCACCCGCGGTCCTATCTTCTAAAAGCCGGACGAGGATTGGCGTTGAAGGATTTAATGATTTATGACGACGCCGAAAAGGAACTGCGCGGCTGCCTGGAACAGCGGCCCGCTTTCTCTGTTTGCTTCGATGGCCTGGCCACGGTGTACCTGCAGGCGAAGCGCTTTGATGACTTGCAACGCGTGGCGGCCGGCTATCAGAGACAAGCTCCGAATGATTACCGCGGGCACTATTTCCTGGCGGCGGCGCAGAGCGGGGCCGGCGGCGAACCGGCGGCGATCGTGGAACTGCTAACAGCGTCGATTCGGCTGCAGCCTAAATTTGCCGCGGCACACGCGTTGCTGGGCCGAACGCGCCTTGGCCAGGATGATATTCCAGGCGCCATCCGCGCGCTGGAAAAGGCTGTGGGTTTGCGCCCCGGGTATGCACCGGCGCTGTTGAACCTGGCGCAAGCTTACAAACGAGCTGGACGCACAGCCGATGCCGAGAGAGCGTTTGAGCAACTGCGGCAGGCCAACGAACTGGAGCGGCAGGGGAAGCCAACGTTGCTGTACCATCGCGGAAAATAGCCACGTTGACCGGGGGGCATTTGTGATATTGTCTGGCGATGATTCGAGCCATCTCAGTTATCGCAACACTTTGTTTCGTGCTGTTTGGTCAAGGTAACACCGGCAGCATTGTAGGTACAATTAGCGATCCTTCCAGCGCCGTAGTGGCGTCGGCGAAGGTGATCGTTTCCAATGTCCGCACCGGTGTGAAAACCGAGGGCGTCACTGACGCGCAGGGCAACTATGTCTTCAATTTTCTTTCGCCGGGCAGCTACAAGGTGGAAGCGGAGGTGGCCGGTTTCAAGAAGTTCGTCCGCGACAATATCGGGCTGGAAACGGGCCGGCAACTGCGAATTGATATCGCATTGGAAACCGGCGCTGTTACAGAGACGGTGAGCATTACGGCGCAGGCGGCGCTGCTGGAAACCGAGACCGGCACACTATCGGGCACCATTGAAAACCGCCAAGTTTCAAGCCTGCCAACATTGGGACGCAACCCGCAGGACTTCCGCCTGCTGGTTCCTGGGGTGGTGCTGAATCGCGATGGCAACTCGATCACGCAAGGCGGGCTGGTGCGGAAGGACCCGTACTATATCGACGGGGCGCATTCGTCGAATCATGTGTGGTCGGGCAATCCGGTGAACCCGAATCCGGATGTGATTCAAGAATTTAAAATTGTTACTAATTCGTTTTCGGCGGAGTTTGGCGAGACCTCCGGGTCGGTGATGCAATCGACGACTAAGTCCGGCACCAATGAGATTCACGGAACGCTATTTGAGTTTTTGCGCAACGATAAGCTGAACGCGGGGAACTATTACACGCACAGCCGTCCGATTCTGAGGCAGAATCAATACGGGGGGACGATCGGCGCGCCGATTGTGAAGAACAAGACCTTCATTTTCGGCGATATGCAGTTCACCACGCAGCGCGGAACCTCCGCGTTCAACAACCTGACGGTGCCGACGCAGCCATTCCGGGAGGGGAACTTCGCGTCGTTGACGAATGCGGCGGGAACGGCGATTGCGATCTACGACCCGGCCACGACGGCGGGCGCGAATAATTTGCGGCAGCCATTTGTGGGGAATGTGATACCGGCCTCCCGTATTAGTCCGGCGGCGCGCAACGTGCAGGCGCTTTTCCCGCTGCCGCAGGTAAACACCAACTTTGCGAACTACACCAACTTCGGCTCGGTGAAGAATGACAACGTGGAATACGACGTGAAGGTGGATCACAATTTCTCCGACAACGACAAGTTTTTTGCGCGCTATTCGGGCCGGAAAACCGATTCCACGCCGGCAAGCGCGTTTCCCGACTTCAAGTCCGGCGGGCGGAATCCGGGACAACTTGGGTTTGGCGCGACAAAGAATCATAGCCGTCAAGTGGTGGTGAACCACGTCCATGTTTTCAGTCCACGGGTGACAAATGACCTGCACTTGGGCTGGTTCCAGACCTATCCCAAGCGGATTGTGGCGGGCTATGGCGAGGTGTCGACGAACTCATTGGGCATCCGTGGGCTGCCCAATGGGGACGACAAACTGGGTACACCGGACTTCGTGTTTACAAACTACGCGCCGCTGGGGTCGTCCGGGGACACGCTGTTCTTTGAACTGCAAGATTCGAAGTCGCTGGTGAATGTTACTTCGTGGATGCTGGGGCGGCACTCGATCAAGTTCGGCGGGGAGGCACGGCTGATCCGGACCGATAACCTGCAACCGAATCCGGGCACGACACGCTGGGACTTTCAGCCGATTTATACGAACCAGCCTGGGGTGGCCAATACGGGTTGGGACTACGCGAGCTTTCTGCTGGGATTGCCGCGCAACATGGGGTACCGCATTTTCCCTGGTTTTTTCCAGTCGCGCACGTCGGTTTACGCGCTGTTCATCCAGGACGATTTCCGGGTGAATCGTAAGTTGACGCTGAACCTGGGCATGCGATGGGACGCGCCGCTTTGGTACACGGAGAAGCAAGACCGTTCGGGCGTTTTCGATCTCGACAAAGGGCAGTATCAGCAGTTTGGACAGAACGGTTTTCGGCGCACGCCGTGGCCCAACGATTTGAACAATTTTGGTCCGCGGCTGGGGTTTGCATGGAACGTGATGGACAAGACGGTTGTGCGCGGGGGCTTCGGGCTGTTTTCGGTGGGAACGATGTCGAGCGGGGCGTTTGGATTCCTGCTGTCCGATCCGATCTTCGCTGACGCCGATGCGGGCCGGTATAATTCGATCGATCAAATTACGCCAAGAACCACACTGGATCGGGTGCCTTATGAGCCGGTGGACAAGTTGGGCCGGAATGCGTTATCGGTTACCGTCTATCCTGAGGACAATCCCACTTCGTATTTCACGCAGTGGAATTTCAATATACAGCGCCAGTTGAAGGGCTTCCTGTTTGAGGCGGGATACGCAGGCAGCAAGGGGTCGCACCTGCACTATGGCGCGTACAACCTGAATGCGATTCCGGTGGCGCTGGCGCCGCAGGCGCAGGGCCGCAGGATCGCCCCATATGTGCGATATCCGCAGTATCCGAACGGCGTTACGTCGGCGAGTTGGATCGGGTCGTCGAGCTACCACTCGCTGCAAATCAAATCCGAACGCAGATTCTCCGCCGGGTTGAGCTATCTGGCTTCGTTCACCTTCAGCAAGCTGATCAATACCGGTGAGAATGGTTACCGCGATCCGCTCAACAACCGCAATTTGGACCGGGGAATTAGTCTTGACAGTTCCCCGTACCGATTCACGCTGGCGCCGGTGTACGAGTTTCCGTTCGGGAAGGGGCGGCACTTTAATATCAACAACCGAGCGCTGGACGCGATTGCAGGCGGATGGGAGGCGTCGGCAATTGCCACCATTCAGGCAGGATTCCCGCTGAACCCTGGGAACAGCATCGACACGTGTAACTGCGGGTCGGCGACGTACCCGAATGTGAGCGGGAATCCGAACCTGCCGAAGGGCGAGCGGACGGTGAACAATTGGTTCCGGACGAACGTGTTTTCCTCGCCGGCGCTTTGGACGATTGGGAACGCGGGGCGGGGTGTGATTTGGGGGCCGGGACAGCGGAACCTCGATTTCACGGTTAGCAAGTTCTTCCAGTTGAACGAACGCTTCAAGTTGCAATTCCGGGCGGAGGCGTACAATTTGTCCAATTCACCGTACTTTGCCAATCCGAATGTGACGGTGGGTGCGGGGACTTTTGGCCGGATCACGGCGGTGTCGAATTCCGCGCGGCAGATGCAGATGGCGTTGAAGCTGGCTTTCTGAGTTGGTGAGAGTCCGGCCGGGCGAGGGGCGCTTGTTAACCTGTGGGACGATTTTCGTTCCGCGGTTGGCGGCGCCCTTCGCGCTGCTTGGGGGGGCGATGTTATCAGGCGGTGGCGGTTTCGAAGCGGGCAGTGGTGTGGATAAGGGTGTGTTCGGCGCGGGGTTGGGGGGTGGCGAGGACGCTGGGCCAGTCGGCGGGATCGGCGAGTTGGCGGAAGGTGTCCATGTCGAGCCAAGGGGGCGGGGCGGCGCGGGTGGTGTGGAAGGTGGCGGAGGACCAGGGGAAGGTGACGGCGTTGTCAACCATGCGGGCACGGAGGGGGTTGCACTCGACGTAGCGGAGGGCGGCGAAGAGGTGGCCGAAACCGAGGACGCAGGAGTAGTAGCGGGACTGCCAGAGGCGGCCTTTGCGGACGAGGCGGCCGTGGAGGTAGGCGGAGTAGCGGCCGTTGACGCCTTGCATGAAGCGGGGGATGTCGCCGGCGTGGGTGGCGCGGGCGAGGATGTGGTAGTGGTTGGGCATGAGGCAGTATGCGAGGATGCTGATTTGGCGGAGTTGGGCGTATTCGGAGACGAGTTGGAGGAAGACGCGGCGATCAGCGTCGGTGTGGAAGGTTGGTTGGCCGTAGTTGCCGCGCTGGGTGAGGTGGAGGTAGTGGCCGGGAGGGGCGAAACGAGGTTTTCTGGGCATGTTAGTTCCTACTGATGAAGTGGGATTTGCGGGGCGTTATTCTCAATAGGAAAAAAGGGGGGGAGGGTGCGAGGGCATAGGCGCTAACTTAACGAACCTGATTCGGTGGAAGGGCATGACGCAAGACGGCGGCGGTCTGACTGCGGCGCTTTCGTGGCGGGTCGAAGAAGTGGCGGCACGTGGCGTTTGTGGCCGAGAGCCACTGTTGAACGC
>JAEUQC010000077.1 GCA_016789905.1 Bryobacterales bacterium | reverse complement strand
CACATTTGATCCATGCTTCTTTCAGACCCCGCCTCGCGGCGGTAGCCCTTGCATCATCTCTAGCCCTTCACCTCCATCAGGTTGGGCGGAGGACTTGCACCTCCGAGCTGCTGAACATGCCCAGCACACAACTAAACCGCTCCGCGGTAGGCGGGTGCCAGCGAGGCCTGGCAGCCGGAGGGCAGAGAGGGAGGGAGAAGGGTTCGCGGGGTGGTGGGAGAACCGGCAGACTGAGAGCGGTTGCCCGACAACCGAAATCGGTCTTAAAGGAGTTCCCAATGACACCGCTTCGACGACGGTTCATCGAAGACATGCTAATGCGCGGTCTCGCGCCCACCACACAAAGAAGTTATATCCATTACGTAGCGGACTTTGCAAAGTTCTACAACAAAAGTCCGGAATTACTGGATTTAGAAGCGATCCGGCAATACGAACTATTCCTGTTGGAAGATCGAAAACTGGCGCCCTCAAGCATCAACAGTTTCGTTTCCGCCGTCCAATTTCTCTATTTGGTCACGCTGGAAATGCCATGGGGGAAAGAACACTTTCCGCGCATCCGGGTGGGCCACAAACTCCCCGTCGTTTTGAGTCCGGACGAAGTGAGCCTGTTCTTCCAACACATTCCGAGCCTCAAACATCGGGCCGTGCTGATGCTGTGCTACGGCGCCGGACTCCGCATCTCCGAGGCGGTGTCGGTGAAAGTCAGCGACATCGACTCCAAGCGAATGTTACTCCGCATCGAAGAAGGCAAAGGCCGGAAAGACCGCTACGTCATGTTATCGCCACGCCTGTTGGACGTGTTGCGCAGTTACTATCGCGCGGCCCGGCCGGAGAAGGAGTTTCTCTTCCCCTCCTGGAGCCAGTCCCGGCATCTGACCGTGACCGCGGTCTCCACCGCCTGCCGGGACGCCGCGTTTCGCTGTGGACTGACCAAGCGCGTCACCGCGCACACGCTGCGCCACAGCTTTGCCACCCATCTGTTGGAAAACGGCACCGACACCCGAATTATTCAGGCTCTGCTGGGGCATAGCCGTATCGAAACGACCGCACACTACACCCAGGTCGCCGCCCACCTGGTCGCCCGGACCCAAAGTCCGCTCGACACCCTCGCGCCTCCGCCGAAGGCAAAGGCCAAGCCGAAAGCCGATCCCCAAATACCGTGGAAAAAGACCCTGGTCCCTAGACCGAAGAAGCAAAGGAAGTAACGGCCCATGCCAACGCCGCCCGTCGAGGTGGCGCACATCTTTCGACAGCACGGGCCGGCCTACCGGCTGGCCCATCCGCTCCCGCGTCAGCAGCAGCGCGTCATGCGGGCCATTGAGGTCTGCCGCAGCGCTGTGCTGGGCGGGCATGTCGAAGCATGCAGCCACTGCCAACAAACCCGCATTTCCTACAACTCCTGCCGCAACCGGCACTGTCCCAAGTGCCAGCACGCCGAACGCGCCCGCTGGCTGGAAGCCCGGCAAGCCGAATTGCTCCCGGTGGAGTACTTTCACGTCGTCTTCACGCTACCGGAAGAACTCGCCGCCATCGCCCTACAGAACAAGGAAGTGATTTACGGCCTGCTCTTCCGCACCGCGGCCGAAACCATGCTCACCATCGCGCGCGACCCCAAACACCTGGGCGCTGAGATCGGGTTCTTCGCGATTCTCCACACTTGGGGGCAGAATCTTCTGCACCATCCGCACCTGCACTGCGTCGTTCCCGGTGGCGGTCTATCGCCCGGCTACGAACGGTGGATTGCTTGCCGGCCCGGCTTCTTCCTCCCGGTGAAGGTGCTCTCCCGCCTCTTTCGCCGCTTGTTTTTGACAGCCCTGCGCCAGGCATTTGAGGCCGGCTCCCTCCAGTTTTTCGGCGGCCTGGCCGCCCTACGCCAACGCCCAGACTTCACCCGATACCTCCAGCCGTTGGAAGAAAAGAAGTGGGTCGTCTATGCCAAGCCTCCCTTTGGCGGAGCCCAACAGGCACTGCGCTACCTGGGTCGCTATACGCACCGAGTGGCCATCTCCAATGAACGCCTGTTGGCGTTGACCGAACGGGAGGTGCGGTTTCAATGGAAGGACTATCGGCACCAACATAAACAGAAATCGCGAGTGATGACGGTTTCTACGGATGAATTTATCCGCCGCTTTCTGCTGCACACGTTGCCGCCCGGCTTTCAACGAATCCGCCATTTTGGATTTCTGGCAAACTGTCATCGCCAAGAGAAACTGGCATTGTGCCGTCAATTTCTGGCGGCGCCGGTGACAGAGTTACTGCCCTTGCCCGCGGCTGGCCGGCAACAGATAAGTCCGTTCCCGGCCGAATCGTTGGCCATCTGCCGGCAATGTGGCCGTGGTGTGATGCAGCGAATTCAGATCCTGCCCGCCTGCCGGTGGCTGATGCGCGCCCAGGATACGTCATGAGAATAATCGGGCCCGCTATACCGATCGTCTTCGATCCCCTGGTGGCCAACCGGGTGGCTAACGGTGTATCAACCTCACGACGGCTCGGGTTCTGCGGACCAATGAGCCGCCCCAGAACGGTTCCCATCGCCAAAAAAGCGACCGACGCCGAGCGGAAATGGCCCTTATCAACGAGCAACGCTCCGTTTCCGATCCCGCTTCTCCCGGGCCATTCAGGTGCTCGCGGCATTCAAACCCCATAGCAGCGGCCTCGCCGTGCGTTTTCGTTCACCGCCCGATCTCTCCACCTTTCGGCGATCCATTTTCGCCCGCTCCCCCGCGTTCC
>JAEUQC010000108.1 GCA_016789905.1 Bryobacterales bacterium | reverse complement strand
CACGCACAGCGACCGCTTGCGTGCCGGGAGCACTTGGTGACTTCGGCGCCGGAGAATTGTGAACGGCCAACGGCCGAGTCGGTTCAAAAACTGCCGATACCGGCGAGCACCTTTGGGGCGTTGATTCAATTGACGCCTGCGACCGATGGGAAGGCGGCGCGCTTTGTTGCGTTGGTGCTGGCGCTGGAGTGGGCGAGCGAGAATCCGGAGGCTGGGAAACCAGTTCCTGGGCCGGAAATATTGAAGCGCGTTGTGGAGAACCTTTCGGGGAAACAGTTGAATCTGTAGGCCGTTCGCTGTCCACGGGGATTATCGGGACGTGGGTGCGAGCAATTTGAAACGAAGGCTCAAGTTTGGTTTCCGGACAAGGTGTTGGGGCGCCGCATTCACTCGTGGCGGAGTGCCTGAACGGGCTCGATGCTTGCAGCGCGGCGGGCGGGGACGTAGGCCGCGACGAGCGCAACAACAAGCATGGCGGCGACGGCGATAGACGCCGGCACTGCGACACTGGCCGGAAGGCCCGGGATTTGGGACGCGACCGCCGCCCCGAGCGTCACACCCGTAACCGTGATGAGCAGCGCCTGCCGGAGGATCATGGCAAGCACATCGCCCGGCGTAGCACCAACGGCCATGCGAAGACCGATTTCGCTTGTGCGGCGGGCGACGGTAAAGGCAAGCAGCCCGTAGACACCGATCGCGGCGATGAGGCCGCCGAGCGCGCCGAAGAGGTTCGCGAGTTGGGTCACAAGACGCTCGGGAACGATTGACGCATCGAGTTGATCGGTGAGTGTCGTAACGCGTTCGATTCTTGCGTCGGGCGCAACCTCTTTGGCGCTGCGGCGCACCTCATTGACGATCGCTCCGGGCGCAATCGCGGTGCGGATTACGTATTGGGAGACGATGTTCGGGTCTTGTAGCGTGTTCATGTACATTGTGCGCGGTGGCGCCTCCTTAAGTTCGAGATACTTGGCGTCGCCGACAACTCCGACGATCTCGTACACCGTCGTGCGGCCTTCGAAGCGCACATGACCGCCAATAGCGTTGCGGCTTGGGAAATAGTGGCGGGCAAATGACTGGCTGACGACTGCGACGCGTTGCCGGCCTTCATCGTCGAAGCGGAAGTCGCGGCCGGCGAGCAGAGGAATGCCCAACGACTCAAAGTAGCGCGGGGTGACCCAATTGAGCGAGGTGTAACGGCGAGCATCGGGGTCCTCGGTAAATCCGTCGGCAAGGACCATGCGGCTCGCTCCCGCGCCTTGGATGGGAGACATGCCGCCGATGGACGCCGAACGCACGCCGGGAAGTGCCTCCAGCCGCCGGATCAACTCAACGGCGCGCTGTTTCTCATGCCCGCGTGAGCCATCGAGTTGCATGAGAATTACATTGTCGCGATGGAAGCCGAGGTTAACATTGCGCAGATCGGCGACGTAGCCGGTGTGGAGCGTGGCGGCAGCGAGCAGCACGACTGCGATGGCGATTTGTGCGGCTACGAGCGCATCACCGAACCTGTGTATTCGGCGTGACGGCTTGGCCGTCAAGGCAGGCGCGAGGCCGAAGAGCAGCCCGGTAACGATAGCAACAGCAGCGGTGAAGAGCAACGAGTCGGCGTCCGGCGTTAGATTGAGGACGACGCGCTCGTGGACACGCCCGTTGGCCATGATGGCGGTGACGGCGCTGACGGCGCTGTATGAAATGCAAAACCCAACCGCTGCGCCGGCACCCGAAAGTAGCATCGACTCCGTCAAAACCTGGCGAATCAGCCGGGTCTGGCTTGCACCGAGCCCGGCGCGGATAAACATTTCTCGTTGGCGGCTGGCGCCGCGCGCGAGAAGCAAACTGGCGAGGTTCACGCAAGCGATCAACAGAAGCAGGCCGGAGATGCTCATGACGATGGCGATGGGCGTTCCGAATCGTCCCCTGAGGTTGCCACTACCGTTGCCGGCGAAATCGACGAAGAATTTCATGCGCTTCCACTGGGGGTCGCTTCGCGTGCGTGTGAGTTCTTCGACAGTGAAGCGGCCAAGCGACTGGAATTCTGCGTGCGCTTGTTCCAGTGTCGCGTGGGGCGCGAGCCGGCCCATGACCGTCATGCGCGAATCGAGACCGGGCTTGCGTGAGACCCACAAGTCGGTCGGCGAGCCGATTAGGAACCCGGTGAAGGCGGCGGGGGCCACTCCGACGACAGTAACCGAGCGCTTGTCGATTGAGACCTGCCGACCGAGGATCGAAGGATTGCGCTGATAGAGAGACCAGGAGACGACCGCCGTCTGTCCGTTATCGCCGGAACCGATCAATCGGCCGAATGCGGGCGCGATGCCGACCACTTCGAGGAAGTTTGGCGTCACGTGATCGGCCGCCATAAAGACGCTTTCGCCCCCGCCGATGGCGACTTGAGCCCGGTTGTCACGCGAATAGCCGGCGAGCGCGGAAAACACGTGGTTGTTGTCGCGAAAGTGCTCGTAGCTCGGAACCGACCAGTAGCCGTTGCCTCGTGGCTCACCCGGATACTGCTGCAACAACTCGACAATCTCGTGCGGGTTGCGCACGGGCAGCATCTTGAGCATGATGGCATTGGCTATTGTGAATAGCGCGGTGTTGGCACCGATGCCGAGGGCAAGCGACGCGATGGCGACGGCGGTGAATCCCGGGCTGCGGCGAAGGCCGCGGATGGCGTATTTCAGATCCTGCGCTACCGATTCCAGCCACGGCGCGATCCAAACACCGCGGGTCTCTTCCTTGTGTATCGCCAGGTTGCCGAACTCCCGGCGCGCGCCGGCCTCGGCTTCGCGGGAATCCTCGCCTCGCTCGATGCGATCGCGGATGGCCATGTTCAGGTGGGCCTGGAGTTCGTCATCAATTCCGCCGTCGCGCCGTCTCAAGGTTCCACCTCCGCAAGCCGCGCGATGGCGGCCGTCAGCGCCGCCCAGCGCGATTGCTCGCTGGCGAGTTGCTTTCGTCCGGGCGCCGTGAGTTGGTAGAACTTGGCGCGTTGTTTCTGTTCAGTCTCGCCCCAGTGGGCTCTAAGCCAACCTCGCTTCTCGAGACGGTGGAGCGCGGGGTAGAGCGAGCCGGTTTCGACCTGCAGTACTTCGCCGGAACCCGCACGGATGGCGTTGGCGATGGCGTAGCCGTGGCGCGGACCTAAGCGGAGCGTCTGCAGGATGAGCATGTCGAGCGTGCCTTGAAGAAGATCGAGTTTGGCCATGGCTGCAGATAGACTACACCCATGGCTGTAGAATGTCTACAGGCATGTTCGCAACATTCCAGGCAAGACTGGCGCCGCACTTGAAAGGGAGAGCAGAAATCTGTCCGATGCAGAGACGGCTACCGGTGACTGCGCGTAATCCGGTGATCGCAGGAGTTGGATGCGGAGCGGCCAGCGAGTGCGCCTCATTTCTACCGGCCCGGAGGCCGATTCCGTATACCGGCTACTCGTAACGCAACGCGTCTGTAGGGTTGATCCGCGTGGCCCGCATGGCGGGAAGCCAGACGGCGGCGAGCGCGGTTAGCGTCAGCACAATGGGAACGGCGATGAAGACGAGAGGATCCGACGCTTCGACGCCGTAGAGGAACGACTTGATGAAGCGGGCAAGGCCGAAGGCGGCGGCACCGCCGAGCGTGACGCCAATTACGGCAAAGAGCATGCCCTGGCGCACCACCATGGCGCGCACCTGACCGGTCTCTGCGCCCAGGGCCAGGCGGATGCCGATTTCCTGTGTTCGTTGCTGCACGGAGTAGGCCATGAGGCCGTACACACCGATGGCCGCCAGCAGCAGCGCGGCGCCGGCAAAGACGGACATGAGCAACATGTTGAACCGCTCTTTGGAAGTGGACCGGGCAACGACTTGATTCATGGAACGGATATCGGAAAGCGGGAGGCCGCTCGCCTGGCGAAGTTGCTCCTGAATGGCAGGGCTGAGAGACATGGGATCGTTAGCGGTCCGGACAACCCAGGCGAGCGGGGTGATGGAGGTATTGAGGGCGTTGATGGCATCGGGGACTTGGGCATTGGGGAGATACATCTGCACGCCAGGGTCGCGATTGAGCCCGTTGTTGCGCACATCACCGGCGATGCCGATGATCTGACGGGGCTGCTCGGTGGCAAGCTCCGCCATGACGCCTTTCCCGATCCAGATTTTGTCGTTGAGCGGATCGCCGTTTGGCCAGAAACGTTTGGCCATGGTTTGGCTGATGATGACCACGGGTTGGCCGGCGGTGTTATCCCTATCGTTAAACGCGCGCCCCTTGACGATGGGGATCCTGAAGACGTCAAAATAGCCAGGGGAAGCGGTATGCCAACCGCCGCCGCCGTGGAAGGGCGATTTCTCAGTGGGTCGGCCCACGATGAGGAATGGCAGACCGTAGCCGCCTTCGAGGGGGACACAACAGGTGGCGCTGGCGGCGAGCACACCGGGGAGAGCGCGAATACGGTCGGTCCCGTCGCGAACGAGACCTTCAATGGCGGCGGAGGTAGTATAGCGCTTGCCGGCCAGGGACATGCGCATGGTGAGGACATTATTGGTCTCGTAGCCGGGGTTGACACTGGCTAGAGCAAGAGAGGTGCGGATGAGCAACGCGGCGCCAGTGAGCAGGACAACGGCGAGAGCAATTTCCACGATGACGAGGGCCGAGCGGGCCTTGTTTTGACGGAGGCCGGAACCGGAACGGGAGCCGCTTTCCTTGAGCGTATTGGCGAGTTCGACACGCGAAACCTGCAGCGCGGGGAAGAGGCCGAACAAAACGCTGGTGACGAGCGTGATGACGGCGGTGAAAAGGAGCACGCGCCAATCGAGGGTGACAAGCATGCCGTTTTCCCCGATGCGGGGCAGACCGGCGGTGTTGACAAGAAGGAGCGAGCGAATGGCGGCGTATCCGAGCGCAGTGCCAAGGAGGGCGCCAGCAGCGGCGAGGAGAAAGCTTTCCGTAAGGAGTTGGCGAACGATGCGGGCGCGGGCGGCGCCGAGGGCGGCGCGGATGGCGATTTCGCGGCGGCGGCCAATGGCGCGGGCGAGGAGAAGATTGGCCACATTGGCACAGGCAATAAGCAACACCATGGCGACGGCGGCGACAAGGATGAGCAGAGAAGAGCGGGAATCTTCAACGAGAGCTTCCTGAACGGTTTTTACTGAGAATGCCTGGTTGGCCTGGAGCGCGTTAGGGAATTTGCGGCGATAGTCTTCGGCAGAGAGCTTCAACTTTGCCTGGGCTTGCTCGAGGGTGACACCGGGCTTGAGCCGGCCCGAGGCGCCGAAGTAGTGGCCTTGATCGGAAGAGTTGGGATCGAGTTGGAAGGGGACCCAGAGATCGGGTTGATCGCCAAAATCACGGAGATCGAACTGGGAAGAGACGACACCGATGATGGCGTGGGGCTCGCCGCCGAGTTGGATGGACTGATTGAGTACATTGGGATCGCGGGCGAATCGGCGAGTCCAGAGGGATTCACCGATGAGAGTGACATGGGGACCTTTGGGCAGGTCCTCCGCCTGAGTAAAGCCGCGGCCGAGAATGATTTTGGCGCCGAAGAGGGGGAGGTAATCGGCGGAGACCTGTCCGGCTTTCAGTTGTTCGGGGGTATCGTTGCCGGTCCAGTTGACGGTGTTAAGACGGGAGACGCTGACAAGTTCGACGACATCGGATTGGGCGCGCCAGTGGGCGAACTTGGCGGGGGAAGCGCCCTGGAAGGCGCCGTCGGGACTGGTGTTTTCGAAGACGACGAGGCGATCCGGATTGGGGAATGCGGGCGGTTTCAGCAGGACGGTATTGACGATAGAGAAGATGGCAGTATTCGAGCCAATACCCAGAGCGAGAGCGGCGACGGCGGCGGCGGTGAAACCGCGGGCCTGCCAGAACATGCGGAGCGAGTGGCGAAGATCCTGCAGAAAAGTATCCATGAAAGCCTTGCAGGACATACGTAGCCTAATGCGAAAAGTTTCGTTTCTTTTCGGCAATCTGCTATTCTCAAGGCTTCCGAGGTACGCCCGTCACGGGGCGTTGAAAAGGGAACCTGGTGAGAATCCAGGACTGTCCCGCAGCGGTAATTGGGAACGAACGTTGCAGTACACACTGGCCGGGGAACCGGCTGGGAAGTGGCAACCAGTAGGTGAGCCCATAAGTCCGAAGACCTGCCTTAGGAACAGCCAACAAGGCTGATTCTACTTTGCTCTCGAGGAAGGGGCAGGGCTCATGGGCCAAATTCGTATTTGTTCAATTGCGGTGATGGGTTTACTCACCGTGACTATGCACGCACAGGTTGCCATTCGCGGCACAGTGCAAGACCCGCAAGGGAAACCAGTGGACGGGGCGACGCTGGTGCTATACCGGCCTGGTTCGGCCGCCACGGCGGCGCAGACGCAGAGCGTGAATGGGGAGTTTGTCTTCCCGGATACGCGGGCGGGAGAATACCTGCTGGAGGTGACGGCGGAGGGGTTTCGACGCGCGTCGGTGGCCGTAAGAAGCGAGACGGCGACGAAGGTAAAACTGGAACTGGCCGGGGTGGACCAGCATGTATTTGTGACGGCGGAGGGCGCGGCGCAGACGATTGACCAAGTATCAAAAGCGGCGAATGTGATCGACGCGGCGGAACTGGGACAGCGGAACGAATACAGCCTGGCGGAGGCGCTGCGAGATACCCCAGGGGTATCCATGCGAAACCTGGGCGGACCGGGGCAGGCGACATCGGTTCGGATGCGGGGGCTGCGGGCGGACGCGACGGCCGTGCTGATTGACGGGATGCGATTCCGCGATTCGGCGTCGATTTCGGGGGACGCGGCAGCGTTCCTTTCGACATTCAATGTAATCGCCTTTGACCGCGTGGAGGTACTGCGCGGGTCGGGATCGTCGCTATATGGGACAAATGCGGTGGGCGGGACGGTGAACGTGGTGAGCGATGCGGGGGGCGGCGCGCTGCACGGCGGATTGCAGACTGAGGGAGGCTCGTTAGGATTGCTGCGCGGGCGCGGGACGCTGGCCGGCGGCGTGAAGGACAACCGCCTGACATATTCGGCGGGGCTGCTGCATTTGAACGTGATGAGCGGCGTGGATGGAGATGATCGAGCGCGGAGCACCGGGGCGCAGACCTTTCTTCGCTATTCGGCGCGGCCGGGCACATCATTCGGCGGCCGGGTGTTTTTCTCTGACGATTTTGTGCAGCCGAACTTGAGCCCGACGACTTCGGGACTTCCGGCGACGAACCTGCCGGCGTCGACAATTGTGCCGGCGATTCCGCTGGCGCCGGACCAGGTCTTGCGGTCGGCGGCTGGGCTGTCGATTGTGCCGGGGAACGCGACATTCATCCCAAACCGGAACGACCCGGACAACCGGCGGGCGTCGCGATTCTGGAGCGGCGCGCTGACGTTTCGACAAGCGCTGCACCCAACCGCGGAGTGGGCCGCCAGTTTTCAGCGGGTCCACACAAATCGCATTGGAGAGAACGGACCGGCGGGGCCGGGGTTTCAGCCGCTGGTTTCGAACTTCAGCCAGTTTGTTGGCGATATTGACACTGTGGACACGAAGCTGCAGTGGCGACCGCGGCAGTGGTACGCATTCACGGGCGGATACGAGTTCGAACGCGAAGGGTATTTCAACCTGGACGATAATCGCGTGACAGGGCCTTCGGCGGTGCGCACCCGCACGAAAGCGGAGCAGCGGTCGAATGCGCTGTACTTCGCCAATCAACTGACGCTGGCGCAGCAGCGCTTGCAGATTTCGGTGAGCGGACGGGCGCAGAAGTTTTCCTTGGACAAGCCCGATTTTCAATACACGGGCGTGGTGAACAACTATGCGCAGGCACAGACGGTGACACCGCCGCGGGCATTGACCGGCGATGTGGCCGTTTCCTATTTCGTGCCGCGAACGGGAACCAAGCTGCGGGCGCATGGGGGGAATTCCTATCGCGCGCCGGGGCTGTATGAACGCTACGGGACGGGGTTCTTCTACAATTCCTTTTTGAACTCCGTGGCGTTTAGTCCTTATGGCGATCCGCGGTTGGCGCCAGACCGGTACAACTCGATCGATGGCGGCGTGGACCAGTATCTGTTTGGGGACCGGGTGCGGGTGAGCGGGACGTGGTTCTACACGCGAACAGTGCAAACAACGCAGTTCGATTCGGCGGCCAACAGCGTGCGGCCAGGGCTGGACCCTTTTGGGCGGACGTCTGGATATTACAACGGCGCGGGAGGATCGGCGCGGGGCACCGAATTGACAGTGGAGATGCGGCCGGTGCGCGGGACGCTGGTGCGAAGCTCCTATTCCTACGTGAACGCGGACACGAGCCAGGACAGCACGGTGCGCGGCGTTTGGAGCGCGCTGGGGATTCCGGCGCATTCGTTTCAGGTGTTCGTGAACCGGCAGTTTGGGCGGAAGACGGACGTGACAATGGACCTGTTCCATTCGTCGAAATACCTGGGGCCGCTGTTTGCGGGGACGAGGACGCGAGCCTACGAATTCGGCGGAGTAACGAAGATAGACGCGGTGGTGAACCGGGAACTTTGGAGCGGGGAGAAGTACAAGCTAAAGGGGTATGCCAAGATCGACAATATGCTGCATCAGAGATATTTCGAGAATGGATTTCTGGCTCCCCGTGCGACGTTTCTGACTGGAGTGCAGGTGCTGCTTCAGTAATGTGGCTGATGGTTCTACTGCTGGGCGCGGTGGCGGCGGGGGCCGCGCCCCAGAGGATTGTTTCGACGGCGCCTAGCTTTACGGAAACCCTTTTCGCCATGGGCGCTGGGGAACGGGTGATCGCGGTGTCGACGTATTGTCACTATCCGGCGGCAGTGGAAAAACTGCCGCGGATAGGCACCTACTTGCAGCCGAACGTGGAGGCGATTGCGCGGCTGAAGCCGGACTTGGTGCTGGTTCACGCTGAGCAGAAGGCGACGCTGGCACAACTGGCCGGGCTGGGCATTCCGGCACTGGCGCTGAAGAACACAAGCCTGGAGGACACGCTGCGAACAATGCCGCAGATTGGGGCGGCAATAGGGATGAGCGCTCAGGGCGCGACTATGGAGAAGAGCATTCGCGGCCGGCTGGTGGCGATTGGGAAACGGTACGAGGGGCAGAAGCCGCGGCCGTTGCTGTTTGTGGTGGGAAGGACTCCGGGGCGGCTGGACGGATTGATCGCGGTGGGAAGCGGATCATACCTGAACGACTTGATCCGCGCCGCGGGCGGGCGGAATGTACTGGCCGATTCGCCGGTGGCGTATCCATCGATTTCGGTGGAAGGCGTGATGCGGCTGGACCCGGACGTGATAGTGGACATGGGGGACATGGCCGCGACGGTGGGCATTACGGAGGCGCACCGGCGGGCGGTAGTGAAGCTTTGGGAGGGGCAGCCGGCGGTGCGAGCAGTGGCACGGAAAAAGGTGTTTGCGGTGGCGGCGGATATCTTTGTGGTGCCAGGGCCGAGAGTGGTGGAAGCGGCGGAGGCGTTTGCGCAGATGCTATATGGGGGCGCGCATTGAGTCTGCTGGCGATTGACGGACTACGGTTCACCTATCCGGGACGGGAACCGGTATTGCGGGGGGTCTCGGCGACGGTGCGGGGCCCGGCGGTGGTAGCGATCGCGGGGCCGAATGGAGCGGGAAAATCGACACTGCTGGACTTGATTACGGGGCAGAAACGACCCGACGGCGGAATCGTGTCGCTGCAAGGACGTAACGCTTTGACGATGGGACGGGAAGAGCTATGCCGCATGGTGGCGCATGTCCCGCAGACGATTCCCGCCGATGTGCCATTCACGGTGGAAGAGGTAGTGCTGACAGGACGGATACCGTACGGGCGGGGACTTTACGAAAACGAAGCCGACTTTGCAGCGATGGAAATGGCGATGGATCGGGCGCGGCTGGACGCGTTCCGCGGGAGACGGTTTTCGACCCTGAGCGGGGGCGAAAAACAGCGGGTGCTGGTAGCCGCGGCGCTGTGCCAGCAGGCACCGATATTGCTGCTGGACGAACCCAGCGCACACCTTGACCCAGAGAATGAAGCGCTGCTCTGGGACCTGTTCGCGGCGTTGAAGAACGCGGGGCATTTGATACTGGTGGTGACGCACCATCTGGCACTGGCGGCGCAGAACGCAGACCGGATCTGGCTGGTGGAAGGCGGGCGGCTGGCGGCGGATGGGCCGCCGTGCGACGCGATGCGTCCGGCGGATTTGGAGCGGGTGTTTCGCGTGCCGTTTCACTGGCACCAGAGCGAAGAGGGACGGGTGTTTTTGACCTATGGGCGGTGAACTGCGCAACCGGGTTGGGCAGGTGTTGCTCGTGTCCATCGCGGCGGCGGCGGCCACCGTGGCGGTGTGTCCATTTATCGGCGGAGCAGGTTTGGACCCGGCGAAACTGCTTCGGCAAGAAGCTCCCGACTGGAACATTTTTCTGCACTTGCGTGTACCGCGAACGCTACTGGCGCTGCTGACAGGGGCGGCGCTATCGGGCGCAGGCGCGCTGTTTCAATCGCTATTGCGCGATGCGTTGGCAACGCCGTCGAGCCTGGGTGTTTCGTCGGCGGCGGCGCTAGGGGCGGTGGCTGCCATCGCGTTCTGGCCAGGAGACGAAATGGGATTTCCCGTGGTGTGGGTGGCGGCGCTGGCGGGAGCGGCGGCGGTGATTGCACTGGTGACCGCGCTGGGGCACTTGCGGCAGTTTTCATCGTTCACGCTGCTGCTGACAGGAATTGCGGTGAACGGGATTTGCACCTCACTTATTCTGCTGCTGCACAGCCTGGCGGGGATTACGAAGAGTTTCCAGATTACGCACTGGCTGATGGGCGGGGTGGATGCGATTGAGTTTCCGGTGCTGGGAATCCTGGCGTTGATATTGGCACCGGTTTTTTGGTGGATGCTGCGATTGTCGCGGGTGCTGAACGTGATTTCATACGGCGAGACGTGGGCGGCGGGACGGGGCGTGGATTTCAAGCGGGTGACATGGCAAGGGTTCGCGGCCGGGGCGGTGATTGTTGGCACGACAACGGCGGTGACGGGCCCGATCGCGTTTGTAGGGTTGCTGGTCCCGCACCTATTGCGGAGAATTGTGGGGCCGGACTACCGGGTGCTGATGCCGGCGTCGCTATTTGGCGGGGGAGCGTTTCTGGTGATCTGCGATACGATTTCGCGCAGTGTGTTCGCGCCCATGGAGATACCAGTGGGCGTGACGACGGCGCTGCTGGGTGGGCCGTTTTTCGTATGGCTGCTATGGTCGCGGTAGTTAACGGCGAACGAAGAGCCAAAGGCCGCGAGCAAAGATGGCAGTGCCGAAAACGAGCGCGGCGATGGGCAGCGGCGCGAGGCGAGCGTCAAAAAGCCGGCGGCCGAACGCCGTGTTGGCACCGAGCCAGCCGACGGCGGTGAGAATGAAGCCGCCGATGAGGTACGATTCAAACATCGGGAAGAGGCGTGCTTTCCATTTTCGCGCGGATGAGATCTCGAACGCGGCGGAAGGACTCAATCGTTGGAGACTCCGCGGGATCGGGAAAGGGCCAGTGATGAACCGATTGGGCGCCGGGAATAAAGGGGCAATTGTCGCGCGCGTTGTCGCAGACGGTGATCAAATGGCGGATGGGGCGATGGAGAAACGTGTCGATAGATTTCGACGTGTGATGACTGATATCGATACCGATTTCGGCGAGGGCTTCGATGGCCTGGGGCCGAACATAAGTGGCGACGGTACCGGCGCTGGCAACAGCAAAACGGTGGCCATAGAGTTGGCGCATGAGGCCTTCGGCCATTTGGCTGCGAGCGGAATTGGCGGTGCAAACGATGAGAATGAGAGGCTTTTCCATTCAACTTCCATTGGTGAAGAGGAACTTGCCGCCGCTTTGGAGGACGAGGTGGAGTTTGTCCTTGCCCACCTGCTTTTCGATGCGGGGCAGGCTGGGGCCTTCGACGACCAGGTAGTAGCGTTTGGCGGTTAGCCAACGTTGGCGGAACTGTTCATCGTTGATGAAGACATCGGGGGCGCCGGAGGCGTGGCTGGCGTATTCAAGGTTGTTGACGCGGCCATTGAGCAGAAGCGCCTGACCGGGGTTGGCGTAGAAAAAGACGCTGGAAAAGGTGTAGTACTGATTGTCAACGATGAGCGTGCCGGGTGCGGCTTGTTTGTAGGCTTCGGCGAGCGGGCGGGAGCCGAGATAGGGATCGAAGGTAACTAGCGCGGCACGGGCGGCATGGAGAAAGAGCGCCATCATGACGGCGAGGCCGAGGGCGAGTTGGATGCGCTTGAGCTTGAATGCGGCGAAAGCGCCGATGAGGAAAGCAACGCCGGCCATGAGGAGCGGGAGGCGGAGATAGGCGAACGAATCGATGGTGAGATCGCCCATGTGACCGAGCGATAGGGTGTAGGCACTTGGGTTCTGGGTGAGGGCCTGCGAGATGTCGCCGGGCGTGGGGAGACCATTGACCCTGACGAGAATGAAGCCGATGGCGAGGGCGGCGAACGTGGCGAGGGCACCAAGGCCGAGTTGGCCGCGGCGCAACCAGCCGCTCTGCCTGTTTTCCATGGCGCTGGCAAGGAGGAGGGCAAGGGCGGGATAGCAGGGCATGGAGTAGTATTCCTGCGTGGTGGAAAGCGTGAAGAAGAGCAGGAGGAAACCGGTCCAGCAGAGGGCGAGGAGGCGGGTGGCGCCGGCGCGGTCGGACGGCCGGAAGCGGAGGCCGGCGACGGCCGGGAAGAACGCACTCCAGGGGAATAGCCAGAGGAGGTGAAAGAGCCAGAAGAGATGGCGGGGCACGGTGTTGTAGTCGCGTGGCCAGCGCATGTTGAGAAAGCGGAAGACGTGCTCGTTGAAGAAGTAGAACCAGAAGAAGCCATGGTATTGGCCGGGTTCGCTCTTCATAGTGAAGTCAAAATAGGGCGGATTGCGGAGGGTGGCGAGTATGTGCCAGGGCGCGGCGATGGCCAATAGAATGGCGAGGCCAGCGAAGGGACGGAGGCGGCGCCACTGGGCCCAACGGCCGGCGAGGGTGAGCCAGAGGAAGATGGCCGCGAGCGGAAAAAGCATGGCGATGAGCCCCTTCAGCAGGAGCCCGGTAGCCATGGCGGCCGACATGATGTAAGCGTACTTGGATTCGCCGGACTCCATGGCCTGGAGGAAACACCACATGGCGAGCGTGATGGTGGCGGTGAGAATGGCATCGGGAATCTGGATGCGGGTGAACAGCCAGAGGCCGATGCAGGTGGCCAGGATGAGGCCGGCGTAGAGGCCAGCGGTTTCATTGAAGGCCCAGCGTGCGAAACGCGCCGTGAGCCAGCAGAGCAGAACAACGCCGAGAGCGAGGGGGATACGCGCAGCCCAATCATGGATGCCGAAGACGGCGTAGCTGACGGCGATGGACCAATAGATGAGCGGGGACTTTTCGAGGTAGGCGACGCCGTTGAGGCGGGCAGTGACCCAATCGCCGGAATCGAGCATGTTGCGGGCAATCTGCGCCTGCACGGCGTCGACATCGTCCATCAACCCGGGCGGGCTGACGATACAACCGAAATAGACGGCGACGGCAAAGAGGATGACGATTAACTGGTAACGGCGTTCCATTGCTTCTTCCAGAGAAACAGCATGAGCAGGCCCCACAAGTGGTAGCCATAGTTGGCCTGGCGGCGATCGTGTGCTTTGAGCACCGCCTCCACCGCACCCTCACGAAAGATGCCCATTTCGCGAATAGCCTTGGGCGTGAGTGTGTCGTGCAGCAGAGGTTTCAACGCGGTGCGAAACCAATCGTGGGCGGGGATGTCGAACCCTTCCTTCTTGCGGTCGAGGACCGAATCGGGCACTTTCCCGCGCATCAGGCTTTTGAGGATGAATTTGAGCTGGCTGCCGTTCACTTTGAAGTGTTCTGGCAGACGGGCGGCGAATTCAACGAGGCGATGATCGAGCAGTGGCGGGCGAACCTCCAGAGAATGGGCCATGCTCATGCGGTCGCACTTGTAGAGTATGTCGTCGGGCAGATACCAGTGCTGATCGAGTTCTTCGAAGGTCTGGTAGCTGGGCGGCGGGTAGAGGCCGGCGCCCCAACCGGGGGTAAGGAGTTCGACGCGCTGGGCGGGAGTGAAGGTGCCGTTCCAGTAAAGATGCGCTTCGTGGGGATCGAGCAGCGAGCCGGTAAGGAAGCGTTTGGCTTTGTATTCGAAGCTGATCTTTTCGTCGGAGACGGGGAGCAGATTGGCAAGGGAGAGTCCGGCGGCGCGGAGAGGACGCGGAACGCGGCGCATCCAGGAGGCGTATTTGTCGGCGAGATAGGTGTAGTAGCCGCCGAAGAGTTCGTCGGCTCCTTCGCCGCTGAGAGCGACGGTGACGTGCTGACGCGTCATCTTGCTTAAGTACCAGACGGGGAGGGCGCCGGCGTCGGCGCTGGGTTCGTCGGAAAAGAAGGGGATCTGTTCGACGGTGGCGGCGAGGTCGCGGTCGGGGTTGAGGTCGAACTCGTGATGATCGGTCGCGTACTTCGCGGCGACTTCTCGGAACCAGGGGCTTTCGTCGAAGCTGCGGCCCTGGAAACTGACGGAGAAGGTCTTTAGCTGTTGAGAGGAGACCTGGGAGGCGTAGTGGAGGACAGTGGTGGAGTCGACGCCGCCGGAGGCCCAGATGCCAAGGGGAACGTCGGAGATGAGGTGCTCTTTTACGGCGGAGCGGAGAAGGCTGTCGAGCTCTTCTTTCGCGGCGTCGAGTTTCATATCGGAGCGCGGCGCAAATCGGAGTTGCCAGTAGGGTCCGCTGCGTTCCCTGCCCTGCACCCATTCGAGCCAATGGCCGGGGGCTAGCTTGGTGATGCCGTCGATCATGGAGTGCGGCGCGGGGATGTAGTTAAGGGAAAGGTAGGCGTTGAGACCCTGCTTGGAGAAGTTTCGCGGAACTTCCGGATGACCCAGGATGGCTTTGAGTTCCGAGCCAAAGTAGAGATCGGAGCCATTGCGAAAGAGATAGAGCGGCTTAATGCCCATGCGGTCCCTGGCGAGTACGAGACGCTTGTTTGACTCGGTCCAAAGGGCGACGCCGAACATGCCACGAAGCTTTTCGAAAACGCCAATATCCCATTGGAGGAAGCCCTGGAGCACAACTTCGGTATCGCTTCGGGAGTGGAACTTGCGGCCAAGGGATTTCAGTTCTTCGCGCAGTTCGTTGTGGTTATAGACCTCGCCGTTGAAGACGATCACTGTGCCATGGTCAGCGCTGTAGATGGGCTGTTCGCCACCGGCGAGATCGATAATGCGCAGGCGGACAGCGCCAAGGGAGCAATCGGGCGCTTCATGGACGCCCCATTGGTCGGGACCGCGATGGTGGATCGACTGCGTCACCGCCTGGATACGGCCGGCGGGCGCGGGGCGGCCGCGATGGGTAAAACCGGCTATGCCGCACATAGCGAGTTATTCATAGCGTAATGCCTCTGCTGGGAGAACGGCGGTGGCGCGGCGGGCCGGGTAGAGAGTAGCGAGAAAACTGACCGTAAGCGCGGCGGCGCTGACCCAGATGGCATCCATGGGCCGGGGATGGAAGGGGACGTAGGATAGAGCGTAAATTTCGGCATCGAGAGTGAACCAGCGGCCGCTTTCGGCGGCGTAGCTGAGTCCGTAGCCGAGCACGAGCCCGATGGCGGTGCCGACGGCGCCGATGTAGAGGCCCTGGAAAACGAAGATGCGCCGGATCTGTTCCCAGCGCGCACCCATGGAAACCATGATGGCGATGTCTTTTGATTTTTCCATTACCATCATGATGAGACTGATAACGATGTTTAGCGCGGCCACGAGTTGGATGAGGCTGATGGTGATGATGGTGACAATGCGATCCATCTTCAACGCGTTCAGCACGCCCCGGTTAGCTTCCTCCCAATGAGAGGCGGTGAGTTTGTTCCCGATGACGGGAGCGGCGGCGGCAGCGACTTCGACGGCGGCGTTGACGTCGTCAAGCTTCAGTTCGATGGCGTTGATGGAGTTTTCGAGGCCAGTGACGCGCTGGACGTCGGCAAGCGTAGCGTAGGCGAAGGTGTTGTCGACATCGTAGAAACCTGATTCAAAGAGGCCGACAACGCGGAATCGCGGGTAGCTGGGCCGGGCGCCGCCGGGCGTGATTTCGCCATTGGGTATGATGACAGTGACGATGGAATCCAGCAACATACCGGTGCGCTGGGCGAGCTTGGAACCGAGGAGAATGGGCGGGTAGCCGTCCGATTTGGCGAGGCGATCCATGGAGCCCTGCTTGATGTATCGCTTGAGTTCGTCGCGCTCCTGCGTTGCGTTTTCGGGGATACCTTTCAAGTAACCACCCTGCCCCATTTGGGGGCCGGAGAAGAGGACTTGGGTGTAGAGAACGCCGCTGGCGGAATTGACATGAGGGATTTTCTCCAGATTTCGAGCGATGGGAAGCCAGTCTTCAAAACCGATGCCGACTTCCTTTTCAACGACGTTTACGTGGGCCGTGGCGCCGAGCAGACTTTTCTGCAGCGTGGTGCGAAAGCCGTTGGTGATGGCAAGGGCAATGATGAGCGCCATGACGCCGGCTGCGACGCCGATGATGGAGACGGCGGTGATGACGGAGATAACCGCCTGACGGCGCTTGGCGGTGAGGTACCGGCGCGCGACGAAACTTTCAAACGCCAGGCGGTTCATGCGCTATGCGCCGGCCTCAGCTTCAGCTTTGCGCAACAGTTCAGCAATGCCAATTTCGCCTTCGGGGCGGAGCAGCGGGAAAAGGATGACATCGCGGATGGAACGCGAGTTGGTGAGGAGCATGGTGAGCCGGTCGATGCCAATGCCTTCGCCACCGGTGGGCGGCATGCCGTAGCAGAGCGCGCGGACGTAGTCCTCGTCCATCTGGTGCGCTTCGTCATCGCCGCGAGCCTGCATGGCTAACTGTTCTTCGAAGCGCTTGCGCTGTTCGTTGGGGTCGTTCAACTCGGTATAGGCGTTGCCGATCTCCATGCCCGCGCAGAAGATTTCGAAGCGGTCGACGAAGTTGGGATCGTGGCGATTGCGCTTGGAAAGCGGGGAGACTTCGACGGGGTACTCGTAAATGATGGTGGGCTGGATAAGGTCCTTTTCGCAGACGCGTTCAAAGATCTCGACAAGCGATTCTCCGGCGGAGTGTTTGCCGCCATGGGCCTTAAGCCATTCGGGATCGCTTACCTGGGCGAGAGTGGGCTTGTCGCCATCCTTCCAGAATTCGATGATCGCTTCGCGCATGGTGAAGCGGCGGATGTTGTCGAAATCGAGCACGGTGCCCTGGAACTCGACAGCCGTGCCGCCGGTGACGTCGATGGCCGTTTGGCGAAGGAGTTCGACGGTCAGGTCCATGAGGCCCTCATAGTCGGTGAAGGCCTGGTAGAACTCGAGCATGGTGAACTCAGGATTGTGTTGGATGGAAACGCCTTCATTGCGGAAGTTGCGATTGATTTCGTAGACGCGGTCCATGCCGCCGACGATGAGGCGCTTTAGGTAGAGCTCCGGGGCGATGCGGAGGAAGAGATCGAGATCAAGCGTGTTGTGGTGTGTTTTGAAGGGTCGCGCGGCAGCGCCGCCATAGATGGGCTGCATCATGGGCGTTTCGACTTCGATGAAGCCGCGCATATCAAGTTGGCGCCGGAGGGAGGAAACGACCTTGGCGCGGGCGACGAAGGTTTTGCGAACATCCGTGTTCGAGATGAGATCGAGGTAGCGCTGGCGGACACGGGTTTCGACGTCTTCGAGGCCGTGGAACTTCTCCGGCATGGAGAGGAGCGTCTTCGAAAGAAAGGTGAGCTGGGCAGCCTGGACGGAGAGTTCGCCGGTGCGGGTGCGGAAGAGAACGCCGTTGACACCAATGGTGTCGCCGATATCGAGCATCTGATAGAGCTGGAAATTGGCCTCGCCGAGAAGATCAATCTTGATGTAGATCTGGAGCCGTTCCCCGCCCTGTTCGAGGTGCATGAATCCGGCCTTGCCTTTGCCGCGTATGGATTGAATGCGGCCGCAGACGCGAACCTCAATTTTTTCGGCTTCCAGTTCCTCCGCCGTTTTTTCCGCGAAGGCGGCCCAGACGGCGGGGACGGTGTGGGAGAAATCAAAACGGGCGCCGTAGGGCAGATGGCCAAGGGCCTCCAACTCCCGCGTGCGGCGAAAGCGCTGTGTGAGCAGCTCGTGTTCGAGCGACAATGATGGACTCCTTCAATGTCCTTAGGTCAAAACAGGACAGAATCTACCATTATAGAAAGACCAGAGGAGGCACGCGGATGCCGGACGGGAATTTTGCAGGCCCAGCGCCAGTGGCGGCGGGAGATCGAGTGGAGGCGTTGGACACCGTTCGCGGATTCGCGCTGCTGGGAATTCTGTTAATGAACATCTGCAATTTCGGGATGCCGGCGGCGGCCGAGAGTAACCCGACGGTATGGGGCGGCGCGACTGGGGCCGACTACTGGCTGTGGTGGGTGCAGTCTGTTTTTTGGAGCGGAAAGATGCGCGCGCTGTTTTCCATCTGCTTTGGCGCGGGTGTGATCTACCTGACCGAGCGCGCCGAAGCCCGAGGCGCTTCGGCGGCCGAGGTGTACTACCGGCGAACGTTTTGGCTGATGGCGTTCGGCATGGTTCATGCGTATGGACTTTGGTATGGCGATATTCTCTACCCCTACGCACTGATGGGCCTGGTGCTGTACCCGCTGCGGAAATTAGGTGCGCGGTGGCTGGCGGGGATTGGAGTGGCGATGGTTATTCTTGCGTGCGGCACCGGGTGGGAACAGGCAACCGAGACGAAGCAGGCGCGCGACAGTTTTCGCGGCATTCCGGAGCATGCCGATGTGGCCAAAGAGGTGGAGTCCGCGCGGAGCGCCTACCAGGGGCTGCTGCAAGACTGGCAGCCGTCGCGGGAACGGATCGACAGGGAATTAAAAGCCTACCGGGGAGATTTCGCGAGCGCCCTGGCGCACCGCAGAGAAGCCAGATCCGGATGGGATTCGCAGCCTTATTACAGCACCGGAAACTGGGACGTTCTGGCGTTCATGCTGATCGGCATGGCGCTGGCAAAATGGGGCGCGCTTGCTGGCGCATGGACGGGAAACGCCTACGCTTGGGTGGCGATATTGGGGATTGGTATTGGGGGCGCCATGGGCGTGTGGGCGGCGAACCACGAGGCGTCGTCGAATTTTTCCCCCGTTGCGGCAATGGAGGCCTACACGCTGTACCAGCCGGTGCGGTTGCTGATGGGCTTGGGATATGTGGCGGCCATTGTGGGCGTTGTGCGGGCGGGGAGGATTGGGTGGTTGACAGGCGCGCTGAGGGCCGTGGGGCGGATGGCGTTTAGCAACTACATTCTGCAAACCCTGCTCTGCACGACGCTATTCTACGGGCAGGGTTTCGGCTGGTATGGACAATTGCGGCGGCACGAGTTGTACTACGTGGTGGCGGCGATCTGGGTGCTGCAACTCGTGGTCAGCCCGATTTGGCTGCGCCACTATCGCTTTGGTCCGCTGGAATGGGCGTGGCGATCTCTCACCTACTGGCAACGGCAACCGATGCGCGTCGCTACTTCCGGACAATCACTTCCCGCAGAGAATCCTGTGTGAGAAAGAACTTTACCTGATCGAAGTTCCGGAACAGTTTTTCGAGCGAACGGGTAGAAAAGTATTGCGCGGGCTTTCGGTAGTCGCGCCCGATTAGCTTGACTCGGTTACGGCCCTGAATGCGGAAAGAGTAGGAGGGGACTTCGAGCAGTTTTTCGTCCGTGTGAAAGACGGTGAGCAGTTGCCCGCCTTTGTGCAGGATGGAGTGGAGTTGACTGACCGCGCCTTCCAGCATGGCGGGCGATAGATACTGCAATGAATCCCAGACAAGAACGCCGTCGAGGGAATCGTCGTCGAAGTTGAGGACCTTGGACTGGAAGGTCTCTATGCGGTCCTCGTCGTCCTGGTTGGCATAGAAATCGCCATCGCCGAAGGACTCATCGAGCGAGCGGACGAAGTTGTCGTAGCGAAGCTTGTGGCCCAACTCATTGAAGAAATCGGTGTTCTCCTGGTTGGAGACGCCAAGATCGAGAACCATGAGACCAACCTGGCCATGAAAGGCCTGAAAGAACTGATCGAGCGCACTGCTTTGGCGGGAGAACTCGCGCAGTTCCGGACGGGAGGGAACCGGCGCCATGGCGGGCGCCGCGGCGCTTTGCAGAGAACCCTCCTCGCCGCCGAACAACCGATTCCAGCCTTTCTTGATCACAGTTCTGGTGCGCTATTTTGAGTTGGAGCCGCCCGCCGATGCGCCCAGGCTCTGTTGCGTGGGTTTCTCGACGGCAGGTTTCACCAGAGCTTCGGCGGCTTTCGCCGGTTCAGGTTTGACGTCGACACGAATCATTTCCAGGCTGCCGCGAAGGTCGGCGCCTTCTTCGATGCTGATCTTGGCGTAGCGGATATCGCCCACCAGATTGGCGCCTTTGCGAATATCGACGCGCCCGGAGGCTTCGATATTGCCCTTGAGCTGTCCAAGGACAACCACGTCGCGGGCTTTGACATTGGCGACCACGCGGCCGTTCGGGCCAATGGTGATGCGGTTTTCCTGCGCCTCCACACTGCCTTCGACGCTGCCGTCGATGACGAGGTCCTCTTTGCTCAGGATTTGCCCCTTAATCAGGACAGACTTGCCGATGGTCGCGGTTCCCCGCGGAACATCCGGCTCATAACTTCGCGCAGGCATGGTGGACACAGGGATTCCCTCTCTTGCCGGTTCCGGGCTAGCGGGCGCCGCACCCAGCGGCCGCACAGGTTCATCTTCGTTCTTACGCCGATTCCACATTGACACTTGATACCTCCAGCCGGAGCCCGGCAAAACTCAATCGTAAACCGCACGTCACCAAAAGGCAATGCTTCCGGCTAACTGCCAGGAAATCTGTTAGTTCTATCACCAATTATGGCCGGAGGTAGCGTCGCTTGCCAATAGTCGTGCCAACAGATACATTGCACAGATGACAGGCCGACTGCAACACGAAATCCGCCAGAGGCGTCCGTTCCCGCATCCCGCCGAAGAAGCGTTTCTGAACCTGCAACGCACCGCCGGCATGTTGATGCGGGAGGTGGAGCAGACGCTGCAAACGTTCCAACTGACGCATCCGCAGTACAACGTGCTGCGCATTCTGGCCGGCGCCGGGGCGGAGGGTCTGCCGTGCGGCGAGATAGCCGGACGCATGATCACCCGCGACCCCGACATCACGCGCCTGCTGGACCGCATGGAGAAGCACGGGCATGTGCGGCGCCAGCGCGGGGTGGACGACCGGCGCGTCGTACTCGCGCACATCACACCCGAGGGCGCCGCCGCGCTCCGCGCTCTGGAAAAGCCGGTTCGCGACGCGATTCGGGGACCGATGGCGCCGCTGGGTGCGGCAAAGCTGGCCCAGTTGACCGGACTGCTGGAAGAGATCCGAATCCAAATGGAGGCTCCGGCATCTATATAGGTGTTGCAACGACTATCGTCAGGAGGATGATATGATTCGGATTCGTAGAGCGGCCGAACGCGGCCATACGCAGATTGGCTGGCTCGATAGCCGGCACAGTTTCTCTTTTGGCCGGTATTACGACCCGGCACATATGGGCTTCCGAAGTTTACGAGTTATTAATGACGACCGTGTAAGGCCGGGGGCGGGATTCGGGCGTCATCCGCATCAGGACATGGAGATCATTTCCTGGGTGCTGGCCGGAGAGTTGGCCCATGAGGACTCAACGGGGTCACGCGCGGTGTTGAAGGCGGGACATGTGCAACGCATGAGCGCGGGCACAGGCATCACGCATAGCGAGTACAACGGCTCGGCCACGGAACCGGTGCATTTCCTGCAGATTTGGATCGAGCCAAACAAGGCGGGCATCGCCCCGCGGTTTGAGGATCTGGCGATCGGGCAGGAGGAAACGGCGGGGAAACGGCGGTTGATCGCATCGCCGGACGGCAGGGACGCGAGTCCGGTCATCCAGCAGGATGCGTTCATTTACGTGAGCGCGCTGGAGGCCGGGCAAGCGGTGGAACTTCCGCTGGACCGGGGCCGTTACGGCTGGGTGCAGGTAGGAACGGGAGAAGTGGAATTGAATGGGCAGCGGTTGCATGCCGGGGATGGGGCGGCGGTGAGCGAAGAGATTCGGCTGACCGTACACGGCATAGCGAAGAGCGATATCCTACTGTTCGACTTGGCATGATACTCTCACTCGCACTCCTGCCCATCCTCGCGCTGCAACCGGAACCCGGAGGGACACCGCTGCGCCAACCGCAACTGGCCATGGAGGGCGCAATGGCGGTGGCGGTGTACGGAGCGGGGAATGAGGTATTTGCGGCAGTCTCCAAAGACGGCGGCAAGTCGTTCAGCGCACCGGCGCGGGTGGGAACGGCCGGCGTCCTTTCGCTCGGCCGCCACCGTGGGCCGAGAGTGGCGATTAGCGGAGGAACGATTCTGATAGCCGCCATTGCCGGGGAGAAAGGAAAGGGGCAGGACGGTGAACTGTACGCGTGGCGGTCTGTGGACGGCGGGAAATCGTGGAGCAAGGCGGCGCGAATTTCCGATGTCCCTGGCGCGGCGCGCGAGGGGTTGCATGCGTTGACGGCTGGGCCGAAGGGCATTTTCTTCGCCACCTGGCTGGACCTGCGGAACAAAGGCACGCGACTGATGGCGACCATCTCACGCGATGGCGGGGCGACCTGGGCGACGAATTTTCCTGTGTACGAATCGCCGGAGAGCAACATCTGCGAGTGTTGCCACCCATCGGCGGTGATTGGCGGCGACGGCGCCATCCATGTGATGTTCAGGAACTGGCTGGGAGGTGCGCGCGACATGTGGCTGGCCACGTCGCGCGACGGCGGCAAGTCGTTTGCGGCCAAAAAGCTTGGCGAAGGAAGTTGGATGCTGAATGCGTGTCCTATGGACGGGGGCGGGTTGGGCGTGAAGCAGAATGGGGAAGTGGTCACTTCATGGCGGCGGGAGCAAAAGATCTATTGGACCGATGGCGGAACGTTTCAGGCGCCGGGATGGATGGGGAAGGACTCCGCGCTGGCGGTGGACGCCAGCGGGAAGCCGGTAATGGTGTGGACGGAGGGGATGCGGGTGATGGTTTATGACGGCGTGGCAAGGGAACTGGCCGCGCATGGCGGATACGCGGCGGTGGCGGCCTCCGGGAGCGGGGTCTTGGCGGCGTGGGAGAGCGGAAACGGAATCAGCGTGCAGCGTCTTCGCTGACGGGCGTGACCAGTTGGCCGGAACGGAGCGGAACGTCGGTAGCGAGGACGACGCGATCCCCAGCGGCGACACCTTCCAGAACCTGGGCGTGCGTGATATTGGTGACGCCAATGTTCACGGGACGCCATTGCAATTGGTTACCGGAAACAACGTAGACGCCCTGCACGCCGGCTTCGCGGCGAATGGACTCCTTGGGGATGCTAATGGCCTGCTGGGCTTCGCGTGAGCGGATGGAGGCGTTGATGTTGGCGCCAGGGGGAAGCGCGTTGTCAGGATTGGCGATGCGGACCGAGACTTCGCCCACCTGACGTGTGCCCATGCTGACAATCTGCACGGGCATTTTTTCAACGTGGCCGTCCCAATGTTTGCCGGGCGCGGCGTCCCAGGTAATGACGGCAGGCAAAGCGGGGGCGACGCGGCCCAATTCCGGCTCGTCGATGAAGACCTTTACGAGGAGTTCATCGACACGGCCAATGCTGGCCACCAGATCGCCAGGATTCAGAAACGCGCCAGGGCGCGGGTCCAGTTGATACACAACGCCGGCGATGGGGGAGCGGAGAGTGCTCTGGCTCCGCTTATCGCGAGCGGCGGTAACGGCGGTGCGGGCTTCGCGGAGGCGCGCCTCCAAAACTCCGCGGTCGGCGGGAGTAAAGAGTACGGCGCGGCGAGCCCGCAGGGATGCGCGCTGCTGTTGCAACTGCGCGATGCGGTCTTCGAGGGTCCGCGCTTCCTGGCGAGTGGCGGCGTTTTTGGCGAGAAGACGCCGGACAGTAGCGAGTTCGGCCTCCGCCTGATTGCGGTCGAGTTCCAGTTTTTCCAACTCGCCATCGATACCGGCGAGTTCACTAGCGCGGCCGCCGCCGCGCTGCACGTTCAGTTCGGCTTCCACCTGGGCCACACGCGCCTCGGCGGCTTCGGCCGCAATGCGCCATTCGGTGTTATCCAACACTCCAATAACGGCCCCGGCGGCGACTTGCTGCCCCTTTTCGATAAGTAGCCGCTTCAGCACTCCGGCGCGTTCGGCGCGGACGGCGGAAAAGGCCACCGGCTCAACCTTGCCGTTGGTGACTAGCATATCGACGAGGGGCCCCGTCATGGCGGTGGTAACGCGCACCTCTGGGGGCGCATTCTTCACTTGTACGGCCCACCAAACGCCAAGGCCGGCCAAGACGAGAGGCAGCAGCCACAATAGGCGCTTCATGGAATCAGAACAGTCTTTCCGGCACTCCAGTTTTTCACTGTACGCAGCGCCTCATTGGCTTGTTCCAAGGGGAAGCGCGCCGTGATTTCGCCGGCGAACAACTGCTGCCAGTGGGGAATCTCTAATAGGCGGAGGGCTCGATCGACGTGGCGCGGCTCAAACCCCCAACTGCCCTGGACGGCCAATTGTTTGCGAGTGATGGTATGGGGATTGAAGGAGATATTGCCGGCGTTGGCATACTGGCCCAGGATAAGGAACCGTCCGCCATCGCGCGGAAGCTCGATGCCCTCGTTCACAGCACCAGGGTAGCCGACACACTCGATGACCACATCGGCGCCGAAGCCGCCCGTGAAGGCGAGGGCGATTTTGTGACGCTCCGCGGGATCGGAAACGGCGCCTATGTCGATTGTTTCGCTGGCGCCAAACTGGCGGGCAAGTTCGAGGCGATGGGGCGGTCCGCCGATGGCGAGTATCTTCGTCGCGCCAGCCTGCTTGGCGACCGCGATGGCGGCTAGGCCAACGGGGCCCGTGCCCTGGACGATGACCGTATCGCCCCACTCGACGGGAGAGCGTTCGATGCCATGAATGGCCGTGGCGAGGGCGCAGCCGGCGCCAACCACCGCGTCACTGGGAAGGCTATCGGGCAGGCGAAAGATGGCGGTACCGGCGCGGAGATGAATCTGTTGGGCGTAGCCGCCGCGGAGGTGAGGGGCCGTATCGGCACAGTAGGAGATGCCGTAGGCCTTACGGCTGGTACAGCGGGTGGGCTGGCGCTTGACGCGGCAGTAGTAGCACTCCCCGCAGACGATGCTGCTGGCCCAGGAGACACGATCGCCGACAGCCAGAGGATTGCCGCGCCAATCGTGCGTGAGGCCTTCGCCAATCGCCTCCAGGCGGCCGACGGTTTCATGACCGAGGATAACGGGAAGGGGAACATGGAGTTGGCCGAGCCAAAGATGGACGTCGGTGCCGCAAATGCCGGCGATTTCGACGCGGACCAGCGCTTCACCGGGCGCGACTTCTCGAAGTGCCGGATACTCACGGAGTTCCAGGGGTTGTTCATACGCCGTAAGTACGGCAGCTTTGACAGTGCTCATTGGTTAATCGGCCTTTGCGCAGTGGTGGAACAAGAGTTGCCATTCGGCGAGCTGCACCTGTTGGAGGCGTTGCTGATTGCCGGAGGACGGGTGCCCGCAGGCCTCGATAAAGGCAAGCGGGTCCCAACGCGATCCGTGCTGGTAGCCGAGGGCGGCGGCGGCGGAGCGCAGTTCTGGAAAGATGGAGTGCTGTCCAACGCGGCGGAACCAGTAGCCGGCGTTCCACAGGTCCGGCTCCATGCGGTGAAGAATCCCGTGCCAATAGCTGCCTTCGGCGGTATCCAGATCCTGAGCAATGGCGTGGCTCTCATCGAAGAAGCCGCAGTAGAGCCACAGGCCGGCGAGGGCGGCCTCGGGCATGGCGGCGTTGGGGAAGAGATCGCGCGCCGGGCGGCGGAGCCGCGCGGCAAGAGCGGCATCCGTATTGCGGGGGGAGACAAGCGGCATGAGCCGGCGGCCGTCGCCAGCGAGCGACAGCAGACTTTGGGCTTCAGCACCGTATTGCGAGGGGTTCCACTCCATGCCAAATCTCATTGTGCCAGATGGACGGCCATGGGCATGATGGAGAAATGCGGCGGCGCGGACTGGTTTTGAGTGGTGGAGGATTCTTCGGAGCGTTTCAGGCAGGCGCGTATGAGCGGCTGGGCGAGTTTGATTGCGTAGCGGGTGCGTCGGCGGGGGCATTGAACGGGTGGGCAATCGCCAGCGGGATGCCCGCACGCCAACTGCAGGAATTGTGGCTGGAGGCGGCGCGCACGGCAAGGGCCGGGTTGCACTGGCCGCGCTACTTCGGCGACGGGGTGCTGGAGACGGACAGACTAGAGGCGATGGTGCGGCGACTGGTGCGGGAGTGGCGGCCGCGCGTTGACTTCGGCGTGGTGGTTAGCCAGGGACTGGCGTTCCGCCAGACGCTGGTGCGGAACGGGGAAGTGGATTCGGATGCAATCCTGGCTTCCTGTGCGGTGCCACTCCTGCTGCCCGCAAAACAGGTTGGCGGCCGGCTATCGGTGGATGGAGGTTTGCGCGACGCGTGTCCGCTGTGGGCGGCGGACGAAATGGGGGCGGAAACGATTGTGGGGGTGAATGTATGGACACATTTGCCATGGTGGTGGCTGCACCGGAAGCACCGGGGAGTGCCGCGCCCGAATGTGACCATGATTGAGCCGGCGGAGCGGCTAGGAGCGCTTCGACGGTCCGCACTGGCGACACCGGAAGAGGTGGCGGAATGGATTGCACTGGGGCGGCGCGCGGCGAGCGATGTTTTTGCGCGACAATAAAAGCGTATGCCCATGTACCGGATTTTTCGGATGAAGGAGCAGGCGCGGTTGTCGTTTCGCGCAGCTCCGCATACCAGCGGCGAAACGGCCGTGAAGCTGAAGGATTATGTGGAGGCGGAGACCATTGAAGCCGCCAGCACGTACGAAGCCTGGGAACTGCTTCGCGCCACGGAGCGGCCGCTCCAGGTGGGCGACATCCTTGAAGGGGAATTAGGCGGAATCAAAATCTGTAAGTACATCGGGTTCGATGATGCAAAGTGGATTCTGCCGGAAGTGAAGCAGGAGCCGGTGTTGATGGAAGCCGTGGCACCCACGGCCGACGCCCCCGCGGCTAAACTGTAGTTATGGAAAGCGGTTTCCCGCCGTCCCCGGCAGAGCCTTCCCAAGAATCGATTAGCCGGATCAACCAATATGCGCTCGTAGCCTACATCGATGGCAGGCTGGGAGAGTTTCTCCTGAATTTGCGGCAGGAGATTGTACCGGGCTGTAAGCTCCGGTCGCACGTGTCGATACTGCCGCCGCGGCCAGTCACGGGCGAGGCTGGGGACGCTGCCCAGTTCGTACAGGAGAACAGCCGCCGTGTGCCGGCGTTTGTCGTGCAACTTGGCGAAATCGAAGTCTTCAAAGTGACCAACGTGATCTACATCGCCATTGGCTCCGGCCTGGCCGATTTGCATTCCACGCACGCCAAGATGAACGGGGCGGGGCTGCGTTATACAGAGCCATACCCGTATCACCCGCACATTACGTTGGCACAGGAACTGACGGAGGCGGAGCATCCGGCCGCGTTACAGCTTTGCCTGGAGCGTTGGAAAGAATATACGGGGCCGCGACAGTTTCCAGTGGAAACGCTGACGTTTGTGCAGAACACATCGAATTGCGGATGGATCGACCTGGCGGAAGCGCACCTGGAGATGGCCGGGTCCAGACTTTAAGGGCGGCGAGGACTAACTGCGCATGCGGGTCATGGCGTATAGGCCGACCAGCGAGAAAATCACGTTAGGACTCCAAGCGGCGACGGTGGGCGGAAGCTGGTTGAGATTCCCAACCTGCTCAAAAAGCATGTTGACGGCCAGGTAGGCTATGGCGATGACAAAGCTGGCGCCGACGGCGGACATGGCGCCACGGTTGCCGACCCAGAACGAAAACGGGATGGCGATGATGGCCAGAATGAAGGGAAAGAGCGGGACGGAGAACTTACGATGGAACTGCACGCGCAAGCTGACGGTATCGAAGCCGCTTTGCACGAGTTCGCTAATGTAGGCATCCAACTGGTGAAAATTTAACTGTTTGTACTGTTTTTCTTCGGGCAGGAAGTGTTCGGGGGTTTCGGTGAGTTCCGGAAACGTGGTGACCTGCCAGGTCTGATAGTCGCGAACGTTTTCCACGTCACGCGACCAGCCGTTCTGAAAAATCCAGGTGCCCACGCCGGGCTCCCACTGCGCCCTCTCGGCGTGAATGTGGCGCCTGAGCTTAAACACTTTGGGATCGATATCGTAAATGTGAACGCCAGCCATGACTTTGGCGGCGGGGTCGAAATACTTGTAGTGAAAAATCCGCGAACCTTTTCCGTAGATCCACTGGCGATCCGGGCTGAGAAAGGTACGGACAGGTCGGCCCTTGATTTCGTTCCGGATGCCGTCCTGTATGAGATTGGCATCGGGCACGACGTAATAATCGAAGGCGAACAGAGCGCCGGAGAGGGCGAGGCTGGCAATGAGGATAGGAAGCGCCAGGCGGTAGAGGCTGACGCCACAGGCCCGAAACGCCGTGACTTCATTGTGCTTTGACAGTGAAGCGAAGGTGATGAGCACGGCCACCATGACGGAGATGGCGGTGAAATCGTAAATGAGCTTGGGAGAAAGGAACAGGTGGTAGTTGCCGACGCGGCTCATGGGAATGCTGTTGCGAAGGATGTCGCTCAAGAGTTCAAAGAACGTGAACACCTGCGTGAGCATGACGAAGCTGACGAGCGAGACGAGGAAGTAGAAGAAAAACGTGCCAAGAAGGTAAGTGTCGATCAGTTGCGGGAGAATGCGGAAGGGCGAAGCGTTTTCCAGACTGCGAGCCCGGGCGGTTTCGCGGCGTTCGCGAACGGCGGACAGCCATTTGAATCTGTCGGCGAACCAGCCGCGGATGGCACCGATCCAATCGGCATCACCGGGCAGTTCCAGGCGAACCAGAAGCACAAGCCCGATGAGCGCAAAGCCCGCATTGGGTGCCCAGGCGGCGGCGGCCGGGGATAACCGCCCCTGTTTGGCCAGACCGATCAAGCTGACCTGTGCCATGAAGTAGAGGAAGGCAAGGAAGACGGTGGTGACGAAGGCCGACGATTTTCCGGACTTGCGGGAAGATACGCCCAATGGCAACCCAACAAGAGCGAGCAGCAGGCAGGCCGGGGGAAGGGCGAAGCGGCGCTGCAATTCAATATCGGCGTCGCGCGATTTGCGGGCCTCATCGCGCAGTTGTTCGGTCTCCATTTCCGTAAAGGCCTTGGCTCGCTGTTCCTGCGGCGGACGGGCGGCCAAGAGCTGGTCAAGCGAAGGGAAACGGATGTTGACGTATTTTTCCAGTTCCTTGCCGACTTCGTGTGAGCTGCCGTTGAGCAGGCGGAGTTGAATGGAGTTGTGAGCAGAGTCCGGAACGGCGAGCGCATCGGTGGCGATCGTGATGCGGGGAGCATCGTCGGAGGATTCTTGTGTGCCGCGCTTGCGTTCGCCTGGGGGAGTCATATCGGCGATAAAGACATTGCGCCAACGGATGACGGGACCGGCGATCACGTCGCCGACATAGAGAGTTTTATTGGGGAACTGTTCGGCGAAGACGCGCGGCTGAATTTCGGCGGTCATCTGGTCGGCGGCGACGGCGTTGATGACGCGGATGGTTTCCCGAACGGCCCAGGGATTGAGCCAAAGCGAGCACCAGGCTGTGATAGCGGTGCCGAAAAGAGCGAAGGCCATTACCGGAGTCAACAGGCGCCGGGTGGAGACGCCAGCGGCGCGCATGGCTATGATTTCGCCATCGCTCGACATACGGCTGAGGCCGATCAGCACGCCCACGAGGACGCCGACCGGAATGGTGAACATTAGGACGAACGGCATCACCAGAAGGAACAAGTAGCCGACGGTGGAGGCGGAAACCGAACCTCGCGCCAGTTGTTCAAAGAGCTTTCCGGCGCTGCGGAGAAACAAGACGAAGGTGAAAAGCAGCGTACCGACGGAGGCGCCGGCGACGATTTCTCGGAACACCGACCGGGCTAACAGTCCCATCTTCGCTTACAGGCCACTTTCAATAGGCGGCGGCGCCACAACCGGAGGGCGAGGACGTTCCTCCTGCGGCCGCTCAATGTCAACCTCATCGAAAAGCAACGATGGGCAGACGACGGACGAGCCAACAACATACCCACCGGCCCCCATGAGCGCGAGTGGCGCGCCGTTCATGAGGAACTCGACTGGCTCCGGATCGTTACCAGCGGCAAGTATGTCGCGGAGTAACCGGACATTCAGCCCCCGGAAGCGAACGCCGCGAATCGATTCTTCCCTGCCATCCGGGTAGACACGGAAAATTTCGAGAGGAGTACTGACGGGCCGGGAGGCGCCGGACCCTTGCATAGAATTGGCGAGGCGCCGCAATTCGACAAGGCTGGCGCTGGACGGGTAGTCCATGCGGCGAACAAGAATCCCATAGGGCTTGCGACGCTGCTGCACCAGTTCGATGAGCTTCTTCTTCAGGTCCGCGCGGGGGACGCCTTCGCGGCACTGCACCATGAGATTCGTGGGGACAGCGGCGGCGGCGCCAAAAGCGCCAGGCAAACGGCCGCGCCCATTGGAGCCCTCATGACCACGGACAGGCTGGCGCGTATAGAAGAGCGTCTTCAACATGCCCTTCTCAACGAGCGTCAACCGCTCTGGAGCCACCCCTTCGTAGTCCGCTTCCGTGTTCCCAAACAGGGGCCGGCCGAGCCACATGGCCTTGGGGTCGTCCACGACGTCTATAAAATCAGGCAGGACGCGGCCGTTCAATCGGCTTTCCAATTCAGATGGCGGAATATTGAACGGCCGGCCGGGCACCGACACCGGGTCGCGCGGCGGCTGCAACTGCCCGCCGAACACTTGCACGAACATCTGCCCGGCGGCGGCGGATTCAAACAGAACCGGACCGGTGTAGGCTTCCCCGACGGGAGCGTCGACCAGCGTGGTGAGGTGCGCGGCCATCGCCTCCAGTTCGCTCTTGATACGCGCCTCCGGCGGCAAGCCGTTCAACTGGAAGGCGTGGAAATAGCGATGATTGCGGATGACGGCGCCATCGGCGGCAAAGGTTTCGGCGCGCGCGCGAATGGTGCAAACCGTCTCCGGAGCGCGAACACGCGACCCTTCGGTGTTGGCGAAATAGAACGTGGAGGCCGAGTCTTCAATCTCAACGCGGGAATCCAGCACCTTGGGATAGGCGGAAAACACGGCCGAGAGGCGCCGCGCAACGTCTTCCCACTTTTTAGGATCGGCCTGGCTCTTTGCCGCGGGCAATAGTTTCACCAGCGGCGCCTGCTTGGCGAAGTCGTTCAGTTTCTCGGAAAGCGTTACATTTTGCAGGGCGGATTTCTTGAAGGTAATTTCCTGTACGGCCGCCTTGTAGGCCCGGTCCGTTGCAAGCCACAGGTCCTGTTGAATCTGTGCCCGGCTGAACTCAAGCGGCCAACGGGCGCTGTCGTATCTGGCGCCCCGGGTCTGGCCGGTAAAAACGGCGTTGGTGTTGTCGAACTCATAGCCGCCAACGCGGACCATGACGCGAGGCGCCCGATACGGGTTCAACGTGGAAGTGAGAAGTCCGCCCAACGACGCCTGGCAGCCGAAATTCACACCGTCTTCGATAATGTACTCGATGTAGTAGGGCGCTTCACCGGCAATGGACAACCGCAAAGAGCGTGTCAGTTCGGCGGCCATCGCGTCGAGTAGCGGATCGTCAAGCTTCTGCTGCGCGTGCAGCAGAACGGTCAGCCCTGGCAGAGTGAGCAGCGCACGGCGTCTCACAGGCCACCTCCGGCGACGTTGGAAGGACGAGGCAGTAACGGCGGACGTTCCTGAGACCGGCTCTTCCGCTGCACCTCAATCTCACTCACCAGCAGCGCAGGAGAGGAAGCCGAGACCGGCACGCTGCCTGATTCGGCACCGCAATAGCCGTTAAAGACCTCTAACTTGTTGGAGGTAGCCAGGATTTTGGCAAAACTCGCCAGCGGAGTGCCGACGATATCGGCGCCCCGAACCAGTTCGTCCGGGCGCCCATCGGGATAGACACGATAAACGACCAATGGAATGACAGTGAACGCCTGCAAACCCTGACTACGGGTAGTGGTATAGCCGCCCGTGACTGATTCGAAATAGAGCCCATACGGCTTGCCCTGACGCTTCATTTCGGCAATTAGCATTTGCCGCAACTCCGGGTGCGGCACCTGACGGCCCGATTCGACAATCAGGTTCGACTGGCGAGCCACCACTTCCGCGCCTGTTTGGCGGCGGCCATGACCGTTGGACTGAGGGAATCCGGCGATGGGTGAACGGGACAGAAGAAAGGTCTTCAGGATTCCCTGTTCGACGACAGAAACGCGCCGGGCCTTCACGCCCTCATCGTCATAGTCATACCAGCCGTACAGATCCTCGCCGGCATATCGCTTTGTGGTGGGATCGAAAAAGACGCTAAGAAAAGGTGGGAGGACTTCCTGATTCACGCGTTTCGTAAACGTCTGGCCCTCGGACTCGTCCTTCTGGCGGTGGCCTTCTATCCGATGGCCGAAAATTTCGTGGAAGAAGACGCCGGAAGCGCGACCGGAGAGAATAGCGGGTCCCACGAAGGGATCCACCTCCGGGGCTTTGAGAAGTCCCCGGAGATCTGCGATCACTTTGTCGATCCGAGCCTCAACGGCCTTGGGATCAGGCAACCGGCCGGGCTCTTCGGCTTCAATGGTGTCGGAGGTGACGAGATCCATCCCGTCGAAGGCTTTCGCGCGGGCAACGATTACGATTCTGGCGTAGGTGCGGCCATGCTGGAGCCGCGACCCCTCTGAATTGACGAAGGACTTCACTTCCCGCTGCGCCTGGAAGGCAACGGAAGAGTTGAGGATTTCCGGAGTAACGGACAGCATTCGCGACCAGGAGCGAAGCCGGTCCGCCCACTGCTTTTCGTTGACTTTGAACTGGGTAACGGGCCGGAAATCAACGGCCGGGGGAGCGGAGGAAAAATCGTCGGAAGGATCGGCCGCGGCAACTTTCACCTGGGTATCGGATTTAATGTTTGTCAGCCGCTGAGAGGCGGACCTATAAACGGAGTCCGTGTCGAGCCATAGGCGGCGTTTCAGCGCGTTCGGATTATCGTCGAGGGAAATGGGATTTCCCATCGTGAACTGCGCGATGTCCCTGGGCTGGCGGCGATAGTTGTCGAGTTTAGGCGATCCAACGCGGATGGTGACGTCCAGATTGCGCCCTTGGCGGACGTCCCTTGCAGCCAGCAACCCGCTGGTGGCTTCCATGGAGACGATTTCGTTTTCCGTTACCGCATAAGCCGCAAAATACGGTTTCGGGTCGCCTTTTTCCTTTAGTGCCTGGAAGTTACGTTCCAATTCGGCAGCCAGGATGGCGACGAGCTTAGGTGCCTCGGCCGCTTGCGCCGCTCCAGCCGCTAACAGGGTTCCCAGAAGGAAAGTCCCTACGATTCTAAGCTGAGGCTGCGCGACTAACGGCATATGTGGCCAGCATATCATGCCACCGCGAGCAGCCCCTGCGGCGTACGGTCCAAATCGCTGATTTTACTTGCTTTCCGGCGTTTAGCTGACAGGCGCCATCTCAAGCAAACCCTTCTCGCGCATCACTGATAAGGCAAGGCCATAGCGTCCACGGACGCCGGTCTTTTCAAAGATGTGCTTCAGGTGGATCTTCACGGTTCCGGGGCGGATACCCAGCTCGCGAGCGATTTCTTTGTTCTTCATGCCCTGTTCCACCAGTTCGAGAACCTGCTGTTCCCGCGGCGTCAGTTCGCTGCGGGACTGGCGCTCCATGCGGTGGGAATCACGAAAAACGGAGTCGGCCATCCAACTTGATCCGCTGGCGACGGCCTCCAGACAGGCAACCACGGTAGAAACGTCCGAAGTTTTGCGAAGAATTCCCTTGGCGCCAGACTGCAGGAACCGAAGCGCTTCTGCTTCTGTGATGGAAACGCCCCAAACAACGATCTCGGTGGCATGTTGAGAGAGCATTTTCGCTTGCGCTACCCAGTCCATGACCGCTTGGATTCCCAAGGACTTGTCCACCAGGCAAACGTCAGGGCGGAGTTGCCGTACCAGTTCACTGGCCGCCGGAAGCGATTCGGTCCGTCCCAGAAACGTCATATCGTTGCATTGATTGAGGATCGCGTGCAATCCCTCCGCCGTGACGGGTTGCGATTCACAGACCGCTATCGTCTTCTTACCATTTATATCCATTGGTTATTGGGCCTTCCTAAGGGCTACTACCCTCTAAAAACGCATATCGGCTTGCGCGGTGGAGGTTTTAAACAACTTCGGCACTTATCTCACTGCGGTATACCGGCAGCCTTATGTTTTGGAATGCGGCTGCCGATGAAGAGAATAGGTAGGGCACCCGCATTTTTGGGAACCAGACGGCTACAATCAAAAGAGGAGCTACGTTGGCAGCGGATTCATGGCACATCGTCTTGGTGACACCGGGACGGAAGATAACTTCCGAGTTGCTGCCTATTGTTTCCGCGGAAGTTCCGTCGGCCCAAGTGATTGAATTACAAGGATATCCGCTCGATGGCAATCTGGGCGACATCGGCCAGACGGGCATGATCTGCTTTCTGGACCTGATCACGAATCAGGAAGCTGGGCTGCAATCGCTGATGAAACTGGTGGAGGTGACCCCAACGATACCGGTGGTCAGCCTGGTGCCGGATAGCAACCCGCAACTGATTCTCCAGGCATTGCGACTGGGCGCGAAGGATTTCCTGACACAGCCATTCACGAATGATCAATTCCGGACGGTGATGGAGAAGTTGGCTCAACTGCTGCCGGAACTGATCTCCGAACAGGGCCGGGTGATAACGGTGATTCCAGCCAAGGGCGGGTGCGGGGCGAGTACCTTGGCCTTCAATCTGGCGGCCCAACTTAAACGAGGTGGTTCGTCACGGACTTTGCTGGCTGACATGGACCCGGTAACGGGCACGCAAGCGTTTCAGATGAAGCTGAAGCCTGGGTTCAGTTTTCTCGACATTCTGAACCATGGCGCCAGCCTGGACGCCGATATCTGGCGAGGGGTTGTGCAGAACTATAGCGGCATGGATGTGCTGCTATCGCCGGAGAACCCAGTGGAAGGCGCCCAGGAGATGGGCGACAGCCGCCCGATCCTCGAGTTTTCACGCCGGCTTTACGATCACGTCGTGGCCGATATGGGCAACGCATACGGAGAATGGGCGCTGAGCGCGCTGCGGTGCACCGACGATGCCTTCCTGGTAACGACAAACGAATTGCCGGCGCTGCAGGCGGCCCAGCGGGTGATGGCGTACTATGAGAGCAATGGCATTTTGCGTCAGCGAATTCACCTGGTAATCAATCGATTTAACCGTGACGTGGGTCTTACCAAAGAGATGATCGAAACGGCCCTGCAATCTGACATCTACCAATTAATCAATAGCGACTACGAGGGCGTGCAGCGAGCGCTGCTGGACGGGAAACCGATTCAGGCCTCTACCTCCATTGGCAAACAGATCTCGATGATGGCGGATCGAATACTCGGCCATGATATGGAGAAGCAGAAAAAGAAGGCGGAAAAGTCGCGTTCAAGCGGGGGACTTTCAGGCCTGTTTGGCCTATTTTCCCGCAGCACCTGATATCCTTTTGCTTTGTTCGTTCTAACGGAAGAAAATGCGCACGCCTACCTCGCTGGGCGGGGCTGGCCGGTGCACGGCGTGCAATCGCTGGGCGGCGGAGTGTCCAATACGGTTCTACTCGTCACCGGCCCTGGCGGCAGGCTCGTCTGCAAGCAGGCGCTGGAAAAACTTCGCGTGCAAACCGACTGGCGCTCGCAACCAGAGCGCACGCTGCGAGAAGCGGACGCGATTACCGCCGTAGCACCTCTGCTGCCGGCCGGCGCGGTCCCCGCCATTGCGTTCATCGACCGGGCAAACTACATTTACGCGATGACCGCTGCTCCAGAGGGGTGCACGGATTGGAAAGCCCAACTATTGCAAGGCGATGCCAACCCAGCCACGGCGAAAGCGGCAGGGCGCACGCTCGGCGCGTTGATTCGTGCAACCTGGCACCAGCCCGAGTGGGAAACCCGGTTCGGAGACCAGACGGTTTTCGATGAACTCCGGCTTGACCCCTACTACCGATTCACAGCCGCGCGCCATCCGGATTGCGCGGCGCATTTCGACGGCCTAATCCAGAGTTGCCGGAATCGCCGGGTCGCGCTGGTCCATGGCGACTGGAGCCCCAAGAACCTATTGACATTTGGCGGCGAGGTGATGGCGATCGATTTCGAAGTCGTCCACTACGGAGACCCGTGCTTCGACACTGGTTTTCTGCTCTGCCATCTGCTGCTCAAGTCCATTCACCGGCCGGCTTCCGCCGGTGATTTCCAGCGCTGCGCCGAAGCGTTCTGGGAGAGCCTTTCGGTTGACGCATCGTGGCTGTGGGCGGGCACAATGGCGCATCTGGGCGGCTTACTGCTGGCCCGTGCCGACGGCAAGTCGCCGGCGGAATACCTGAACGAAGCGAAACGGGCGACGCTCCGCCGCCTGGCCAAACATTTGATCCGCGAACCACAAAACTCGATTGAGGCCACCTGGAAATGCCTTTAACCATTTACTCGCTCCACGCCTGGGAGATCCTCGATTCCCGTGGCCGGCCGACGCTTGCCGTCGAGGCCACACTTTCCGACGGCGCCAGCGCGACGGCGCAGGTTCCTTCCGGCGCGTCAACGGGAACGCATGAAGCCGTTGAACTGCGCGACGGCGACCCGAAGCGCTACGGCGGCAAAGGGACGCTGCGCGCGGCGGGACATGTAAACACGGAGATCGCGCGCGTGGCGGCCGGCAGGAATGCCGATGATCAAGCAGCGCTTGACGCGGAACTCATCGCGCTGGACGGAACGGCGGATAAATCCCGCCTCGGCGCGAACGCGCTGCTGGGCGTGTCGTGCGCGGTGGCTCGCGCGGTGAGCCACTCCCGCCGGCAGCCGCTTTATCAGACGCTCTCGCTGGGGAGCCCGCGACTGCCAGTGCCGATGATCAACATACTCTCTGGCGGGCTCCACGCCGGGGCGAATATAGAGTTTCAGGACTTCCTGATCATTCCACACGGGTTCGATAGCTTCGCCGAAGCGCTGGAGGCGACGGTGAAGATCCATGGCGCGGCCGGCAGCCTGATCCGGCGAGCAGGGCATGTCCTGAACGGCGTGGCGGATGAAGGCGGGTGGGGGCCATTGCTTTCGTCCAACCAGGCGGCGCTGGCGCTGCTTACCGACGCGATTGTCGAATCCGGATTTCAGCCTGGCGCGCAGGTTTCCATCGCGATTGACGTGGCGGCCTCCCATTTCTATGAGGACGGACGGTATCGGCTAACCTCGGAAGGCCGCAGCCTGACAAGCGAGGAGATGGTGGATCTGCTGGCGCGATGGACACGGGAGTTTCCGGTTGTCTCTATTGAAGACGGCTTATTTGAAGACGATTGGGACGGCTGGCGCGTGCTGACCGAAAAGCTCGCCGACAAGACGCAGATTGTCGGCGACGACTTCTTTACCACCAACGAAAGCCGCCTCCGGCGAGGCATCGAAGCCGGTTGCGCAAACACTGTTTTGGTGAAGATGAACCAGATCGGCACACTGAGCGAGACCTTCGGGGTTTGCCGGCTGGCGAAGGAAAACGGCTACGCCGCGGTGGTGTCTGCGCGTTCCGGAGAAACAGAAGACTCGTTCTTGGCCGATCTGGCGACGGCGACCGGCGCCGGGCAAATCAAGATCGGCTCCATAACCAGAAGCGAGCGGCTGGCGAAATACAACCGGCTCCTGGAACTGGAATCCCGGCACGGGCTGGCGTGGCAGGGCCGCGATTTTTCAACCGGGATTCTGGGCCGGCGAAGAGGGTAGCCACAGGTTCCTGCCCGTTGGAACCCTAGGTCCGCGGCGCCATCTTGCCGCACGAGATTGCGCTCAATACCGGCAGCGCGCCGCCAAGAGGCCCGTGGCTTCCTCAAGTTCAATATCGGCCACCAGCAAGCCCTCTTCTCCATAGGGCTGAAAGGCGAGCAGCACACCGTCCGGTCCGGCGATTGCCGAGGTGGTTGGCGAGCCGTCCTCAGCGTAATTCACCGTGGCGAAGAAGATCGAGTTCTCCGCGGCTCGGCACAGAACCGCCTTTTCGTGAAACGTGTTGGCTGGATCGGCGAATGTGGCAGGCCTGTAGCCGCCCGGTTTGGCCAGGTGAAAGTGGGGATGAAATACGACATGAGCTCCGCGGCGGGCGGCCCAACGGACCGTCTCCGGATACCGCCACGCTTCGTGACAGATAGCCACGCCGAACCGCAACGGCCCGATCTGAAAAAGGTGCCGTTCCGAGCCAGGGCAGTACACACCGTCCTCTGATGGATCCAATTGCACTTTATCCTGACAGCCGGCGACGGAACCATCGGGCAGAATGACAAGCGCGGTGGCAAAACAATTCCCGCCATCCACTCTCTCCGTCCCTAGAACAACACCCGTCGCCGCCTGCGCGGCGGCGGCGCGAATGCGCGCGTGGGCCGAACGGAGAAATTCGGCATCGGGCGGCGCCATGTGAATCCCCGGGACCCGATACCCTGGCACGTAGCACTCCGGAAAACAAACCACAAGCGCGCCACACCGCCCCGCCTCGTCAATCGCCGCTTCCGCCAATTCGACGGATTCCTCCCGGCTGGCCGCAACGCGGAGATTGGCAAGCGCGAGACGAACCTGCATCCGCTACTCCTTCAGGTTAATGGTGCCGCGGCAAACCGTAGAGCCGCACTTGCACGCAACCACATCGACGTCTTTGTCGAACCGGTAATCGATGGTCAGTTCCTCACCGGGCAGAATATCGCGTTTGGCGACGTAGAGAATGTGGCCCTTCACGATGCGAGCGCAGCAATTGGGCTCGCAGCAGTGATTAATATACTGCGCACCGCTGCCGCCCACGGCACCATCGACGGTCCAATACGAGTTGAGGGTAAAGAGGTAATTCTCCGCCCGCTCGGCGTATCGCCGTTTCGTCTCTTTCCGGCTGATCTTCTCGCCCGTATACTCAATTACCTTCCGCCCCTTTGGAATCCCCTCCTCAGCGTAGACGCCCCAACGGTGAATGGGCGAATACGCCAAGCGTAACTTGAACCTTGTCGCTTTGGGATCGATTCGGGGAGGAACGGCGACCGGCTGTTCCGCCGGACGCGCAGGCACACGTGCCGCCTTTGTGCTCATCTAATTCCTCATTCAGCGCGCGAGATCCTGGTTCCGCGGGCGAGACGGCGAATCAAAAGTCGTCGTCGCCAGCCGGCTTGGAGCTTTTTCCTTTTCGCCGCATGATGATGGCAACGATGCATAGCACGGCGAGAACGCCGGCGATAATTTGGACGGTAGTCTGGTCCATAGGTCTGGTAGTGCCTCCGCTGAAAAGTGGAACTTCCCGATTATATAAAATCGGCCGGATGCAAACAGCATCCGGCCGATCGAAAACACAAAAAACAGGCGAAGTCTCTAGGCTTTCGCTTTCAGAACGTCCACCATCTCCTGCACGGACGCAGCACTCTTGGCCATGGCGGCTTTTTCGGTATCGCTCAACGCTACTTCGTAAATCTTCTCGATTCCGCCAGCACCCAGCTTCACGGGCACGCCGAAGAAGATACCGTTGATGCCATATTCCCCTTCCAGCAGTGCCGCGCAGGGCAACACTTTTTTCTTATCCTTGAGGATGGATTCGACCATCTCCACGGAAGCCGCCGACGGCGCGTAGTAAGCGCTGCCGGTTTTGAGATACTTCACGATTTCCGCCCCGCCGTTCTGCGTGCGGGTAACGATGGCGTCAATCTGTTCCTGCGGCAGCAGTTCGCTCAGCGGGATGCCGCTGACGTTGGTGAGCCGGGTAATCGGCACCATAGTGTCGCCATGGCCGCCGAGCACGAGTGCGGAGATGTTCTCCACCGAGACGTTCAACGCCTCACCCAGGAACGTTTTGAAGCGGGCCGTATCCAGCACGCCAGCCATACCGATGACGCGGTTCTTCGGAAGTCCGGTGGCCTTCCACGCCGCCCAACACATGACATCCAAAGGATTGGTGACGAGAATCAGAATCGCGTTGGGCGAGTATTTAATGGCATTCTCCGCCGCGGCCTTCACAACTTCGTTATTGATGGCCAACAGGTCGTCGCGGCTCATGCCGGGCTTTCGGGCGATACCGGCGGTGATGACGACAATGTCGGAGCCGGCAGTGTCGGCATAGTCAGTGGTGCCGGTAATGTTGACATCGTAGCCCTGCACGGGGCCCGATTGGAGGATGTCCAGGCCTTTGCCCTGGGGGATGCCGTCGGCAATGTCCAACAGCACCACGTCCGCCAGTTCCTTATCAGCGATGCGCAGAGCGCAATTCGCGCCGACATTGCCGGCGCCTACTACCGTTACTTTTTTACGCATAGATCGGTGGGATGCCCCAAACCAAGAGTCTATCGCAGAATCCGCCGGGGACGCCTCGCTACAATGAGGTAGTATGGCATTTCCCGACTCCGCCAACGCGTTCCTGGACCGCCAGAAGGAGCGCCTGCGCCGCTTGCCCACGCGGAAGCGCATCGTATTCCCGGAGGGCGCCGACCCTCGCATCCGTGAAGCCGCCGGCCAGTTGACTGGCGACGGTCTGGCGACGCCGATCCTGGTGAACAGCACGGCTGACGACCGATACTGGCGCATCCTCTACGAACGCCGCCGTGCAAAGGGGATGACCGAGTTGGAAGCCCGGGCACTCTCCCGCCAACCGCTTTATTACGGCGCGCTGATGGTGGCGGCCGGAGACGCCGACGGCTTCGTTGGCGGCGCTGCCAACACCACCGCCGATACCGTACGAGCGGCGCTGCACTGCGTGGGCCCGGCACAGGGTGTAAAGACCGTTTCGAGCATCATGTTTATGTGCGTCCAGGAACGGACCTACGGCCAGGAAGGTGTGCTGGCCTTTGCCGATTGCGCCATTGTGGCCGATCCGGATTCGGTCCAACTGGCCGAAATAGCCATCGCTACTGCGCGCACATATCAATCAGTGACAGGCGCGGCGCCTCGCGTGGCGATGCTCTCGTTTTCCACAAAGGGAAGCGCCGAACACCCGTTCGTAACCAAGGTCGCCGAGGCGGTGAAGATCCTCCGGGAGCGCGCGCCAGAACTCGTCGCCGATGGCGAGATGCAGGCCGACGCGGCGCTGGTGAGCAGCATCGGCGCCAGCAAGGCGAAGGGCTCTCCGGTCGCCGGCCAGGCTAACGTATTGGTATTCCCCGATCTGGCGAGTGGCAATATCGGTTACAAACTGGTGGAGCGTCTGGGCGGCGCGGCGGCGTTTGGACCGTTTTTGCAAGGTCTAGCCAAGCCGATCAACGACCTTTCCCGCGGCTGTTCGGCGGCCGATGTCTATTCGGCCGCGCTCGTCACGGCGCTGCAATGATCCCGCTGGTCTACCACGACGGCTACGACTTGAACATCGGCCGGCATGTATTTCCATCCAGCAAATACCGGCTGATCAAGGAACGGCTGCACAGGCCGGTCCACACGCCGCGGCCGGCTGGGGACGAAGATATTCTGTTGGTTCACACGCGGGAATGGATGGAAGCCCTGCGTGATGGCACACTTTCCGAACGGCAGGTTCGGATGCTGGAGATCCCCTGGTCCGTGGAGATGGCGCGCGCATTCTGGCTTGCGGCAGGGGGCACAATGGCAGCGACGGAACTGGCGATGGAGCACGGCGGCGCCTATAACATCGGTGGTGGATTCCACCATGCGTTTCCCGGTCACGGAGAGGGATTCTGCGCCATCCACGATGTGGCGGTAGCCATCCGCAAGGGGAAACGCCGGGCGATGGTTGTCGACGTTGATGTCCACCACGGCAATGGAACGGCGGCCATCTTCGCCGATGATCCGGATGTGTTCACATTTTCCATCCACCAGTTTCATAACTACCCGGCCGTGAAACCGCCCTCGAACCGGGATATCCATCTGGAAGATGGCGCAGAAGACGGCGTCTACCTGGGCGTGCTTGGTCCCGCGCTCGTCGAGTGTCTGAATGAGCACCGGCCGGAAATCCTCTACTATGTCGCCGGGGCCGACCCATATGAGCACGACCAACTAGGAGGTCTTCGCCTGACCTTGGACGGACTGCGACGGCGCGATGAACTCGTTCTTGGCGAAACTGCGCGGCGGGGCATTCCGTTCGTGGTGACGCTGGCCGGTGGCTACGCCATGGAAATTAACAATACGGTCACGATACACTGCAATACGGCCCTCGCCGGCGAAGCGGCACTGGCCAATCGCTAGATGGTGCCGGCCGCGCCCATCCGCGCGCGCGCCCAAAGTTGTTCTTCGAAGGTATAGTCCGGCGTCACGCCTTGGCCAGACGACCTCCACCATTTGTGGGCTTCTCTCAGACCCACGGAAAACTCGGTGGGCTTGAATTTCAGAATTCGCTGCGCCTTGGCGATCATCATTGTAATCGGCGGCAAATCGTAGTAGAGGCCAAAGTACATCTTTGGGCCCATGGGATGCCCGCCCATCCTGTAGATGAGTTCCCTGGGCATACGAATGATCTCCAGGTGCTTCACGGCCGGTTTGCCCGCCGCTTCCGCGAGCGCGGCCAAAAGGTCGGCCTGCGTGGTGGAGCGGGCGTTGGCGACGTTAAACGCGTGACCCACGGCGCCGTGCTCTTCCATGGCGGCAACGCAGGCCGCGGCCACGTCGTGGACATAGGCAAACTGCATCAGTCGGCGGCCATCGCCGGGCAGAATCCACGGCTTGTGATCCCGCAGCCGATCCCAGAAGAACTGCTCCCGGTAGTAGGGGTTTCCAGGCCCGTAGACGAACGGCGGACGAATGGTTACCGCCGGGAATCCGTATCGCTGGTGGAGCCGGAACAGGACACGTTCGCTCATCGCCTTATTCCTGGCGTAGAGATCCGGGCAATCGTCGCCAACGAGTCCATCCCCTTCATAGTGGTTCAACCCGCCGCCATAAGCGGCAACGCTCGAAATAAACACGTAACGGTGGAGTTTGTCGCCGCAGGCACGCGCGGTGGACTCCACTTGAGCGGCGGTCGTTCCGCGCTCCCAATCGTAGACGTTGTCGAACACAACGTCGAACGCCTTATCGGCGATGGCCTTCTTGAAGCCCGCGGCATCGTTGCGGTCCGCCACCAATTCGCGCACCTTCGGGCCCAGGTCATGGCCCGGTTTCCGGTGCAGGATGGTTACTTGGTGGCCTTCCTTCACAAGCCGCGAAACCAGGTTCCGCCCAATGAACAAAGTGCCGCCGATGACTAGAATGTTTCGTCGCGGACCCAATGCAATTCTCTCCACCAGAGGCTCAAAGCATGCCTCGACTATCGTTACACTAGTATTTCAGAACCGGGACGAATTGGAAACAGCCCGATCTTGCGCGAAGCCGATGCGTGCAGACTCCTTGCTATACTATCATTCAGATGCCGAATCGCGGCAATGGCGCCAATACTGTGCAGACGTTGACCGCACTCATTGTCGACGACGAAGCTCTGGCCCGCGACGAACTGGCCTACCTTCTGAAAGATTTTCCGGAAGTGGAAGTGGCCGCGAGCGCAGCCAACGGTCTGGAAGCGATCCAACTGATAGGCGACCTGGAACCGGATCTGGTGTTTCTGGATGTCCAGATGCCCGGTATTGATGGATTGGGCGTGATTCGGCGGTTGCGCGAAAAGGACTCTCCGCTACCGTACTTCATCTTAGCGACGGCATTCGACAACTACGCCGTGGAGGCATTCCAGGTAGAAGCGTTCGACTATCTATTGAAGCCCATTGAAAAGGACCGGCTGGCGGCGACGCTGGAGCGGGCCCGCCGCGCGCTTTCCCTTCGTCCGTCGCGCGGGGAGGCGCAGGAGAGCGAAGAACCGCCGGCGCGCCCGCCGGGCGGGTACAAGACTAAAGTTCTGGTGCGGCGCGATAACCGCAACTGGATTGTCGACGCAACCGATATCATCTACGCGACGATTGACGATGGGCTCATCACCGTGGTGACACAGAACATGGAAGGCGAGTCCACATACAAAACAATCGAGGAACTGCAGGGTTCGCTGGACCCGGATGTGTTCTGGCGTGTGCACCGCTCCTGGCTGGTGAACTTAAACCGGATTCGCGAAGTGATCCCGTGGTTCAAATCCAGCTTTCAGTTGCGTATGGACGACAAGCGTGGCACTGAAGTGCCCGTGAGCCGGGTGCAAACGAAACGGCTGCGCTCCCTGTTCCGGCTTTAACGCGTCAACCGGTTGTGCCGGCGAAGCATGTCCACGAGTTCGCGATGCGGGAGCGCCGTGACGGTGGCCCCGCCGTAGCCGGTCATTGTTTCCGCGCCGAGGAGCGCGTTGACAATCGCTTCTTCGGTGGCCTGCACAGCGGCTTCGAATATGGGGTTCAGTGCATCGTTGGCCAACATGGCCACTGAAACCGGCCGGGCCGCCTCCGTCGCGGCCTTCGCATTGGCGGTGGAAAACGCGATGAAGATATCGCCAGAACCATTGCCCGAAATGGCGCCGGTGCGAGCCAAACCCATCGTGGCCCGGCGAGCCAGGCGCTGCGTCTGGTGCGGCAGCATGGGCGCGTCAGTGGCCACCACGATAATGATGGAGCCCACGTCCTCCCGGTAGGGCGCGAAAGCGCCGGCACGAGGCGGATTGGCGCCGAGCACTTCTCCCACCGGCAGTCCTCCAATACGCAATTGCCGGCGGCTGCCGCAGTTGCATTGCACGAGCGCGCCCACGGTATAGCCGCCCGCCGCCGCCGTAAGTTTACGGGAGGAAGTTCCGATGCCGCCTTTAAAGCCGTAGCAGACCATGCCCGTGCCGCCGCCCACATTCCCTTCGGGCACGCGGCCCGCGGCGGCGGATTCCAGCGCCATCTCCGCGTCGGCGGGCGTTACGTGAAATCCGTTAATGTCATTCAACGTGCCATCGTAGGTCTCCGCAACGATTGGATAGGTATAGAAGCCACCGGGGAAACTGTTGGTGCCCGGGGTCCGACGCCGTTTAACCAGCCAAGCCAGATAGGCGTCCCGAACCACGCCAACGCTGTGCGTATTCGTGATGAGCACCGGTCCATCCAGAAATCCGGACTCGGCCAGCCAGTGCGTCCCGGTCATGTCGCCGTTGCCATTTTGAGAAAAGAACCCGCCGAAAACCGGATCGGACGAGGCCTTTCCGCGGGGCCAAACGGCGGTGACGCCGGTGCGGACGCGATCGCCGGCGATGATCGTCCGGTGCCCGACTTCGACGCCGGCCACATCGGTGATCGCATTCAACGGGCCGGTGGTCCCTTCCATGGGAACGCCGAGTTCTCGCGCCCGCGGCTTATTCTGCGCCGCAAGGGAACAAGCAACCAAAAGAAGAACAGCCGGCAATCTCATCGCCGCAGTGTAACACTGCCTAGATGGGCACACCTGCCCGCCAAAGCGCATACCCAACCGCCTGCCGGGCGTAGAGCCACCAATCGCGCCATCCGGTCTCCGGCTTGATCGCTCTCGGCGAGCCAAACACTTGCAGCCCCCGCGCTTCCAGCATCTTCTTCGCCCGAAAAATGTGATAGCCGTCGCTGACCAGGATACAGGTCCGCAGGCCCATCCGGCGCATGATTTCGGCTACGGCAACGGTGGAATGGACCGTGGTTTCCCCTTCGTCTTCCAGAATAATGGCCTCGCTCGGCACACCTTTTCCGATCAGATAGTTTCTGCCAACGGTGCCTTCGGTGAAAACGGGATCACCGCCCGCGCCGCCGGTGGTTACAATCCGCGGTGCGAGTTTTTGCTCGTAAAGTAACAGCCCGTGGTCCAGGCGAGCCTTCAGCACGGGCGACGGTTTGCCCCTGTACTCGGCGGCCCCCATGACGACAATCACATCAGCAGAGCGGGCCTCGTCCACCGTGGATTGAGCGTGGATCCGTAGAGTCAGCCACGCAAGCCACAGGAGCAGACACACACCCGCCGTAACTATGAGGCCGCGAATGAATCCGATAGTGTGCTTGCGCCGCGCTATGCTTAACAGTTTATAGGAATGCTCGGCCTACACCATCCGCTCTTGAAGAGCATCCGCAAGGCCATTCAGCGTGGTTCGCGAACCGGCGACGGTTTCTGCGTGGCCGAGGGTTTCCACCTGCTCAATGAAGCGCGGCGGGCGGGAACGCCGATTGGAGCCGTTCTTGCTACGGCACGTGCGGCGGAGCAGTTGGAAGGCGTGGCGGAGTTCCATCTGGTAGACGAGCCGACACTGCGCCAGCTTTCAACGGTAGAAACAAGTCAAGGGGTGCTTTCGCTCCTACAGGTTGAAGAACGCCCGTTGGCGGCGGCCATGGCCGGTACGGCGCTCACAATTGTGTTGGACGGCATTCAGGACCCCGGAAATGCGGGCGCGATCATCAGGGCCGCCGAGGCATTTGGGGCTACCGGGGTTGTGTTCCTGAAAGGAACGGTTTCCCCGTGGAATCCCAAAGCGTTGCGCGCTTCGGCGGGTTCGTTACTCCGCCTGCCCTTCGCGGTTTGCGAGTGGGAACCGTTTCGGGCGGAGGCAGAATCGCTCGGCGTACCACTGTATTCAGCGCAGCCGCGCGCCTCACTTCGCATCGATGAACTAGACCTGAGCAGCCCGGCGGCCATCCTGATCGGCAACGAAGGCAGGGGTGTTCCGGACGCCCATCAGGCGGCGGCTACATCCTTCCGCATTCCCACGGAAAACGTCGAATCCCTAAACGCCGCCCTCGCGGCGGGTATCCTGCTGTATGAGGCCCGCCGCCAACGCCAATGAGCCTTTTCGATATACCCAGCACACCCGGAGAACCCAAGCGCCCTCTCGCCGAGCGGCTGCGCCCGCAGTCGCTGGACGGCTTTGCAGGCCAGGAGCATATTCTGGGCAAGGGGAAGCCCCTGCGCCGCGCCATTGAAAGCGATCATCTAACCAGCCTGATCCTCTGGGGCCCCCCGGGCGTGGGGAAAACCTCACTGGCCACGATCATCGCCCAGACAACGAAAGCCGATTTCGTTCCCTTCTCCGCCGTGCTTGCAGGTATGAAAGAGATCAAAGAGGTAATGTCGCGCGCCGAGCATACACGACGCCTTGGCCGGCGGACAGTCCTATTCGTCGATGAAATCCACCGTTTCAACAAGGCCCAACAGGACGCGTTCCTGCCCTATGTGGAGAGAGGCGATGTGATCCTGATTGGCGCCACCACGGAGAACCCATCGTTCGAAGTGAACTCGGCGCTGCTTTCCCGTTCGCGTGTCTACGCGTTGAAGGCGCTCGACACGGCGGACCTTGTCGGTCTGTTGACGAGGGGACTGCGCGAGTTGGAGGTTGCCTGCGACGCCGCCCACCTGGAACAGATCGCCATTTTCGCCAATGGCGACGCGCGCACAGCGTACAATCTGCTGGAACTCGCCGCGTCGGCCGCGGAGGATGGCCAAATCACGCAGGAGACGCTTGCCGGAATCATCACGCGCAAGTCGCTGCTCTACGACAAAGGTGGGGAGGAGCACTACAACGTCATCTCCGCGCTGCATAAATCGGTTCGTGCCTCCGATGCCGACGCCGCCCTGTACTGGCTGGCACGGATGTTGGAAGCCGGTGAGGACCGGATGTACATCGCCCGGCGACTGGTGCGCATGGCGGTGGAGGATATCGGAATGGCGGATCCGCGCGCCGTCGAACAGGCAATTGCGTGCCAGCAGACCGTTCACTTCCTGGGTATCCCGGAAGGCGACCAGGCGCTGGCGCAGTGCGCGCTGTATTTGAGCCTGGCGCCGAAGTCCGACGCGGCGTACAAGGCATTGAAATCCGCACGAGACGCAACACAAAAACATGCTGCCGAACCGGTGCCCATGCATCTGCGCAACGCCCCCACCAAGCACATGAAGCAGTGGGGATACGGGGAGGGTTACCGGCACGCCCACGAATACGGAGACGCATTGACAGGCATGGAGTGCCTACCGGAGAGCTTGGCGGGCGCCGAATTCTACCAGCCCACAAACCAGGGTGTGGAGCCGCGAATCGCCGAGAAGCTTTCGGCGATTCGCGAAACCAAACGGGAGTTCTACAAGAAGCCTACTTCCGGGCAGTGACGGTAATTTCGATCCGCGCCTTGCCAACCAGCTTTGCGACACCGACGGTCGTCCGGGCCGGCCTGGGTTCGGGAATGACCGACATGTAGACGCCGTTCATTTTCTGGAATAGCTCCATATCGGTCAGATAGACTTGCACTGTAACAAGATCTTTGAAACTGAAACCGCCCGCCTGCAGCGTTTCGCCAATGCGGTCTAAACAAAGCTTCACTTCGTCCTCGAATTTTTCGGGATAGTTGCCCTGTTTGTCGGAGCCCACCTGACCGGAAACGTAGAGGGTCCCTCCGGACAGAATCGCCGGGGAGAAGGGACGGCCGGACGGCGTTCCTGGTGGCGCGATGACCTTCTTTTCAGCGAAAGCAGCGGTGGAGAGGAGAAGCAATAGGGGAAGAATCAGTCTCATAGGCGTCAGTATGGCACGGCATTGGCCATGCGCACTTGGGTAGTAAGCGATCCCCCTATTTGTGCAAAGTACCACCCGGGACTTTCGATACGTACCGGACCAAGAGTTACGAAGTACTATCGCGGAATGAATCGGGTGTCCTATTGTTGATGCAAACCGGCAATAGGAAGCTTAATGAGAGCAAACAACGGCGCTCGGAAACCGGAGCCGATTGGGAGCTGGACTCCACCGGAGAACCGGGGAACGGCGTTTGGAGGATCGCATTGCAAACGGATATGCACAACAAAGACAGACGCGGCGCGGATCGATTTCCGATCGAGCGCGAGGTCCGCTATAAGGTGATCAGCAAGAAGAGCACAGACGAGACCGGAATCGGACGGACCGTCAATATGAGCAGCAACGGAATTCTGTTCACAAGCGAACATATTCTATTGCCTGGACGGCGGCTGGAGGTTTCAGTGAGTTGGCCGGCGCAACTAAACAACCAGACACCGCTCAAACTGGTGGCACGCGGACGCGTGACGCGGTTTGAGGGGGGTCAGACGGCGATCGAAATCCAGCAGTACGAGTTCAGGACGTCGGCGAAAAACACTAATTAGGCAGGGCGGCGCAATAGGTGCGCCGATGAATACCCCAAGCGAGCAAAGAAGTGCCGGACATGAGCGTCCGGCATTTCGCATTCGGGGGATGTGACTCCTGGCACAAATGAGCACCTCCCATTCGTGGTAGCCTCATTTTATCGAGCGGTTTCAACCGAATGACACTGCAATGAATGAGTCGGTTCGGTACCGTTCACTGACCGGGCGCCAAGGAGCGCCATGGCAGTCTCGCAATACCGCTCTCCCACCAGGGGAGTGGATGGGTACAAGCTTTTACATTAGTTACAAGGGAAAGGGTCACTATGAATTCGAACCAACGCCGTTACAGCGGCCGGTTTGCCGGCATTGCCGTGCGAACTCTGTTCGGGTTCTCCTTGCTCGCCGGTTGTATCACGACCGCCGTGGCGCAGGAGAACTCTGGGCTTATTACGGGCATCGTTACAGACGCCTCCGGCGCCGGGGTGCCAGGCGCAACCATTATCGCCACCAGCGATTTGTTACCGAAAGGACTGGAAGTCCAGTCCGGGGAACAGGGCAAGTACATCCTGCCCCGGCTCCCAATCGGCGTATACACGATAACGGTATCCAAACAGGGCTTTTCCAAGCTAGTTCAGCGCAACATCAACGTCACGCTCGGCTCGCAGGTAGACTTTAATCCGAAGCTGGCGGTTGGCGCTGTGGCCGAAGTAGTCGAAGTGACGGATTCGGCGGTTTCGCTTGACGTCACATCGTCCAAGACCTCCACCAACATCAGTTCAACGACGTTTGACGCGTTGCCCAAGGGCCGCAACTTCCACTCGCTTCTCGCCATGGCGCCCGGTGTGCGCGGCGAGAACAAGAACGGAAACGCGGGCGTCGGCGGATTCCAGGTGGACGGCGCGTCGGGATCTGAGAACGCATTCCTGATCGACGGCGTGGATGTTTCCGACATCCGGCGCGGTTCGCTCCGCGTGCAGAACTCGATTCCGTTTGAGTTCATTCAGGAACTCCAGATCAAGTCCGGCGGGTTTGAAGCGGAGTTCGGCGGCGCCACTGGCGGCGTTGTCAACATTCAGACCAAGGGTGGATCGAACGATTTCCACGGTGTCGGGTTCTATCAGTTCACCAACGACGAACTGAACCCCCGGCCCCGCGGCTTCTGGCAGCGCTCGCCGGCAAACGCCAACGCAGCGGATTTCTTCGCCCGGCCAAAAGACAATGAGTCCTTCCGCTACCCTGGGTTCACGGTTTCCGGCCCGGTCGTGAAAAACAGCCTGTTTTTCACCGCGGGCTACTCGCCCGAACTCTACCATGCGTCGCGAACAATCAACTACGCCAGCGGAGCCCGCACCTTTGAGCGCACGGATAAGACCCATTATGGCTTCACCCGTGTCGACTACAATCCCTTTGCCAAGTTGCAGACATACTCCTCCTGGACTTGGTCGCCGCTAAAGCAGAATGGCGTGCTCCCCAATCCAGATCCCCGGGTCGCCGCGCCGAGCAACGACCTTTCCATACAGGGCGGGTTCCAGCCGTCCCAGTCATTAAACGTGGGCGGCACCTATTCGATTTCCAGCAAATGGCTGGTAACCGCTCGCTTCGGCTACAAGTATCAAAATGATAAGGTGGGCAACTACGGACTTTCCGGCGCGCCGTATCTTCAGTATCAGACCGCTTCGGCAGCCTCCCGGCTGCCAGTTCCGGCGGAGTTTGCCGGCGCGAACGGCTATCGCAATGTCACCAGCACACTCGGCGTCGTCAAGGACGTCACGACCCGCCGCAACATCTATCTGGACTCGAGCTACATCGCAAATATCAAGGGCCAGCAGCATATTTTCAAATTTGGCTACGCTCGCGCTCGCGTTTCTAATGATGTCAGCACCAACTTCACGAACGGCTCGTTCCAGATCTACTGGGGAGACGCGTTCACTCGAGGTTCCTTCCGGGGAGTCACGGGCAATTACGGGTATTACATCTGGCAGGATGGGGTCCGCAATTTGGGCGATGTGAATTCGAACAATCAGGGCTTCTATCTCCAGGATCAATGGCGCGTTCACAGGAACGTCACGCTGAATGTCGGAGTTCGATTCGAGAACGAGTTTCTTCCTCCGTACAAGAAAGAAGTCAACGGCAAGAAAGTCGCCAATCCAGTCAGCTTCGATTGGGGCAGCAAGATCGCTCCCCGCATCGGCGGCGCGTGGGACGTATTGGGTGACGGCAAGTGGAAACTGGCCGGCAGCTTCGGCATGTTCTATGACGTGCTGAAGTATGAACTCGCCCGCGGCTCGTTCGGCTCTGACTATTGGGTCTCGCACGTCTACAAACTGGACAATCCGAATGTGCTCGCCCTTGGCTTCGCCAACCCTGGAGCCGGCGGTGAGAAGATCACCCAGTACGACAACCGCACCCTGCCGATCAATGCCGCTGGTGAAATCGAAGGTATCGACCCGGCGATCAAGCCTTACACCTCTCGTGAATTCGGCGCGACGCTTTCCCGGGCGATCAATGACCGTTTGGTTTTCAACATCCGCTACGTTCGCAAGGACCTGCTGAAGGCGATCGAGGATATCGGTGTTCTCGACAAAGACGAAAACGAACAGTACGTCATCGGGAACCCCGGGTTCGGCCTTACGCGCACCGACCCTCAAAACGTCTACAATGGCAAAACGCCGAACGGGACCTTCCTCGTCCCTGAGGCAGTTCGCCAATATGATGGCTTGGAATTCCGCCTCGATGGCCGCTATTTCAACCGCATCAACGGAATGGCGAGCTACACCTGGAGCCGCCTGTACGGGAACTACTCTGGCTCCGCCAACTCCGATGAATCCGGCCGTTCCGACCCGGGTGTCAGCCGCGCCTTCGATCTGCCGTACTACTACTTCGACGCGACCGGCAGCCAGAAGAACGTGCTTGGTGTTCTGGGCACAGACCGTCCGCATACCATGAAACTGTTTGGATCCATTGATCAAAAGATGGGCAAACTGGGCGTGGGGACGTTCGGGATCACCCAGTTCGCCTGGAGCGGCACACCGGACTCCACTTCGGTCATTTATCTTTCCGCGCCGACATTCCCCTATGGCCGCGGCGATATGGGCCGGACACCCGCTTACCTGCAAACCGATCTGAGCTACAACCATAGCTTCAAGATCAACGAGAAATTCACCGCGCGGTTTGAAGCCAATATCGTAAACCTGTTCAACCAAGCCGCGGTAATCAGCCGTGTTACCCAGTTGAACCGAGCCGGCGCTATCGGCATCGACCCGGCTGATTTCTTCAAGGGCTACGATCCGCGGGCGTTTGCGCGCGTCGGTAGCACAACCATTCCCTACAACCCCATCTACGGACTTGCGGGCGGCAACTACGCCTCCGGCGGTAACGGCGCCGCTGGCGTCGGGGCCGCGAACGGAGTCTCCGGCGCGTACCAAGCGCCGCGCAACATCCGTCTCGGCGTTCGCCTGGTTTTCTAAGGCAAACTCAAACCCAACCCGGAAGGGCGGCCCTCACGGGCCGCCCTTCTGCTTTCTACCCCTCGCATCCGCAACCTACCCCCTTTTCCGCACGCCCGGTTCATGCTACATTCAAAAAAACGGAGTTCACCACACCCTCACCGGAGTGGTGGACGGGGTCGACATTTCATTAGTCTCCGAGCCGCCTGACATTGGGAAAGATGTTTTCCTGCTCGTTCTGACACCGCTTCCAGCCGCTGTGGTTGTCTCCAGCGCTGGTCGTACCTCTTGATTGGGGAAAGGGTCAATGAACGAAAAAGGATAACAAAAACCAATGTCAGCAATGACCCCAATATTTAGCCGCGGCGGGTGGCGACCACTCCTCACCGCGGCATGGATGCTCGCACTCGCGGCATCGCTCTCCGTTGCACAAGAAATCACAGGTACGCTCACCGGCACAACTTCCGACGCCTCCGGCGCCGTTCTGCCCGGCGTTTCGATTACGGTCACTAACAAAGATTCCAACCAATCGCTTACGGCGCGCTCCGATAGCGCGGGCGTCTGGTACGCTCGCGAACTGAAGCCGGGCCGCTACAGCGTCAAACTCGAAGCCAAGGGCTTCCAAACGACCAACATCGCCGAAGTCATCGTCCCCGTCGGACGCACCATCACGATCAACAACTCGCTCACCATCGGCGCCGTCGAACAGTCGGTCACTGTCACCGAAGCACCGCCGGTGATCGATTTCACGGGAACTACGGTTGCCCAGAACCTGACCGCGGCCGAGATTGACCGCATCCCGAAAGGCCGGTCCTTTCAATCGGTGATTCTGCTCGCTCCGTTCACGAATTCCGGCGATATTGAGGGCGGTTACCAGGTGAATGGCGCCAGCGGCGCCGAGAACAACTTCATGGTCGATGGCCTTTCTACCACCTCGCTGGTGAACGGCAAATCCCGCCAGAACGCGGCCTTTGAATACATTCAGGAAGTGCAGGTCAAAACCAACGGTATTGAAGCCGAGTATGGCGGCGCACTCGGCGGCGTGGTCAACGCTGTTACCAAATCGGGCGGCAATCAGTTTCACGGCGAAGCCCACTATTTTCTGTTCGGCAACAAGCTCTCCGCCAGCCCGGTGAAGCGGCTACTGCTGGACCCGATCGATGACCGTACCGTCTCCTACGTACAGGATTCGAAGTTCAAGAACGATACACACGAGTTCGGCGGGTCACTTGGCGGATATCTCATCAAGAACAAGCTGTATTTCTACACCGCCATCAGCCCGCAATTTCAGCGTTCCGCAAACGACTACCTGTTCGCCAACGGACTGGAAGCCGACACGATCGAGCGCAAACGCCTCTTCATGAACGCGTTCAACAAACTCTCGTTCGATCCGTCAAACCGCGTCCGTACTAATTTCTCCTGGCTCTATTCGCCGTTCTACAGTGAAGGAACGCTGCCGGGCTACGATAGCTACGCCAACGCAGTCTCCGCGAACCGCGCTTCCAATCAAGCCAACAAAACGCGCGGCTTTTCCAATCCGCAGGCGAGCTATTCCGGCGACGTCAATATCCAACTGTCGAACACTTCCCTGCTCTCACTTCGCGGGGGATACTTCTTCGACAATTTCCGCACGAATGGCGTGCCGGCCTTCTCTTCGGTCACCTATCAGACCTCCGGAATCGGCCTTCCGTTCGATATTCCGGCCAACCTGCGGCAAGGCGTCAACGCGCAAAACACACCGCGGGTGCAGCAGACATTTAAAGACGCCGTCGGCCGTACGTATCTCCGCGCCGATTACTCGGTCTTCGCCAATTTCCTTGGGCAGCACAATTTGAAGGTGGGCGCCGGTCACCAGCGTAATGTCAACTCGGTGGACGTGGGCTATCCCGGCGGCGGCTATGTCTTCATCTGGTGGGATCGGGCCTTCCGTTCCAACGCCACCGGGGTCACCGATCGCGGCCAGTACGGGTACTACGAAGTGAACGATATTGGCACGCGCGGCTCTGTCGGTGCCGGCATTACGCACCTCTACATTCAGGATCAATGGCGCGTTTCCAAGAAGTTAAGCTTGTCGCTCGGCCTGCGAACGGAAAACGAAAAGATCCCCTCGTTCCGTCGCGCACAACGGGAATATGCCTTTGAATTCCCATTTGAAAAGAAGCTCGCCCCGCGGCTGGGAGCCAGCTATGACGTTTTCGGCGATGGCCGCATGAAGGTGTACGGGTCCTGGGGTCTTTTCTATGACTGGACCAAGTACGAACTGGCCCGCGGTTCGTTTGGCGGCGATTTCTGGACCGTGAAGTACCGCGCGCTCGACACGCTGGACGTGTTTAACCTTTCCGGGACCAATGCGCCCGGCCGCGATATCTGGAACCCGGCGGTTCCGAATTCATTCCGGGACCGCCGGCTGGTTGATTTCAACGCAGTGGACCCCGACCTGAAGCCGATGAGCCAGTCCAACACCAGCCTGGGCTTTGAGTACGCTGTAAAGCCGCAAATGGTGATGGCCGTGCGCTATGTGCACAACTCACTGCGCCGCACGATCGAGGACTTGGGCACGCTGGTTGACGGCAACGAGACATACATTTTCGGCAACCCTGGCGAAGGCATCTCCAAAGTGATGATCCCCTCCACGGCTACACAGCCCTTCGCCATGCCGAAACCCAAGCGGACCTACGACGGCGTGGAGTTCTCCGTTTCCCGCCGCTTCTCCAACCGGTGGTTTGGACAGGCCAGCTATGTCTATAGCCGCCTATATGGCAACTACGCCGGACTCGCCAACTCCGACGAGATCTCAAGCCCGACCACCAACCGGACCTCAGCCACCAGCCAGCAGTCGGCCGGCTCTATCGCCCGGCAGGGCGGGAACGCGAATCGTTCCTGGGATCTGGACGAGATCTTGTTCGATTCGAAGGGCAACATTGTCGAAGGCCGGCTGGGCACGGACCGGCCGCATGTGATGAAGTTCTTCGGCAGCTACAACTTCAAATTCGGCACCGAGTTGGGAGGGTTCTTCTACGCCGGATCGGGCACGCCGATCACGACGAACTACCAGACGCAAAACGGCGTTGGCGTCTTCGCCAACGGACGGGGCGACCTGGGCCGCTCACCGGTGTTCAATCAGACGGACCTGATGGTAGCCCATGAATTCAAGATGGGTGAGGTACGCCGGTTGCGGCTGGAGTTCAACATGCAAAACCTTTTCAACCAGAAGACGGCGCGCAGTATCTATCCGTCCATCAATCGCGAACGGCGCCAGTCGGCCGCGATAGATTTGCACAGTGTGGACCTGACCAAGGGCTACGACCCGGCCGCGCTGCTGGCCGCCACCACCGATGGCCGCGCGCTATCGCTGGCGCCGCAGTTCGGCAAGGCCGATATCTTCAACCCGGGCTTTGCTGGCCGCTTCCTGCTGAAATACGTCTTCTAGGCAGGCGATCAGCAGCGTTTCATCGGGCTGGGCGCCATGGTGCTCAGCCTTAGCAGATGTGCGCGCCAGTCGTTCCTACGGCCAACACGTAGAGCGACTGGCTCGCCGTCATAAACAACCGGTTCCGCCGCACACCGCCGAAACAAACGTTGGCGCAGTTTTCCGGCAGCCGTATCATGCCAATCTGTTCCCCCTCTGGAGAGAGAATCATTACGCCCGGCCGCGCCCCGCACCAGATGTTCCCATCCACGTCGCACCGAATGCCATCCGCCGCCGTCAAGGCACCCGTTCCCGGCACTTTCATCTGGATCAACTGCTTCCCGTTTTTCAACGTTTTTCCGTCCACATCCCACACTTTCATATCCCGGCCCTGGGCGCCGGTATCGGCCACGTAGAGCTTCTTGTAGTCGGGGGAAAAACAGATGCCGTTCGGGGCGCTCACTGCGTCGGTCACTTTGCTGATTTGTCCAGTTTTCCCATCGACACGATAAACCGCCTCTTTCAATTCCTTCGGGGCCTTGTAGCCCTCGTAGTCACCGCCAATGCCGTACGGGGGGTCCGTGAACCAGATGGAGCCATCAGGATGGACGACGATATCGTTGGGCGAATTCAACTTCTTGCCCTCAAACGAATCGGCAATGGTGGTGATGGTCCCATTGAATTCGTAACGAGCCACGCGGCGGCCGCCGTGTTCGCAGGAAAGCTGGCGGCCTTCATAATCGAACGTGTTTCCGTTCGAATAGCCGGCCGGGTTGCGAAAGGCGGTTACGCGCTTGTCGTCATCGATCCAGCGGAGTTGGACATTGTTCGGAATGTCGCTCCAAACCAGGTACTTTCCCACGCCATTCCAGGCCGGCCCCTCGGCCCACTGCGTGCCCGTGTGGAGCCGCTTCATGGAGGTATTGCCGATCATGTACTTTCGAAACTTCGGCTCCAGCGCGATGACATCCGGATCTGGATACTGCACGGGCATCACGCCGGTCCAATCGCGCGTGGCGGGCACAGGTGAGATGGGCGCCTGCTGCGCCATCGCTCCGCCCATCGCCAAGCCGAATAAGCCACGCCGCGTCCACACTGAGGAGTCCATGGAATCTATGTATATCTCACTATGCGCTTTCCATGCGCCGTTTCAGCCTGGCCCAGGTATCGAAGCCCCGCTCCCGCGCCACGACATGAAGTGCGTCGGGTAATGCTGGCTCGGCGCTGTCGGCGAAGGCATAGAAGCGAGCGAGCGCTTCCGGTTCGCCCTTGCGTATCCCCCGTAGCAGACTGGCGGCTTCTTTTTCGAGCGACGCGAGCGTGACGCCGTCGTGTTCTGTGCGCGTGGAGTCGGTCATGATGAACTCTCGGCAAGGGTACCGCTCCGCGGCGCATAGCGTCAATCGGATTCGCCGGGCAATAGAATAGAAGGCGCTTAGGACACTATGCAATGCTGCTTGCTCTCGCGTTCCTCACTACACTTTCCCACCCGGAAATCCCTTTCACCCGTTCGGAGAAGCCGTACGCCGTGCTGGAACGTAACGGCGTCCAAGCCGTGATTGTGACCAATGAAGCGGTGAACGACAATGTGCTGCCAAACCATCGCGCCGGTTACAGCGGCGTTGCAAAACTCACCCATCGATCCCGCGCGGAGAACCTGTTCGTACCCGGTTACGCCGGGCTGAACTTTGAACACATCCTTGACGGCACCATTCCCGTCGATCGCAAGGCACAATTCGAACCGCGCAACCATCCTATGGAACTGCGGTTGATTGGCAAACACATCGCGGAGTTGTGCCAGTCCCCGACTTTTCTCCATGCCCTGGCCTCCTGCCAGCGCTACGAACTGCTTCCCGATGGGGTTATCCAACTCACCATAGAAGCCGTCGCGCGCCAGGCTTCTTTCCCTAACAACTACATCAATCTCTTCTGGGCCAGTTACATCCACCAGCCGGAATCGCTCGATATCCACTTCAAGACCGGCAGCGGCTGGACACGCGGCGTGACCCCGGCGCATGGCGCGCTCTCCACGCATATCGCCAACGGCGACACGCGCCAGTTCCCGCACGACACGCCTTATCCACTCACGCTGGTCCACTCGCTGTCCAATCACAAGTTCACGGAGCCATGGTATTTCGGCATTAGCCACAACATGGCGTTCGTGCAAATGTTCCGCGCGGCGGACCAGCCCCGCCTTACCCAGTCGCCCTCCGGCGGAGGAACAGGCAACCCCGCCTGGGATTTCCAGTTCAGCATCTCTTCTTACGAACCAAACAAGATCTATCAATTCGTGATGAGGGCCGCCTACTTGCCGTACCGTTCGCACGAGCAAGTCGAAAAGGCGACGCGCAAACACCGGGCCGCGCTCATTGGCCGCTGAACAGTCCTGACAAATCGTTTACCAAAACTATGACAACTCGCTGACTTGTACGGCATGAATCGCTGGCTTAATGAACTTGCGAACCTTTTTCGCAAGGAGAACCTTTTCATGCCAATTACCTCATTCGACCCGCAAATTCACGGCTTCCATTTCCGGAATAGCTTCGTGAATCATCTGATTCTGGGCATTGAAACTTACGGCCTGTGCGGCGGGATGGCTTTCGCCTCGCTCGACTATTTCCATGCCGGGCGCCCCGCCCCCAGCCACGAAGCAGCGGATTTTCCGGCTGGCGGCGTACCGCCGGAGGGCTCCCTGCTCCGTGATTACATCTACGGACGCATGGTGGACACCCTGGCCCGCAACGGACTCACTTGGCTCCGTGTCGTTGGAGGCCCGCTATTCAATCCAGTCAGATTCACCAAAAACCGGATTCCGGCGCTGCTAAGCGCTCTCGATAGCGGCACTCCCGTCGCCCTGGGTCTGATCGGCTCTTTAAAGGTGGCCAATGCCGGCGGCGGCAACCATCAGGTAGTGTGTTTCGGATATGAAAAGTCGCCTGACGGCAAGACGCTCACGCTCCACATCTACGACAACAACTATCCGGACGAAACTGTCACGCTGCAAACCGACCCCGCGAATCCGGCCGATATCCAATATTCGAAGGGAAGCAAGTGGCTGGCTTTTTTTATGGAGAACTACAAGCAAAAAACTCCCGGCTACCAGGACCTTATGCTCACAAGCGGGATTCACATCAACCTGGAGGGCCCAACGGAGGAGTTCGCCAGCCCCAGGTCATTGCAACTCGACGATGATGGCCGCCCGGCCGCCGACAGCGGCCCCGTTCGCGTCCAGTTCCAGGAGGCAGGCAAGCCGTTTTCCGCCAACTTCACGGTGCGCAATTTCGGTCAGTTTCCTGCTCGGCCCCGAAGGCTGGTGCTAATCATGACGGACCCCTCCGACGACAACACGTTCTTCGGCGCCACCGAAATCCAGTCCGCCATCGCTCCCGGCGCCACAGCGGGCTGCGGCAAACAGCTCGAGGCCTTTCCAAACGAACCCGGCGGCTACACCCTTCGCGCCGCGTTCGTTAACCGGAGCAACGAGCAAATCCGCGTTCCGGAACGGCCGGCAACGGATAACGAAGCGTCGTTCCACGCTGTTGCCCCCGCGGTCAGGCGAGTTCCAAAAGCTCCGGCGCGGAAAAGCGCTGGAGCCTCACAAGCGCATTCATAGGCAACGCAAAACCGGGGCGGCGGCTATTGCGCCCGCCGGAACGTAAGGTTGAACCGAAACGCGCCGGTTAGTGGGTGCATCCCATCCTTTATGGGCATGATCCCGTGATAGAAGAGCCGTGCTGCCCCGCCCCAAACCACCACGTCCCCGTGCCGCAGCGGCACGCGTTCCACTTTGTCTTTTCTCGACAGACCACCGAACAGGAACACCGCCGGTAATCCCAGAGAAACCGACACGAGCGGCTGCGAAAAATCGCGCTCGTCTTTGTCCTGATGCAGCGACATCTTCGCGCCCGGTGCATAGCGGTTTATTAGACACGCATCGGGCGTGAACCCGGCGAATCCGGCCTCGCGCGCCGCCTTGTAAGCCAATTCCCGAAACGATTCCGGCATGGCGGGCCACGGTTGGCCGCTTTCCGGGTCCACCGCCGAGTACCGGTAGCCTTTCCGATCGGTCACCCAGCCCAGCGGTCCGCAGTTAGTCATCGCCACGGACATGCGAAAACCTCCCGGCGTCACCATGTGGCGAAACGGCGCGGACGCGGCGGTCCGCGCCACATCGTCCACTAGTGCATCACCGGCAAAGCCGCGCAGCAGTGCCACGTCCCCGGTCACCGCCCCCGCTCCCGGTTGAGCAGTTCCTGTTTGCGCTCCACTCCCCAACGGTATCCCGATAAGGCTCCGCCGCTTCGAACCACCCGATGGCAGGGGATCGCAACAGCCAGTACATTCGACGCGCAGGCGCGTGCGACGGCGCGCACCGCGGCCGGTGCGCCGATGGCTTTCGCCACATCCGAATAGCTCATTACCGAGCCGGCCGGTATCTTCCGCAGCGCCTCCCACACGCGCTGCTGGAACGCCGTCCCCCGGATATCCAAGGGAAGGTTCACGTCCAGGCCAGGCGCTTCCACCAGTTCCACCACTTGCGAAACCAGAGCGTCAAAGGTCTGGCCGGCGGCGACAATTCGCGCTCGCGGAAACTGGTCTCGCAACGAACGAACCAACGCCTCCTGGTGATCGCCTAGCAGAATGGCGCAGACGCCACGCTCACTTCTCGCCACCAGGATAGCCCCAAGCGAACATTCTCGCACCGCGTAGACGATCTCCGTCCGCGCCCCTCCATTGCGGAAAGCGACAGGCGTCATCCCTAGAAGGTGATCGGCCTCTGCATAAAATCGTCCGTTTGAACCAAACCCAGCCGTGTACAGCGCCTCCGTTACAGTCTCTGTATTCGCCAGGGCCGTACGAACCCGCCGTGCCCGTTCGGCCACCGCGTATCCTCTGGGCGTCAATCCCGTCGCTGCCTTGAAAACCCTGTGCAATTGGGAAGCGCTTAACCCCGCCCGTTCCGCCATTTCGTCGAGCGTTGGCGTGCCTTCGGACGCACCAATCCACCGGCAGAGATCGGCCACAACGGGATGCGGCGGCCTGTCCGGCCGGCAGCGTCTGCAGGCACGAAATCCCGCAGCCTCGGCCTCAGCACATGTTGCGTGAAACCGGACGTTTTCAGGCCGCGCGAGCCGGGCACCGCAGGACGGCCGGCAGTAGACGCCCGTGGTCCGGACCGAGTAAACGAACCGGCCGTCGAAGGACGAGTCCCGTGACCGTACCGCTACCCATCGCGGATCCATTCCCGTTTCCAGAGGTGCATTTCCCATACGCCAAATCTACCAGCCCCGCACCCGCGGCGAACTCCGTTTCTTACTATTGAATTCGAAAAACGAACTGACGGCTCACTCTACAGTAAAGCGCACCGGCAGGGAGCGAATACCCTCCACTTCCACCCAAACATCGCCTTCGCCCAGTTCCGCGTCCTCGGCAATCTTGACCACGACGGCATAGATCCCCGCGAACCCCGGCGCCAATGCCGCGAACTGGACCCCGCCTGCCTTCCCGCCAATGCTGGCGCGTACCGTCCCCTTCACTTCAGCCCCTTCCTTGGCCGGGTATCCGTATTCCGGCCACGCCAATACAGAGCCCAGCCCCGTCCCATAGATGGCCACCACCGTTCCGCGCCCCGCGCTCTTGGTCATCTCCCCTTGCTCGTTTACCGCCAACACGTGGCGCCCGTCCACCGTGAACAAGCCTGGCTGCACCGGCTTCACTGCGGCCTGAACTAAATTTGATGTCTTGAAACCCGACCGCACCTGGACCTGCGCGCTATCCCCTGGCAAGACATACGGAGCAAGAAAATCCACTTTGCCGGAGGGCGCCACACCGATCACGCCCGCCTGCGTACCATTTACCCACACCGTGACATCCGCTAGTGAAAGGGGCAGCGGCCATTGTTCCGCGCGGGTCTCCTCGGCAACCTCATCCAGCCCTGAGAGGGTCGCCGATACTTGACTGCCGGCCACCATTCCCGCCTCCCCGCTCGCACCGTTCCCAACCGCGATGACGGAAAGGCCAGGCGCCAATTGCATCAACCGCAGGATGCTGCCCCGGTAATCCACCAGATAGATTTCGCCGGCGTCGTCTTCGCCGAAACTCACCAACTGTGTGCGCGTCAGGCCCATGGCCACGCGCCGCCACTCGCCGCCCAGTTGCTTCGCCGCCCACACCTGGCCACGGCAGTAGTCTCCAAAAATGTAGGTACCTTCCACGTCACGAAAACGGGATCCGCGATACACAACGCCGCCGGTGACCGAACATCCCTCGTCATGTCCATACTCGATTGCCGGGGCCGTCAATCCTTCTACTTCGCCACAACCTTTCCCAGGCACGCAGTGCGTCCCTTCCCGCAAACTCCAGCCATAGTTGCGCCCTCCGGCGCCGACGGGTTCCATGTCAATCTCTTCATAACCATCGGCTCCCACATCGCCCACCCACATGTCACCGGTCTTGCGGTCGAACGAAAATCGCCACGGATTCCGCCAGCCTATCGACCATACCTCCGGCAGCCATCCCTCGCGCCGCGGGTTGTCCGCCGGCGCCACATAGGGAACCCCCTCGCTTTCCACATCCAATCGCAGTATCTTGCCCTGCCACACGCCTGGGTTCTGTCCCGCGTTATCCGGATCGTTCACATATACGTCGTCTGCTTCTACACCGATTCCGCCATCTCCTACCGAGACGTATAGCTTTCCATCGACAGGGCTGAACGCCAGCGTCCCGCCGTTGTGCTGCCCTAGCGGCTGCGCAAAACGAAGAACCACCTCCTCGCTCTTCGCGTCCGCAACGTCTCCGTCCACGCGGTACCGTGCGATGACAATACCGCCCCCCGGTTCCACGAAGAACGCATAAACGCGTTTTTTGTCGGCAAAATGAGGCGGAAAGGCGATGCTAAACAACCCCAATTCCTCATCGAACCCGACCCGTGCGGTGAGATCAAGAAACGGACGTTCCACGGTCGCTCCGTCCCGCCAGATCTTTACTCTCCCTTCCTGTTCCACCACAAACAGGCGGCCCGACCCGTCGCCGGCGCCGGTGACGAAAACCGGACGGTTGAAGCCAGCAGCTACGGGCTCCCACCCAATTTGCGCCCATTGTCCTCGCAACGGCGGCCCCATGCACACCAAAGCCAGAAGAACGAAGGCGGTTCGCATACTTATTTAATTGTATTGAATTCTGTTGCTCCTCGTGTTATGCGAGTCCACCGATCCAGTGCCGATACGAGTAGCGTTTGCCCAATCGGTTTCGACAGGTACCCGTCCATACCAGCGGCCGCGCACTCCCCCTCCACCGCCGCCCCGACGCTTGCTGTCAGCGCCAGAATCGGGATGCGTTTCCCCTTGCCTGCCTCTTTCGCCCGTATCGCCCTGGTGGCGGCGAAGCCGTCCATTTCCGGCATCTGACAGTCCATTAACACGAGGCCGTACTGGAACTGCTCCGTCATCGCGACAGCTTCCATTCCGTTCGCCGCTACATCGACGCCGCACCCCATACGTTCCAAAAGCCCCTTGGCCACCAGTTGATTCACCCGATTGTCTTCGGCGACAAGAACGCGCAACCCTGGGTACTGGGCCACTGGGCGTTCCCACTCGGGAAGCTCTCCGTCCGCCTCGCCGCCAGCGGAAGGCAGAGGCAGCGCAATAGTGAACACAGTTCCATTCCCAACGGCGCTGGACACTTCAATTGTGCCGTTCATCATACCCACCAGCCGTTTCACAATCGCCAGTCCTAGCCCGGTTCCTCCATAGCGACGTGTAGTGGAGGTATCAGCCTGTGTGAAGTGCTCAAAAATCATCGGCAGCTTTTCCCGAGGAATGCCGATTCCCGTATCACTCACGGTAATCACTACGCGGCCTGCGCCGTCTGTTTCGGCCCGAACGGCAACCTGTCCGTCGGCCGTGAACTTCACCGAATTGTGTAACAGATTCAGCAGCACTTGCCGCAACCGGCCAGCGTCGCCCAGATGCAGGCCCTCCACCCCAGTCGCCAGCGCTGTTACTTGCGTGCCTCGCGCCGCCGCCATCGGCCGAAGCAAGTCAGTTACCTGCCGCAGAATCGACGCCACGCGAAATGGCATCGGTTCCAGTTCCAACTTGCCAGCTTCGATTTTGGCGAAGTCCAGAATGTCGTTGATAATCGTCAGCAGATGTTCGCCGGAACTGGATATCGCGTCTACTTTGCCGGCCTGCGCCTCGGTCAGTCCGTCCAGCCGCAATAGTTGACTCATCCCAAGAATGCCGTTCAACGGTGTGCGCACCTCGTGGCTGACCATGGCGATAAACTCACTCTTGGCCTGGCTGGCCGCTTCGGCGCGCTCCCGCTCTGCCTTTAGCTCACGAATAGTCTCTTCCAGCCTCGCGTTCGCCTCACACAACTCTTTCCGTTGCGCACGCAGTTTTTCCGCCAACCGGTTCAGATCGTCCATCGCCAACCGCTGCGATTGCACTACCTGCACGAACTCGGGCATGGAGTCATATAGAGGAAAATCGCGCAGATTGAGCCCGAGTTTACGCAACCCGTCCGACCCAAGCAGCAGGGGCGAACATAAGAAACACATCAGCCCGGATTCAAGTGCCGGTTCCATTTGTCCACGGAGCCGTATTTGCCCATCTTTCGTCCGCAGCAAAAACAGAAACTCCGAACGGCTTGCCAAATCAGCGTACGTAAAAGGCGTTCGCGGCGGACGTTCTATTTCGAAATGTCCGGGCATGAGATCCCCCAGCGCCAGCGAGGGCAAAACCTTGCGCACGCTGGCGCCGGCGGCGGCAATGCGAAGTTGTTCGTCAAAACACAGAAAGAAAGGAAAATACCTGGCTAGCTGCGCTTGCGTAAGTGATAGATCACCAGGAGACCGCGAACTCATCGTGATCGCTCCCCTGCCCCCGCACCTTCACTAGCGTGACTGTCACTGGCTCGGAATACATTTCACCCAAGCCTCGCAACAATCCCTTGACCAAAGAAGTCAACCCCGTCCGATGCGAATAGTAGTGAACGAGAACGCCGCGCTCCCCATTTCTCTCCACACGGAATTCCGGCGGATTCAACTCCGGAAATATCGCCGTCATTCGAGAGTGAAACTCCGGGAGACTGACCAGGAACTCGGCTAAGCTAGCCCCGCCCGCAGCCATCAAGTCGCCGTAACCATATCGGGCCGTCTGCAAAATCCAGTGTCCGCCGAGTTGTTCCAGAACCCCATCGACGCTCATTCTTAACACCTCGCTGGTGGCGCTAACCAGTTTGTAGCTGAGCTCATCCGGATATCCTTCGGTACTGATGAACACCTCCACATCCACTCCGGCGCGCGTCTTCACCCGTTCCCAAACGTCAGTCCCTTGGCTGCCTTCCACCATCTCCTGCAGCGCACGATTTACCATCCCATACATTTGTCACCTATTTCCCCGGCGGGAATCCCTATTCCCTTATCGGCCCAGTTGCTCGGCGTGTGATGAACCTTTTGCCGCGTCTTCCCCTTCTATACCTGATTGTCCAGCCACACGAGTCTGCATACCAATGTTTACCATTGTTAAAGATTAAGAACAATTTTATCCGGGTATAATTAGTTGCATGGATACGCGACACACTTTTACGGCATTCTGCGGGCACCAGCGCATTGCGGCCGGGCAAGTCGCGGAAATGCTTAGCGCAGTCAAAGCGTGGGTTGAGTTGCACGGCGAAGCCGGAATCCTGTACTTTGATGACGAAACGGGCACGCAGGTGGACTTCAACCTGCGACAAACCATCGCCCCGCGGCCGGGACGGCCGCGTTTGGGTGTGGTTTCGCGGGAGATTACTCTGTTGCCGCGCCACTGGAAGTGGCTGGAGAGTCAACCCAGCGGCGCGTCGGCAGCGCTGCGCCGCCTGGTTGACCAGGCCCGCAACTCCCCCGGAGACCGCGCGCGGCAGGCGAAAGAGGCCGCGGGGCGATTTCTGACGGCAATTGCTGGCAACTTGCCCCACTATGAAGAAGTGACACGCGCATTGTGGCGCGGGGAACAGGAGCGGATGGCAAATCTAATGAAGGAATGGCCCTCCGATATCCGGGATCACGCGTTGCGCATAGCCGCTTGTGAAATCTGAAACTTTTCAGTTGCGGGCCGGGGGGCGACTGTGAAAGCATGGCGAACGGACAATTTTCATGCTTCGCCAGACCCTCCTACTCGTTTGCCTGCTCACAGGGGCGCTTTTGCGCGCCCAACAAGGTTCGGGCACCATTTCGGGCACCGTAACCGACCAGCAGAACGCCGCCGTGGCAGGCGCCGATATCCGCGTTCGCAACACCGGTACAAACGCGCTGTTCCGCACGAAAGCAAACGAGCAGGGCTTCTATACCGCCCCGGGCCTGCCCGTTGGCGACTATGAGGTATTGACGGAGCAGGCGGGATTCAAGCGGTCCATGCGCAGCGGCATCACGCTGCAAGTGAACCAGACGGCCCAGGTGGATGTACGCCTTGAGATCGGACAGGTGGCCGACACAGTGGAAGTGGTTGGCGAGGCGCCAATCGTCAACACAAGCAACGCGACGGTGGGCGAAGTGATCGAGAACCGCCGCGTGCGGGATCTGCCGTTGAACGGACGAGGAGCGCTGGCGCTGACGCTGCTCACCAGTGGCGTTATCTCCAACGCCGGCCCGACCAATTCCGGCTTCGGCGACCGAGGCATTCAGATCTCTTCGGTATCCATTAACGGCAGCCCGAACTCGATGAACGCGCAAATGCTAGACGGCTCCAACAACATCCTGAGCTACGTGGGCGAGGTAGGGGTTCCGCCGGCCGTTGACGCTGTCGAAGAATTCAAGGTGCAGAGCGGCACCATGTCGGCCGAATTTGGCTTCACCGCCGGCGGAACTATCAACCTGGTAACCAAATCCGGCACCAACCGCATCCGCGGCTCGCTCTATGAGTTCCTGCGCAATGATAAGTTCGACGCGCGCAACACCTACGCGCCAGTGAAACTGCCCTTCCGCTACAACCAGTATGGCGGCACCATAGGCGGGCCCATCCGCAAGGACAAGACCTTCGGGTTTTTCAATTTCGAAGACTACAAATCCCGGCGCAGTTCACCGCGCATCGCCAGCGTGCCGCTGGCCAACTGGCGCACTGGAGATTTCAGCAATCTGCTGACAGTCGCTGGAGCGGTAATCCCCATCTACGATCCGGCCACCACGCGGAACAATCCGAACGGCACGGGTCAGGTCCGCGACCTGTTCCCGTCCAATCAGGTGCCCCGCAGCCGTTTCGATCCCATCACGCCGAAGATCGTCGAGTTTTGGCCGCAGCCCAATCGGGCGCCACAAAACGCCTTCACGCAGGCGCAAAACTTCCAGGACGCCGCCCGCAGCACCATTGACTGGCGGCAATGGAACGTCAAGATTGATCACCGGTTCGGCGAACGTAATTCGATGTTCGTTCGCTATACATCCGCTCAGCACGCGCCGGGCTCGGACTCCTTTTTCCTGGAACCCACTGTTGGCGCCAATCGCTTTGACGACCAGATGAACCGTAACGCCGTGGTGAGCGACACCCACACGTTTTCCCCGACGCTTATTAACGACCTTCGGGTAGGCATCATGAGCCAGTCGTTCGTCTTCCTCGCCGCAAACTTCGGGCAGGGCTGGCCGCAGAAACTTGGCCTGCCATCCAACGTTCCGAACGACCAGATGCCGCTAATCAACTTCGGATACGGGGAGATTGGCGGCGGCGCCGCCGGCACGCGCGGCTCGGTGAACTGGGATATCCAGAACATGATCACCAAGGTGGCGGGCAACCATACGTTCAAGATCGGCTACAACCATCGGCTGCTGCAGGGCGGCAATCAGCAGGGCTCGGCGCTTTCGGGCAGCTACGCCTTCGCAGGGTTGACCTCCAATCCGCAGCTCCCGGCTGCCAGCGGTTCCGGCATGGCACAGTTTCTGCTTGGCGAAGTTTCCAGCGCCAGCATCGACCGCATTTTAGGTAACACCTTCGTGGGCTATTCCACCAGCGCCTTCCTGCAGGACGACTGGAAGGTGAACCGCCGCCTGACACTGAACCTGGGCTTCCGTTATGACTTTCAATCCAAGCCCGTCGAGCGCCACGATGGCCACATCAATTTCGACATGATCTCCACGGACCCTGTTTCGGGCTTCCGCGGCAAAACCGTTTATGCCGGCGTCGACGGGCAGCCACGCAGCTTCATGGGAGAGGATTACAACGATATCGCGCCGCGATTCGGCTTTGCATGGGATGCGTTTGGCACCGGAAAAACGGTGGTCCGTGGCGGTTATGGGATTTTCTATCCGCCCATCTTCTGGCGGAACTTCATGGGGAACACGCAACTGTTCTCCACGAACTCCACCGCCTACGCGGCTCAGGGGCCCGGCCAACGGGCATTTCTATTCCGGCAAGGGTTGCCTTTCGCACCGATTGAATCGCCCGGAGCGAAGGCGGGCCCCAACGCATTGCTGGGCCAGGCGGTCAACGTGACGGAGACCGACCCTACCACACCGCTCACCCAGCAATGGAACCTGTCGATGCAGCAGGAATGGAAGGGATGGCTGCTGGATGCGACCTACGCCGGAAACAAAGGAAACCACTTCATCGCAAATGGTTACGCCGCCAACGCGCTGACTCCCGCGGAACGGCTTCGCCTGGGCCGGACGCTGCAGGACGTGCTGCCCAACCCGCTGGCCGGCCGGATTCCAGGCGGGCTGGGCGCCGCCACTGTTTCCCGCGAACGGCTATTGCTGCCTTACCCCCACTACTCGTCGGTTACCATTCGCAATCCGCGTTACGGCAACTACATGTCCCACCAGTTGCAGTTGAATGTGAAGCGCCGCATGGCCAAGGGGCTGCTGGTGCACTGGGCCTACACGGGCGGCAAGAAGATGAGCGACGGTGTGTCCGTGCCGGTGGATTTCGGCCCGGTTGAGCAGACCAACGAGAACGGGTTTCAGGACTCGGTTTCCAACCGGCAACTGAACAAATCCGTCGACCCCGCCGACGTCTCCCAGCGCAGCGTCATCAGCCTTCTCTACGAACTCCCCTTCGGCAAGGGGAAATGGTTAAACCCGAACAACGTGGTGCTCAACAAAATCGTTGGCGGGTGGCAGGTGAACATGATCAATGTGTTGCAAACCGGTGCGCCGCTCACTGTTCGGGGCGCGAGCAACTTCGCCGCCGACAGGCCCAACTCCACAGGACAATCGGCGAAGCTCGAAAACCCCACCCGAGCCGCATGGTTCCGCACCGACGTTTTTGTGAACCCGCCGGAATACGAACTCGGCAACGTCGGCCGCACCATTCCCGACGTGCGCCACCCCGGCGCGGTGAACTTCGATGTTTCGCTCATCAAAGAGACCACGTTCCGGGAACGGCTGCGCGTGGAGTTCCGCGCCGAAGCGTTCAATATTGCCAACCACGTGAACCTTGGCCTGGCCGACGACAACTTCGTGCCGGGTACCGACGGGCGCAATCGCAGCTCTACGTTCGGCACGGTAAACTCGGCGCGCGACGCCCGCATTGTGCAGTTAGGCCTGAAAGTGATCTTCTAATGGGATGCTTTCGCGCCGGTTGTTTCTAACTGGATCCGCCCTCCTCGGGAAGAGCCTGGAGAGACCCAACGTATTGTTCATCGCCGCCGACGACATGAACAATGCGCTGGGCTGTTACGGGCACCCGCTGGCGAAGACCCCGAACCTGGACCGCCTGGCCGCCCGCGGCGTTCGGTTCGACCGCGCATATTGCCAGTACCCGGTGTGCGGACCCAGCCGCTGTTCGCTGCTCACCGGGCTGCGCCCGGACACAACGAAGATCTTCGATAACAACATCGCCGTGCGAGACACCTTGCCCGATGTGGTGACGCTGCCGCAGCTTTTCAAGAACAACGGCTGGCGTTCGGTTCGCGCGGGCAAGATGTACCACATGGATGTGCCTGGATCGGTGGGCACGAACAAATGGGACGACCCGCCGAGCTGGGATGTCGCGATCAGCCCGCCCGGCGCCGAGCAGCGCACACCGGGCAAAGCGCGAAACATTACCGAGGGCAAACGGGCCCGTTGGGACACGGTAGCCTTCGACGGTGACGGCGCCGATCAGGCCGACGAACAGACCACACGCATTGCGATAGATACGATGAACCAGCACCGGGACCGGCCCTGGTTCATGGCGGCCGGCTATCTGCGGCCCCATGTGCCCCACGTGGCACCCGCGCGGTTCTTCGACATGTTTCCCGCGCGGGACATTCCGCTTCCGGTAAACCCGGTCAACGACCTGGATGATATTCCACTCGCCAGCGAATTGGCCATCAATACACGCGCCAAGGATATGGGCGGCATGAGCGAGGCCGATAAGCGCGACGCCATCCGCGCCTATTTGGCGTCGGTGTCCTACATGGATTGGCACGTGGGCCGCGTGCTCGATGCGCTAGAAAAATCCGGCCAGGCGGAACGGACCATTGTCGTTTTTTGGGGCGACCACGGCTGGCACCTGGGCGAACACCGGCGCTGGCACAAGCGAAGCCTGTTCGAAGAGTCCATGCGAGCGCCACTGCTGATCGCCGCGCCGGGACGAAGGGGCAATGGAAGGGCGGCGAAGGGCCTGGTTGAGTTCGTCGACATTTACCCGACGCTGGCGGAACTAGCCGGACTGGCAGGCCCCGCCAATCTGGAAGGGCAAAGCCTGCGACCGCTGCTGGACAACCCCGGCCGGGCGTTCAAGAAGGCGGCGTTCAGCGTGGTGACCTCGCCGCCGGGCATTACGGGCCGGGCGGTTGTGACGGACCGGTACCGCTATATCCGTTGGACGGGGCCGCACCCGGATGAGGAACTCTACGATCGCGTGAAAGACCCGCGCGAGTTCACCAATCTCGCGCGGGATTCTAAACACGCACCCGCTTTGAACCAAATGCGGTCTGTGCTCGATAGCGGTTGGCGGGCGGCGCGGGCCGGCTAGTTCCAGGTGGCAACCTGGACCCATCCGGTGCCGTTTCCGTCCTTGTCAACAACCCATATGTAGACCCGTTTCCGCGTGCCCGCGTAGGCGCCGCGCAGTTCCAGCGGAAGCGGGAAGGAGGCGTTTGTGGGGCTGTTGGCGGTAATTGGCGCGGTCGGCGCGGAGAGCGCGCACTGGCTGTTTTGCAGGCCCGCCCCAGTGACGAGCCCCGTCAGTGCGTCGTTGAAAAGGGCGTAGCCGCTCGTCGCTACATCGAGGACACCGTGGCAGGAGTTGGCCGTTACCTGCGGGCCGTCGGCCACCAGGAAGTAGACGCGGGAGACGTTCGCCCAGCCATCGGGATCCGCAATATCGATTCGGAACGATGTGGAAGCCCCACCCGCCGCGGCGGGCACCGCGGGCACCGTCGACGGCGGGCGGTTCAGGTTTGGATACCAACTGGCTGTGGGCACCCAACCGGTTCCAGCATCCTTCGAATCCACCGCCCACAATGAAACCGTTAGCGGAGCCGAGTTGTAGGCGCCTTTACGGATAATGGAGAGCGACAGGATCAACTGCTGCCCATTGGCGGTCACGCGGAAGGTCGATGCGTCGATGCCGCACTGGCTGTTCTGGAGTGACGGTGCAAGTGCGGTAAGGCCATCGTTAAAGACGAATATGGCGTTGGCAGCACGATCGTAGAACCCGTGGCAGGAGTTGGGGAGCGGCGTCGTCGCGCCACTGCTCACCAGGAAGTAGACGCGCGAGATATCGGCGACGCCGTTCGAGTCACTCACCGTAAAGGTCAATGGCGCGACGGACCCGCTGAAATACTGCAACGGCGAGTTCACCACCGTCGGCGCCTGGTTCGGCGCGGACATGGACCAGGACGCGGTGCGCACCCATCCGGAGCCCGTGTTCTGCGTGTCAACAGCCCAAAGGTAGGCGTTCCTGTCGGCTGCGTTTTTCAGTGTCACGTTGAGGTTCAGCGTAAGATCCGTCGCCGACGCCACCACGCTGGTGCCAGGGCCGTGGACGGCGCACTGCGAATTCTCGATCGTTTGCGCGGTGCCGGGCGTGAGCGGGGCGGAGAGCGCGGTTAGCGCGTCATTGAACAGATAGATGGCCGTGGTCGCCTTGTCGTAGAAGCCGTGGCAGGTGTTCTGGGGAATGCTCGGCGTGGCGTGGAAGAGGAAGTAGAGCCGGTTGATGTCGGCGGCGCCATCGATGTCACGCGCTGTCATGATGAACGTGCGCGGACTGCCTGTCAGCGCGGGTACGGAGGGGGCGACAACGGTGGGCGGCGTGTTGGCATTGTTGGTCCACGCGCTGGTCTGCACCCATCCGGTGCCCGTGCCGGCGAAGTCGACCGCCCACAGGTAGACATTCAGGTTGGCGTTGAGATAGGCGCCCTTGCGCGTGGCGGTGAAACTGAGCGTCAGGCCCGTATCTGAATTGGGGACCGGCGTGGCGGTGACCGATTGAATACGGCACTGGCCATTTTCGAGCACCAGACTGGACGCGGCGGTAAGCGCGTCATTGTAGACGTAGGTGGTGCCCGTCGGCCGGTGATAATAGCCATGGCAAGAGTTCTGCGGAATGGTTGGCGTGGGGTTGATAAGGAAGTAGATACGGTCCAGATCGAAGCGCGTGTTGGGGTCATCGATGCGGGCCGAGAACTGCTGTGTGATGCCGTTGGCGGAGGCGGGCGCGCCATTGGTGACGGCAGGGAGTTGCTGGGTGCGGACGGGCAGGTCCAGCCCGGCGTCCAGCCAGCCGGTTCCAAGATTCAAGGCGTCCACGAACCACAGGTACACTTTGGTTGCGGTGAGCGGGCCCTTCCGCACCAGCGCCAGTGTCACCTCGCCGTTGGCAACGCCGGACCTTGCGCGGTCCAGCGCACACTTCGAGTTTTCGTCAACGAACGCGGTCAGCGCATCGTTGTAAAGAAAAAAGGCGTTCTGCTGGTAGTCATAGAACCCGTGACAACCATTGACGACGGCATTGGGCGATGTATTGATGACGAAGTAGGCCCGGGCCAGGTTGTTGTCCGGATCGGCGGCTTGGAACTTGACGGTATCCGTTCCGGCCACTACGGAGGAACTGACAAGCATGGGAGGATTGGACCCGAGCGGACGCCACACGGCCGACGCTTGCCAACCCGTGCCGTTGCCGTCGTTGTCGGCGACCCACAGGTAAAGATTGCGCGCGCTATCGGCGAATGGCGACTTGAGCGACATCACCAGCGACAGGTTGAGTTCATTGCCACTCACGGCCGCCGAAGACGCGCCTAGCCGGCACTGCGAATTTTCCAACGCGGGGACGAGCGCGGTGAGCGCATCGTTGAACAGATGGAAGCTGTTGGAGGCGCGGTCATAGAAGCCATGGCAGGTATTCGCAGGAACCTCGGGCGCGGTGTGGACTTGGAAATAGACTCGCGCAATATTGGCCGCGCCATCGGGGTCAACGGCCTTTATCTGGAACGTCTGCGGGCTGCCGAACGGCGTGGCCGGTGTGACAGTAGCAATCGCCGGCGGAGTGCCCAGCGGATTCGCGGTGAAGTTGGCGGCTTGGGTGGCGCCTATCGAGGCGAACGTCCGGCTGGCCGGAGTGAAAGTGACGCCCGACAGGCTGGGGGTGACGGTGTAGGGACCGCCACTGGCAAGGCCTGGGAATACGTAGCTGCCGTCAGCGGCAGTGATGGTGATACGCGATTCGAGGCCGGTTAGCGCAACGGTGACGCCGGCCCGCGGCGCCGCTCCGGGGCCGGTGATGACACCGGAGATGGTGGACGCGCCGCTGGGCTGGCGCACCGACGCCTGAACACGGTATTGCGCCGGGGGCGCGCCGGGAGCGGTGAAGGTGATGATGCCATCGTACTCACCGGCGGGGAGCAGCGCGGCGTTGACGATCACCGACAGGGAGGCCGGGAGGGTGCCATTGGGGGGTGAGAGTTGGAGCCACGGCACGTCTGCCGTGGCGGACCAGGCCAGACCGGGTGTTCCTTCCAATTGAACAGCGAAAGGGGCCTGCGCGGTTCCGGCAACGAAGCTACGCGTGGCCCGCTCCAAGGGCAGCAGCAGCGCGGCGGGCCCGGCGGCGCCGACGGTGAACGTGAGCGGAATGGTGCTGGCGTTGACGAGAATCGTTGTCGTGTATACGCCGGCGGCGAGGCCGGCCGGGTTGGCGGTAACGGTGAACTGGCCGGGGGTAGTACCGCTGGAACCTTGGATGGTGAGCCAGGGCGTGAGTTGCACGCTGGCGGTGAAATAGGTGGGATCGGTGTCGCTCTGCACAGACACGCTGGCCGTGGCGAGGTTCGTTCCGTTGCTGGTGAGCGAGAGCGAGGCGGGCACCGTGACGCATGTCTGGCAAACCGGGTTTACGACATTCGCCGTGGCAAAGCGGGGGAGCGGCGCCGTGGCGGTGGCGGTGTTGACGGTGCTCAGCGGCCCGAGGAATCCCTCCACAGTGGCGGCCGTAGAAACCGTACCTGTTAGTTGCAGGCCGAATTCCAACGATTGTGTTGCAAGCGGATCAGCGACCAATACCTCCCAGACCGCGACGCCAGAGCCGTTGGTGATCGGCACGTTCGCATATAGTCCAGTGATCGCCTGGAACGCACCCGCGCCGTTGGCATCGGTCTGGATGAGTTGGGCCTTCGGGGAAGCCGCTCCGAGCTCATTGACGGAAACCGCAATCGCCATGCCGGCGGGTACGTTGCTGAACCGCGCGACAAGGCGTGTTCCCTGAGTGGCGAGACCCATATCGATTCCGCCATCGTTCGGTAAGGCCGGATTGTAGAAGCCGGTTTCGGTGTTGTAGATGGCTCCGGGAATGTGCTGCGCGGCCAGCGCATCCGGCGTGGCGAACGCGGTAGCGACATTACGCCGGCGAAAGGACGAGGCGAATCCTTCTCTGAAGCGGATCTTGCCGCCATTCGCCTGCGATAGAGACGAAACGGCTGTACCTCCAGCACCGAAGATCTCGAATGAGTAGCCAGGCTGGATAAAGGCGACTGTTTGCTGGCTACCACGGACTGGCAGCGCCGCAAGCCGGAGATTCGCAACCACTTGAGACGGGATGTTCGCTGTGCCAAGACCAAGACGGCTGGTGTCGGCGCGAAGGTTGGTGACGCGCAGAATGGTGGTAGACCTATCCACCAATGGCAGCGCGACATTACGAAACACCACCTGGGTATCGCTAACCCGCTCCGCGCGAAAAACGTTTACGCCCACCGCTTGTTCAAATGGGGCAGGTTCGTTGAGTATGAGCAATACATCGTTTGGGCGGGAGGAGATGTTTGTATTCAGCGTGACCCGCACGTCAGTCGTGATGGCGGAGTTTCCCTGGCAATTTAGAACCAGGTCACCGAGTTGTTCCGCCAGTCCAGTACTTCGCACAACCGGCGGGACACCTGCATTGGCTTCGCAAGCGGCCTGGGCCGTCGCCGTGGTGGATTGGAGCACGTGCAAAAAAATTGAGAACCGTTCGCTGAAGCGGCCCACCGTCACGGTAACTTCGGCCCTGTACTTTCCGGGGATCAACCCCGCCGGATTGATAGTTGCCGTCAGCGCACTCGGCGTCACGCCGCTGGCAGGAGTCAAGGTAATCCAGGGAGCATCGGAGGGCGCCAACGATTCGACAAGGTTTCCGCCGCTAGAAACGCTCGCCTGATAGGAAACAGCCGCGCCAGTGCTGCGAATCGGGATGACAAGTGGGGCGGGTGCGGTTCCGCCGACTGTGTAGTTCACTACCAACCGTGACGGCACGACAATACAGTTGACGCCGCATCCGGAATCGCTCGGGAGTATAGGTACGCGGAACCGAGGCATCGGCGAAACGGCGTCCGGCGTGCCGTTTGTAGAAAGCGGTGCAAACTGGCTACTCACTCCTACGATTCCGGAGGAACCAGCAGCGGACGTAGCCACTATGTTGAAGAGTAGGGTTTCCAGCACGGCCGGATCGGAGGTCAGCACCTCCCACACGGCCACTGCCGTACCGCCAGAAACAACGAGGGGCGCGGTGCCATCTTGCCCAGGAGTTACCGCTGAATATGCACCGGACCCGTCCGCCGCTGTGGTGACCAGCCGAGCCTGGATGCTGGAGGAGGATCCAGCGGATGGTTGGGTAGCGACCGATAACGACACCCCGGCTGGAAGGTTCGTAAACGTCGCCATCAGCCGTGTGCCCTGTGTAGCGAGACCAGCGGTAGCGTTCAGCGCTGGCAGATAAAAACCCGACTCCGTTTGATAGTCTCGTCCATACTCAGCCTGTGAAGCGACGGCAAGCGGATCGGCTACAGAAGTCGCGACATTCCGGCGGCGGAACGCGTTCTGCGAGCCTTCGTCAAAGCGGACTCTGAATGGGGTGGTCGCAGCCCCGGTAAACGCCATTGCAGTTAACGGCGCGCCCCCGGCGTTCGTCAGTTGGAACCGCAGCCCGGCGCCGCCAAAACCGACGATCTGTTGAGGATTGTTGATCGGCAACCCGACAAAACCGCGTTCGGCGGAGACAAACGCCAGGGCCACATCCAGCCACGAATTCTCGGAGATATAAGTATCGAGCCGCACATTCACTATTCGAAACCCTAACTTGCCGCTGCCGCCCGGAATCGTGTAGGTCACATCGCGAAACTTAAGTGTGTTCGGCGCCTCCAGTGTTCCCTGAAACGCGTTTACGCCAAGAACGGGAGAAGCCGGGTCGCCAACAATCAACAGTGATTCCGTTGCGTTTGTCGATGCGTTTAGAATTCGCCCCGAATAGTTGGCATTGAAATAGACCGTAAAGTCCGTGGTAAGCGTTCCGGCGCTCCCGCCGGAACAGCCAAGCCGAATCTCTCCAATCAACTCCGACCGCCCGCCCGCGCGAAGAACGGGCGTATCGGCCACGTGCTCGGTGCAACTGAAGGCGGCGATCTGCTGTGCGGACAGGGGGACACAAGTCAAGGCGAAAATCGCCGCGAATAACAACCGATGAGAACTCACAATAGGCTCGCTGGGAAACATTTAGTGTACACCCCAAAAGCAAACGCGAATGTGAAAGACTGATGAGCAATGCCACACAAGCTTCTGGTCCTTTCGTTGTTCGCTAGCGCTATCTATGCTCAGACTTCGCAAGTTGGCGGCCGGGTCACCGATGCCTCCGGCGCGGCCGTTCCCGGTGTACAGGTCACGATTCGCAGCACCGCCAGCGGTACTGAACGCCAGGTGCGCACCAATGACACTGGTCTATATACGGTGCCTCTGTTACAGCCCGGCACTTACGACGTACAGGTCCGTCAGCAGGGCTTCAAGCCCATCGTGCAAAGCGGCATTACGCTGGAAGTCGACCAGCGCGCCGAATTGAACTTTCGCCTGGAAGTGGGCGCCGTCACCGAGCAAGTGGAGGTGCGCGCGTCCGTCAGCCGGCTCAACACCGTGGAAGCCTCGCAAGGGCAGGTGATCGACAATCAGCGCATCGTGGAAATGCCACTCAATGGCCGCAACTATATCGACCTCGCGCTTATGTCCGGCGGCGCCGTCCAATCCGCGCCCGGCTCCCGCATCGGCGGTTTTTCGGCCGGCGGCCAGCGCGTCAGCCAGAACAACTACATCATGGACGGCATTGACAACAACTCCGTGGAACTCGCTGCGGCCGGCCGCCGCGCCGAAATGGTGCAGCCATCCATCGACGCCATCGCCGAGTTCAAAGTGCAGACCAACGCCTACTCCGCCGAGTTCGGCCGCGGCATGGGCGGCGTCGTCAACCTGACCATCAAGAGCGGCACCAACGGTTTCCACGGCGCGGCGTTTGAATTCGTGCGCAACGAAATTTTCGACGCGCGCAATTTTTTCACACCGGCCAACACCAAGAAACCGACCTTCAAACGCAACCAATACGGCCTGGCCTTTGGCGGTCCTGTCATTCTGCCGAAGCTCTACAACGGCAAGAACAAGACCTTTTTCTTCGGCGACTTTGAAAGCACCCGCATCCGCGAAACGAGCACCATCGCCAATACGCTGCCCACGCTACTTATGCGCGAAGGCAATTTCAGTGAACTGCCCGCAACGCGTGTCATCCGCGACCCAGCCAACGCGCAGCCATTCCCTGGCCGCATCATCCCCAGTTCCCGTCTCGATCCGGTCGCCCGCAAATTGGCCCAACTCTACCCCGCGCCACAAAGCACGAATCTCGCCAATAACTTCACCTACCTGTCTCCGCGCACGCAGGACGTGGATAAGTGGGACGTGCGCGTGGATCAAAACATGGGCGCCAACGACACCGGCTTCTTCCGCTTCAGTCGCCAGGACAACCTATTGCCCGACACGCCCAGCCTGCCCGCGCCCGCGTATGGCGGCGGCAACCTCGACTACGTCACCGAGGGCTTCAACCTAGGCGGCGGCTGGAACCATATCTTCACACCGAGCGTTATCATGAGCGTCCGCGCCGGCTGGAACTACACGAGGTTCGAACGCAACAATCCGGCATCGGCGCGCGGCCGGAATTTCAATCAGGAGTTCGGCATTCCGGGCGCCACGCTTGTTCCCGATGGCGGCTTTTCGCAGATGAACATCACCGGCTACCGCGCGCTCGGCATTGGCGCGAATAATCCGGTGGATCGCAACTCCCAGAACCGGCAATTGAGCGGCGATCTCACTTGGATTCGCGGCCGCCACACGGTCAAAACCGGGCTATCCTACCTCGGCTCCAAGAATCCAATTTACAACATCCGGAACACGTTAGGCGCCTTTACGTTCAACGGCGCTTACTCCGGCGACGGCGCCGCCGATTTCCTGCTCGGCGTCTCCAGTCAATGGGGTTGGCAATCGCCGGTGGAGGTCTCCATGCGCGCCTGGAACCTCGGCGCCTACGTTCAGGACGATTGGAAACTCAGCGATAAGCTCACCGTCAACCTCGGCTTCCGTTACGAGGTTTCGCCGCCATGGTATGAGCAGAACAACAAGATGGGCATCTTCGACATCGACACCACCCCCGGCCAGGCATCGCTCGTCTACGCCCGCGGCGATGGCTCCCGGGCCGACCGCGCCCTGGTCGCCACAGACACGAATAACTTCATGCCCCGCATCGGCTTCGCCTACAAGCTGACCGATAAAACCGTCATCCGCTCCGGCTATGGCCTTTTCTACGCCTACATGGAAAACATGGGCGACAGCGAGTTCCTCATCGGCAACGCCCCGTTCGCCTATGGCGTTACGCTCACCGGGTCCAACACCGTTCCCGCGCTGCGCCTTTCCACCGGCCCAGCCGCCGGCGCCACCGATCTATCGCGCGCCACCGGCCTGCAGTTCTCTTCCTACGAACGCAAGCCGCCCATGTCTTCGGCACACCAGTGGAACATCAACATCCAGCACGAACTCGGCCAGGACTGGTTGATGGAAGTGGGCTATTCCGGCTCACGCGGCCTCCATCTGGTGCGGCAATACGACGCCAATTTCTCGCCTGCCGGCCCCGGAAATATCGACGCAAAGCGGCAGTTCACGCGGCTCGCCATTCCGGGCACCTCGATTGTCGCGTCGCCGCTCGGGCCCGTCTTCGGCCACCGGTATGACGGCAACTCGATCTACCATGCCATGCTCGCCAAGGTAGAAAAGCGGTTCTCGCAAGGCTTCACGGTGCTGGCGTCCTACACATGGTCCAAGACCATCGGCGACACGTGCGGCAGCGCCGTGCAAGGAAACGCAGGAGGATGCGGTTACCAGAATCTGTTCAACCTCCGTCCCGAACGTAGCGTGGACAACCAGGACGTTCCCCACCGGTTCGTCACCTCCGCGCTCTACGATCTGCCATTCGGCAAGGGCCGGCCTCACCTGGCCGCCAGCCACCCCGTGGTCAACGGCGTGCTCGGCGGCTGGTCCATTGGCTCCATCGTCACCATGACCTCCGTCGTGCCGTTCAGCCCCACCGTGCAGGGCAATCCCGCCAACACCGGCTCCACCAATGTGGTGCAACGGCCCAACGTGGTCGGCAACGCCTATGGCGGCGAACGCACACTGCAGCGAGACTTCAATATCGACGCTTTCGCACGCCCCGCCAATTTCACATACGGTGACGCGGGCCGCAACGTGCTGCGCGGGCGGGCCCAGTTCAACTGGGATTTTTCGGCTCTGAAGAGCTTTCAACTGCTGGAGCACCTGCGCTTGCAGTTCCGCTTTGAAGCGTTCACGTTCTCCAATACACCACGCTTCGCCGCTCCCGGCAACGTATTGGGCACAGCGAACTTCGGCGTCATCACCGGCGCCAATACTCCACGCAATCTGCAATTCGGGTTGAAACTGATCTGGTAAAGGAACACGAATGAACCGGCGAATATTCATAGGAGCGGGCGCCTCCGCCGCACTCACCGCGCAAACGGGCAGCGAATGGGGCGGCCCCGTCATCGACATTCACTTGCACCCGCGCCGCGGCGGCGGCGAATCCACCGCGCACGTCGATGGCATGGGCGCCGCGCGTGCCGTGCTGCTGACGAACCTTCGCGACGCCGAACGGGCGAAGGCGGAAGTGGCCGCGCACCCGGCACGGTTCGCCTGGTTCGCGGCGGCGGACCCCTCCATGCCTGGAAACTTCGATGCCCTGCAAAAGGCGCTCGATTCCGGGGCGAAGGGGATTGGCGAAATGAAGAGCCACACCGAGGCCGACGCAAAGGATATGCGGCGCGTCTACGACATGTGCGCCGAGCGCAAAGTGCCAGTGCTGATCCACTTTCAGGAGACCTCCAAGTTCACCGGAGAAGAGGGTTGGAACACCGGCTTCGCGAAATTCGACAAGGTGCTGAAGGCGCACAAAAAGACGACCTTCATCGGCCACGCCAACTTCTTCTGGGCCAGCATCAGCACCGATGTCGCCCGCGAATCCGAATACCCTTCCGGCCCCGTGAAGAAGGGCGGGCTGACAGACCGCTGGCTGGCCGATTACCCGAATCTGTGGGGCGACCTTTCCGCTAACTCCGGCAACAACGCATTGTCACGCGATAAAGCATTCGCCCGCGGATTTCTAGCCAGGCATCAGAACAAGCTGCTGTTCGGCAGCGATTGCAGCTGCCGCGACGGACATGGAACGGGCAGTGGCGCGCTGCTGCCGAGCCTGAAAAACAAGTGCGTGGGCCGGGAGACGCTGGCGCTGTTAAAGGAACTAACCACGCCGGATGTCTTCAGGAAGATCACTTGGACCAACGCGACCAGGTCTCTGCAGCTATGACCCGCAGGCACCTTCTCGCACTGGGAACCGCGGCCATACAGGCTCAGACTCGCGTCGACTTTACCATTCCGCCAGGCGCCTGTGACTGCCACACGCATATCTTCGGCGATCCAGCCAAATTCCCGTTCGCCGCCACGCGCGGCTACACGCCGCAACCCGCCCTGCCCGCGGCCATGAAGTCGCTGCACAAAACGCTCCACATGGAGCGAGTGGTTATTGTCACGCCGAGCGTATACGGCACGGACAACGCGGCCACTCTCTACGGAATAAGGGAAATAGGCCGGGCCGCGCGCGGCATCGCCGTCATTGACGGCAAGACCACGGAGCGCGACCTCGACGCCATGCACGAAGGCGGCATTCGCGGCATCCGGCTGAACCTGGCCACCGCGGGTATCAACGATCCGGCGCAGGGCCGCGAACGATTCCAAGCCGCCGCGGCGCGGATGAAATCGCGCGGATGGCACATACAGATTTACACCACGCTGGGAGTCATCGCCGGAATTCGGGAACTCGTGCTGGATTCACCCGTCCCTGTTGTATTCGATCATTTCGGCGGCGCCAAAGCGGCATTGGGTACGGAGCAGCCTGGGTTCGCTGGGCTTATCGAACTTGTGCGTTCCGGCAAGGCATACGTCAAGATTTCCGGCGCCTACAGGGCGTCCGAGAAAGGTCCTGATTATCCCGACGCCGCGCCGCTCGCCAAGGCGCTCATCAGCGCAAACCCGGATCGCATCGTTTGGGGAACCGATTGGCCGCATCCGGACTCTCCTGGCCCGGCCGGGCGCAAGGCCACCGACGTCAGCGCGCCGCTTCCCATTGACGACGCTCGCCTGCTCAATCAATTGCCCCTCTGGGCACCTCACCCGTTAGTACGCAAGAAAATCCTCGTCGACAATCCCGCCCGCCTCTACGGCTTCTAGATTGTCACCACCAGGTCACGCAGACGCTTCGGTTCTTCCCCCATCCATTCCGGATGCGCGCCCGTTCCGTCGTAAATCGACGTCGTTTTGAACAGCTCATACGACCCATCACGCCCCTTCTCCGCCGTTCGCGCAAGTAGCGCCGCCACTTCCGCATCACCCATCGGCCGGAACGTCCGCACGGCCTCAAACGCCTGCTCAAATATCGGCAGCGTATCGATACCGGTGATCACCGTCGCCACCGGCAGGTTCATCGCATATTGAAGCGCTTCAATGGCCGTCACCGTATTCGACTTCAAGATGTGCCCATTGGCCAGGCTCTTCATCGCCAAGGGTGCGATCTGGTCCTCCACCAGTTCCGGCAGCACCATCCGCGCGAAACTCCGGTAGTGCGCGTCCATTACGTTCAACGGTAATTGCACCGCGTCAAATCGCACCCTTCGTTCCTTGGCAATCTCCAGCATCCGCAGATGCATCAGTGGGTCCTTGTGCCCAGTGAACCCGGTGTAGCGCAGCTTCCCTGCCTTGCGCGCATCTTCCAGTGCCAACTGCGCGCCCTCCTCGTCCAGAATGCGGAACGGGTCTTCAAAGCGCTGGATCTCATGGTGCTGCACCAGGTCAATGCAGTCGGTCTCCAGTCTCCGCAGGCAGTCCTCGATCTGACGCATCGCCTCGGCGTAGGAGCGGCCATCAATCTTCGTCATCAGAAACGCCTTCCGCCGGTAGCCATCCCGTAGCGCTTTGCCCATACGCTCTTCGCTTAGACCAGCGTTGTAGTCCCAGCAGTTATCCAGGAAGTTCACGCCCCGGTCAATGGCCTCTCGCACAAACCGCGTGCTCAGCGCTTCGTCAACGTGCTTTAAGCCCAAGTGCCACCCGCCAATGCCAAGCAGGGAAACCATTTCGCCCGTGTTGCCAAAAGGGCGATAGAGCATTGCGGAGTTACCGGATTGATTTGACATGTTCTGGGGATAGGATACTCCCATCCTGCGTCGCGCCATGCGCCCCCTGACATTTGTCACCATGGAAAGCGATGGCACGAATGCAAATCTTGTTGACCAACGACGATGGCTGGGACGCGCCAGGTCTCGCCGCGCTCAAGGAACTCGCGGCCCCGTTCGGTGACATCCACACCGTCGCTCCTCGCGATCCCCACTCCTACGCCGGTCACCGCGTCACCACCGACGTTCCGCTCACGCTCATCGAGACCGGACCGCGCGAGTACCACCTATCGGGCACCCCGGCCGATTGTGTCCGCGTCGCGCTCACATCCCTGCTTCCGCGCATCGATTTTGTACTTTCCGGCATTAATCGCGGCGGCAATCTTGGCGCCGACATCCATTCTTCCGGCACCGTCGCCGCGGCGCGCGAAGCGGCGCTGTTGGGCCGGCACGCGCTCGCCATTTCTCAATATGTGCGGCGGGATCTGCCGCTCAATTGGAGCCAGTCCGTCCGCCTCGCCCTCCCCGTCGTGGAACGTATCCTGAAAGGTGACCGCGAGCCTCGCGGCTATTGGAACCTGAATCTCCCGCACGTTGACGCCGATGCCACTCCAGACACCTGCCACTGCGAACCTGACAGTCAACCGCTTGACGTGCAATTTGAGCGCACAGGCAACAGCTTTCGCTACACTGGCACCTACGCCACGCGGCCGCGCACCAGCGGCTGCGATGTCGATTGCTGCTTTCAAGGCGCCATCACCGTGAGCCTTCTCCGTGCGTAGTTTCTATTTCGCCATTCTCTCCGCCGTCGCTTTCTCCCAGGAGCCTCCCACCGCGACCTTCGGGACGACTGTCGCGTCATCGTCCGGCTTTCGTGGCGATATTTTTGTAATTGAACCCCACACAGAAGAGTTGCCCAGCTTCCGGCGCATGCGCGCGGTGGGCGCCATCTACACCACCGCTCTCCATGTCCCCGAACGTTCGTTCCTGTCGGGGTTTCCCGGCATCACGGATCGCTTCGAGTGGTTCGCCATCGACTATCGCGGCCGCTTCTGGGTGGAAACGCCCGGCCAGTATCGGTTCCGGCTCCTTTCCGACGACGGCTCGAAACTCTATGTCAACGACAAACTGGTGGTCGATAACGACGGCCTCCACGCCCCGCTTGCTGTCGAAGGCAGTGGCTATCTCACCCGCGGAGTGCATACCATGCGTGTCTCCTACTACCAGGGCCCGGGCGTTACAGTCGCATTGATACTCAGCGTCAAGCCGCCCGCCGCTGCCGAGTGGGAGATCTTCGACACCAATACCTTCAAGCCGCCGCCGGACCCTGCCGAATGGACGCCGGGGCGCATTCGCGATATCAAGCGCGGAACCGGATGGCGCCCCTAACGCGCACCCGGCTTCCTGAGATCGTACAGCCGAATAGAACTCCCAACTGTACCCATCGCCGGCCGCCCCCGAAGCCATTCATAGCTGCCCGGGCGAATGTAGAGATCCTGCAGAAGGGTTTCGCTGATCGCTCCAATACAGTCCATTCGCTCCAATTCGTCCTTGTCCCACGACTTGGGCAGATACTCGAACTGAATGCCATAGTATTTGGGCTCCACCGATCCGAAATAGTCCAAACACACCTTGGGCGAACCGTTCGTGTCGATATAGCTCTTCAGTTTTTTCAGGTCCTGCCCCCAGTCCACGTTGGAGTCCAGCAGATAGCGGGGCCCGGCGGCACGCCCGCCAGCCGGCAAGTTGAAATAACCCAGATACTCCGGAAAATTCACCAGAGTCTCCCCCGTCTGTAGCGCCGCCAACCCGCCCACGATCAGCAGTCCTCGCCGGCCGGGCCACAGGCAGAGAATCGCCGCGGCGCAAAGCAAGTAGAGGAACGGGTACATGGGCAGCAGGTGGCGAACGCCAAGGTTGATGTGACTTGTGAGTGTGGTGGCGAAATACACTAGCGGAGGTAGCAGTAGCCCTAGCCACAGAAACTCAGCCCTATGTATCCGCACTAGCCCAGCGCCCGCACCCAGTAACACCAGCAACAGCAGCGCCGTTGGCGATTTCACTAGAAACACGACCGGAAAGTAGTACCACCACCCGGACTCCCGCGTCACCCCCAGCAGATAGGACGGGTGCCCTTCGCTATTGTGGTCGATTACCGTTCGCAACCCTGTCAAGTATCGATGCGGGGGCAGTTCATAGCCACGAATCGTTTCCGCTTCCACTGCCACGTTCCTGCCCCGGACAAGCCGCCACGACTCCGGCGCATAGGTCACCAGGACCACCAGAACCGCGCCGGCCCCCAAAAAAGGCAACACCGCCAGCGGGCGCCACGACCCCCGTCCCATCACCCAGTGCAGCAACGCGATCAGCGGCAGCAGCAGCAGCAGAACCACCATGGAAAATTTCGCGCTCAGCGCCAGCCCCAGAACGAGTGCCGCAACCGCCGCCCGGCGCCGGGAAGGCGACAGCAGATAATTGATCCAGACCGCGACCGCCAAAAAGAATAGCAGCGCGCTGGCCATATCCGTCGTGATGTAGCGGCCATGCGCAATCAGGTTGGGGTCCATGGCGCATAGCCATACTGCCGCCACCGCCACCGGCGCGCCAAAATGCTTCCGTCCCGCCCAATACACCGCCGCCAGCAGCAGGGACGAGAGAAATAGGGTGGGCAGTCGTCCAAGCAGCACCAGCCAGTCGGCATCCGCCGCGCCGCCGTACAGAAACACACGCGCATATTCCGACTGATCAGTGAGCAGCTTCGGGTCGGCAGGCATCGGCGGATTCACCCACAACAACGGCGCCGCGCTCAGCAGCTTTTGCAATGGCGGATGCTCCACGTTCAAGGAGTAATTGCCGGTTCGCCAATACCGGTAGCCCGCGGCCAGGTGGACGCCCTCATCAAACGTGGCGCTTTCCTGCCGCGCGGTTGCGAATTGCAGCAACGCCATGAGCAACACCGGCAACGCGGCCAACAATCGGGAGTGTTTTTCGAGAAACTGGTGCAAGTTGCCATCGTAGCGGGTTCGGACCGCTTAATGCTTCCCCAGGAGTTCTCTTCTACTATGCCGCCAACCGACATTGCCATCATCAACCCGGCCACCGGCGCCGAGCTTGGCCGCGTCCCAGATTGTGGCGCCGAAGAAGTGAACCGCGCTGTGGACGCCGCGCGCCATTGCTTCGCCACCGGCCAATGGCGCGGACGGGATGGGTCCGAAAAGGAGCGCATCCTGCTGGCCATCGCCGATGGCATCGACGCCCAGCGCCAGTCGCTTGGGGAACTCGTCTCGCGCGAGACCGGCAAGACGCTCGCGGAGGCTCTGGGTGGAGATGTCGACGGCGCCGCTGATGCTTTCCGCTACTACGCCGGTGCCGTTCGGCGACTGACGGGGGAAACCATACCCATTGACGGCAACTTTCTCAACTACACTCTCCGCGAACCTGCCGGAGTAGTTGGGGCCATCGTGCCCTGGAACTTTCCACTTTGCATTGCGGCGTGGAAAGTAGCCCCAGCGCTCGCCTGCGGCTGCGCGGTGGTGCTGAAGCCCAGCGAACTGACGCCGCTTTCCGCTATCCGCCTGGCGGAAATCGCCCGCGAGGCGGGCCTTCCCGGTGGTGCGCTGGAAGTCGTCACCGGGTATGGCGCCACTGCCGGTGAAGCCTTGGCTCGCCACATGGACGTCGATAAGATCTCCTTTACCGGCAGCCCCCGCACCGCCCGGCGTTTGCTCACCGCCTCTGCGGAATCCAACCTGAAGCCCGTCAGCCTGGAACTCGGCGGCAAATCGCCCAACATTGTCTTCGCCGACGCCGATCTCGACGCCGCCGCACGCAAGGCGCTTTGGGGCATTTTCCAGAACAAGGGAGAGGTCTGTACGGCCGGTTCGCGCCTGTTGCTGGAGGATTCGATTCACGACGCCTTCCTCGATACGCTCATCGGCCGCGCCTCCCGCCTACGGGTCGGTGATCCGCTCGACCCCAAAACGCAAATGGGTTCGCAAATCAGTACCGCCCAAATGGAGCGTATTCTGGGCTACGTTGAGCGCGCGAAACAGGCCGGTGCCCAACTTCGCTGCGGCGGTCACCGCGTGGGCGAAACGGGCTGCTTCGTCGCACCTACTATTTTCTCGGCCGTCACTCCCGGCATGGAAATCGCCCGCGAAGAGGTATTCGGTCCAGTGCTCTCCGTCCTCCGCTTCCGGGACGAGGAGGAAGCCATCGCCATCGCCAACAGCACCACCTATGGCCTTGCCGCCGCCGTCTGGACCGGCAACTTGCGTCGCGCGCACCGTATGGCCGCGGCGTTGCAGGCCGGCGTGGTCTGGGTCACCACATATAATGGCTTCGACACCGCCACTCCGTTCGGCGGCGTGAAGCAAAGCGGCTTTGGACGCGACCTCGGCGCAGCCGCGCTCGATCAGTACACCCATTTGAAATCGGTTTGGGTGGCTCTTTAATCCCCGCCGGGCGCGCCTAAGGGTCGGCCAAAGAACAAGTAAGCAGAACGGCTAATGTGGCGAAATGGTGTAGTTCCACTTCGGCAGTGTTTCAGCGGTCTTGATGCGCAGTTGTGACATTTGCTGAGGTGTTGGTGCGAGGCCGGTGAGATATTTGCGGCGGTCGAGGTGAGCGGAGACGGAGAGTCCGGTTTTGGTTTTGGTGGATCGAATGAAACGAAGGATCTTGGCATAGCTGACAAGCGGTTCACCGGCCCAGTTTTTCGAGATTTCGGAGAAGAGCCTGTGCTCGATGGGATTCCACTTGGAAGCGCCGGTTGGATAGTGGGCAACGGTGACTTTGATGCCGAAAGTGTCGGCGATCTGGTTTTGCAGTTCGGCTTTGAACGCGCGATGGCGGTAGCCGTTGCTACCTCCGGTATCGCCGAGCAAGAGCAGTTCGCGAGCACCGCGATGCGTGCTGGCTCCGTGTTCGGTCCACCACGTCGCGATTGAAGCAACGGCGAAAGCGGTAGTGTCGTGGGAAACACCAATCGTCACATGGCCATGATTGGCCGAGAGATCGTAGACACCGTGTGGAATGGCAATTCCGGTCGCATCGGAGCGGAAGTCGTGATCGTTGACAAACTTGGCGGATGAACCCCAGCGAGCACCAGGATTCTTGAAGTTTCCAACGAGTTCGCGTTTCTTCGTGTCGACGCTGATCACCGGCATTCCGCGACGCTGAAACTGTTCCCGCAGATCGCTGATGTAAAGAAACTGCTGATTCCGGTCTGGACTGGAATCGGTTGGGATCTGCTTTCTGTTGACACGCAGCGAGTATCCCAACTGATGAAGAAGCCGGTGTCCCTTCGGCAAGCCTGCGTAGGGCGGTCCCGCTCAGGATTTCTTTTGTTCCAGCAACCGCCGAACTGACGTTCGGCCGATTTTCAACCGTCGCGCAATCTCCTATTTGCTGATTCCTGCGAGAAATAGGTCCGTGAC
>JAEUQC010000104.1 GCA_016789905.1 Bryobacterales bacterium | reverse complement strand
CACATTTGATCCATGCTTCTTTCAGACCCCGCCTCGCGGCGGTAGCCCTTGCATCATCTCTAGCCCTTCACCTCCATCAGGTTGGGCGGAGGACTTGCACCTCCGAGCTGCTGAACATGCCCAGCACACAACTAAACCGCTGCGCGGTATTCCGGTAGCACGAGTGTTGTAGCCGGACAGCCGCTTCCGGCGAAGGCCGCCATCTCGGCTTGCCGTCTTCCTGCTCCTTACGAAAAGTGCAATTGCTGCCCGGCAGCCAATTCATTTCGTAAGGAGCTTTCCCATGACAACACTGCGTCAGAAAATGAAGGAAGACATGCAATTGCGGAATCTGTCGCCGCAGACGCAGTCTTCCTACCTGTTGCAAGTCACCCAGTTCACCCGCTATTTCGGCGCACCGGCGGAGGCACTGGGGCCCGAAGAGATACGGGCTTACCAATTGCAACTGTTCGACGAGCGGAAATTGTCGCCGAGTTCCGTTTGTGTGGCCGTGGCGGCTCTGCGCTTTGCTTACAAAGTGAGCCTGCGCCGGGAGTGGAAAGCGGAAGAGATCCTGCCCCGCCCCAAGAGACCGAAGAAACTCCCGGTCATTCTCAGTCCGGAAGAGGTCTTGGCATTCCTCGAATCGGTGGCCAGCACCAAGCACCGCGCGATTCTCACGGCCTGTTACGCCGCCGGGTTGCGGGTTTCCGAAGCGGTCCATCTGAGAGCGGCCGATATCGACAGCCAGCGGATGGTCATCCGCGTAGAACAAGGTAAAGGGCGCAAGGACCGCTACGTCATGCTCTCGCCCAGTCTGTTGGAAATGCTGCGAAACTACTGGCGTGCCGAGCGCCCGAAGGACTGGCTGTTCCCGGGAGACGAGGCCGGGCGGCACATTACGCCGGCAGCGGTGGAGCGGATTTGTCTCAAAACGCGCCGTCAATGTTCGGTTTCCAAGCCCGTTACTCCGCACTCGTTCCGGCACGCGTTTGCCGTTCAACTGCTGGAGTCCTGGACCGATATCCGCACGATTCAATTGTTGCTCGGCCATAAAGGTTTGGCGACGACGGCTCGTTATTAGCGTACCGCCACCACCAAAGTGTGCGCGACCAGCAGTCCGTTCGATTTGCCGCGGCGGCCCCGGTCCTCCTAATTCAGGACTGAGCCAGGGTGCAATGGATCGCCCCAACGTCGAAGTAGCGGACGTGTTCCGCCGCTACGGCGAAGCGTATCGCGAAAATCATGCCGCGTCGCTGTCCACCGGGCAGCGGCGCGTTATGACGGCAATAGAACTGTGCCGCACGGCCGCACTCGGCGGCCACATGGAGAAATGTGATGAGTGCGGACACCAAAGAAATGCCTTCAACTCCTGCCGGGATAGGCACTGCCCAAAGTGCCAGTCACTGGCGCGGGCCGAATGGCTGGAGGAACGGCAATCAGAACTGCTCGACTGCGAGTACTTCCACATCGTATTCACGCTGCCCGAAGACATTGCGGCCATTGCCTATCAAAACAAGAAGGTGGTCTACGATATCCTCTTTCGCGCCACCACCGAAACGCTATCCACCATTGCCGCCGACCCGAAACACTTGGGGGCCGAGATCGGCTTCTTCGCCGTGCTACACACGTGGGGGCAAAACCTGCTCCACCATCCGCACCTGCATTGCATTGTGCCGGCGGCGGAATCCCTCCCGGCGGTACAAAATGGATCGGCTGCCGACGCGGCTTCTTCCTGCCGGTTCGTGTCTTGTCGCGACTGTTCCGACGGCTATTTCTCAAGTATCTGCAAAAGCATTTGATACGGGCAAGCTCCAATGTTTCGCTTCTTTGCAACCTCGCGGGGAACGCCCGGCTTTCGTCCGATATCTGGTAAAGACACAGAGTTCCGAATGGGTGGTGTACGCCAAGGAACCCTTCGCCGGGCCGGAGCAAGTGTTGGACTATGTCGGACGGTACACCCACCGCGTGGCCATCTCCAACAACCGCCTGCTGGATATCGAAGGCGGACAAGTCAGTTTCCGATGGAAAGATTACCGTCAAGACAGCGAACAGAAAACGATGATACTTTCCGCTGACGAGTTCATCCGGCGGTTCCTGCTTCATGTGTTGCCAGATGGCTTCCGGCGGATTCGTTACTACGGCTTCCTGGCCAACCGCTACCGGCGAGAGAAACTGGCCCAGTGCCGCCGACTGCTCGGCATGCGCGCGGCCGCGGCGACGGCGGGTGCGCCGCCACCGAAGGACTACCGCGACCGATACGAAGCACTCACCGGGTGCAAGTTGCACGAATGCCCGCAGTGCCATCGAGGTCATATGGTGGTGATCGAGATGCTGCCACGCATTCTGAGCGGGCGCTTCCCAATCATCGATTCCTTATGACCACCACGGCGATCACACTCGCGCGCAATGCCGGCGCGACCGGGCTCTGGCCACGCCACGGTCGAAGTGTAACTGTACTGTCTCATGGCCGCCCGATTCCCAGGTTTTTGCCGACTTCCGCCCTCCCAACAATCCTCCAACGTGCTGCCCTGCAGGGGAAGCCCCATTCCTTTACGCCCTATTCACTCCCTCGTCCTTCAATTCGTCCAGCAGTCCGGGCATTGAAAACCCATAGTTCGTAGTGCATGGTGGCGGTTCAGTGCAATCCGTTTTCAGCTCACCGCCGCGGCGTTCGGCGATCTCCCGCTCCCGGCTTCTGTCCGCCGCGCCGCCGAGCTAAAAACGCTCCGCATTATGCGGAGCCGAGATTTATGTGGAGGAGCCTCCTGCAGCGGGCTGTTTTCGACCCGACCGGTGCCTGCTGCTTCACATAATTCTGCTGCCCGTCACGAAGCGGCGTCGCTTCTGCTAACTTTGAGTTTTTGACATGCGGGAGTTGCCCAGAGACGTTGAAGTCGAGATCATTTTTCTCCCAGCCGAAGCAGGCGGAAGACAAGGACCTGCTTTTTCCGGATATCGTCCGCAGTTCTACTACAGTGGACATGATTGGGACGCGATCCAGACGTATCCCGACGCAGAACGAGTGAACCCCGGTGACACGGTGAGAGCCTATCTGACGTTCATGAGCCCGGAGATGCACGTGGGCAAAATCTTTGCTGGAACGATGTTCCTACTGCGCGAGGGGCACAAGACAGTCGGCTACGGCAGAGTTACGCAGGTGCTGGAGCTGGAGCATTCGGCGCAGCGTATCCGGGAAGAAGCCGGTCGCCCCTATACGGCACGCTACTTTTCATAGCGAATCGAGCCAGGCCATGAGATCAGCGTCACGCTGCCACCGCGGCGGCTTGGCTGGCCGCAGCTTCGGGTCGGCTTGTTCCAAAGCCTTATGCTTGGTTTCGAGATTCGCCTGGGCACAGTGATTCGTCGTTTCAAGATCGGCGTGCCCGAGCCAACTGCGAATCACGGTCACGTCCAGACCGGCGGCCACAAGGTGCACGGCGGTTGTGTGCCGCCTATGCCGGATGCGGCATAGGCGCCAGACCGTGGCGACATTGATGCTTGAGAATGGGGCCGATGTGCGGGTGATTCCGGAACTGCTGGGGCACGCGAAGTTATCGACCATTGAGCTGTATACGCGGGTATCGATCAATCTGTTGAAGCAGGTATATCAGGCGACGCATCCGGGGATTGTGGGTAATTGAAGGCCGATTCTCCACGTTCTGACAACTTGAGCGGTAAAGGGAACACCGGGTGAAGCGGCGAACTGGCCGCCCAAGGAAGCCCTTGGTGCGGAGGCGGTGGGAGGAAAAATCAAAGCGTACCTTCCCGCGCACTGCGCGCGCGCCTTCAAGCACTCCCCTACGAGGGGCCGGGGGGGTGGATCAAACGAATGGGCGGACCGGCCGAAACATCCGTCGGCGGGAGGACATAACTCAAAGTTATCGGGCGGCGAGCGGAAACCGCCGCGCCTCGCGGGGACCGGTCCTGCTTTTGGACCGGCGGTTCGGATAACTTTCGTATGTCCTCCCGCCACTCCCCGTGATGCCTCTCCGGGGCCGCCTTCCACCCTGCTGGAGGCCGATCCGAGTCCTTACGTGATTTTCCTCCGGTCACCCGTACCGCTCCTCCCGGCGGGCGGCGTGCCGGGCCGCTGCTTTTGCGGCCCACTAGCCCCATTGTTGCAATGGGGGCCCGCCGGACCGTGCTGCCGACAGGAAGGTAAGCGGTAGGCTTCGCGGCGATTCTTAACCGTGTGGATACGGAGAGTATCGGGGTGTTCTTCGGTGAAGCGGACACGGTAGTCGCCTACGCGGAGACGATTCTCGCCCTCTGTGTCCGTTTCCCGATGACCGGGAACCGAGTTTGGTGATTACGCCGGCGAAGAACCATTTACGTTGTTTGGGGGCTTGCCAGACGGGCGATGACGTGACCGCATGGACCATGCGGCTGCGTTGCTGCAGACGGAGCCGCCGCCGGAGAATTCATCCGTTGACGATACGCGGGTGTTCGAGGAGGTGGCGGCTTATCAACCCGAGACGATGCAGATTTGGCCGGAGGCGGCAATTCACTGGTCGAAGCGGGGAGTTCTTTCGGAGGAATCGATTGGTGCGTTTCGATGGGGGCTTGCCGACGGGACGATGAGGCCGCTGTTGCGAACTTCGGACGTGTAGCTGAACAGACGGGGCAAGCTCGAGAAATTGACGTGAAACGGGCAGAGAGGATGGCCGCGGCCGTTGTTAGAGTCCGAGGCGGGGCCGCCTTTTCTGCGGGAACGCGACTGCCGTTGCAACACTGAATCTGGCGCGGGGTGGGGTGGCTTAGGGGCAGCGGCATTTGGTGCGTTTTACTGGGCGCAGGCCACTGCCTTCGCGATGGGGGGCAGGCTGGGATGGCAAGGGCGGGCCGATGCTATGCCGCCGGTCCACGTGTTCCTGATGGCTACCATGGGGGCGGATCTCAACGGGTGCACAGAGCAACTGCCGGAATTGATAAGACGCTGGAGGCGCAATCTTGGACCGGCTGAAATCGCGAGTGGCGCCGGCGGCGCGCCGGCATTTGTGGCGATTCGCCGCTGGGGGATTCGTAGCGGCAAGGCGTGTGGGCTACTCGCGGATGGCGTTCAGGAACTGGACTGTAAGCGGGACGATCTGTTCGACACCGGGGCCGGCGAGGGCGTGGCCTTTGCCTTCCAACCAATGGGCTTGGGCGGGCACGTTGGCCTGGGCGAGCGCGTTGAGCAGGCGCTGCGGCTGTTCGGCGGCGACGGCCTGATCCAGCTTCCAATGGACGACGAGAACGGGGGGAAGCCCTGGGCGGACGAGGGCGACGGGCGAGGCCAGCGCGGGATCGGCGGGGCCGATGAATTCCTGGACCAGGAGGCGGGAGGTTTTGCCGGTTGTTTTGAGGAGAGCGGCTTCGGCGACGGGGCCCATGTGCCAGTCGCGGAGATCGGCGGGGCCGGAGATGTCGACGATGGCGTTGACTAAAGACCGGTTCTCGAAGCCGGCGAGGAGGGCGAGGTGGGCGCCGGCGGAGGCGCCGAGGAGCGCAATCCGTTTTGGGTCGAGGTTCCAGCGGGCGGCGTTGGCGCGGAGATAGCGGATGGCGGCGTGGATATCATCAACGGGGGCGGGGAACTGGTGGGCGGGGGCGAGGCGGTATTGGATGGCGGCGGCGGCGTAGCCGAGTTGGGCGAATTGAGGGAGATATTTGCGGAAGGAAGTTTTGCCGCCCATGGACCAGCCGCCGCCGTGGAGACAGACGATGAGCGGATGGGGGCCGAGCGAGTTTTGGGGGACGGCGATGTCGAGCTTCAACTGTTCGCCGGCGATGGTTTGATAGGGCAGTTCGATGTGCAGGGCCGGCTCCGCCGCGAGGGCGGAGAAGCATACGAGCAGCGGAGCCAGGCGCATGGGGAGATCCTAGGGGAGGAAGTTTTTGAGGAACCGGCCGCTCTGGATGAGTGAGGCTTTGCGGAGCTCGAGATCGCCTTCGTAGGCGCGGTCCTCGACTTCAATGCAGACACCGCCTTTGTAACCGGTTTCGGTGAGGACACTGAAGAACTTGCCCCAATCGACGTCGCCGAGGCCGGGGAGCTTCGGGGTGTGCCATTGGTTGGGGAAGGCGAAGACGCCCACTTCGTTGAGCTTGTCGCGATCGATGCGGGCGTCTTTGGCGTGCATGTGGAAGAGCTTGGGGCCGAATTCGCGCATGGCTTTCAGGTAGTCCATGTGCTGGAGGATGAAGTGGGAAGGATCGAAATTGAGGCCGAAGTGATCGCTGGGAATATCGTTGAACGCGCGGCGCCAGATGGCTGGGGAGGTCATAAGATTCTTGCCGCCGGGCCATTCGTCCTTCGTGAAAGACATGGGGCAGTTTTCGATGCCGATTTTGACGTTGTGCTTTTCAGCGAAGGCGATGAGGGGTTTCCAGGTTTTGAGGAAACGGGGCCAGTTTTCGTCGATGGTGAGAGTGTAGTCGCGGCCGACGAAGGTATTGACGACGGGGACGCCGAGGAGACTGGCGGCTTTGATGACGTGTTCGAGGTGCTTGACGTAGACCTTGGCTTCGTCCTTATCGGGGGCGAGCGGATTGGGGTAATAGCCGAGGCCGCTGATGGAGACGCCATATTTGGCGGCGAGATCGTTGACGCGTGCGGCGTCGGATTTGGAGAAGCCGGCGACATCGATGTGAGTGATGCCGGCGTAGCGGCGTTCGGCCTTGCCGAGGGGCCAGCACATGAGTTCGACGCAGGAAAACCCGTTGGAGGCGGCAAAGGCGAGGACTTCTTCGAGAGTAAGGTCAGGCAGGATGGCGCTGACGAAGCCGAGTGTAAGCATAGGTCTGCACACCACTATAGAGCAGGTTGCTACACTTTGAGAAATGCGGTACTTACTACTGCTCTCGCTGGGATTGGGCGGGCAACAATGGACATTCCCGACGATTCCGGCCGAGAAGGTGACCGAGCGGCTGCGGCGGATTGAGCGCGGGGAGAACGCGGCGCGGTTTGGGACGTTGGGCACGCTGTTTACCGAGGCCGGATGCACGGGGCCGGCGCTGGAGCCACAGATGGCCAAGGGCTCCAAGGTGCCCAATTTGGTTTGCACGCTGCCGGGGGAGCCGGAGGGGAAATGGATACTGGTCACAGCGCATTTTGACAAAGTGCGGGCGGGGGCGGGGGCGATTGACAACTGGTCCGGCGCGTCGCTGCTACCATCGTTGTACCAGAGCCTGCGGGCGGTGGAAGGGCGGCGGCACACGTTTCTGTTTATCGGCTTTACGGACGAGGAGGCGGGGCTGGTGGGGGCGCGGGCATGGGTGAAGGCGAATCAAAAGACGGCCTTGAAAAATGTCCGGGCGGTGATCAACATTGACAGCGTGGCGAGCGGGCCGCACCCGCTATATGTGTGGGCGTCGAAGGCGGACCCGGAGTTGACCCAGCTTGCGCTGCAGATGGCGGGCGCGTTAAAGATTCCGTTGGAAGGGATGAACGCCGACCAGGTGGGGACGACGGACGCGGCGCCGTTCCGGGCGAAGAAGGTTCCGGTGATCGATTTCCACTCGTTGAACAACCAGACGTGGCTATGGCTGCATTCGATTGACGATCAACTGAGCAAGATCGATGTGGGCGCGTATCAATCGGCGTATCGCTTTTTGGCGGCGTATTTGAAGTTTGTGGATGAGAAGTTGGATGCTCCGGACCGGAGCGTTACTGGGGCGCTCAAGTAAAGCGGCCATTGCCGCCGGAGCCGCAGCCGCCGGTGGCGCAGAAGGTGGAGAGGACGCGGCGGGCGTTTTCGGCGCCGCAGACGGCGCAACGGGCGGGGCTATCGGCTTCGGACATGCGTCTCAATTTTTCAAACTTCGCCCCGCATTCGGGACAAGCGTATTCGTACATCGGCATACTCATATTATGAAGCTTCGTATCCATGCCGATAGTATTCGGCTGCGTTTGAAACAGGCCGAGGTGAAGGCGCTGACCGAGGGCGGGGAGGTGGTGGAGCGGTGCGCGACGGTGCCGGTGGCACTGGAATATGCACTGCGGCCGGACGCGCACGGGGCGGCGCTGACGGCGGAAAGCGACGGGGCGCGGCTGACGGTGCGGATTCCGGCGGCGTGGCTTGTGGGGTGGGACGGGGACGAACGAGTGGGGTTCGAGGGGGACGCGGGCGGGGTTCACCTGCTGATCGAGAAAGACTTCAAATGCGCGATGCCGGCGACGCCGAAGGACAATGAAGACTGCTACGAGAATCCGGTGGCGTGCGAGTAGAAACAAAACGGCCGGCGCCCTGGGGAGGGAGCCGGCCGTTCCGCTTGCGGGACGTTCGAGTTATCGAACGCGGGTCAAGGCGTAGTTGATGGTGACGGTGGACGTGGCCGAGACGCCGGCCCCGTTGGTTACCGTAAGTTCGAATGTATAGGGGCCGAACTGTTCGCCGAGTTGCACGCGGGGCGTGGGCGAATTGGGTTCGAGGACGACGGCGGTTTTTTCAAGCGGGCGCCACCGGTAGGTGAGCGCGCCGCCGCTGGGATCGGAGGACTTGGTGCCGTCGAGCGTGAGGAGGCGGTCGATGGTGGTGATGCTGGGGCCGGCATTGGCGGTGGGCCGAATGACGGCGGGTTCCGCGGCGACGCGCACGGTGACTTCGCAACGCGCCGTCTGGTTCTGGGCGTTGTAGGCGATGAGCGTGTAGGTGGTGGTTGCCGTTGGACGGACGACGACGGGGTTAGGGACGCCGAGCCCGTTCAGGGTGACCACGGTAGCGTTCTGCGCGGTGTAGCTGATGGAGGCCGGGTCACCGGCCTTGACGACTTCCACCGGGTTGGCGACGCAAGCGGTGAGCGTTGGCGCCGGGGGCGGCTGCGGAACGGCGGGACGAACGTTGATGCCGATGGTAGAGGTTACCTGGCCAACAGCGTTGGAGGCCGTGATGGTGTAGAGCGTATTGGCGGTGGGGGAGACGGGTACGTTCCCCTGGAGGCCAACGGAGCCGAGCGAATTGATGGTGACATTGGTTGCGTTTTCAACCAGCCAATCGATGGAGGAGCGATCACCGGCGGTGATGTCCATGGGCGCGGCGGTGAAGCGGATGATGCGCGGGAGGCCATCGCCGCCGCCGGTGGGCGGAGTGCCGACCTGGATGACCGCCGTGGCCGAAGAGGAACCGAACTGGTTCGTAGCGGTGATGGTGTAGGTGGTAGTGTCGGCGGGGCTGACGGGCGCGGTGCCATTGGCGTTCACGGTGCCAACGCCGGAGACGGTGACGGTGTCCGCGTTTTCAGTTTGCCAGGCGAGGGTGGAGCCCTGGCCGCGATTGATGGTGGCGGGGCTGGCCTGGAAGCTGATGATACGGGGCAGCGGGCGTTCGACGTTGACGGTGACCGTTTCCACGGCTTCGCTGGTGGCGTTGCGCGCGGTGAGGCGGTAGGTGGTGGTTTCGTTGGGGCTGACCTGGGTTGTGCCCTGGGTGGCGTTGACGGCGCCAACGACGGGGCTGATGGTGGCCGAGTCGGCATTTTCAATCAACCAGAGGAGGTTGACGGGCTGGCCGGCGCGGACCTGAACGGGGTTGGCCTGGAAACGGAGGATGCGAACGGCGGCCGCGGCGCGAGAAGTGACCGTGGCGCGGGAGACGCCTTGGGCGCCCTGATCGTCTTTCACGGTGAGGCGGAAGGCGTAGGTTTGCCCGGCGGCGGCAGTGAAGGTGGCGACGGCCTGAGTGGCGTTGGTGAGGGCGACGGTGGGACCGGCGACCTGCTGCCACTGGAAGGTTATGGGGTCGCCATCGGGATCGTAGGAAGCCGAGCCGTCGAGACGGATGTTGCCAGCCGGAGTGTTGAACTGATCGCCGCCAGCGTCGGCGATGGGAGCGCTGTTGCCGGTGCGGATGCGGCGGGTGAGCAATTCATACCGGACGCGGGGGATGTCCATGGGGACGGGCGTTTCGACGGTGGCGTAGTCCTTCGGACGGAGCCAGTTGCCGAAAAGGACGCCGAAACGAACCGAGCCGGAATTGTTTCGGCCGATGAGCGTTTCGTTCAAGCCGCCTTCGATGCTGAGGGCCACCATTTTGTTGAGGGGCTGGACGAAGCGGACCATCCCGCCGGGCTTGTTGTTGTTGCCATAGGCGCGGAGGAAGCCGAGGTTGCCTTCGACATAGGTATCTTTCCAGAGGGCGACCGAGGTGGAGCCGCCGATCTGATCGACAGCGCGCATGTAGGTTTCCAGGATCACGTTGGGGCTGACGGGGGCGCGGTTGACGACGGCATTGTTCAGGAAGGCCTTGGTGCCGAAGACGCCGAGACGGCCGCGTTTGAAGATGTAATCGATGGCAAGAGCGCCCTGACCGAGGGTGCCGCCGGAGCGGAATTCGCTGAAGGTGGCGTGTTTGAAGCTGGAGAAGAGGCCCATCTGCACTTTGTCGAAGCGCTGGACGAGACCGGCGTCAAACTGGCCTTCCTGACGGTCGCGGAAGTACATGTATTCGGCTTCGCTTTGCAGGGCGCTGGACTTGCCGATGGGAGCGAAGTAGCGGCCCTTGCCGGTGAAGGTGAGGCGGCCTTCGTTATCGACGCCGGCATTGGCGCCGAGGATGGACCATTTGGGAGACGTGTTCTTCATGAGCGTCTCTTCGATGACTTTGCGGGAGACGTCGGCGACATCCTGTTTGGCGGCGGGGGCCAGACCCGCGGCGCCCACGCCAGCGGCGGTGGCGGCGGCGAGCTTCGTGTTGTCTTCTTTGAGCTTGGCGACTTCGCCGGCGAGCTTGTCGTGATCGCCCTTCATGGTGCGGAGGAGGGCAAGGATGTCGTCGAGCTTGTCGAGGCGTTTGAGGATTTCATCGCAGCACTTCGGGTCAGCGGCGGCGGCGGGGCCGCCGGTGGCCGCGTTGAGATTGCGAATGGCATCCCCAACGCCGCCGGCGGAGACGGGCCTGCCCTGGCCGTCGGCCACGTAGAGCATGGTGCGGCGGTTCATCCAGCGGCCTTCTTTGGTGTCGTTGCCCACCTTGGGCTGGCCCATGCCTTGCGTGGTGGCGGTGATCTGGTCTGGACGCGCGCCGTATTTTTCAAGGAACGACTTTACGGCCTGGGCGCGCTGCATGCCCAATTTTTCGTTAGCGCGTTTGGAACCGGTGCCGTCGGTGTGGCCTTCCACACGGACCTTATAGCCGGGATTCTTGGTCAACAGTTCCGCCAAACGCAGCAGGCTCGGGTACCCGTCCGTGAGTACCGCCGAGCTAGTCTCAAAATTGATTTCTTCCCAGTCGTCTTTCGTCGCGGTGGTCGATTGACCTTGGGCCAACAGGCCGGCGACGGTGAGAGACATGAGAGCGAACCATGTCAGGGACCGTTTAAACATTACCTGGTCCTCCTCCCTAAAATCTGTTTGTGTTGGATTGTCTGCAAATGCGAGGTGGGCGCGGATGAATCTATGAACTGCCGCCCACGCGACAGCCAGTGACCATGATACCACATAATCGCATGAAACCGCATGACTTAGGGCTGAACGAGCGAGCCCCTGCGAGCGTGATGCTCCGGGCGGGCAAACTGTTACGGAGAAAATTCTTTCGGGCGTTTATTTCCTGGCCTGAAAGGAGAAATCCCACGCCTGGGTGTTGCCCTTTCCTTCGGTGAATTCAATCCAGGCGTATTCGCCGGTTGTGAGCGGTTCGATGGGCCAGACTTTGTAGAGCCCATCACCGACCTGTTTGCGGAAGATCTGCACCTCTTCGTGCTGTACCATTACTTCCTTTACTACTGGAACGATTTCCCAGCGTTCGACAATACGCCCGGTGCCTTTGGGAGCGGGGACGCAGCGGACGAGCCCGAAGCGCTCCTCGCTGGCGAGGCGGAAATAGAATTCAGGCCGGTCTTCCTTGACGACGAAGGGGCTCTTCAGGCCATCGATTTCGACGTGGCTTTTGCCGGAGAGGATGGGGATGGGGGTGAGCACTTTCAGGATTTGGCGCTTCTTGTCCTGCACGATTTTGAGTTCGGCGGGTTTCAAAGCGCGCATGGGTTCGCCCTCGGTGAGGTAGTAGAGGCCAGGTTCGGCGGGGACGGACCGGATCTCTTTACGCATGGCCTTTTCGGCAGCGTCCTCTTCGGCTTCGGCCTTCTTTTCGGAGGCGAGTTCGGCTTCGCGGGAGGCGATGGCGGCTTTGGTTTTGGCGAGGTCGATGAGTTCGAGGGGGATCTCTTCCCAGTCGCTGCGTTCGAGGGAATAGAAGCGGACGCGGTCGGCTAGCACCTGGTATTCGCGGACGGCGTGGTAGGTACCGTCCTTGAGAAAAAGGCGAATGCTGGCGCCGAAGAGGAGCGTGGTGGAGAGGGCCAGGAAAATCCAGCGCATACTGCCTTCATAATAGTGCTTATGCGTACTCGTACATTGGGCCGGACCGGCCTGGCGGTTTCAGAGATTGGGTTTGGCGCCTGGGGGATTGGCGGCAAGCAGTGGATGAACGGCTCCGACGAAGAGTCGTTGCAGGCGCTGCGGAGGGCGATCGAGTTGGGGATCAACTTCATCGATACCGCGTTTGCCTATAACGAAGGACATTCGGAGCGGTTGATAGCGCAGATTGTGGCGGAGACGAAGGCGCCGGTGATGGTGGCGACGAAGATTCCGCCGAAGAATCGCGTTTGGCCGGCGCGGAAGGGCACGGCGATTGATGAGGTATTTCCGTATGAGTACATCGTGGACATGACGGAGCAGTCGCTCAAGAATTTGAGCACGGACTGTATCGACCTGCAGCAGTTCCACGTGTGGAATCCGGATTGGCTGGGGGACGAGGCGTGGCGGCGGGGGATTGAGGATCTGAAGAAGGCCGGAAAGGTGAAGCACTTCGGCATTTCGATTAACGACCATCAGCCGGATTCGGCGCTGGGAATTATTGAGACGGGACTTATCGACACGGTGCAGGTGATTTATAACATCTATGATCAATCGCCGGCCGCTAACTTATTCGGTGCTTGTAAGAAGCATAACATCGGTGTTCTGGCGCGGGTGCCGTTGGATGAGGGGGCGCTGACGGGAGCGATCACGAAAGACACGGTCTTCGAGGCAGGCGAGTTCCGGGATTTCTACTTCCGGGGAGACCGGAAGGCGCAGGTGGAACGCGCGTTCCAGGCGCTGCGGGCCGAACTGGGCGATGCTGAACCGGTGGCGACGACGGCGCTGCGGTTTACGCTGGCAAACGACGCGGTTTCCACAGTGATTCCGGGAATGCGTAAGGTTAGGAATGTGGAAGCGAACGCGGCGGTGGCCGAGATGGGTCCGCTGACGGCCGAAACGCTTGCCATATTGAAACGCCATGCGTGGTGCAAGAACTTTTATCAGTAGTTTCGTATTGGCCGCGGCCGCCGCGGTGGCGCAGGCGCCGGACTATTTCCCGCTTGCCGTGGGGAACGTCTGGGTGTACCGCATGGGCGGTACGCCGCGGCCGGGGGAAACGGACGTAACGGTGGAAGTGACCCGGCGGGGCGAGTTCAATGGAGTCGATTACTACGAGTTATCGGAGTTCCGCCGGGGCCGGTACTGGGTGCGTGCCGATGGCGGCGGGCGGGTGTGGCGATACGACGAGCAAAATGGGGAAGAGAGGCTCTGGTACGACTTTTCCAGGGGGCGGGGCGAGCAGTATGAAACCGCGCTGCCCACGTGTTGCGGCCGGGCGCAAGTGGCCGACACGCGGGCTTCGCGAAAAGTGGCGCTTGGGGAGTTTGAGCGGGCGTTCTATCGATTGACTTATCCGGGTGTGTTCCAGGTGGGGATTACGGAGGAGAATTTTCTGCCGTATGTGGGTCTGGTATACCGCGAGGAGAACACGGGAGGGCCGAGCTTTCGGACGCAGGATCTGGTGTATGCGCGGATATCGGGCGTGACGGTTTTGAATGCGAGCGGGGTGGGATTCGGTGTCGCGTTGGGCAACGGCTATGCGCGCCTGTTCTTGAACAACAACACGGGAGCACCGCTGCGAGTGGTGTTTGCCAGCGGCCAGACGTATGAATTGGTGTTGAGGGATGGTGCGGGGAAAGAGGTGTACCGGTGGGGAGAGGGGAAGGGGTTTACGCAGGCGTTGCGGGGGGTGGATTTGGCACCTGGGGAGACGAGTTGGGTGGTGGAGATGCGGGGAGTTGCGGGCGCGGAGACGTTGACGGCTGAGTTGGTGACCGTGGGACCGAAGTTCACCGCGACGATTCCGGTGCGGAAGGGCGCGGGAGGTAATTAGAGGGGATTCCGGAAACAGCGGTAAAATCGCTGGAACATGTTTCGGTCCCTCTATTTTCAGGTTCTGGTGGCGATCACGGCGGGCATTGCCTTTGGCGCGATGGCGCCGGAGAGCGCGGCGGCGATGAAGCCGTTCGGTGATGGGTTCATCAAGCTGATCAAGATGATCATTGCGCCGATTATTTTCTGCACGGTGGTGGTGGGGATTGCCGGCACGGCGGATATGAAAAAAGTGGGAAAGACGGGCGGGCTGGCGCTGTTGTATTTCGAGGTGGTTTCGACGGTGGCGCTGCTGGTGGGGCTGTTTGTGGTGAACGTCCTGGAGCCGGGGGCGGGGATGAATGTTGACCCGAAGACTTTGAACGCGGGTTCGATTGCGGCTTACACGGCGCCGGGGAAGATGACCTCGACGACAGATTTCATTTTGAACGTGATTCCATCGAGCTTTTTTGACGCGTTCGCCAAGGGCGAGATTCTGCAGGTGTTGCTGCTTGCTATTTTCTTCGGCGTGGCGCTGCAGCGGCTGGGTTCGCACAAGAACGAAGTGTTCACGTTTATCGAGCGGACGTCGGAGATACTGTTCGCGATCGTGAAGATGATCACCGCGCTGGCGCCGATTGGGGCGTTCGGGGCGATGGCGTTCACGGTGGGCACGTATGGGCTGAAGAGTCTGTTGTCGCTGGCGCAATTGATGGGGACGTTTTATGTGACGTGCGTGGTGTTTGTTTTTGTTGTGTTGGGGGGCATTGCCCGGTTTCACGGGTTCAGCATCTTCCGGTTTCTGCGTTACATAAAGGAGGAGATCTTGATCGTGTTGGGAACATCGTCGTCGGAAGCGGCGCTGCCGCGGATGATGTTGAAGCTGGAGAGCCTGGGAGCGGGGAAATCGACGGTTGGGCTGGTGATTCCTACGGGGTATTCGTTTAACCTGGATGGCACGTCGATTTACCTGACGATGGCGGCGGTGTTCATTGCGCAAGCGACGAATACGCCGATGACGCTAACACAGCAGATAACGCTGCTGGCGGTGCTGCTGCTGACATCCAAAGGGGCGGCGGGCGTGACCGGGAGCGGGTTCATTGTGCTGGCGGCGACGCTTTCGGCGGTGGGGAATGTGCCGGTGGCGGGGCTGGCGCTGATCCTTGGCATTGACCGCTTTATGTCGGAGGCGCGGGCGATCACGAACGTGATTGGCAACGGGGTGGCGGCGGTGGTGGTGGCGAAGTGGACCGGTGATTTAGACGAAGCAACGCTGCGGGAAAGGCTGCTGGCCGGGCCGCGCGGGGAGTGATAAACTGGCGTAACCGATGAAACGCGCTGTACTTTTCACCCTCCTGCTATCGGCTTCCGTCTATCCGCAAGCCCGTAAATACACGCTGCCGCCGCCGAATCCGGCGGGCCAGGTTTCCAATCCAGCGAAGGTTATTCCGCAGCCTGCGGGCAAGACGCTGACGGTTCCTTCCGGCTTCAAGGTGGAAGAGTATTCCACCGGCTATCAGAAGCCGCGGGAACTGCTGCAACTGCCGGGAGGCGCGGTGCTGGTGACCGAAAGTGTGGCCAAGGGCGGCGTGTTCATTGTTAGTAACGACAAAGACCGCAAGCCGTTCATCGGCGGGCTGGACCGTCCGTTCGGGATGGCGTTTCACGAGGGGTATCTGTATGTGGCCGAGGCGGAGGCGATCAGCCGCTTCAAGATCGATTTGAAGGCGATGACGGCCGGCGGGGCGGAGAAACTGGTTGACCTGAAGGGGTACGGAAAAGGGCATTGGACACGGTCGCTGGCGATTGACGCGAAGGCGAAGAAGCTGTATGTTTCTGTGGGCTCCGGCAGCAATGTGGACCTTGGCGACCCGCCGAATCGCAACGCGGTGAATGTCTACAACCTGGACGGTTCCGGCGCGGAGATATTCGCCACCGGCTTGCGGAATTCCGTTTGCATCCGCTTCCAACCGGAAAGCAAACGGCTGTGGACGACGGTGCAGGAGCGCGACGGGCTGGGCGACGAAGTGGCACCGGATTTCTTCACCGAAGTAAGAAAGGGCGCATTCTACGGATGGCCTTATGCCTATGCGGGCCCGAACGAAGACCCGCGGCACAAGGGTGTGAATCCGGAGGCGGTGAAGAAGACGGTGGAACCGGACGTGCTGCTTGGCCCGCACGTTTCGGCGATGAATTTCGTTTTCTACACGGGCAAGTCTTTCCCGGCGAAATATCGCAACGGCGCGTTTATCGCGCTGCGGGGATCGTCGGGCCGGTCCAAGCGGACCGGTTATTCCATTGTGTTCCAGGCGTTCAAGGGCGGCAAACCGGTTGGTCAGCCGGAACCGTTTTTGACAGGATTCATGCTGGGTGAAGATGTCCGCGAAGTGTGGGGCCGGCCTGTTGGGTTGGCGCAGTTGGCTGATGGCAGTTTGTTGCTTTCTGAAGACGGCAATAACAAGATTTGGCGGATCAGCCACGCCAAGTAAGGATTCGATTCGCTGACCGTTGAACCGGGAGACAGAATCTCGTAAGGACCTGGCGGTGGTGTGATTTACGGTTTCCTGCCGTCTGGTTGGCGAATCGAGACCGAACGGTCGTACTTCGACGAGAATATGAGCCGGTTGGCGGCCTTTCTGCGAGTTAACTCCAGATGAAGCCGATCGTGCATCCCCGGGGCCTATTCAGCGGCCGCCCGGTCCGGGGCGTTTCGCCTTTCCTGTGCCATGTCTGCCTGTGGACCGGGGTGGGAATTTTCGTGTTTAGCTCGGTGAATGCCGCGCTTCGTGACCTGGCGCTGGCGGCACCGGAAGTGTTCACTGTGAACGCTGGGAAAGTTGACTCCGCCAACGAGGGCCGACGGATTCATTTGACCGGGGTGCTTGGGTCCGCGTCGCCTGCGCGCGATCCGCAGTTCGGCGCGGTTGGGGCGGCCGCGTGTCTGCGTCGAACTGAAGAGACGCGGACGGATCGAATCCGGCCCAGGCGGCCGCGCAGGCCGGATGACATGCTGGATGTTTGGACTCCGCGTCCGGGTGGACCGGTGTTTTCCAATGCGTTCGGAGTAACCCTCGGTGCGTTTCGCGTTGATACCGCGGATTTGGCGAAGACCGGACCATGGACGCCGCTTGAGCTGGACGGGGAACTTTTGCGGCGCGTGGCGGCCGCGATGCCGGGTCACTCGGTGCGTGTGGAGAGCGGTTGGATCGTTTTCACCTCGACTGCTCCATTGGCTGAAGGCGCGGTCTTCCCCCCGGCCTTTCGCGTGAAGGTAGAGCAGATTCCGTTCGGCGTCATTACGATCGTGGGTACACAGGAAGGCGAGCACGTCATTCCAGTCGCGGTTTCGCTTGGTGCGCATCCGGCGTCCGCAGTGTTGCGAAGGGCGCGGGATTCGGCAAGAGTGCTGGGACTTCTCCTGTGTCTATTCGGCGCTGGGCTGAGCTTTGCCGGGCTCCATTTGCTGCGTCAAGCCAGGGACCTGACCCGTCTTTACGGCCGCCACTATTTCGACCGGTAGCCAGTCTGGCGTTAGACTGGATGAGTATGCTCCAGCGCCTCCTTCCTTTGCTGTTCGGTCTGTTGCTATGCGCCGCTCCGCGCCAGGCCGATGTACTGATCTATGGCTGCACTTCCGGTGCGATTACCGCCGCGATTCAGGTGAAGAAGATGGGTAAATCCGTGCAGTTGGTTTGTCCGGAGACTCACCTCGGCGGACTGACGGCGGGAGGTCTGGGGTGGACCGATTCAGGGAATAAGGCCGTTATTGGCGGGTTGTCTCGCGAGTTTTATCAACGGGTCTGGAACCACTACGAAAAGCCGGGGGCGTGGCGGTGGCAGAAGCGCGAAGAGTTTGGAAATAAGGGGCAAGGAACCCCGGCGCTGGATACGGCGGGGCGGACCATGTGGATCTTTGAACCGCACGTAGCCGAGGACGTCTACGAACAATGGGTAAAGGAGTTCAAGATCCCCATTGTGCGTAATGCGATGCTGGACCGGGAAAATGGCGTCAAGAAACAGGGTGACCGCATCACGTCCATCCGCACGCTGGACGGCAAGACCTATGTGGCAAAAATCTTCATGGACGCAACCTACGAAGGCGACCTGATGGCCGCCGCTGGGGTGGATTACCACGTTGGCCGAGAGGGGACTAAGACATACGGTGAAGAGTGGAATGGAGTCCAAACCGGCGTTTTGCATCACCGTCACCATTTTGGCGCGGTGGCGAAACCGATTTCTCCCTATGTGATCCCCGGCGATCCGAAGAGCGGTGTGCTGCCGCGAATTAGCACAGAGCCTCCCGGAACAAAAGGGGAGGGAGACAAGAAAGTACAAGCGTATTGTTTCCGCATGTGTCTGACCCAGGTACCGGCCAACCGGGTGCCGTTCCCCAAACCGGCTGGTTACGACCCAAAGGAGTACGAACTACTGGTCCGGATCTTTGACGCCGGCTGGCGGGAGACGTTCCAGAAGTTCGATCCGATTCCGAACGCGAAGACGGATACAAACAACCATGGCCCATTTTCCACCGACAACATTGGAAGAAACTGGGATTACCCGGAGGCCACATATGCCCGCCGGAAGGAGATTATCCGGGAACACGTTCAGTATCAGCAAGGCTGGCTATATTTCATTGCCAACGATCCGCGGGTACCCGCCGAGGTGCGGAACGAGATGGCGAAGTGGGGTCTGTCGAAAGACGAGTTTCGGGATAACGCCAACTGGCCGCACCAAATGTACGTGAGAGAAGCGCGGCGGATGATTGGCCGGTACGTGATGACGGAGCATGAACTGACCAAGAAGCGGCCGACGCCGGAGTCGATCGGCATGGGCTCTTATGGCATTGATTCCCATAACATCCAACGCTACATTACCCCTGAAGGCTATGTGCAGAATGAGGGTGATATCGGGGTAAGCACGCGGGGGCCGTACCAAATCTCCTACGGGTCATTGGTGCCGAAGGCGGGCCAGGCGGCGAACCTGCTAGTGCCGGTCTGCGTTTCGAGTTCGCACATTGCCTACGGATCCATCCGCATGGAGCCGGTTTTCATGATTCTGGGCCAATCGGCCGCGACGGCCGCGGTGATGGCTATTGAGGGCAATATGGCCGTTCAGGATGTACCGTACGAAAAGCTGCGAGCACGCTTGTTAGCGGATGGCCAGGTGCTGGAATATAAGCAATAGCCCCTGTACCGGGCACGGCGTTACGCCGATAGAATCGAAGTGGAAGGACCAAATCTCTGCCGAGACTAAACAGGCGACTCCTGGGTAGCTTGTTCGCGTTCCATTCATGGAAGTGGCGGGCGGCGGCGTTGTTGGCGCTAGCTTTGTTGGGAGTTGGTTTTTGGACGATCCTCGGTGCCCGGGCACAGGAGGAGGCGCGTTCGCAGGTCTGGCGGATCGGATATCACCAATCCGAACCATTTTTATTCCGTACCGCCGAAGGGACGCCGTCCGGGTTTGCAAAGGACGTTTTCAGCGAGGCGGCGAGGAGGGCGGGGATCCGGCTGGAATGGATCTATATTCCTCAGGGAGCGAATGCGGCGTTTCGCGATGGCGTGATCGATCTGTTCCCCCGTTCGTCAGATCTTTCAGGCATGGCCCGCGCGCCGTATATTACGGCACCTTGGTTTGAGACGTTTTACGGCCTTGTCCAGCGCGCGCCACAGGGCGCGCCTCCGCCGGGCAGTCTCATTGGACGCCCTGTGGCGACTACGGAATCGCACTTTGTGAAAGCGTATGCCGCGCGGGTTCTACCTGGCGCGACGATACAGGCGAAGAGCAACTGGAACGATGTGCTGGCCAGTGTGTGCAATGGAACCTCCGACGCGGCGTTCGGCGAGTTGCGGGAGGCAACGTCCGTGCTGATGGCACGTGTGCCGGAATGCCAGCATCATCCTTTGCGTCTGCTCCCGTTGCGGCAGGCTGTGCTGGAGGCCGGGATTGGTTCCACGCTTCGGGCACGGGCCGTGGCCGGACTGCTGAGGGATGAGATCGGGACGCTGGCCGCAGATGGATTGCTGAGCGAACTGCACTCCCGGTGGTTCCTCGCCACCCTGAATGAAGTGACCTCTGTTGAGCAGGTCTTTGTGATTCGCAGCCGGCAACGGCTGCTGCTTGCCACGGCGGCCATACTGCTGCTGCTGTTTCTGGCGGCGACGGCCGTATCGCTACGAATGCGCCAGCTACGCCTGGCGGCGCTGCGGGCCAGTGAGGCGAAGTCCAGGTTTGTGGCCACCATCAGCCACGAGATCCGGACCCCAATGAACGGCGTACTGGGAATGGCGAATTTGCTACGCGATACCCCTTTGAACACGGACCAGCGTGAAATGCTGGATACCATCACCGAAAGCAGTGAATCGCTTTTGGCCGTGATCAACGACGTGCTGGATTTGTCCAAACTGGAAGCACATCAAATGCGCTTGGCGACGGCGGATTTTAAGCCCCGCGAACTGGTGAACAGTGTGGCGGCGCTCATGCTTCCGGCGTCGCTTGCAAAGGGTGTGACGTTCAATGTAGAAGTGGATTCCGGCGTTCCGCTGCTCACCAGAGGGGACGCAGTCCGGATTCGCCAGGTACTGCTGAACCTTGCCGGTAACGCGGTGAAGTTTACAGATGCCGGGTCCATCACCGTTTCCGCCACCGGCCTCGAAACGCAGTTGCGCTTCGCCGTCAAAGATACCGGAATCGGCATTCCGGCCGACAAGCAGAGCGAGTTGTTCCTTCCGTTCACGCAACTCGGTTCCACCGCCACCCGCTCGCACGAGGGGACCGGGCTGGGCCTGGCCATTTCCCGGCAATTGGTAGAACTCCTGGGTGGCGAGATCGGCTTTGAAACGACCGAAGGGAAGGGAAGCACGTTCTGGTTTACCGTTCCGATTCTGGCGCCCCTATCGGTCTCCTCCGTGAGCGAATCTCGCGCTCCGGACGCATTCTTCTCCCCGCCGCTGCGCGTGCTGCTGGCCGAGGACAATCCGATCAATCAGCTTGTAGCGTCCCGCCTGTTGGAAAAGCTTGGCCACTCCGTGGAGGCGGCCGCCAACGGCATTCTGGCCGTGGAAGCTTACCAGCGGTCGGATTGGGATCTCATCCTAATGGACTGTCAGATGCCAGGTCTGGATGGATATGCCGCCACCCGGGAGATTCGCAGGCTCGAAGCCCGTCTCGGCCGCCGCACACGCATCGTCGCGCTGACGGCCCATGCGATGACCGAAGACAAACGAAAATGCCTGGAAGCCGGCATGGACGACTACATTACCAAGCCCTTGGAGCCGGAAGAACTTTTGCGAGTATTGCAGGACGCATCGCCGCGCCGAGTGGAGTAGGCGCCGCGCTACTTTCGCTGCATCGTGATCAGGTGGTCCACTACACGGCGAACGCGCACGAGTCCGTAGTCCTTGTCGTTTTCCACCTTTCGAAAAACTGGTCCCCACACCGGCATGTCCTCCGAGCCATGGGCCACTCGGGAACCTTTCGTTCCCAGGATCATCTTCTCCATTTCTTCCTTCGGAAACGCGCCATTGTTCCGCTGGGCGATGCCCGTCAGATCGGGTAATGGCGCCTTCAGTGCCGGGGCTACCGGCCCATTGCCTTTCCCGTTCAAGCCGTGACAGGAGGCACAGTAGGCAGCGTAAAGATCCTTCCCGTTCATCGAATCAATCAATTTCCTTGGCGTAGCTGTTTGCGCGGCCGCAACGGCAGCAAGAAGCAGAAACCACTGCAATCGAAACATGTTCCCCCCTACTGGCGAGTATAGTCCCGCAAGTGGCGCAGGTACAGCCTTCCACGTCCACGGGCGCGCTCAGTATGCTGGTATTCAATGCGCTTGTTCCTCGTCCTCCTTTGCACCGGTTTTCTGTCGCTGGCCGCCGACCGGAACCGGCAGTCCAATTCCGTTTCTGTCGATTCTCCTGCCGGGTTTCCGATTCGTATGGAGATCCCTGTCGCGCGTGGTTTTTCGCCGGATTCGCTGCGCCTCTACGAAGAGGTTTCCCGCAAGCCGGTACCGGTGAAAGTGGAATACCGCCGCCCTTCGGCTGTGCTCCATTTCGTTTCAACAGGCGCGGGAATGTACGTGGCCACTTGGGATGTTTTTGGACAAGGCGAGACGGAACGAATGGATGCGCCGGCCATGGTGGGCAGCGGTGACCGTGTGACCTTCGGCCGCGCGGGCGTCCGGGGCAAGCTTGCGGTGGGTCTGTATTCCCATGCCGCCGCCGTGGATTGGGACGGCGATGGCGATCTTGATCTTCTTATCGCTTCTCCCGATCGCCCGTACAATGGCACTTACTTTTTTCGCAACATCGGTACGGCGGCGGCCCCGCTTTTTGACCGTGCCATATGGCTGGGCCCGGCGTTGAAGGACTTGGCGGTTGGTGATGTGGATGGGGATGGAAAACTCGACGCCACCTCCGCCGGCGGCCGCTGGTTTTCCGACATCCGGCGCAACGGCTTCAATGAAGGGCGTCAATTCGACCTGAAGCGCACCTATCACGTGGGCCGCGACGACCTGTGGCTGCCGGTCGATTGGGATGGTGATGGCGTTATCGACCTGCTGAATGGCGTCAGCGATTGGCGCGATTATGGCTGGGATGACGCGTTTAACAGCAAGGGCGAGTGGCTCCGCGGCCCGCTCCATGGCTACGTCTATTTCTGGCGCAACGCGGGAACGAACCCGGCGCCAAAGTACGAGCCGCCGGTACGGCTGCCGATTGATTCGTATGGATCGCCCGCGCCGCAGTTGTTCCGTTGGAGAACGGAAGGAAAACCAGACCTGTTGATTGGCAGTTTTCTGGACTATGTGACATGGCATAAGCGCGAGGACTTGACGAAATCCGCCGTGCTGCCGTTTCGCCTGGATTTGGAGATGATTCAGCCCCGGGTAATCTCTTGGCACAAGGACGGACGGCCGTCGATTCTGATTGGCGAAGAGGGCGGCACTATGACATTCGTTGAGAACCTGGCCCCGTTCGGCCAGCAGCCGCAGTGGGCGCCGCCGAAACAACTGGAGCAAATGGACCCCTACGTGAAGAGCGGCTCATTGTCGCGGCCCGTGGCGGTGGATTGGAATGGGGACGGAAAGCTGGATCTGGTTGCGGGGAATTCGGCTGGTTACATTGAGTGGTTTGAGAATACCGGCACGCGTGAGGCCGCCGCGTTTACGGCCCGCGGTTACTTGCGCGCCGCCGGCAAGCCCATTCGCAGGGTTGCAGGTGAGAACAAGTCCGTGCAGGGGCCGGCGGAGGCTAAGTGGGGGTACTCCAATCCGACGGTCGCCGATTGGGATCTGGACGGAAAACTGGATTTGGTGGTTAACGATATTTTGGGCGAGGTGGTGTGGTACAGAGGCATGGGCAGCGTTCAGGAACTGGAGCCGGCACGGAACGTGGAAGTGGAATGGAACGGCCCGAATCCAAAGCCGGAATGGGTATGGTGGGAGCCGCAGGGGAAGCAACTGTTGACACAGTGGCGTACTACGCCGGAAGTTGTGGATTGGGACCGCGACGGGTTGCCGGACCTTGTGATGCTGAATCACCAGGGCTATCTGTGCCTGTTTAGGCGTGAGCGAAGGGATGGCCAACTATTGCTGGGCGCGCCGGAGCGGATCTTCGTCACCGAATCGGGCCGATTCCTGAACCTGGCAAATGGACGTGCCGGTTCCAGTGGGCGGCGGAAGGTGGATCTTGTCGATTGGGACGGCGATGGCGACCTGGATCTGTTGACCGACTCCGATCAGGGCCCGCTGTGGTACGAAAACCGGGGGGATTTGAAGCGTGCGGTGATGGTGCAGCGCGGATTGGTGGCGCGCGCGCCGCTGGCCGGGCACAACCCCACACCCAACGCGGCCGATTGGAATGGCGACGGCAAACTGGACCTGCTGATTGGCGCCGAAGACGGGTTCTTCTACTTCTTCGATCGCCGATTCATCGACGCCCGCCGCGCGCAAACGCCGTGACATGGCGGGTCCTGTGAGATAGAATCGCTGCGTGCCGACTAACCCACGCCGCCGATTCCTTCAACTCTCCGGTGTCGCCGCCCTTGCCGGATGCAGCCAACAGCCGGACGCCAAGTCCGCCGAAGAGCAACTTCCCAGTGCCCTTGGCAAGCCGATCCGGGCTTACGGGGAACGCTCCTCGTTTGAGACGGCCAAACGCGCCGTACCTGATTTGAAGCGGCCGCAAATTGGTTCCACGCGGACTCCGCTGGCGGAGACGGAGGGAATCATTACCCCATCGTCGCTTCACTTTGAGCGCCACCACGCCGGCGTGCCCGATCTGGATCCAGCGAAACATACGCTGCTGCTGCACGGTTTGGTGGAACGGCCGCTGGTGTTTACGCTCGCCGATTTGAAGCGGCTGCCTTCGGCGTCTCATATCTATTTCGTGGAGTGCTCGGGCAACTCCGGCGGCGAATGGAAGGCGCCGGGCGGCGCCAACGCGGCAGCCGGCTTTGGCCTGGCCAGTTGCAGCGAATGGACGGGCGTGCCGTTGAAGATCCTGCTGGAAGAGGCCGGCGTGAAGAAGGAAGGCAAGTGGCTGGTGGCCGAAGGCGCCGACGCTTGCAAGATGAGCCGCAGCCTGCCGATGGAAAAAGCCCTGGAGGATTGTCTGGTTGCCTATGCCCAGAACGGCGAAGCGATTCGTCCGGAACAGGGCTATCCGCTACGGTTGGTGGTGCCGGGCTACGAGGGGAATGTGAACGTGAAGTGGCTCCGGCAGATCAAGGTGGTCGACCAGCCGAACCAGACCAAGGACGAGACATCTAAATACACTGATTTGCTGGCGGACGGCACCTCGCGCCAGTTTACGTTCTTGATGGACGCAAAAAGTGTGATTACCTATCCCAGCGGCGGCCAGAAACTTTCGGGCCCCGGATTCCAGGAGATTCGCGGACTGGCCTGGAGCGGGCGCGGCACGATTGACCGCGTGGACGTATCCACTGATGGCGGCAAAACGTGGCAGAAAGCGACGCTGCAGGAGCCGCGTTTGCCCAAGGCGTTCACTCGCTTCCGGCTGCCCTGGACCTGGGACGGCAAGGAGACCCAGATCCAGGCTCGCGCCGTCGATTCCACCGGTTATGTTCAGCCCAGCCGGGAAGAACTGACCGAGGCCCGGGGCTTGAACTCGGCCTACCACTACAACGGCATTAAGAGCTGGGCGATCGCCACCGATGGGAGCGTCAAGAATGCTTAAAGTGACTCTGCTGGCGGCGCTGGCGCTTTGCGCCGTCGGGCAAAAATACAACGCGGGACGGGCGGCGACGCCCGAAGAGATTAAGGCGACAGATCAGTTCATGGCGCCCGATGGCACAGGACTGCCACCGGGCAAGGGAACCGCCGCGGAGGGCCGCGAGACCTACAGCCGCCGGTGCGCGCGTTGCCACGGGCAGCAGGGCCAGGGCGACGAGGAAGGGCCACTGGTTGGCGGCAAGGGAACGCTGGCCACGCCGAAGCCGCTGAAGACGGTCGGGAGTTTTTGGCCATATGCTACGACGATTTATGACTATGTCCACCGCGCGATGCCGTTTGATAATCCCGGACTGCTGGACGCCAATCAGACGTATTCCGTTGTGGCGTTGATTCTGCACATGAACGGAATCATTGGCGAGAAAGACGAGATGAACGCGCAGACGCTGCCCAAGGTGAAAATGCCAAACCGCGACGGGTTCATTCGGGATACGCGGCCGGACACGGGCAAGAAGAAAAAGTAGAATTACCGGGCGGCGCGTTTGAAATGGCGGTCCGCAAAGTTCATCCACTGCGTCCAGTCGTAGTCTGTAACGTCGTGCTTTCCCTTGCGGATGTGGTAGCCGATGGACCCGTCCAGCGTGGGCTTTTCGACGGCCGGAAACTCTTTCACTAACAGTCCGGGCATACCGAGCAAACGGTAAACCGGGTCGGCCCCGAGCGCCCCCAGGAATTCGCCTTTCGGGTCTGCCCATTCGTCCTCCAAGGCGGAATCCACATAGAGCGGACGGGGCGCGATCAAGGCCAGCAACATGTGTTGGTCCACCGGTATCGTGTCTTCCTTCCCGTTGTACTGTTTGAAGTTTCCGGCGAACCAATGGGGGAACGCGGTGTTGATACGCGCGGTGGTTTCGCCAAACTGGCGCCGGGCCAGCGCCGCGCCGCCTTCGCCGGAGTCGTTGGAGATGACAACCGCGAATCGCTCGTCCTGCGCTCCGGCCCAAAGCGCGGCCTTGCCAAGCCGGGAGTGACCGTGGAGCACGACACGGGCAGCGTCGATCTCCTTTTCCTTTTCCAATACATCCATCGCCCGGCTCATACCCCAAGCCCACGCCCCAAGCGATCCCCATTCGTTCGCGCTGGACGTGCGCGGGAACAGCGCATGAACGCCATTCTTGAACCCGTCGTCGAAGTCCGGGTCAATGTCGCCGTAATATGCGGTAACCACGGCGTAACCTCGTTTCACAATCATATCCACCGGCCAGCGGCTGGACCCGGTTCCGCGCTCGGCCTCCGTGGCCACGTTGCCCTTGGCGCGCACCCAACTCTTTGTGACGCGAATTTCCGTGTCCGGCTGCACGGTATGGTTCCCGCCGAAATTGAGGCCCAGGAAGGCGGGTACGCGTCCTTTCGCGCCGTTGGGCAGGTAAATCAGCAGGTCCATGAACGGCGCGTCCGAGGCGGGGCCGAACCATACACGCACTTGCTTGCGAGTGGCTAATCCGCCGTGTGCGGATTTGTCCATTTCCAACACTTCCGTGCGCAACTTGACCTTTGCCTTCGGCGTGACGCCGTAGACCTGTTCGGAGAACAGAGCCAGAATCTCCGGACGCCGCTGCTTGCGCCACATTGCGGCGTCTTTCACGGGTGTGCCATCGGCCATTACCAGCGGGTCTGGCAGCGTATATTTCGGCACTTTCGTTTCGTCGTAGTTGGTGCCCGGCGGCTGCGCCGGCGCCAGGGAAAGGGTGAAACAGAGCAGGAGCAGAAGGCGATGCATCGCCCCGATTATACTAAGGGGCGGGAAACGATGAGCAGGTTCCAGTTCGCACTCCTGTTGACCACGCAAGCGCTTTGGTCCCAATCGGAGACCATCGTGTTTCCGCGGCCATTGCTGGTAGTGGCGGAGCGATTGCAGGCCGCCTGGGGCCGTCCGGTCACCTATGAAGAACCTCGCTGGCTTCATGGGTCCGACATTTCCATGGAAGGCGATCCGCTACGGCTGAACTATGGGCCGCGCATGAGGACCGCGGCGCTGCCGGCCACCGCCGTCGCGGTGCGAACGCGCACGAGCCAGTTGGCTGCATTGCAGGAGATTGTCAACGAATTCAACCGGGCCAACGCTCCGCTGCGCTACGACGCGGTGGAAAGCAAGTGGGGCCTGCATCTCATCCCGGTTCGCAATAAGGACCACGCAGGCGCGGACGCCCCGGCAGCAAACATTCTCGACTTCTTGGTTGCAGTCCCATCGGCACCCCGAACCATGGACGGGCACGTTGGCGCCGTGGTCACCGCGCTTCGAAAACAGGCTGGCGTGGCGGTGGAATATGGATCCGGCGCGCTGGGGCTGTCCAATGCGCGGCCACCGGTGTTTTCCTGGGGAACAAGCGGCAAGATGAGCGGGCGTGAGGCACTATTGTCTCTGCTTGCACCGCGCGCCGCCACGCGCGGCTGGCGCTTGAACTGCATGCCCGCTACACCGGGACAAAGCCCGGAGTTTTGCGTTCTGAATCTGGAACTGCCGCGGCCGGTTAGACCGTGACGGCGGTGGAACCGCCATCAACCGCGAGCGTCTGCCCGGTTACATAGTTCGAAGCGTCGCTGGCCAGGAAAACCGCCACACCCTTCATCTCCCCATCGCGGCCAGGACGCGCCAGCGGGACGTTTTTCTGGATGTCGTCAATCATGTGCGGCAAGACGTTTTCGGTCATGCGTGTGGGGAAAAAGCCTGGCGCGATGGCGTTTACGCGGATGTTGTATTGCGCCCATTTGCATGCCAATTCCCGGGTCAAGGCGATGAGGCCGCCCTTGGCCGCCACATAGCCGGCGCAATGAATACCCCGCGGCAGCGAACCCCGCATTCCCGCGATTGACGCCACATTGATGATGCGCCCATACTTCCGGGCGATCATGCCGCGGGCGCATTCCTGGCTGAAAAGGAAGGCTCCGGTGAGGCTGGCGCCGATGACGGAGTCCCACTTGTCGAGTGGCATATCCTCGGCCGGCGCGCCCCAGGTGGCGCCGGCGTTGTTCACCAGGATATCGATCGGGCCCAGGGCTTCCGCCGCTCGACGAACCGTCTCCTTCACCTGTGTCTGGTCGGCAACGTCGCAGGTGGAACCGGCGCACTTGGCGCCGGCTGCGCGCAAGGAATCAATGGCGGGCAACAGCCATTTTTCGCGGCGAGCGACGATGTAGACGCTTGCCCCGGCCTCCGCGAGGCCATGTGCCATTTCTTCTCCCAATCCGCGGGAACCGCCGGTGATGAGGGCCGTGCGCCCGTCAAGACGAAAGAGTTGGTTGACCGTTTGCATGAGAGAAGGGCAGTATATCGCGTACGCTGGAGGGATGAGTACAGGTTCGCAGAGCACCAATGAGCACCGGGAGAAGGCGAAGTCCGTCGGCGTGATCGGCATTGCCATCGTGACCGTGAGCGACACACGGACGGAGCAAACAGATAGCAACGCCAAGTGGTTGCGGGAGCGGATCGGGGAACTGGGCCACGCGGTTACCGCGTATCGACTGATCAAAGACGAACCGGCGCAGGTGGCGGCTGTGCTGGAAGAACTGGCTGGCTCCGAGGCGCGGATTTTGCTGTGGAACGGCGGGACGGGAATCGCGCCCAGGGACACGACCTATGATGTTTTGAGCGCCAGGCTTGAAAAGACGCTGCCGGGATTTGGTGAGATTTTTCGGATGTTGAGTTTTGAAGTGGTGGGCGCGGCGGCAATGCTATCCCGCGCAACGGCCGGCGTTTATAAGGGAAAACTGGTGGTTTCCACGCCCGGCTCACCGAACGCGGTGCAGTTGGCGTGGACGCGTTTGCTGGCTCCAGAATTAGAACACCTGGCATGGGAAGTGATCCGCTAAACTAGAGAGAGCGGAGGAATGGCCGAGCGGTTTAAGGCACCGGTCTTGAAAACCGTCGTAGGGGAAACTCTACCGTGAGTTCGAATCTCACTTCCTCCGCCATTCCACACGCCAGACGGGCGTGACGCACGGCGAAATCGCGCACTTTGGCGGACAGTAACGGGTGATTTCACGCACCCCATGCGTTCCGACGGCCGATTAATTAGTGTTTTTCGTGGCCCTTGAATTGCACGCTTTGGTCTGCATAGGAGGTATACAAACCATGAACATGACAGGCCTTTTGGTATTTTGGGTGGGTCTTGCGGTCGCCACCGCGGGACTGGCTATTTACCGCAAGATACTGGCAGCACATGAGGACCCCGGTATCCACCTTGCAGCGGGTGGAGACGAACTTATTGCCAGTCAGGCCGCGATGACGAACAAACTGGTCACCATTGACAAGTGGGGCAAGACGATGACGGTTGTAACTCTCGCGTTGGGCTTGGTAATCGGCGCCATCTACGTGTACGAAGCGTTTCGCGCGGTGCCGATCTAGTCAACGGCTGGTAACGCTCGCGGTCGCCTGCTGATTCCTGGTTTGGATGGGGTTCTCGCGTCCCGCCCTGAGGGGGGAGTTTTGTCCTCGTTCGCTCCCCCCCAAGCCGTTTCCGCGGATTCCTTCTGAATCGGACTTTCCCCGTTGTGCTCTCTCGTAGTATTCTTGGCCCCAAGGGAGAGCAAGCCTGTGAACTCCAAGAGACGGGCCGGCGTAAACCGGCGGAATGTATTGAGCGCGGCGGGGCTATTCGCGGCCGGCGGCTCCACCACATCGGCGGCGCCCGTAACGCCGGACGTCTATACGCGACTGGGCGTGCGCCCGTTCATCAATACAACAGCGACGCTGACGATTAACGGCGGTTCGCGGATGCTGCCCGAAGTAATTGCGGCCGTAGAGCAGGCCTCCCATTTCCACGTCAATATGGACGAGTTGATGGACGGCGCCTCCGCGCGGCTCGCCGAACTGTTGAAGGTAGAGTGGGGCTTGGTGACAGCCGGTGCCGCGGCGGCACTATCCCACGCCACCGCGGCGTGCATTGCCGGTTCTGATCCGGAGAAGATGCAGCAGTTGCCGGACCTGCGGGGGCTGAAAAATCAGGTCATCATGCCGCGTGAATCGCGTAACGTTTATGACCAGGCGACGCGGACGCTCGGCGTGGAGATTATTGAAGTGGATTCGGTGGCCGAACTCGAATCGGCGTTGGGGCCGCGGACGGCGATGATTCAGATTCTGGGTGTCCATTTTGGCTCCGCGCGCTTTGGGCTGCGCGAAGTGGCGCCCATCGCCAAAAGAGCGGGTGTGCCGATCCTTGTCGACGCGGCCGCTGATTACCTGATCGTCCCCAACCCCTACATTGCCCTTGGCGCGGAGCTGGTGGCCTACAGCGGCGGCAAGATTCTGCGCGGGCCTTCCACCGCCGGCTTGCTGGTGGGCCGCAAGGATCTGGTGCAGGCCGCCTGGGCCAATAGCGCGCCCCATCACGCCTTTGGCCGGGCGATGAAGGTGAGCAAAGAAGAGATCGTGGGAATGGTTGTGGCCGTTGAATCGTTTCTGCGGAAGCGGAATCTGCAGGAGGAGTTCAAAGAGTGGGAAGGTTGGTATGCCCATATCACTTCGCGTGTGCAGACAGTGGCCGGCGTTAGCACGAAGGTGAACCCGCCGCAGCGGGGCGGACCGTTTCCGACACTTACCGTCACTTGGGACCCAACGCGAGTTGGACTCTCCGCCGGGGAAGTGGGCAAACTGCTCGCCAACGGCGAACCGCGCATTATGTCCCACGCCGCCGGGGAAGGGAACTCCTTTGTCCTTCGCCCGGTGGCGTTGCGGCCGGACGATCACAAAGCCGTTGCCGAGCGGTTGGTGGAGATCTTCCGCGCGGCGCCGCAGGGACGGACGAAAGCGGCGCCTGCCGCGCCCGGCGCCGACATCAGCGGCCGTTGGGAAGTGGATGTGAGGTACACAACCGGCGGCGCCGCGCACAAACTGTTTCTGCAATTGAAGGGAAGCAAGGTGAGCGGTACGCACTTCGGCTGGGCGAATGAAGGCAAGCTGGCCGGCAGCATGGATGGGGACCGGGTGACGTTTCGCTCCGCGCTGCCAGTGGGCGGCCAGAGTTTGTCGTATGGGTTCAGCGGCAAAGTGACGGGCAATTCGATGGCCGGGGACCTGGACCTGGGAGAGTACGGAAAAGCCAAGTGGACGGCGAGGCGGCAGGCGTGAGGCCGCTGCTGTTATTGCTGGCGGCCGGAGTGGCGTGGGGCCAGCCCCGCTACGACTTGCTATTGCGCCAGGGACACGTGATCGATCCGGCGAACCGGATTGACGCGGTGATGGACGTGGCTGTCGCGGGCGGCAAAATTGCCCGTGTGGCGGCGAATATTCCGGCGGCGCAGGCGCGAAAAGTGATCGACGTCCAGGGCCTTTATGTCACTCCGGGGTTAATCGACCTGCACGCGCATGTGTTCGGCTATAGCGGTTCGATTTTGCCCGACGATTCGGCGCTGCCGGCCGGCACCACCACCGTCGTCGACGCGGGCGGCGCCGGCTGGCGAACGTTCGATGAAATGTTGGAGCGTGTCATCAAGCCGTCGAAAACGCGTGTGCTTTCGCTAATCAATATTGTGGGACACGGCATGACCGGCCCGGCGTTTGAAGATAACACCGCGGACATGGATTCGCAGAAGACCGCCGCCAAAATTCTGGAGCGCCGCGCCTACATTGTTGGCATCAAAACCGCCCATTTTGGCGGCTATGGCTGGACGGCGATTGACCGCTCCATCGCCGCCGGCGGCGTGGCGAAAGTGCCTGTGATGGTGGACGATAAGATACTTACGCTGACCGGGCGGACAAGTAAGGAGAAGTTACTAAATAAGCTGCGCCCCGGCGACATGCACACGCACGTTTTCAACGACCGTCAACTGGAACTGATCGACCGCCATACAGGCAAAATGCAGCCGTATGTGGAAGAGGCCCGCAAACGCGGCGTGCTTTTCGATTTGGGGCATGGCGCGGGCAGTTTTCTTTGGCCGGTCGCCACCAAGGCCATGGCGCAGGGCTTCTATCCCGACACGATCAGCACGGACCTGCATTCTTCGAGCATCATGACTTCGGAATCCGACATGCCCAACTGTATTTCCAAGATGTTGAACCTCGGCATGACGCTGCCCGACGCGATCCAGCGCTCGACGCAGGCCCCCGCGAAAGTGATCGGACGCTTTCCCGAACTCGGAACGCTGGGCGAGGGCGCCGCGGCCGACATTGGCGTGTTTCGCTTGCGCGATGGCGTTTTCGCCATGAAAGACGCCTGGCGGCACAAGAACCTGGGAACGAGAAAGTTGGAGTGCCTGCTGACCGTCCGCAACGGTGAAATGGTTTACGACTTGGAGGGCCGCGGCTTTCCGGAATGGACCGCCGCCGGCCAATATGAGGTGATCCCGTGACGCGCGCCGCGTGGTGTTTCCTGGCGATTTTACCTCTAGGGGCGCAGGAGGTCTACGATCTGCTGCTGAAGAATGGCCACGTCATTGACCCCAAGAACAAGCGCAACGAACGGTTCGATATCGCTATCGCCAAGGGGCAGGTGCGCAAGGTGGCCAAGGGGATTCCCGCAGCCCACGCCCGTCGCGTCGTCGACGCCAGCGACTACTACGTCACGCCCGGCTTGATCGACCTGAGCGGCCATTTCGGCGTGGATGGCGTGAACGTGGATCACAACGCGCTGCGCAGCGGCGTCACTACAGTGGTGGATTCTGGAAGCTTCCCGCCGAAGGATTTCGACCAGTTCCAGAAGCGGGTGATCTCCGATTCGAAGACGCGCGTGCTGGCGTTCGTGGATGGCCGAGGGGACGCCGGCGCGGCCGCCGCGCTGGCGGCGAAACATCCGGATTCGATTGTTGGCGTATGGGGCGCGGGAGGAACGTTGGCCGCGAGCGATTCGCTTGCGGGGTTGCGGGCCGGCGATATTTTGACGCGCGTGTATGGCTTGAAGGCCCCGCCATTAACCGAAGCGCGGCGCAAGGGCGTATTGCTTGACGCCGGCCACGGCGACGCCGGCTTTTGGTTCCGCGTGGCGGCGCCGGCGTTGCGGCAAGGTTTATTGCCGGACACCATTTCCACTGGCATGGACAAGCGCAGCCTGCTGCTGCCAAGGGCGACGATGACCAATGTGATGTCGAAGTTCCTGGCGCTAGGGCTCACGCTCGAACAGGTGATCGAGCGGACCACATCGGCGCCCGCGCGGGCAATCCGCCGCCCGGCGCTCGGTTCCATTGAGGAGGGCGGCGCCGCTGACTTGGCCGTATTCGAACTGCGGAAAGGACCGGTGGCGTTTCTCGATTCAGGGCACGGTAAGCTTACCGCGGATCGGGAACTGCGCTGCGTCCTCACCATTCGCGACGGAGCCGTGTTGTGGGATAGCGAAGGCCTGAGCCTGACGCATTGGAAAGACGCCGGGCCGTACAGTAACTTCAAGTAGGCTGAAAATCCAGCAGGAAGCGCCGGTAGAACGCGGCGGCTTCCAATACCTGATCGCACTCGACATACTCCACCGCGGCGTGCGCGCGGTCAATGCTGCCGGGGCCGAAGATGATGCTGGGAATGCCCTGGCGGTAGAGCTTGCTGGCGTCGGAGCCGAACGGCACGCCAACCGGGGCGATGGGGCGGCCCAGGTCCACCAGAACGCGCTGGGCGGCGTGAACCAGGTCGCTATCGGACGCGGTTTCCATCGCGCCATCGGCAATCATAGGCCGTTCAGCTTCCGCGCCCAACTGGGCGGCGAGCAGCGCATAGCCCGCCCAAACCTGTTCCGGATCCTCGCCGGGAATCAGACGGCGGTCGATGGCGATTTCACAACGGTCGGGAACGAAGTTGATCTGTTCGCCGCCGTGGATTTGCCCGATGTTTAGCGTGGCCGGGCCAAGCAGCGGATGACTGCGCGCGGCGAGCGTCCTGGACTGCTGGTCGAGCGCCTGGATTACAGCAGCCATATGGCTGATAGCGTTGACGCCAAGGTGCGGCTTGGCGCTATGGGCGGCCTTGCCGCGTGTTTTGATGCGGAACCGCAGCACACCCTTTGACGCGGAAACCACGCGCATCTCGGTGGGTTCAGCCACAATGGCGCCATCTGCCTTCAGCCCGTCGCAGAGCCGCACCACGCCGTGAAAGGTATGTTCTTCATCGACTGTGGCGGCCAGCAGAACCTCGCACGGCGGCGCCATGCCCTCGTCTTTCAACGCGGCCATGGCGTGCATCATCGCGGCTAGCCCGGCCTTGGTGTCGCACGAGCCCCGCCCATAGAGCTTGCCGTCGCGAACGGCCGGCTCAAACGGAGGAATTGTCATTCCGCTTACTGACACCGTATCCATGTGGGCTTCCAGCACAACGCGCCGCCCCGCGTTGCGTCCCGGAAGCCGGGCCAGCACGTTCCAGCGGCCGGGAAGCACTTCCTGCCGTGTAGTCTCTATGCCGTGGCCGGCAAAATAGCGCTCCACATAAGCGCCAACGGCGGCCTCCGGAACGCCGTTATCGTAAGAAGGATTCACGCTGTTGATGGCCACCAGGTCACCAAGCGTTTGCAGAACATCGCGGACAGGCATAGGCAAAGTATACTGTCCCACAGGATCATGATTGACGCGCACGTTCACGTTTGGACTTCGGACGCGGTTCGCTATCCTCGCGCCGCGGGCGAACGCGAATACAAGCCGGCGCAATTCACGCCCGCCGATCTCTTTGTCCACGCCAAGCCGGCGGGCGTCTCGCGAGCCGTGCTGATTCAGATGAGTTTCTACCGCTACGACAACTCCTACATGCTGGACGCCATGCGTGCGCACCCCGGGGTATTCGCCGGTGTGGGCATTGTCGATTCCAAAGGCGCCCAACCCGGCCAGGCCATGCGCGTGCTGGCCGCCCAAGGCGTGCGCGGCTTTCGTGTGACGGCGGGCACCGGCCTGGATTCCGATGCCATGTGGAGCACGGGGGCGGCCGAAGGACTGGCCATGTGCGCGCTTGTTGGGCCGGAGTCGCTTCCCGTCATTGACCGGATGTGCACGAAGTATCCGGATACGCCCGTTGTGATCGACCACCTGGCACGCATTGGCGCCACCGGCACGGTACGGGACGAGGATGTTCGCTTGCTCTGCGGGCTGGCGAAACACCGGCGCGTCAGTGTGAAGGCATCGGCCTTTTATGCCTTGGGCAGAAAGCAGGCGCCGTACCGCGACCTGGCGCCGTTGATTCGCCGGGTGTTTGAGGACTACGGACCGCGCCGCCTGATGTGGGCCAGCGATTGCCCGTTTCAAGTGGAGGGCGGACACAGCTATGCGGCCTCGGTGGCGCTTGTGCGCGACGGCCTGCCATTCCTCGGCAATGAGGACAAAGAGTGGATTCTGGGAAAGACGGCGGAGCAGGTGTTCTTCGCTCCAAAGAAAGGGTGATGGCATGAGATGGTTCTGGTTTGTGGCCGCGGCGTGCATGGCGCAGGAAGCGCAGCCCACGGTGGTGAATCCTGGCGGGGAAGGGAAGGCGCCGTCGGACGCGATTGTGTTGTTTGATGGCTCCAACGTGGACGAGTGGGTACACAAAGACAAGCGGCCCGCCGAATGGACGGTAAGTGATGGTGTGCTGGTGTGCAAGAGCGGTACGGGCGACATTCTGACGAAGCGTGCCTTCGGCAGCGCGCAGATTCACCTGGAGTTCAGCACCCCTTCCATGCCGGAAGCCAAGGGCCAGGCGAAGGGGAATAGCGGCGTGTATCTGCAGGGCCGCTACGAGGTGCAGGTGCTGGATTCCTTCGAAAATCCAACGTACGCCAACGGCTCTGCCGCCGCCGTTTATGGGCAGCACCCGCCGCTTGTTAACGCCTCCCGGCCGCCCGGGCAGTGGCAAAGTTATGACTTTGTTTTCCGCGCCCCGCGCTGCGACGCCGAGGGCAAACTCCGCCGGCCCGCCACGCTCACTTTGTTTCATAACGGCGTGCTGGTGCAGGATCATGTCTCCATCACCAAGAACACGCCGGGCAGCGAAGAAACCTCACCCTGCGAGCCGGGGCCGCTTCTGTTGCAGGATCATTTCCATCCGGAGGTCAAAGATACGCTGTTGCGATTCCGCAATATATGGGTACGTCCACTCCGCTAGTCCGGCGCGCTTAACACTTCTTTGCATTGCCGTTGTAACGAAATCGTCACGGGGCGGGTTTATGTAAGTAATGACCGCTTCAGCCTCAACCACGCCCGGAACTATCCGCGTCGCCCGGTCGGAGTTCAAATATCAAATCTTTTCTGACGACTTGCCCGCCATTCGCCAGTGGCTTTCCCGTTATTGCGTGCCAGACGAAAACTCCCGCAGCGGCGATTGGTATGCGATCCGCAGTTTGTATCTGGACACAAACGAGTTCCGGCTTTATCGCGACGCCGAGGAGAAGCTTCCCTTTCGCTTTAAGCTGCGGGCACGCGCCTATGGGGACGCCACGGGCAGCATCAAGCTGGAAGTGAAGCGCCGGATCCAGGACCTCATTGTAAAGACCTCGGCCACCGTGCGCGCCCCGCAATGGGCCGAAGCGGCGGGCGAAGGCCTGCGGGGTTTGTACGATATCGCCACACCGTCGATGGCCGAGTTCCTGCAGTTGACCGATACCCTGGGCGCCACGCCGCGTATGTTGGTCTACTACGAGCGGCAGGCGTTTTCCAGCTTCTTGGATGGCTACGTGCGCGTCACCTTCGACCGTCATATGGCCTGCCAGACTATGCGTAGCTGGGACCTTCGAGGCGACGCCCGCGAATGGGTTTGCGTCGACGCTCCGACGGCCTTTGCGGAACGGGATTCGGCCTACGTCATGGAGATCAAGTTTGTCGATTCTCCCCCCGCCTGGCTGCGGGATCTCGTGTTGCGTTTTGGCCTGCAACGCCGCGGGTTTTCCAAATATGGGCGCGCCGTGCAGCGCATGGTGCTGGGTTTTGAACCGGCCCTCGACCGGACGCCGGGCGCCTGGAGCGCCGCATGATGGACATCAACCCCGGAACCCTTGCTGACCTGCGTGTAACGCTGACCGTTCTGCTTTCGGCCTTCGCCATGTCGCACCTGTTGGCGCTTGTTTACGTTTGGACGCACCGCGGCCTTTCCTACTCGCAATCGTTCGTGCAGACCCTGGTGATGAGCAGCGTGGTGACCGCGATGATGATGCTGACCATAGGCAACAATCTGGTCTGGGGCATCGGCATGATGGGCGCGATGGCGCTGGTTCGTTTCCGCACGAATTTGCGCGACCCGCGCGACATGGTGTTCGTCTTCGCCGCCCTGGTTTCGGGCATCGCGGCCGGCACACGGGCGTTTGGCCTGGGCGCGTTGGGCGTGGCGGCGTTCTCTCTGGTTGCGTTCTATCTGGCGTTCGTGCCGTTCGGCGCCCGCAAGAGCTTCGACGGATTGCTGCGCTATACCGCGCCTTGGCAGGACGGCGTGAATGAATCGGCAACCGCGCTTATGCAGCGCCACTGCCGGCAGTTTGTGCTCGCCACGGTGCGGGAGGTGCGCCAGGGTGAGGCGAGTGAGCACGTTTACCACGTCCGGTTTCGGAAGGAGGAATCCCGCGGACTGCTGGCCAAAGAACTGGCGGCCGTGAAAGGGTTGTCCGGTGTTTCCATTCTTCTCGAAGATACGCGGGTGGAGCTATGATTTCGAAACAGTTGATTGGTGTCTTTGTATGGCTCGTGGCTTCGACGGCAGCGTACTGGCTGGCGCGCGCCGACGCGGGCGTGGCGGACGCCCCAGCGCAACTCATGGCAAGCGAGTTTCGCGTGGCGGCGGCCGATACGGGGCGGATTACCGAAGTACGCGTGAAACCGGGGCAGCGCGTGCGCACCGGCGATGTGCTGGCCCGGCTAGAAACAACGCTGGTGGAAAGGGAAATCGCGGTGGCCGAAGCGCGGCTCCGGCAGTTGGCGGCGGAACCGGCCGCCACTTCGGCGGCGCTTGAATCGGACGGTTATTCGTCGGAGCGAAGCTTTCAATCCGACGTGGACACGGCGGCGGGCCACCTGGAAGCGGCCAGGACGTCGCAGGCCGCACACGCCGCCGAGTTGAAGACGCTCCGCGAAGAGATTGGGCGCCAGCGCCAGTTGGTGAGCGATGGCCTGACGCGCGCCGACCGCGTTGAACAGTTGGAACTCCAGGCCCGGAACCTGTCTGAACTTGCCGCCGCGTGGCCGGCGCGATTGGACACGCTCGCCGCGCAGCTTCAGGCGGCGCAGGCACGGCTTCGCGAGTGGCGCACACAGCACAAGGCATCGACGGCGCCCGTCGCCAGGGATGCCCGTTTGCGGCCCTTGCGGGACCGCATCGCCGAGCAGCGCCAAGCCATCGAACTGCTGCGGGCCCGGGCCGCCAGCGCGACGATCGTCGCCCCCGCCGATGGAGCGGTGGCCGCGGTTCTGGCGCAGACTGGCGATGTGGCTCACTCCGGTGTGCCGATCCTTCTGCTGCATGGCACGGGCCCGCGGGTGTTGGTTGCGTATGTGAACGAGCGGGCGCGCCTGGCGCCTGGCGCAAAAGCACTGGTACGCCGCCGCACCGTGGAGCGGGACGAGATTGCGGCCGAGGTGCGGCGGGTGTCGGACTCTGTGGTGCAACTGCCGCCCCGGTTCTGGCTGCTACCCACTATGCCGCAGTGGGGGCGCGAAGTCTATTTGGACGTGCCGCCCGCCGCCAATCTGGACGCCGGCGAAGCGTTCGATGTGAAGTTTCTCACCGGCGGTGGCATGTGAGAGGCGCCGTTGCGTTCCTGTTCGCCTCCCTCGCCGCGTTCGGCCAACTGCTGACCATGGAGGATGCCGTTGCCCGCGCCCTGGCCACCCATCCGGACCTGGCGGCCGCGAGGGCGTCCCGGGCGGTGTTTCGATTTCAGACGCAAGCGGCGCGAGCGCTGCCCGCGCCCGAGTTCCGGATGACGTTTAACAACCTTTCGTTGGACCCGGAAATGGGAGAGATCCGCAACAGTGTGGCATGGCGCTGGTCCCCGCCCCGGCCGCGGGAGTTGCCATTGAAAGCCCGCATCGCGGCGGCGCGGCAGCGGGCGGCGGAAGCCGGGATTTTGGCCGCGGAGGCGCGCGTGGCCGCCGCCGTGCGCCACTCCTACCGGCGCGCAGCGCTGGCCGCTGAACGCGTTCAACTCACCGAACAGGCGACGGCGCTGCGGAGGCAAATGGTGGAACTTACGCGGCGGCAGGTGGCGCTGGGCCTGAAGGAGAGCGTGGAGACCGACCTCGCCGAACTGGCGCTGGCCGATATGCAAGCAGGTCTGCTGCGGGTTGAATCGGTGGCGGCGACGGAAAAGCGGCGCTTGGCCCGTCTGCTGGACCCAGCCGCAGATGTCTCGTTTTCCCTGGAGCCCCCGCCTGTCTCCACACCTCTTCCGGACCGGGCGGCGGTGTTGACGCAGGCGTTGCGCACCCGCGCGGAGTTGGGACAGGCCGCCGCTACCTGCCAGCAGGGCGAAGGCGAACTAGCGTTCGCCGCCAACGGCCGCTACCCCTGGGTGAGCTTTGTGCAGGTCACCCGGCGGCTCGGTCCTGAAGCGGCAGTCCGCGGCCCGTGGGGCATTCAGGTTGGGGTGGATCTTCCCGTGTTCCGGTCCGCCGCCGCTGCTGAAAGCCGCGTGGCCGGCGCCAATGTGGAGCGCTGCCGGCTGGAGGAAACTGCGCTTCGGGAGCGCATTCGCCGGGATGTGGACGACGCCCTGACGCAGTTCCAGGCCTCAGTTGCTGAACTGGTGAAGCTGGAACAACTGGCCGCCGGCCCGGGAAGCAAAGCACTGGAGGGGGCGCGGGCAGCGCTGTCCGCCGGCCGTGCCGACCGGCTGGATGTTCTGCACGCCGAAGCGCGCCAGTTGTCGTTGCGGGACCGTTGGCTGGAACGCCGCCTGGAGTTCACGCAAATCGAAGCACAACTCGAACTCGCGGCTGGCCGTTAACCCGCGGTCACGGCTCCAATCCCAACGCCGGTCAATTCCGCCGTGCGCAACGTGCCGTCCTTGATGACGAAAATGCCCGGGTGCGTTTTCGCCCACGGCGCGTTCGCCGCCGGCAGGTATTGGCGTGAGTTTGCCTCTATACCGCTCACACCAGGCACATGCGAGGCAATGCTGGCCGAATGGATCAGCGACGCGCCGGGGCACGTCAGGTCCTGCACACACAGAAACATCTTGTACTTCTGCCCCGCTGCGGCCATCAGCATGGCCTGGCTTTGCCCCTTGCAGGCTTTCAGCGCCACGCCCGTGTACCCCATCTCCCGAGCCAGCAGCAGCGTCTCCAGGTCGGTCAGCGATTCGTCGATGACCACCGGCCTCAGCTTTGCCGCCTCGTGCATCACGTTGCCGCGGTTGGCGTGCAAGTCCCGCGCCGTGGGCTGCTCAATGTATTCGATGCGGTTGAACCCTTTCGGCGTCTTCTCACGCACCTTGCGCAGGAACTCAAGCAAATAGGCCACATTCGGACAACGCTCGTTGAAGTCCACACAGTAGCGCCAATCGACGTTCGGCCGTGTCTGCTGCGCAATGCGGTCGATAGCCACAACGCGCTCAATGTCCCATTGCAACTCGTCGCCCTGCAGTTTGATCTTGATGTGATGCAGTCCGTTGTAGTTGATCCACTCCGGCAGTGTTTCCGGCAGCCCGTCTCCCACGGGTTTCACGATGTCGGCTTTCAGCAGCGGGTCCGCCCCGCCCACGGAATGATACAAATTCACCGCCGTGCGCGGCTTCTTCAACAGGTATTTGTTCAGTCTCTCTCCCTTGAAATCGGCCCCCAGAAACGCCGATAAATCGGGCCCCAGCAAATCCGGGCCGTACGTGGCGTAGCAGTTCCGGCCGTGCGCCTTCCCGAAGGCGTCGTGAATCGCGCCATCGATCGCGCTCGCCGTCACCAGCGTGCACAGTTTCGGAATCGCCGCGCTCAGCTTCAGTTCGGCGCTCACCGCCGCGGCGGCCTTCAGATACTCCGGTTCCAGCGCGGTGTTGATCTCAATCGGATGCCCGTATTCTTTGAATCCAGCCGTCACCGGGCCCAGCCGCAGCGCCAACTGCCGCATTGCGCCTAATGTCACGTCGTAGGGCATGGTGCGCGACGGAAACGCCCACACGTTTCCCAGCGGCATGGAGCCGAACCCTTTGGCCACTTTGCCGGTGCGTGTTCGCACCGTGCATTCCACATTCAGCAGCGTCGCCCGGTCCACGGCCACACCGCCAAACTTGTACGGCGCGCGGTAGCGGATATCGTCGAAGGAAATCTTCACTTCCTCCATGCGTATGTCCGTCGGTTTCCCCGTCTTGCTCCAGAGTGTAAGCCCGGCCAACGCCCCAGCCATCGTCCGCCTCGTCATTGTTGCCATGAAATACCTCTAGCACGTTTTTGATGGCGGCAAGCAAATCTGTCAGTATGATAAGTTCCCCATGAAAACAACTCCCGTTCAACTCTCGGACCGCCAAGGCGTCATCGCCGTTCCTCCGCTCTGCCGCAAGGCCGATGGTTCGTTCGATTGGGAGGAGAACCAACGCGTCGTCGCCCACATTCGCGCCGGCGGCGTCACGCGGCTCATGTACGGCGGCAATGCATTTCTCTATCACATCACGCTGGCCGAATATGAGCAGTTGCTCGCCTGGCTTGCCACGCTGGACGACGGCTTGTGGTGCATCCCTGCCGCGGGCCCCTCCTACGGCCGGCTTATCGACCAGGCGCCGCTGTTGCGCAAGTATCGTTTTCCCTGCGTCATGGCCCTTCCCTGCGCCGACCCGCGCGACGCCCTTGGCCTGGAGACTGGCCTCCGCCAGTTCTCCGCCGAGGCCGAAACGCCGCTCATCTGCTACCTCAAAGACGAGAACAATTTTGGATCGGACCTGATGGCCGGCCTGGATGCCGTCGCCCGCCTTGTGAGCGATGGAGTGTGCGTCGGCATCAAATACGCCGTTGTCCGGCAGGACCCGTCAGTGGACCCCTACCTCACCGCGCTCCTCGAACGGGTTGATCGCAAGTTCGTCGTCAGCGGCATTGGCGAACGGCCCGCCATCGTGCATTGGAACCAGTTCCAACTGGCTGGCTTCACGTCCGGCTCCGTCTGCGTCGCGCCCGGCAAGACGCAGGCGATCTTCAACTCACTCACCACCGGGGACACCGCCACCGCCGCCGCCATTCGCGAGCAGTTTATTGAACACGAAGACTTCCGCGACGCCTGGGGCCCGGCGCGGGTACTGCACGCCTCCGTCGCGCTGGCCGGCATTGCCAACACTGGGCCCATCCCGCCGTTCCTTAGCCCGCTCACCGCCGCCCAGCAGGCCCAGTTGCAACCGGCCGCCGTGAAGCTGCGCGGCTAAATATAGAACATCAGTTCGTCGCCGGCGGCCGCCGCCCGGGCTTCGTCCATACGGCGGCACACCTGCGCCAGCGTTGTCTTGTCCAGTATCCGCGCCATCTCGTCGCGGACTTCCCGCATTACCATCCGTGTCCCGCAGAACCGGTCGTCCACGCACTCGTCGCACTTCCGGTACGCTCTTTCGCTCGCGCACGGCAGCGGCGCCAGCGGACCCTCCGTCAACCGGATAATTCGCCCCAATGTGACTTCGTCCGGCGGTAGCAGCAGCGCATACCCCCCGCCCTTGCCCTTCTTGCTGCTTACCAGCCCCTCGCGCTTTAAATAGAGCAGAATGTTCTCCAGGAAGTCCTGCGGAATCGCTTCGTCTTTGGCGATCTTCGCACTCAGCGTTGGCCCTTGGCCATAGGTTCTCGACAATGCGTAGAGCGCGCGCAGCGTATATTGCGTCTTCTTCGAAAGGGTCCGCATCGGGGTCTACCCAGTTTCCCACGCCCCAAAACAAAAAAGCCGCCCTTCCATTGATTCCGGAAGGGCGGCTCCTTCTAGGAAGCGCTGTTAATCCTTCAGCGGCTTCACGCGGATGTTCTTGTACATGATCACCGATTTGGGATCGTGCGCCTGCAGCGCGAAGGTCGGCCCGGCGCCGATCACGCGGCCCGGGTTCCCCTTGGGCCCCTGCCAGTCTTCCGGCTGCGTCCAGTCGCTCACTTTCTTTCCGCCCACAAACACTTGCACGTTCTTGCCCTTCACGATGATGTGTTCGGTGAACCACTCATCGTCACGGAAGGCTTCTTTGTTGTCCTGCACGTTATACAGGCCGCCGGTCTTCTTCCAGTCGCCGTGCGTATTATTCACCTGGACTTCGAAGCCCTTTTCCGGCCAGTTTGTTTCCTGGTACGCCGTATGGAAGTAGATGCCGCCATTGGAAACGGCCTTCGTCATCACATCCACTTTCAGCTCAAAATTCTTGAATGCGGGCGCCTTTCCCTTGAAAGGTCCCGTGTAGTACAGGTGGGCTCGCTTGCCGTTGGCGACAATGGCGCCATCTTTCACCTGGAAGGAGTCTTCGTTCTCTTTGGCCTTGGTCCAGCCAGTCAGGTCCTTGCCATTGAACAACGCGGTGAAGCCCTTTTCAGGCTTGTCGGCGGCAAACAGGGCGCCCGCCGCTAGGCTTAACAACAGTACGGATCGCATACCTAAAATGTATCAAGTTAGCGGACGTTGGCGAAGTTCCCCGTAACCGGCTGCCCCGGAAACACGCCCGGCACGGTCTTTTCTTCGCGCACCACCGGCACGCCGTTCACCAGCACATGAGTAATCCCGGACGAAAACCGGAGCCCGTGTTCAAACGTCGCCTGGTCCCGCACCGTCGCCGGGTTGAACACAGTGATGTCGGCGTCTGCCCCTACGCGAATCCGGCCCTTGTTCTTCATCCCCGGCGCGATTGATTCCAGCCGTCGTGCGGGCAGAATGGTCATCTTGCCCAGCGCGTCCATCAGGCTCAGTATTTTCTCTTCGCGAACGTAGAGTCCCAGGACCCGGCTGAAGGTCCCCGCGCTCCTCGGGTGTGCCCGAGCCGAATAGGGCATTCCATCGCTGGCGATCATGACAAATGGCGACGCCATCGCCCGCCGTATCCACTCCGGTTTCATCATGTGCATGATCACGAAGCCGCCCTGCTTCCTATATTTGGCGAAGGTTTCGGCTGTCATACGCTCGCCGGTCGGTGGCCATTGGAGGTCCTCATAGGATATTCCAAGCCGTTCCTGCCACCCGTCGTCGAACATGGCGGACTCGATGAAGGTGGACGCCGCCGTGTATGGATACGCCTCCGTTGTGATATCCATCCCCTGCTTCCGCGCCGCTTCGATCATGTCCAACACAAATGGCAGGGCGCCCAGGCTCATGCTGTTGACGTGCACGATGTGCAGCGCCGCGCCGGTCGCCGCCGCGTTGGCGATCGCTTCCTGCATCGCGTCCGGAGTCATAGACCGCACATGCGTAAACACGGGCGCCCTCCACCGTTTCGCCATCTGGTAGACGCGAAAAATCTCCTCTCTCGTCGCGCCTGGATAATACTGCGGCGCCAGCCCCAGTCCCATCGCGCCTTCCCGCAGCCCGCGTTCCAGCGTCGCGCCTAGAAGTGTGTACTCCTCGGCCTCACGCAGTTGCGAGTACCGGCCCCTGTTCAACACTTCAAACGAAAAATCATCCGATTTCCGCCACTTCTCGCGCTGCCCGGCAAACTCCCGCATTGACATCGTTCGCATGGCCCCATGGCTCGCCGTGGCCCCGAAATTCACCAGCGCCTTGCCGCTCCTGGCCCGCAGGAATCGACCCACCTCCGGCACCCCCACTTCCAGTTCCAGCGCCGTCGTCACGCCGTCGTGCGCCTGAAACTCGTTCGATTCGGCGCTCTGCCCATGGGCGTGCAGGTCAATGAAGCCGGGCGCGACAACCCGGCCTTCCGCCGCCAGCAGCACCTTCCCGGCCAGCCGTGCCGTCGAGATTGCGGCAATCTTGCCCCCGCGTATTCCCACATCCCGAACCGCGTCCAATCCGGACTCCGGATCCATCACCCGCCCGCCGCGAATCACCACGTCAAACGGAGACTGCCCCGCCAGCGCGACTCCGAATGCCAACGCCAGGATCGCGCGCATCACGCCACCCCGGAATGGATCCGGCAACCCGGCTCTTGTTCGGCCAGTATCCGCGCCTCGTGATCCAGCATCTGTTCCCATCGCCGCGTCACCTCCTCGGCCGGCGCCATCTTATAAGCCAGCTTCAAAAAGACCTTGTAATGCCCAAGTTCGGAGGAAAACAACGCCCGGTAGAACGCTCCCAACTCCTCATCGGCGGTCGTGGAAGCCAGAACATAAAATCGTTCGCAGGAACGCGCCTCAATCAACGCCGAAACGCACAGACGGTCTAGCGTCTCCCCGGTCTTCCCGCTGCGCACCAGCCCGCGCAGCGCTGCCGCGTAGAAGCTCTTGTGCCCCCGTTCCAATTGCCCTCCGCGCCGAATCAGCAGCCGGGTGACCTGCGCCAGATGGGCGGTTTCGTCCCGCGCTACGCTTGTCATTGTCTCCACCCAGCCCGGTGTCCATTCCTTCGGCCAACGCGTCATCAGTTCCATCGCGTTCTGCGCCGCTTTCATCTCCAGGAACGCGTGGTCAATCAGCAATGCAATCGGATCGGCCAGCGCTGATGGGCCCCACTCCATCGGCGTCCGCGAACGCAGCGGCAGCGCCTTTATCTTTTCAACGATATCCACAGCCACCCCTTCAAGGTAGCGCGAAACGTGGCGTTCCAAATGGACTAGCCATTACCTTTGCTCTAGTGTATTCACTGGGACTATGGTCCCGCTCCCTCGGGGATTTTCTGATGTGCAAGTGCTTCGGCAATAAGGGCATTCCCCAATTGGTGATGCAGCCGATACCTCGTATCCTCAAAACAGCAGACAATACAAAGAACTGCAAGGGAGAGGAACTAATAATATGAACCGTATCAAGAATCTTTTCTGGTCGCTCGCGATTCTCAAGAACACCAAGGGCCAGGACCTTATCGAGTACGCATTGATGGCCGGCTTCGTTGCCGTTGCCGCCGGCGCGATCATGCCCGGTGTTTCCACCAACATCAGCCAGATCTTCTCGAAGATCTCCAGCTCCATGGGCAGCGCCGCCAGCCAGGGTTCCTAATCCCTACTGATTCGTTGCCGAGAAGGGACCCTTTCTGGGTCCCTTTTCGCGTTTCGGCACCGTATTCGGCGATACGACCACTTATCTAAGGGAGTATTTCCCTTAGTACTGGACCTATCCCGAGCGTGATTAAACGCGCATATAGGTGGTTCTGCTGATTTAAGCCTTTCCGAATGCCGGTTACTATCGCTACAGTGATCGATAAAAATCGGTTGCGCGGAGAGGAATAATCAATATGAACCGAATTAAGAACTTCTTCTGGTCACTCCAGATCATGAAGGACACCAAAGGCCAGGATTTGATCGAATATGCCCTCATGGCCGGTTTCGTCGCTGTCGCCGCGGGCGCCATCATGCCCGGTGTCTCCACCAACATCAGCCAGATCTTCTCGAAGGTCGCCAGTTCCATGGGTAGCGCCGCCGCCCAGGGCTCGTAACCTTAGGCAGGCGCCTTTTCTTCACCGCGCTGCTCGAACAACAACCACCGCCGCAGGCTCCCCTTTCGGGCGCCGCGGCGGTTTTCCATTGTCTTGCTTACCGGATTCGGTAGACCCCGGTTGTTCCCGAACGAAACAGAAGTTCCAGCCTCGGGTCTTCCCGCAACGTGGTCATCAGCTTGGCGTGTTCTTCGCTCGGCATGTCCCGAGACCAGTCCCACTCATTGAGTAACAGATACTCAAGCTTCAGCGCCTTGCCATGCGCGGGCGCGGCCGCCAGGTCCGCCGTTCTGGCCGCGTTGTCTTCGCGGTACCAGTGAATCGTTGGCAGGAATAAACCTGCGCCTCGCCGCCCGGTTTGCAGATACAGCAACGGATCGTTTGCCGACAGGACTCGCGCCTCAACTCCCACATTCTCACGAATCCAGTTCATCGCGCCCTCGGAGTTCCGCAGTCGTTCCGCATGATCCTCGTAAAATCGTGGCAACCCGTCTGTCAGCAGGTGCCATTGCCGCAGTCCGCAGAACACAACCACCACCGCCAAGAGCGACGCAATCACCCCGCCCGCTATTTTCTGGCCCAGCTCCGGCTTCCTGAATACGGCGTAGATGTTCTGCCCCAGCCGCTTCAGTTCCGTATAGACGCCCGCCAGCCATAGCGGCACCACCGGCAGCATGAACCGCTCGTTCGGCGGAAAGTACCAGGCCACCAGCAGCAGCGAGTAGACGGCCGCAAACGCCGCATAGGGAACGAAAACCGATTCCCGGTTTTCCCGCACCAGCCGAACCACGCCCATAATCCCGGCAATCGCCAACACCTCCGCCAGCACTTTTTCGAAAAGCGACTGCGTGATGTCGGGCAGCAGTAGCGCTCCCAGTCCGTGCAGGATGCCGTCAGTGTTCTTCCAGAGATAGATGTGCGCCTCCCGCCAGTGGAAGTTCGCCAAATAATCTCCGAAGTAGTTGGTGTAGTAGAGCGTCACCGGATCGGTGCCATCGCCGCGGTTCATCGCCGACCACACTCCCCACCCAACGGCAAACGGCAAGGACGCCGCCAGAAACGCTCCCGCTTCTCGAAACCGGTCTCGCAGCAGGTACGCCAGCACCGCCGCCGGCAACAGCGCCACGCCCGCCGTTCGCGTCAAAAAAGCCAGCCCTGCCAGTAAGCCCGCCAGCGCCGCCCACCGGCTCGCCGTCCGGGTCATGCACAGCATCGCTGCCAGCAGCAGAAACGTGAACTGCATTTCGCTCAGCATTGTGGTGCCGAACAGCACCACATACGGATTCAGCGCCCAACATCCGCCCAGCAGCAGCACCACGTCGGGCGTAAATCCAGCGAGTTGCAGCCATCGCCGATAAACAACCAGCGTTAACGGCATCCACATCCAGCACAACAACATCGCCACCGGCAGGTTGTCCGGGTAGTGCGGCTCCCATCGCCAGGCGATGGACAACACGGCCGGCCATAGCGGCGGATACTTGGTCTGCTTCGGCTGCGCCGGCAAACTTTCGATGACGTAGTCACCCGTTTCAGCCAGCGACTTCGCGCTGACAAAGTACAACCCGTCGTCGTGGTATTCACTCGCATGAGGCATCCCCCGCCATTGCCAGGCGTACCACGCCCCAGGGGCGAGGACGGCCGCGAATGTCAGAAGCCGAAGGAGAGAGAGCAGCACTCTAGTGGGTGGACGTCAATTGGTCGGCGGTAAACAGGGTTGTCCGGAAGTTGCCGGCAGAGTCGAGCTCGAACGCTTCCGGTTCACCCAGTATCTCCAGGTCACGCCGTTCCTTGATCTGCGGAAGGAGATTCTCGCTGAGCGCGATCGGCGAAAGTTGCAACGTGTTCTTGATCCAGCCCAGCGTTACGTCTTTCGGGTCCAGTTTGCCCACCGTCGGCCAGAACTTTTGCAAACAAACCAAGTCGCTCCCATAGTGCAATGGCGTTTTCACCGCGCTCGGGCTGGATGCAGTAAGGGAATTAATCGACGTCGGATTCCAGTCCACTTTCCCCAACAGGCGATCGTGAATCACATCCGCCATGCCCAAGCCCACCGCATTGCCGTAGCTTAAACCAGAAAGGTCGCGCAGGAATATCCGCTGGAACTTCGGGCCTGGCCACGGGTTGTACTCGCCGTTCACACCGCGGTTGGCCACTTTGGTATCCATACCGGCGCCGGAGATGTTCTTGCCAATCTCGTCAATCATGAGAATGTCGAGGTCAAATGGAACCCGCGCCATCCAGGATTTGGTGAGTTCCAACAACTCCTCTTCCCGCGCCTCCATCTCTTCTACCGCCACCGCCGTCAATTGCGCCGTCTGGTGGTGCGCATCTTCCAGAATCGCCAGGCCGCCCAGAATCTTCCCGGATCCCAGCACCTGCCGCCCCACGCTGCGAATTACGTGTTCCAATCCCAGCCGATACGCATACGTGTGATAGCGCTGCGCTCCGGCAAATTTGCCCAGGCCGATCGCCATCATCTTGAACAGCCCACTCTCAATTTTCCCGGCAAAATCGGTGTGCCACTTCACCCGGCCCACCAGCATCACGCCATCGGCATTGTAGGCTTCCTTGTCCAGGAACGCCTCAATTCCGTTGGCATCTTTGCCCAGCGAAACCACTTCCAGTTGGCTGATGACCTGGCAGCCCATGCTGGCTTCCGTGATCCCGTAGTGCGCCAACACATCGGCCTGTCCAGCCGCGGTCGCTGCTCCGTGGCTCCCCATCGCCGGAAAGAGGAACGGCTCACACCCGGCCGATTTCCAAAAATCCACCGCCGCCTTGGCAATCAACGCTATGTTCGTGATTCCACGGCTTCCGACGCCTATCGCTACCCGGCCCCCGGGCTTCACGCGGCTAACAAAAGGCGATCCCTGTAACGCAGCCTTCACCGAGCCGGCGACATCCTTCAGGCCTCGGTCCGGAAACGTCTGTTTTACTCGTACAATACGCGGCAGTTCCATTTATGGGAGTATATCAGGCTGCTTCCAATTACGACGCGTCCATCTGGTCCTGCCATTCGCGCTCCAGCATTCGCGAATACTCGCCGGAGGCATACAGATCAAACGGAAACGCCGTGCTCCGAATCTGCCGGCTGGTCTGCTGGCTCTGATAGCAGGCGTACATGTGGTCGGCATACCGGTAGTAATGCCGAATAAAGGCGTCGGCCAGCGCCGTCCGTCCGGGGGCATCGGCGAACACCATGTTCAGGCCCATCGCCCTGGAGAAAATGGACCGGTAATCGGCCACTTGCCACTTTCGGAGCTTTTCGCGAACCTCTTCCGGCGGGTCGTCGATCAGCAGGTTGGCGAAGCTCTGTTCCTTCACCCCCTCCTTCTGCAGCACCTCGTCCCGGTTCACCACATCCATGCACTGCTCAATCCACCGCGTCAGGTCCTTCCCAACGTAATAGAGCATGCGAATCTCGCAATACCGTCCGTCCAGCAACTTCCGGTCGAGTTCGGCGACCGTGAATTCGTTGTTCGGTAGAAACCCTTGCAGCATCATGCTGGCGCGCGTGCTTTCCACCAGTTTGTTCGGCCCGGCCGCGTCCGAAAACGGATGCAAAATCAGCGGCGGCAGCTTCCAGGTCCGATCCAGTGGCGCGAAAATCGTCGTATTGGACAACGGGTTGACCCTCTCCTTCACTACTCATCGGCGGGATGCCGCAAAAGGTATAGCCCGTCTTTCACTTGCGTGCCGTTAGCAGCACTTTCACCTTCATCGGCTTCCCCTCTCGCAGCACTTCTACTTCCACCTCGTCTCCTGGCTTCTTTTGGCGCAAAAGTACGGTGAAATCCATCAGATTTTGCACCTTTTTGCCATCAAAACCTATCAGAATGTCACCGCCCTTCAGTCCCGCCTTCGCCGCCGGGGTCCCCTCTCGTACATCGGCGAAACGCACGCCCGTCGGCGGCTCCGCGAAGTCCGGAATGCTCCCAAACGCCGGTCCATAGCCCCCGCTTCCGCCTGAAGATCCGCTCCCGGAAGCATGGGCCGAAGCCGGCGGCAGCACTCTGACATATTGAGGCCGAGGCAGATCCGTCGCCAGCCGGTGCATCGCCCCGCCGACATACCCCAGCAGTTCGGCCGCCGATTTCGCGTTAATCTTCTCCCATGTGTCGCTCGGCTTGTGATAATCCCCGTGCAGCCCGGAGAAGAAAAACAGCACCGGCACCTGCTTGGTGGTAAATGACGTGTGATCGCTCGAACCGTACCCGGCCGTTTCCGACAGGTCGAACTTAAATCCCTCCGGCTCAGGCAGTTGCTTCAATAATTCGCCTAGGTTCGCGCCCGTCCCGCTCCCGCCCACAAACACGCGGCCATCCTTTATCCGGCCGATCATGTCCATATTGATCATCGCCACCGCCTTCTCAATCGGCAGCAGCGGATGGTTCACGTAGTAGCTCGAACCCAGCAGTCCCAGTTCCTCGCCGGCGAACGTCATGAACAGTACGCCTCGCTTCGGCTTCGGCTGCGTCCCCATCCACCGGGCCAGCTCCAAAACACCCGCCGAGCCGCTGGCGTTATCGTCAGCACCCAAATGCGCACGGCCGATCAGGTTTGGCGCCATCGAAAACTGCTCTCCCATTCCCAGATGGTCATAATGGGCGCCCACAACCACATGCTCGTCCGTCTCCCCTGGCCAGTACCCCACCACATTTCGCACTGTCTTCACAACCCGCTGCACATCGGCCTTCAACGAAATCTGTATGGAGCCCGGCAGCACGGCCGAACGGGGCTTCAAGTCCTGATCAATCTCCCGGTAAATATCACGAAGATTTCTCCCGGCCTTCTCCAGCAGCTTCTCCCCCGTCTCCGCCTTCACCATCAAAAACGGTATGCCGGCATTGGCCGGTCCGGCGTTCCGCGCGAATTTTTCCAGGTCACCGGACCCGGAACTTAGCACGTCGGAAAGCACAATGGCCGCCTTGGCGCCGTGCAGTTTGGCGTTCGTCGCCTTGGAATCGAACTGCGCGTGCCGCGAATAGACGCGGCCGGCAAAGGGGCTCTTGTCGTCGGTCTCCTGCGGCTCCCGGCGGAAGAACACCACGATCTTGTCCTTCACATCAATGCCCGCGTAGTCGTCGTAGTTGTACTCTGGCGCCGTAATGCCGTAGCCAACGAACACCACTTCTCCGCTCACTTCCCCCGCCGCGCTGAAATTCAGCGGAATGAAGTCCTTCTCGAACGCAAGCGTTTCCCTTTTTCCATCCACGTGCAGCGTCAATTTGTTGGATTTCCCAAGTCGCGCCTGGGTCGTCACCGGAAAGCGCTGGAAATAGCTGCCTCCTACGGGTTGCAGTCCGGCCGTCTTAAACTCCTTGGCAATAAAGTCCGCCGCCGTCTCCAGTTCTTTGGACCCAGTCCCTCTGCCTTTCATCTTTTCCGACGCCAACACTTTGACGTAGTTCAGGTAGTGGTCCGCGTCGACCTTCTGCGCCTTCGGCAACTCCGCGCCCCACAGCACGGTGCCAGCCATACAACCAGCAAGTAATTTGATATTGGTCATTGCTTACATCACTTGGGCAGAACTGACGGCAGCGTCAACTCACACCCGCAGTTATCTCCAGCGTTCTTTGCGGTTTTTTGATACTCGATTTCGTATTCGACGATCTGTTTCAACTGCGGCCAACTCAGATTCCCGGCCAGTTTCCGCCCATTCACAAACAGCGTCGGCGTGGAGTTCACCCCCACGGCGATCCCCTCGGCGAAGCTTTTGTTCACATCCTCCGCCGTGGCTTTTCCATCCAGGCACTGCAGCACGCCCGGCGCGGCGATTTTCTTATCCGCCAGAAAACCTTCCAACTTGGAACGGAACGAAGCCAGGGTAATCTCCGCCTGTTTTTCGAACACCCAATCGTGATAGTCCCAGAACTTCGCCTGGTCCTCTCGATAGACGCACCGGCCGGCCATCGCCGCCGGTTTGGCCCAATCGTGGATCTGCTCAATGGGAAAATCGCGGAAGTAGGCGCGCACTTCTTTGCTGAAAGTCTGGATCAGGTTGGCGCGCAGCATCTTCGCCTCTTCGCGGCAGTGCGGGCACTGAAAGTCGCTGAAGATCGCCACCACCACCGGCGCTCCGGACGTTCCGATCGCGGGTGCGAACGCCGTCTTTATCGCGTCGATATTGGATTTGAACGGGTTCGTATTTACATCGAACGACATGCCCTGAATCACGTTTTCGCCGTTCCTGGATACGAAAAACGTGCTCGCCTGGCTGGCTCCGCCCATCGATCCGGTCACCGTCATTTCCATCATCCCGTCCACCTTGCTCGGTTTCGGGTCGGAAATGGTTACCGCTATCTGCGCCGGCCACACAAACAAGTGGCGCACATAGGACTCCATGGTCGGCTTGTCCAAAAACGACTTCTTTTTGGCGGCGGCCAGCGGCGTTTGCGGAAGGGCCGCCGCCCCGCTTATCGCCAGCGTCAACAACAAACGGCGTAAGGAGAGAAAACGCATCGCCTCCTATTGTATCCAGGCACAGGTGTTATTCGGTCGAACGCAAATCTTTCAGCACCAGTCCCCAGAACGGCCCGCCCCTTGCCTTCGCCCAGGCGTCTTCTTCCAACAGCACCGCCGCGTCAATCGAATCTCCCGCCCGGTGGCGCTCCGCCAAACCGCTCAGGCTCCATCCCTTGGCCAGGCGCGTGGTTCCGTTGTGCCGCAGGTGCAGGAACAGATGCTTTTCGTTTTTCACTTCGGGCGTGCGCGCCACTTGTGCGTTCCGAAGCGCCAGCAGCGGCACCGGGTTGGCATTGCCGAACGGGGCCAAAGCGAGTATCTCCGTCACCGCTTCGTCTGTCAGTTCATCCAGCGTCACCGCCGCGTCGCAATCGTGTACCGGCCGCAAATCTTCAGGACCCAATCGCGCTGCCGCGTAGGCGGCAAAACGCTCCCGGAACTCGTCTATCCTGGTCACCGGCATTTTCAGACCCGCCGCTTGCCGGTGCCCGCCGAATCGGGTGAACAACTCCGGCATCGCCTCCATCGCCTCCAGCAAATGAAAGATCGCTGTTCCCCGGCCGGACCCGTGCGCTTCGCCAGTCTCCGGATCCTCACTCAGCACAAACACTGGCCTCGAATACCGCTCGGCCAGGCGCCCGGCCACAATCCCTATCACACCCTGGTGCCACTCTCGCCCCGAAAACACCAGCCCCGCCTGCGCATCGGTGATCGTTGTCCGTTCACACGCGGCCAGTATCTGTTCGCGAATGGCGGCCTCGGTTTCCTGGCGCTCTTTGTTCAACGCGTCCAGCTTTTCGGCCAGCGCGTTGGCCCGGTTTTCGTCCTGTGTCAGGAAGAGTTCAATCACGTCACGCGCGTCGTCCATCCGGCCCGCTGCGTTCAGCCGCGGGCCGATTTGAAACCCCACCTGCCGCGCCGAAGGCATCTCCCCCTCCGGAATCCCCGCCACCCGCAATATCGCCTTCAGCCCTACGTTCTTGTTCGTCCGCAAGCCTTCCAGGCCATGCTTCACCAGCACCCGGTTCTCTCCGGTCAACGGCACCACATCCGCCACGGTGGCTATCGCCACCAGCTTCAGCAGCGATGGCAGCAGCTTCACTCGCCGCGATTCCGGCCAGCCGAGCGTCGTCAACAGCGCATCGGCCAGCTTCCACGCCACCGCCGCCCCGCACAAGTTCTTCGCCGGATACGGGCAGTCTCTCCGGTTCGGATTCAACACCGCCACCGCCGGCGGCAACTCGCCTTCCGGCAGGTGATGATCGGTGACGATCACGTCGATTCCCAGCGTCCGCGCATGTTCCACCACCGCTCCGGCGCGAATGCCCGTGTCAACGCTCACGATCAGCGATACGCCGTCCGCTTTTGCCTGCTCCACCACTTCGCTGCGCATCCCGTAACCTTCGCGGATGCGATGCGGCACATGATAGTGAACATCGGCCCCGGCCAGGCGCAGCGCCGTATGCAGGATTACGATCGCGCTGGTCCCGTCCACATCGTAATCCCCGTACAGCAACACCCGTTCTTTCGCTTGCACGGCGCCGGCCAGCCGCGCGCAGGCCTTTCCCATATCCGCAAGCGCGAACGGATCATGCAGCGTGTCCAGGCTTGGGTGCAGGAACCGGCGAGCGGCGCCCGCGTCCCGGATCTCCCGTTTCCATAAAATGCGCGCCGCGGGCAGTTGCATTCCCGCTTCTCTGGCAAACGCTTCCAACTCCGCCGCCGGCGGATCAGGAATCATCCAACGCGCGGGTTTCACGTCCATCGCACTAATTACGCGAAAAGAAACTGCCGCCGGGCGGCGAGCTTGGGTCGTCGTCTTCGAAGGACCCGCCTGGGAAAATGCCCGCGTCCACCTCACTCATGATCGCCAGAAACTCGTTCATAAATTCACTGCGAATCTCATAGACATAAATGGCCCCGTTGTAGTCAAACGACAATTCCAGGTTCGCCGTAAACCCGGTGTACGGCTTCAACGCCTTCAGCCGCCGTTCCAGTTCCCGGCGTTCCGCCGGCGGAAACTCCAACGCCTCGATCTCGTCCTGTATGTCTTCAATACTCGCCTCTTCAAAGGCCCGGCTATTCATGACAATGACCTTCACGCCCAGTTTGCCGGCGCAATCAAGGAACTCTTTATGGTTCGGCCGCTGCGCCACATCCCACATCACCACGCCGGTCTCTTCGTCGGCGCGCGCCAGCCCGTGGAAGACCACGAAGCCGCAACTCTCCAGTTCGGGCGGTAATTGGTTTTTGAGTTTGTCGAGATCGGGATGCATGGGTCTTTCTATCTTTGCGTTAAAACGAGAATCTCTTCCCGCTGTGCGTTGGCTAGCTCCCGTGCCGACGGGGTGATGATGGTCTTCGAACAGATATAAATCTTCTGGTTTCGCCGGATGGCTTGACGCACATCATCTTCGCACACAAAATCGGTCACCGCGACCGGTGCCGCGGGCTCCGGCTTGGGCGCTTCCGGCGTTCGCTTTGGCGCCGCGCATGGCTCGCAGGTTTGAATCACGCCTTTGCTTTCCAGAAACTTGTCCACAATGCTCGCTACATTGGCCGGTTTCGCCGGCGCGCCCGACAGGTAGCGGTCAACAGCGGCGGCAATGCGCGCCTTGGAAACTGGTCCGTCCGGTTGGTTCATAACAGGAGTAACTTCTGCTTGCGACCAAGGGCGAATGGCCCAGGCCAGCCGCTTGACGTTCAGTAAGTGAAGCGGCGTAATGTTATCGCCGGTGGCATTGCCGGCCACCGAACCGCAGCCCAATGTCATGGCGGGGAACAGGCCGGTGGTAATGCCAACCGAACCATGCGGCGTCGGCGTATTGGCCAGCACGCGGTGCGCCGGCATCCGCAGCGCATATTGCCGCGCCTTGGCCTCATCGGCCGTGTAAATGCCACAAGTGTGGCCCAGCCCATGGAATCGCAGCACCGCCTCACAAGCGTTCAACCCGGCTTCGAAATCCGCTACAAAATGCACCGCCAGCACCGGGCTCAGTTTTTCCGCGGATAACGGATGATCCTTCCCGATCCCCTGGACCTCCGCCGCCAGAACCCGCGTGTTTGCAGGCACGGAAAACCCCGCCTTCTTCGCAATCTCCGTGGCGGCGTTCCCCACCAGGTCCGGATTCACGGTTGTTCCCCGCGAAAACAGCACCCGCGCCAATGCCGCCGCCTGCGCCTCATCGCACAGATAAGCGCCATTTGCCGTCAGCGCGTTCAGCACATTCTGCCGCAGTTTTGTTTCGGCCACAATGGTCTGTTCGGAGGAGCACAACGTCCCGTTGTCAAACGTCTTGCCCGTCAAAACACCACGCACCGCCGCGTTCACATCGGCCGTTGTGTCAATCAGCACCGGCACATTCCCCGGCCCCACGCCGAACGCGGGTTTGCCCGATGAATACGCCGCCCTCACAATGCCCGATCCGCCAGTGGCCAGAATTACCGCCGTGCGCGGATGGCGCATCAGTTCGTTGGTCGAATTCATGGTCGGCTGCGTCAGGCATTGAATAATGCCCTCAGGCGCCCCGGCCGAAACCGCCGCCCGGTAGAGCACTTCCGCCGTCGCGCAGGTGCAGCCTTTGGCGCGCGGGTGCGGACTTAACACGATGGCGTTGCCGGCTTTGAGCGAGATGAGCGTTTTGTAAATGGCCGTGGATGTTGGATTCGTCGTTGGCAATATCGCCGCCACCACGCCCACCGGCACCGCGTACTCAGTGACTTTATCCTCTGGCCGTTCCCGCAATACGCCAACGGTCCGGATGCCGCGCAGTTCCTCCGGCAGCCGTTCCGCCGCCAGCATATTCTTCGCCAGCTTGTCCTTCGCGTTGCCGTATCCAGTCTCTTCAACGGCCATCTGCGCCAACCGCTCGGCGTGCCCACGGGCGGCTTCGGCCATACGCTCCACCACCGCGTCCACCTGCTCCTGCGTGAACGCACGGAAGCGCTGGGCCGCGGCCCAGGCCTTTTCCACTTTGGTGCGGACCTCCTGCAAGGAGATCAGATCGGGATCCTGCAACATGGCGCAGCCGTTTCAGCGCGGCTACTTTTTGTTGGCGCCCGGAAGAATCTTTTCGGTTTCCGAATGGGGATTGGGGATCACGTGCACCGCCACCAGTTCGCCCACACGCCGGGCGGCCGCGGCGCCGGCGTCGGTGGCGGCCTTCACCGCGCCCACATCGCCCCGCACGGTCACCGTCACGTACCCGGCGCCAATGTACTCTTTGCCCGTCAACGTGACGTTCGCGGTCTTCACCATAGCGTCGGCCGCCTCAATCGCGCCGATGAGTCCCTTGGTTTCAACCATTCCCAAAGCTTCCATGTATTCCTCCGGCGGAGGCTGATTTCAGCACCAGTCCGCGCAACTTTTCACGTTATCATACTGGGCGATGCGATGGATATTTTTGCTGGCCCTGGCCGTCTCCACCTTCTCACAGGAGCGGCAGTTAACCGCCTCCCCGCGCACCCACGCGCTGGACAATAACGACAACTTCTCCCCGGACGGCCGCTTTCTCTGCTACGACACCCGCGAAACCGAAATCTGGAAGGTGGATATCCGCACCGGCGCCGAAACGCTGCTCTTCGGCAAAGGGCCGAAAGTGGTGGCCGCTTCCTACCACCCCACCCGCGACGAGGTGATCTTCATCCACGGCCCGCTTGCCGAGCCTTATTTCAAATCCAACCGCCGCGGCGCCGTCGTCTCCGCAAATGGCGAGGTCCGTTTCCTGGACGTGCGGGATGTTACATCCCCAGTTACTCCGCCCGGCGCCCACCGCGGCGGCACACACCGCCACGAGTATTCGCTGAACGGCCGTCGCGTCGGCTTTACTTATGACGACCAGTTACTTCCCCAATACGGCCGCACCATCGGTATGGTACAGGACGGAAAGTTCGCCGTACTCGTGCCAGTTGTACCAGAGGCCGAAGCCAAACCAGGCGATATCGTCATGGCCGCAAACGATTCCTGGGTAGGCGGCGATGGCCGGATGCGCGCCTTCATCGGCCGCGTCAAAGAGGCCGATGGTACATTCCACAACTCACTCTTCGTGGCCGACATACCATCGGACGTAAAGCTCGGCACCGCGTTCGCCGGCGATACGAAACGCTTCCCGGCGCCGCCGCGCGGCGTGCGCATTCGCCGCCTTACAACGGGCGAAGCCGGAGGCATTGTGCGCGGCACCCGCGACGGAAAGTTCATTGCCTATCTGGCCGCGGCGCCGGATGGCTCCAGGCAGGTCTTCGTCATCCCCTCTAACGGCGGCGCGCCCAGGCAGTTGACGCAAATCGAAGGTGGCGCGCAGGCCGGGATTCGCTGGCATCCGTCCGGTTCGTTCCTTGCCGTGTCCTCGGGGCGGGGAATTGCCGTCACGAAAGTTGCAACCGGCAAAACCGTCTTCCTGACGGCCAGGGGCGGCGACGCGCTTGTGTGGTCCAACGACGGCAAAACGCTCGCGTTTAACCGCAAAGTTGGCGAACACATGCAAATCTTCCTCGTCGATTTCACCGGCGGTGAATTCTAACGTATTTGGGCGTCGCCTCCGCGCACGTCCGCAGGCCGCACATGGCCATGTCCCGCGCCAACTCCGTCTGCAACTGCTCCAGCACCTGTTGCACGCCGCGCGCCCCGTACGCGGCCAATCCCCACAACACCGGCCGCCCCACCAGCACCGCCCGTGCGCCCAAAGCCAGCGCTTTCAATACGTCACTCCCGCGCCGAAAGCCACCATCGATTAGCACCGGCGCGCGCCCCGCTACTTCCTCCACAATTGACGGCAACACGCTCAGCGGGCTCGCCATCCCGCCCGCGTTCGTTCCCCGGTAAGCGGAAATAATCAGCCCATTCGCGCCTCGTTGCAGCGCCACCCGCGCGTTGGCCGCGCTCATGATTCCTTTCACCGCAATCGGCAGTTTCGTAGCCGCGCGCAACTTCGCGAACTCGTCCCAATCCAACGCGGACCCGGTCACCAGTACCTTTGCGTCCGCCGGTATCGCTTTTCCTGGTGTCACCTGCACCCATGCCGATTCCACCGGAACGCTTGTCTCCGCGGCCCGCACCACCACTGTTCTCGCCGCCCGCGCGCCCTCCCCCGTGGCTCTTTCTCCCTCGGAATGGAACCGGCCCTGCAACGCCATCGGGCCCGCCAAAATCGGGGCGAAGTGCTTTTCCCCAAACAGTTCCACCGTCAGGTCAATGCCCAACGTGTTCACCATCATGCGCGGCCGGAACGTGATTCGGTCGAACGACGCCCGGTCTCCGCCGCTTATCTCGCGGAAGAGCGCCGGCGGCAAGACAAGCCGCGCCGCCTCTTCCATCTCCAGTGTGTTCGCTAACTCCTCTACTGGCGCCCGCCGCTGCGCGCGCAATAGCCCGGAGGCCAGCAAAATGGCATGGCGCCGCCTCATGGAAAGTCCGTTCTAACCAGCGTCCGGTCAATGGAGCCGAGCGACGTGCGTCCCGTCGCCGCCATCGCCTGCACCAGTTCCGCCTGCATTATCTCCAAGATCCGTTGCACCCCCGCCGGGCCGTAGGCCCCCAGCCCCCATCGCGGAATCCGCCCCAGGCAAACCGCGCTCGCCCCCAGCGCCAGCGCCTTCAGTATGTCGGTGCCCCGGCGAATGCCGCTATCGAACAGCACCGGCGTTTTTCCGCCCACCGCGTCAACGATCTCCGCCAGCACCTCCAGCGTTGAGGGCGCATAGTCCAGCGACCGTCCGCCGTGATTGGAAACATACACGCCATCCAACCCATGCTCCAGGCATAGCCTGGCGTCCTCGGCCGTCAGCACGCCCTTGGCGATTATCGGCACTTTCACCAGTTTGCGAATCTCTGCAAACAGCTTCCAGTCATAAAACAACCGGAATTCCTTGATCCGGTAGGGCGTCCGTGGTGCCGGCTCGCGGCTGCTGCGGCGCGTCGTTTGCGGCAACAGATGCCGGTCGTGCGCCTCGCGCTCGAATACCGCGGCCTGCTGATCGATGGTTACTACCACCGCCTTGCATCCGGCCGCTTGGGCACGCTCGAGTGTCTCACGGTTCAGCGCCGCGTCCTCTTTCGGGTAGAGTTGAAACCAGAAAGGCCCCGTGGCCGCTGCGCCAATTTTTTCAATCGGCAAACTCGCCACGTTGCTTACGATCATCGGCGTGTTCGCCGCGGCTGTCGCGCCCTGTCTCGTGGCCGCCTCGCCCTCCGGGTGCAGCGCCACATGCGCCGCCGTCGGTGAAATTAGTATCGGATACGCCATCGGCGTCCCGAACAGTTCCAGCGCCGTTGCGGGCTTGCCCGCGGCCATCCCTGGCACCAGGTCCACCCAGTCAAACGCCTGCCGGTTGCGCCGCAGCGTGAATTCGCCATCCGTACCGTAGGCCGTATAGTCGTACACCTGCCGCGGCAGCTTGGCGTGAAATACGGGTTCGAATTCCAACGCTGTCATCAACTCATCGAGCTTCGGCACCCGCGGGTGATCCCGGAACGGATCTATCTGCCCACGCAGCAGCGGAGACCCGCTCAGGAACCCCGCCATTGCAAGCACTGCTCGCCGACGCGAAGCACTGTGCGTCCAAACTGTTTCCCGGTTTGTCATGGCTTGGCCGGGAATCAGTATACAGGAGCCGGGCTGATCTGTGACTCCGCCACAAGGATCACCCCGTACCCGACACGCAGCACGACTGCGGGGACATCGCGCATCTGAAACCCAGCCACAAGCCGCGGGCCGGGAATCCCCACACGCGGCACCACACCTGCTGGGACGCCGCTTCAGCGTGTCCCAAAACGAGCGGCATCCCAACCCCCAGAATTGAATATTCCCTAAGTCTCCCCACGCCCTGGCGCGGTGGCGCGGCTTCAGCGTGCCCGCCTTTCTCGTACCGGTCCGCAACCCCGTACAACACGGCGAGTTATAGCTTGCGCAATCCGGCCCGCCAGTGGCGAGGTTGGTTTGCGAAACCATTCATCCACGCGCCGCAACCGCCTGTTATATGCTTAACTCCGTGGTCATTCCCGTCGTATTTGTCGCCGTGGCGGCTACGCTCTACGCAGCGGCCCCGGTCAGTTTCCACCGGCAGGTCCGGCCCTTGCTCGAACAACGCTGTGTGGCCTGCCATCAGGCCGAACGGGGTGCCGGCGGCGTCACTCTCGCCACTTACTCTGGGGTTCGCGCCGTCCTCGCCCGCCTCGTCCCAACCGTTAGCGGCGCCGCGCCGCGCATGCCGAAGGCCGGCAAGCCTCTTTCCGCCGAAGAGGTCGCGCTCATTGAACGCTGGGTTGCCGCCGGCGCCAGCGACGACACACCCGCCGGTTTCAACGGCGCCTCCTGGTGGTCTCTGGCGCCGCTGAAACCCGTCGCACCTCCCGCCACGGCTTCTTCCTGGGCCCGCACGCCCATCGATGCCTTCATCTTCGCCAAACTTACTGAGAAGCGCCTGAGCCCGTCCCCCGAAGCCGACCGCCGCACCCTTATCCGCCGCCTTACTTTCGATCTCCACGGACTGCCTCCCACCTTTGAAGAAACGCATTCGTTTCTCGCCGACCGCTCCCCTGATGCGTACGAAAAACTCGTCGATCGGCTTCTGGCCTCTCCCCATTACGGCGAACGGTGGGGCCGCCATTGGCTCGACGTAGTGCACTATGGAGAATCCCACGGCTACGACAAAGACAAGCCCCGCCGCAACGCCTGGCCGTATCGGGACTATGTCATCCAAAGCTTAAACGCCGACAAACCCTACGCGCAGTTCGTCCAGGAACAACTCGCCGGCGATGTCCTGTTCCCGGATGACCCTGCGGGCGTCGTCGCCACCGGCTTCATCGCCGCCGGACCTTGGGATTTCGTTGGCCACGCGGAACTCCGCGAAGGCACCACCGACAAAGAAAACACCCGCCTGCTGGACCGCGACGACATGCTCATGACCACCATGTCGGCCTTCACCAGCATGACGGCCCACTGCGCCCGTTGTCACGACCACAAGTTCGACCCCATCAAGCAGGAAGACTATTACTCCCTCCAGGCCGTCTTCTCCGGCATTGACCGCGCCGACCGTCCTTACGACACCGATCCCGCGCTCCACACCCGGCGCCGCGTGTTACTCGAACAGCGGCGAACCATCATGGTGGAATTACAACCGCTGCTCGATAAATCCGCCGCCGTAACTTCACCAGAGATACAGGAACTCGATAAGCAGCTTCGTATCTGGCGAGCCGAAAAGGACACGGCGAAAGTAGACTCCGGCAACGCCCGGCGCAAGGATCTGGTGCTAGTCCTGCTCGATCCGCCCACCCGCGCCGCGCTCGAAAAATGGAACGCCGCCCTGGCCACCGTGGACGCCCGCCTGCGGGAACTCCCGAAGCCCCAAATGGTCTATGGCGCCGCCAACATCTTCCCCTTGTCCGGCACGCTCCGCTGGCCCATCGCGCCCAGGCCCATTCATGTTCTTGGCCGCGGAAGCGTGCAAAGCCCAGGAAAACCCGCCTTTCCCGGAGCGCTCTCCGCCGTTCAAGGGCTCCCCTCCCGTTTCGATTTCGCCGCCAATGGCCCCGAAGGCGCACGCCGCGCCGCGCTTGCCCAGTGGATCACCGCCAAGGAAAATATGCTCACTTGGCGCTCCATCGTCAACCGTGTCTGGCACTATCACTTCGGCGCCGGCATCGTCGATTCGCCCAACGATTTCGGCCGCATGGGTTCGCTCCCCACTCACCCGGAGTTACTCGATTGGCTCGCAATTCAGTTCCGCGATACCGGCGGAAAACTGAAATCCCTGCACCGTCAGATCGTCCTAAGTTCTGTCTACCGGCAGGCATCAGATTCCGATGCGGCTAAGTCAAAAATAGACGCCGGCAACCGCTATCTATGGCGCATGAATCGCTGGCGGCTCGACGCGGAAAGTATCCGCGACGCCTCCCTGGCCGCCGCCGGCCGGCTCGATCTAACTGCTGGCGGTCCGTCTTCCGAACAGTTCTTCTTCAAAGACGACCATTCCCCCGTATACGACTACACTCGCTTCGATATCGATAGTCCCGGTAGCCGGCGCCGCAGTGTCTATCGTTTCCTGGTGCGCAGCGTCCCGGACCCGCTCATGGAACGGCTGGATTGCCCGGATCCATCCACCATGACCGCCAAACGCAACTCCACCATCACCGCCATTCAAGCCCTGGCCCTCCTCAACAATCCGCTGCTCGTCAAGCAGGCCGAGTATCTCGCCGCCCGCGCCAATGGCGATGTGAACCTGCTGTTTCGCTACGCCCTGCAACGGGAATCGACCGCACCGGAGCGGGAACTCCTCTCCGCCTACGCCCAGAAGCATGGCTTTGCAAACGCGGCCAGGCTCATCCTCAACAGCAATGAATTCCTCTTCGTGGACTAACTATGAACCGGCGTAACTTTCTGCGGAATGCTGGCGGCGGGCTGGGCGCCCTGGCCCTGGCTGAAATAATGCGCGCCTCTGAAGGCCGTCCGCTTGATCATCCAGCCAAGGCTAAACGCGTCGTGCAACTCTTCATGTCCGGCGCCGCCAGCCAGTGCGACACCTTTGATTACAAGCCCCGCCTCATTGCCAAAAACGGCGAAACCTGGGACCCCGGTGAAAAGGTGGAACTCTTCCAGAGCGTCCCCGGCGCCGTCATGAAAAGTCCCTGGGATTGGAAGCAGTATGGACAGTCCGGCAAATGGATGAGTTCGCTGGTCCCTCACCTCGGTAGCTGCGTCGACGACATGGTGTTCTTCCCCTCCATGATCTCCAAGTCCAATGTTCATGGGCCCGCCACGTTCCTGCAGGCCTCCGGCTTCATCCTGCCCGGCTATCCCAGCATGGGCTCCTGGATCTCGTATGCCTTGGGCAGCATGAACAAGGACCTGCCCGATTTTGTCGTCATTCCGGATTCGCGCGGTTACGCACCCAACGGCCCCGGCAACTGGTCCACTGGCTTCCTTCCCGCCGGACATCAGGGCACCATGATCCGCGCCGCCAGCGCCAATCCCATTTATGATTTGAACCCGCCGGAATCCGCAAAATACATCACGAAAGAGAGCGAAAAGGAGGGCCTCCGTGTCCTCGCCGCGCTCAATCGCGAACACCTTCATAATCGCGAAGATGATTCCCGCCTGGAAGCCCGCATAGCGTCGTATGAAATGGCCGCCCGCCTGCAAGTCAGCGCGCCGGAAGTAATGGATATCTCCGGCGAATCCGCCGCCACGCGCAAGTTATACGGCCTGGACGAAAAGATAACGGAGGACTTCGGCCGGAACTGCCTCATCGCTCGCCGCCTGCTGGAGCGAGGGGTTCGTTTCGTCCAGGTTTGGAGCGGCGCCGATAACGGCTTTCCCCGCCGCAATTGGGACAGTCACGAAGACATCGCCAAGGACCACGGACAAATGGGAACGGAGATGGACAAACCCGCCGCGGCGCTCATCAAGGATCTCAAATCCCGCGGGCTCCTCGACGACACCATCGTCTACTGGACCACCGAGTTTGGCCGAATGCCTTGCAGCCAGGGTTCAAAGGGCCGGGACCACAACCCCTTCTGCTTCACCTCCTGGCTCGCCGGCGGCGGCTTGAAGCGCGGCGTAACCTATGGCGCCAGCGACGAATGGTCCTACAAACCCGCCGAACACCCCATCTACGGCTACGACATTCACGCCACCGTCCTGCACCTGCTCGGCATCAACCACGAAAAACTTACCTATCGCCACAACGGCGTGGACCGCAAACTCACCGATGTTCACGGTCACGTCATTCGCGATGTTATAGCTTAATCTCCCAGCCCTTCCGGAACGCCGGCTTCACCCACTTATTTGCCTCCCGGCTATTGGTGAATTCGCCTTTCGCGTTGTCCCACAGCAGTTTGCCTTCCACGTGAACCGCCGCCGCGCCCAACACCAGCCACTCGGTATACTTCGCCGCGATACTGAAGTTGGAGCAGGCCGGCGCGCCCCCTTTGCAGGCCCGGATCCAATCCCGGCAGTGCGCCGCATGGTTGCTGCCCGTGCTTGCGCCGGGCGAACGCGACAAATACGGCGCCGGCAGCTTATATTCCGCCCATCGCGAACCTGGCAGAAGGCCCACGCCCTCGCCCCGTCCGCTTGTTCCCAAATAGCCCTTCGAGCCAACAAAAATCTCGTTGTATCCGCTATTCTGCACCGGCCGCGGAGCCCCCGCGCCGCCTGACCCCGGCCGGAACCCGCCCTGTCCGCTTTGCGGCCCCACCTGCGGACCCTGATCGGGTATCTTCCGTGCCTGTTCCGCCGTCATCCCTGGCGGCAAATAGGCGTCGCCGCCCGCGTGATGATACCAGTAGATCGTAACTGGAGGCATTCCCGGCCGCGGCCCAAATTCGTACTTAATAGTTAATACATCCGGGAACGTGAACGGGGGCAGGGAATCCTTCTTCACGCATTCCACGCTTTTCAAATGCTCCGGCGCCAACTGCAACGCCCAGTTCGCCGGGCCCAGTATGTGGACGCCCCAATCGCCGATCAGGCTTGAACCAAAGTCATAAAACCCCCGCCAGTTGAACGGCAAATAGAAGCCGAACCCGTCGCCGCCCCCGCCGCGGCCGTACCGCGTGTTCCGCGCCGCCACAAACTCCTTATAATTCGCGTCCCCGGCGGTGAATGGCCGCGCGGCCGCGCCGCCCAGCCACAGGTCCCAGTCCAGCGTGTCCGGAACCGGCGATGCCTCCGCGGTTTGCGTCATGCCCTGCGGCCACGATGGCCGCCCTGTCCAGGCGTGAACTTCGCTCACATCGCCAATCTCGCCGGACCAGATAATCTCACAGGCCACCCGCGTCGCGTCGTGCGAATATCCCTGGTTGCCCATCTGCGTTGCCACGTTGTACTTCTGCGCCGCCTGCCACAGCAGCCGCGCTTCCCACGAGGTCCGCGTCAGCGGTTTTTCCACGTAGATATGCTTTCCCATCTGCATACACGCCAGCGCGCACGTCGCGTGCATATGGTCCGGCGGCCCAACCACAATCGCGTCGATCTCCTTGCCCTTCTTATCCAGCATCTGCCGGTAATCTTTGAATTTCTCGGCATCCGGAAAGCGCTTGAACGATTCCTGCCCGCGCGCCCAATCCACGTCCGCCAGTGCCACCACGTTCTCTACGCCGCCTTGCGCAATGCGCAGGTCCGCCGCCGGCTGCCCGCCCGCGCCAATGGCGGCCAGGTTCAGCTTTTCGTTCGGCGATTTGTATCCAAGCGCCTTCAACGAAGGCGTGCTGCCGAAACCGGCGGCGGGTACAGCGGCGGTCAATGCCGCTCCGTAGAAAAAGTAGCGGCGGGTGTGTGTGGCCATGAATCGACGAGTCTATCGAATCCTGTTCTCCGGTTCAAACGGCTCTATATGCACCAAAACGTTTTCAATCCACGCAAGCTTCGTCCGCAATTCACTCTTTACCGTCCCCGCCACAATATGCGAATCCCGCACCGTCATGGCCGGGTTCACGTGTATGTGCATGTCTACGTGCCAGCGCAGCCCAGTCTTTCGCGCCATGATTTTCTCGACGTACTCCACCCCCGCCACGCTCATCGCCACCGCCCGCAGTTCCGCAAGGTTCGTATCGTCCGGCATCGTGTCCACCAACTGCTCCGATGTCTCCCACATCACCTGCAACCCCAAAAACAGCACGATCCCGCCCACCGCCACTGCTCCAATCGGGTCCGCGTCCGCGAATCGAACCGGGTCCGCCAGGGTAAGCCCCAGCGCCACCAGCGCCGTGAATCCGGAAATCACATCCACAAAGTCGTTCTTCCCATCGGCGGCCAATGCTCCCGAATGAATCCGCTTTGCCACTCGTAACTTGTAGTAACTCAACGCAGCTTTCGCGCCCAGCGATATCAATAGCGGCCAAATCGCATATGCCTTCGGTATCTCCGCATGGCCAATATGCTCATAACTCCTGTAGCTAATCGTGGCCCCCGTCACGCAAAGCACCAGGCCTATCGCCAGGCCCGTTAGTATCTCAAATCGCCCATGGCCGTACGGATGGTTGCGGTCCGCCGGCAGCGCCGCAATGGTCAATCCGACAATCAGAAGCCCCGACGCAAATACGTCCGTTGCTGATTCCACACCATCTGCCACCGTGGCCGATGAACCCGCCGCCAGCCCGATCGTGATCTTCAATACCGCCAACGCGGCGCTCACCGCAAGCCCGGTCAATGCCATGCGCCGGGCTTGCTGGTACGCGGTCTTCATAGCCGGGTGCTACCCGATCACAATCAGCAGATCCTTCGACTCCACTTGCGCGCCTGGCGCTATCAGCTTCTGCTTCACCGTCCCTCCAATTGGCGCATACACCGTCGTCTGCATCTTCATCGCTTCCATCACCAGCAGCCGGTCGCCCTTTTCCACTTTCTGCCCCAACTCTACCGCGATCGACGACACGGCGCCAGGGATCGGCGCGCCCACCTGTCCCGCCTCCGCCGGATCGGCCTTTAGCCGCGCCGCTTCCGTGGGCTGCAGTCCGCGGTCGCGAACCGTGATTTCCCTCGGCTGGCCGTTCAGTTCGAAGAACACCGTTCGCGTCCCATCCGGGTGCGGTTCGCTCGTCGTCAGGTATTTGATGATGAGCGATTTGCCGTCTTCAATAAAGACGTTGATCTCTTCGCCGCGCGCCATGCCATAGAAAAACTGCGGCGTCGGCAGTGCTTCCAGGTCCCCGTAGGAGGCGTGCGCCTTGGCGAACTTCACAAACACATCCGGATACATCAGGTAGCTCAGAACGTCGGTTTTGCTTGGCTTCCGGCCAATCTTCTTCTCCACGAGCGCCGCCGTCTCGCCCATGTCCACCGCCGCCAGGTGCGCCCCCGGCCGGCCCTTCCTCGGCTTGCCGCCCTTCAGAATGATCGCCGCCAGCTTCTTTGGCCACCCGCCCGGAGGCTCGCCCAGCGACCCTTCAAACATGTCGATCACCGAGTTCGGCAGCGTCAGCGTATGGTCCACCGGCAGCCTTTCAATTTCGGCCATCGTCAACCCGTGCGACACCAGGAATATCGCCATGTCGCCCACCACTTTGCTCGATGGCGTCACCTTCACAATGTCCCCGAACGCCAGGTTCACTTCCGCGTAGGTCCGCGCAATCTCCCCCCACTTCGGCCCCAGGCCCATCGCATCGGCCTGCTCCTTCAAGTTCGTGAACTGCCCCCCTGGCATCTCGTGCAAATACACTTCCGCCGTACCCGCGCTCAATCCGCTATCGAACGGCTTATACCAGGCCCGCACCCCCTCCCAGTAATCGCTCGCCCGGTTCAGTGAATCCAGGTCCAGGCCCGTCGCCCGCGGCGTATGGTTCAGCGCCGCCACAATCGAATTCAGGTTCGGCTGGCTTGTCGTTCCGCTCATCGACGCCAGTGCCGCGTCGCAGACGTCCACCCCCGCTTCTGCCGCCTTCAGAATCGACGAAGCATTAATCCCGCTCGTATCATGCGTGTGGAAATGGATTGGCAGCCCCACCTCTTCCCGCAGCGTCTTCACCAGTTTGTGCGCGGCATACGGCTTGCACAGCCCGGCCATGTCTTTAATGGCCAGCATGTGCGCGCCCATCCGTTCCAGTTCCTTCGCCATCTTCACGTAGTAATCCAGCGAGTATTTATCCCGCTTCGGATCCAGTATGTCGCCCGTGTAACAGATCGCCGCTTCACATACTCGATTTGTCTTCCGCACCGCCTCCATCGGCACTTTCATGTTCGGCAGCCAATTCAACGAATCGAACACCCGGAAAATGTCCATGCCGTTCTCCGCCGCGCCGGATATGAACTCCCGCACCACGTTGTCCGGATACGCCGTATAGCCCACCGCGTTCGACGCCCGCAGCAGCATCTGGAAACAGATATTCGGAATCGCCGCCCGCAGCAGCCGCAACCGCTGCCAGGGGTCCTCCAAAAGGAACCGCATCGATACGTCGAACGTCGCCCCGCCCCACATTTCCAGGCTGAACAACTCGCTCATGGTATGCGCTGAGAAGTTGGCAATCTGGTGCAGATCGTAAGTCCGCGCCCGCGTTGCGAACAGCGATTGGTGCGCGTCCCGCATCGTCGTATCGGTCAGCAGCAAACGTTTCTGCGCCCGTACCCAGGCCGCGAACTTCTCCGGACCCATCTCGTCCAGCCGCTGTTTGGTTCCCTTCGGCGGCGGCAGCGGATTGTGTACCGGAACCGGCGCCGGCTTGCATTCGGCCGGAATCACCCGCCCCTTCACCTCCGGGTTCCCATTCACGTTCACTTCCGCCAAATACGAAAGCACCCGCGTCGCCCGGTCCTTCCGCGCGGAGAACTTGAACAGCTCTGGCGTCTCCGCCAGCCAGTTCGTCGTAATGGTCCCTTTCTGAAAGGCCGCGTGGTTCACCACATTTTCCACGAACGGAATGTTCGTCTTCACGCCTCGTATCCGGAACTCGCGCAGCGCACGGTCCATCCGGCTGCACGCCTCCGGGAACGTGCGTCCCCAACTGGTCACCTTCACCAGCAACGAGTCGTAGAACGGTGTGATCACCGCTCCGCCGTATGCGCTCGCCGCATCCAGCCGGATGCCGAACCCGGCCGGCGAACGGTACGTCTGCAACTTCCCGTAGTCCGGCAAAAAGTGATTCGCCGGGTCTTCCGTTGTCACGCGGCACTGCAGCGCCGTCCCGTGCAGCGGAACATCTTCCTGCGCCGGCAGGTTGATCTTTTCGCCGTGCAACGCATGCCCCTGCGCAATCAATATCTGCGTCTGCACAATGTCGATGCCCGTCACCAGCTCGGTCACCGTATGCTCCACCTGCACCCGCGGATTCACTTCAATGAAGAACCATTCGCCCGTGGCGGAGTCCACCAGGAACTCCACTGTTCCGGCGTTCTCATAGCCGGCCGTCTTCGCCAGTGCCACTGCCGCGTCCGCCAACTCCCTCCGGATGCGAGGGTCCAGCCCAATCGCCGGCGCCACCTCCACCACTTTCTGGTGCCGCCGCTGCACAGAGCAATCCCGCTCATGCAAATGCAACACGTTGCCGTGCATGTCGGCCATAATCTGTACTTCCACGTGCCGCGGCCGCCGGATGTAGCGCTCAATGAACACCGCCCCATTCCCGAACGCCGCCGCCGCTTCTTGCTGCGCTTCCGCGAGCCGAACTTCCAACTCGGCCGGGTCCAGCACCACGCGCATCCCGCGCCCGCCCCCGCCGAACGCGGCTTTAATTATCACCGGAAACCCGATTTTCGCCGCCATCTCCGCGGCCTTCTTCAAATCCGCAACAGGCTTTTCCGTTCCCGGAATCACCGGCACGCCCGCCTTCTGCGCCAACCGCCTCGCCGCCGTCTTGTCGCCCAACATTTCCAGCAGTTCGGCACGCGGACCCACGAACGTCAGCCCATACTTGGCACACGCCCGCGGCAGCGCCGGGTTTTCCGACAGAAACCCATACCCAGGATGAATCGCGTCCACGCCCTTTTCCGCTGCCAGCGCGCAGATTCCCTCCACGTCCAGGTACGCCTGCACCGGGCCTAACCCTTGCCCCACTTCGTAGGCCTCATCGGCCTTGAAACGATGCAGGCTCAACCGGTCTTCCTTTGAGTACACGGCTACTGTCTTCAGCCCCAGCTCATTGGCGGCTCGAAGGATGCGAATGGCGATCTCGCCACGGTTCAGGGCAAGCAGTTTTCTCATGTTTTTTGGGTGATTTAAAGGAACAAACGGGCAGGAAAGTGTAATGCTCAGAATACCATGGAACTTTTTTTACCCCCATGCGTACTCCGTGTCATGCGGAACTCTATTTCATGCCTCCTGCTCGCCGCCACTCTCGGTCTCGCCGGTTGCGATATCGACATTGACGATGTTTCCATCGGTCCCAAGGAGGAGGAGCCGTTCCACTACTCCTATGACTGCAAGCCCGGCAGCCGCCTGCTGCTCGAGAACTACAACGGCGCCGTGGAGATCTCCTCCTGGGAGCAGTCCAAAATCGAAATCGATGGTGCCCGGTTCGCCAACTCTCGTGAACGCCTCCAACAGGTCAAAATCGATATCTCCCGCGGTGCCGACTCGGTGAACATCCGCACCGTTCCCCCGCTCGACCGTGGCGGCAACTCCGGTGCCCGCTACCAGATTCGCGTTCCCAAACAGATGGTGCTTGAACTGGTGAAATCCACCAACGGCTCGCTGCGCCTCACCGGAACCGACGGCAACGCCACTCTCCGCACCACCAACGGCTCCGTTCGCGTCTCCGCCGTCAACGGCACCGTCTCCGCCAATTCCACCAACGGCACCATCGAACTCGTCGACCTCAACGGCCCCGCCACCGCGCGCACCACCAACGGCCGTATCAAGCTCGACGGAATTCAGGGCTCTATGGATGCTTCCACCACCAACGGCTCCATCGTCGCCGCCATGACCCGTTCCACCGATGATCGCAAGATGCACTTCTCCACCACCAATGGCAGCATCGAACTCCGCCTGCCCACCTCGCTCAAAAACGATGTCCGCGCCTCCACCACCAATGGCTCCATTGAAGTAAAACTCCCCTCCGGCTCCAATTTCCAGGTGGCCGCCCGCACCAGCGGCTCCTCCGTGCGCAGCGATTTCAACGTCGAAGGCGAGGTGACCAAGAAGCGCGTTGAAGGCAAAGTCGGCACCGGCGGCGCCCTGCTCGACCTCAGCACCTCCAACGGTGGCATTTCTCTGCAACGCACCCTATAGTTGGAAGCATCCAACCCTCGTCTGTTTACGTAGATACAAATGAGGCCGGTTGCTTTACCCCCGGTTTGTGAAGTATAGTCCTTATCAAGGACCATCTCGGTCCGAGTTCCCAGGGAGAAAAGAAGAATGAAGAAGCTATTACTCGCATTGTCCGTCGCTGCGATGGGCATGTACGGTGCAGAACTTAAGGGTTCCATCTCCGATTCCGGCTGTGGCGCCAAGCACGGCCCCGGCAAAGAGAATGCCGGTTGCGTCAAGGGTTGCATTGCCAAGGGCGGTTCTCCGGTCCTCGTTACCGCCGATGGCAAAGTGATCAAGATCCACAATGCCGACGCCGTTACTGAAAAGTACTACGGCAAGGCCGTCACCATCACCGGATCCGTTACCGGTGACTCCGTTCACGTCGAAAAAATCTCCGAGTAGTCACCACTCGGCAATCGAAAGGGCGAACGCTCCAGCGTTCGCCCTTTTTGTCACTATTGCAGCTTACCCCGCCCGTCCACCGTCCACGTTTCCACCACCTCTTCCCCCCGCACGCCGTATATCCGTTCATGCAGATTCACCGCCACGCAAATGTGGTTCGGCAGAATCCGTACCCGCTCGCCCACCTTTCGCTGATGTCCGGCGTGTTTCACATACCCGTGCTCCTCGTTCATCTTTTCGAACAACGCGTCCGGCGCGTCCAAAAATACCCCAAAGCCCTCCGCCGCCGCTTTGTCCGATGAAAACGTCTTCGATCCGCCGTCAATCACGAACTGTCCCGGCACTGCCGTCGAAACCACGGTGGCGATAATCGTCGCCGCGCAGTCTTCCGCCTGGCACGCCCCGGAAATAATTGTGTTCCGGTCATTGAAGATATAGGTCCCGGGCCGGATTTCGTTCATACCCTTCACCAGATGCGAGTTCCATTCCGTTGGTGTCGACCCGCCTGAAACCACCGGCAGTTCGAACCCGGCCGCCGCCGCCTCCCGCACCAGCCCCGAAATCAGATCTGACAAAACACCCACCGCCGCCAGGTCCTGATTCTTAATGTGCCCCGGGTAAAACGCCATCCCCCGCAGGGCAATGCCGTCCAGCCCGGCCAGTCCGCGCAGCAGGTCCACAAATACTTCCGGCCTCACCCCCACGCGGTGCAGCCCCGCGTCCACTTCCGCCAGCACGCCAATCGAAACGCCCGCTGACCGCGCCGCTTCTGCTATCGGCCGTGCCGCTTCTACACTGTCCACCGACACGGTTACCCGTGACCGCCGCGCCACCTCCACCAGCCGCCTCATCTTCTCCGTGCCGAAGATTGGATAGGCGATCAGCAGATCTCCTTCGCCAGCCGCCAGCATCACCTCGGCCTCGGAAACCTTGGCCACTGTCAGGCCCACCGCCCCCAGCGCCAATTGCCGTGCGCCCAGCGCCGGAATTTTGTGCGTCTTCGTGTGCGGCCGCAGCCGCAGCCCGTGCGCGCGCGCATAATCGGCCATCCGGCTCAAGTTGCGCTCCATCACATCCAAATCGACCACCAGGGCCGGCGTATCTAAATCGTGTATCGTCATCGAGGCTTATAGGATATTACGAACTTGCCCGCCGGGCCCCGATACCACAGTTCCAGGTCCTTCAACTTGTGTTTTCCTTCCAACGAAAAGTACAACAATCCCTTCACCGGCTTCATCGTCTTTCCGTACACCAACTCCTTCGCTTTCAACCCCGCCAGTATCGGATTCACATTCGCGTCGTTCTTCATTTCGATACCCACCCCCACCGCTTGCGACGCCGAATTCCCAATTCCCCCGCCGCCGTCTCCCACGGAGCGTGGCCGCCCGCCCGTCCCCGGAATCCCTCCAATCACCGGCGCGTTCGGGTTGTTCCCCGCCATCAGTCCGCCCCCGTCTCGCGTCTCTTTCACCACAATCGCGCCTTGCCCGGCCAGTTGGCTTGGGTGGAACGCCGGCGCCTTCTGCGCGTCTTTATTCGAAAACAGCGTCCAGTCCTCCCGTTCCACATCCAGCGGCTCACCGCCGCGCGGCGTCACCGTAATTTCCACCACCGCCACCGTTCCGTCGAAGTCGTGCCCAATCATCCGCTTCACGGTCTCCCGATCGTTGAACACCGCCGATTGCACCATCACCCTGTCGTTTTCAAACTCTCCCGGTGGCCGTTTCACCTGCGCCGGCAGCATGCACCCACAAATCACCAGGAAAAACAGGGGCTTCCACATGCTTGCATTATACGTCTCATACATCCCCTTGCCGCGCCGAAGAGCTTTACATGGACAGGTTCCTCGACAACGCGGCGCGGATCTTAGCAGGGGGCCAGTCCGCGGTCCAGGCCGGATGTACGCAATCGGCCTGGACCGTTCTAATCGCTCGCGAGGGCGGTATTCGCATGGTCGCCGATAGCGATTGGCCGCTCGAATCCCTCGCTCGCGAATCCGGCGCCGAAATGGCCTATCGTGTCTCCGTCAACGGCGCTCACGTCTCTGTCGACGGCCTTTCCGGCGGCCGCCGCTGCGCCATTCAGTCGGAACCTCCCTCCGCCCTTTTTCGCCGCCTCCTCCCCGATCGACGCCAATACCAGTTAGCCTGAAGTTGTGAGTGCTCGCCGCGTCTTTCGTCTCCTTCTCATCACCACTGGCATGTCCATCATGTTCTGGATTATCCTCGGTTTCCAGTCCATTGACGTTCCCGCCGATACCTTGAAGACCACCTCAGCGGTGAAAATTGAGGACACCGCCGACGCCATCCGTTTCCAGCCTCGCGCCAACAAGCGCTCCACCGGCATCATTTTCCTTCCTGGAGGCATGGTCGATCCTCTCGCCTACACGCCACTGCTAAAAAACATCGCCGCTGCCGGCCACCCGGCCCAACTCCTCCGCCTGCCTTTGCGTTGCGCCTGTATCGATTCCCAGATCAACACCCTCTTTGCCGCCGTCTCCGCCGCCGTCAAGGCTAGTCCGGAAACCCGCTGGTACCTGGCTGGCCACTCCCGTGGCGCCATGCTCGCCACCCGCTACGCCCGCGAATCAGATACGAAGCTTGCCGGCCTCATCCTCATCGCCACCACCCATCCCAGGGATTTTGACCTTTCCGCCTCCCCGTTGAAAATCACCAAGATCTTCGGCACCCATGACGGTATCGCCGATTCTGACGACATCAAGGCCAACGCAAAACTCCTTCCACCCGCCTCAAACATGGTGGAGATTCCCGGCGCAAACCACGTCCAGTTCGGCTACTACCGGCATCAGCTTTTGGATGGCATTCCCGGCATCACGCGAGAAGAGCAGCAAAAAGTGCTCCTCCGGGCGGTCCGCCGCGCGCTGGCGAACTAGGACTTAAGGCTTTGCCGGCGCCGCGCTAATCATCCACAGCACGCCAAAGGCGTCCCGCGCTAATCCGAACCGAGGTGCCCAAAACGTCTCCGCCATCGGCATGATTGCCTCACCGCCATCGATTACGGCCCCAAACGCGCGCTCCGCCTCTTCAATTCCCTCCAACTCCAAATGCAGATACGCGCTCCGAATCGGCTGCTGCCGATCCGGCGGAACGTCAGACGCCATCAGGATGGTATCCCCGAACTGAATCTGCGCGTGCAGAATAGCCGTGCCCCAGTCGGCCGGCATATTCGGGTTGGGCGGCCCGTCGCCGTGGGTCATCATCATCTGGATCTTTCCGCCCAGATGCTTCTCGTAGTACAAAAAGGCCGCCCGGCAGTTTCCGTTGAAGTTCAGGTAAGGACTCAGTTTCATAACCCTATAGACTCCTGTCCGCCTGAAAACTCATCGGGCCTAACTGGCCACTGCCGGTTCCGCCTTCACCTCGAACCGGATCCCCGTAAACTGGCTACCCGTGTCCTCAAAAGTCACCCGGTCGCCCGGCTGGTTCGTTTCGCTCGGCCGAACCACAATCTCCATCGCGCTCGCCGATTCCAGGCTCCCGCCCGCCAGCGAAACCGTATACGCATCGCTGCAGTCGCGGCCATCCCGCCCCGAAACCACCACGGACATCGTCCCGTCGAAGTTCGAAAACAACGCCGCGTGTATCGGCAAAAATGGATGCTCCGTGTATAGCAGCATCTCGCTCATTGGCCCGCGCCACCGGTCAGTGGCTATGTCGTAGGTCGGCAGAAACATGGTTGGCTGGTTTGCCCTCACTATATAGACGCGCAAACCGCCCCCAAAAGGGGCAACGATTTTGTAATTTTCTGTAAAGTTGCAAACTCGATACGATAAAGTCCTATGCTGACCCGCCGTACCACCCTAGCGCTACCCCTCGCCGCCGCTGCCCGAGCTCAAAACACCTGGTACGGCCGCCCCATGCGCTGGGCCCAGGTCGCCTTCGTCGAAGACGACCCCGGGCAATTTTCCCTCGACTTCTGGCTCGACTACTTCAAACGCATACATGCCGATGCCGCCTGCCTCTCCGCCGGCGGTTGCATCGCTTTCTACCCCTCCCAAGTCCCCTTCCACTACCGCAGCAAATTCATGGGCGCCTCAGACCCCTTCGGCGACTTCGTCAAAGGCTGCCGCTCCCTCAACATGAACGTCCTCGCCCGCACCGACCCCCACGCCATGCACGATGACGCCTTCCGCGCCCACCCCGAATGGGTCGCCCTCGACGACGCCGGCAACCCCCGCCCCCACTGGGCCATGCCGGACTACTGGGTCACCTGCTGCCTCGGCCCCTACTCGCTCGAATTCATGCGCGACGTCACCCGCGAAATCGTCTCCACCTATGATGTCGATAGCGTCTTCTCTAACCGCTGGCACGGCAGCGGCAAGTGCTTCTGCAACTGGTGCCAGGCCAACTTCAAACAAGCCACCGGTTTCGCCATCCCAAAAACCAATAACCCCGCCGACCCCGCCCAGCGCCAATACGTCGTCTGGCATCAGCAGCGCCTCTTCGCCGTCTGGGATCTGCTCGATAAGGAGGTCCGCGCCATCCGCCCCAAAGCCTCCTTCATCGCCAACGCCGGCGGCGGCGCCCTCAGCGAACTCGATATGCACGGCATCGGCCAACGCGCCCAGACGCTCTTCGCCGATCGCCAAGCCCGCCGCGGCCTCATGGCTCCCTGGGCCAACGGCATGACCGGTAAGGAATACCGCTCCACCCTCGGCGCAAAACCCATCGGCGGCATCGTCAGCGTCGGCGTGGAGGAGCCCTACCGCTGGAAGGATTCCGTTCAATCCAACGAAGAAATCAAGCTATGGTTCGCCGAAGGCACCGCCAACGGACTTAGGCCGTGGTTTACTAAGTTCAACGCCAAGGTCATCGACAAGCGCTGGCTCCCGGCCGTCGAAGAATTCTATAACTGGCATTGGCGCAATGAAAAGTACTTACGCAACACCGCCCCCGTCGCCCGCGTCGCCATGGTCTATTCCCAGCAAACCGCCCATTTCTATGGCGGCGAACAGGCCCGCGCTCGCGTCGAAGATCCGTTGCTCGGCTGCTACCAGGCCCTCATCGAAGCCCGTATCCCCTTTGAGATGGTGCACGACAAACGCCTCGACGCCGCCTCTCTCGCCCCCTTCAAAACGCTGATTCTTCCCAATATCGCCTGCCTTTCTGACGCCCAATGCGGCCAGTTGCTGGCCTTCGTCGCCAGCGGCGGCTCGCTCGTCGCCACCGGCGAAACGTCGCTCTATAACGAATGGGGCGAACGCCGCGCCAATTTCGGCCTCGCCGCCGTCTTCGGCTGCGCTTTCACCGGCGCCATCGAACCGCGCATGCAGAATTCGTATCTAACTTGCCGCCATCCCCACCCGTTGCTCAAAGGACTCGAAGACGCCCCCCGTGTTATCAACGGAACCCGCCGCGTCGCCACCCGTCCCACCGCTCCATCCGCTCACCCTTTAACCCTCATTCCCAGTTACCCTGACTTACCCATGGAAGAGGTCTACCCGCGCCAGCACCAAACCAACCAACCCGAATGTTATGCCCGCCAGGAAGGGAACTCCCGTGTCGTCTTCTTCCCCTTCGATATTGATCGTACATTCTGGGAAGTCCTCTCGCCCGACCACGCCAAACTCCTCAAAAATGCCGTCGAATGGGCCAATAACGAACCGCCCGTCGTCACTGTCACGGGCAAGGGTCTGCTCGATATCACCGTCTGGCGCCAGCAATCCTCCCTCACCGTCCACCTCGTCAATCTCACCAATCCCATGATGATGAAAGGACCTTACCGCGAGACATTTCCCGTTGGCCCCCTCACCGTCCGCCTCCCGGAGGTGAAGCCCAAAACCGTGAAACTCCTTACCGCCTCCGCTCCCGCCAAATGGACCGCCCAACGGGGCGGCATCACCGTCGCCATCCCCTCGGTCGATCTCTACGAAGTGGTCGCGATAGATCTGTAACCGGTCACAAAACAGCCGCGTCGAAACAGGCAAAGGAGAGTGTCATGCGCCTGTTCCTCCTGGCCCTTCCCGTCCTCGTCATCGCCGCCGAACCCAAGCCCCGCGTCTTCGTCACCGAAAGCGGCGCCCTCGCGTTCACCGGCCCCACTACTTCGGAAAACATCGAAGTGATGAAAGCGTTCCAGCGCCACTGTCCCAGCGTCGCCATCACCTCCGATCGTGACAAGGCCGACTTCGTCGTCCGCCTCGATCGCGAAGGCCCCAGCCCCGTCACTCCCTTCGTAAAAGGAAACAAGGTCGCCGTCTTCAACCGTGACGCTGACCTCGTTTACACCAACTCCAGCCGCACGCTCGCCCCATCGGTGAAGGGCGCCTGCGCCATTCTCACTCGGTCGCCCGCAGCCCCAGCTTCCCCAAAAACTCAAAAATAGACTTATAGGCATCCTGCGTCGGTTTCACTCCGAATCCGCCATGTTTGCCGCCTTTCACCGTTACTAACTCGTTACTCACGCGCGCCTTGTCCAGCGCCTCGTGCAGTTGCGTGGCGTGCGCGTAGGGCACCGTCGGGTCGGCGTCCCCGTGAATTGAAATCACCGGCGGCAGTCCCGCGCGAACGTAGGTTAACGGCGACACCCGCCGCGCCGCCTCCCGCCGGTTCGGCATCGAGCCAAACCACTTCACCGCATAAGTCTTCGTATTCACCCCGTCAATCACATCCGCCACATCCGTAATCCCATACCAGTTCACAATCGCCGCCACTTTAAGCTCTTCCGTTCCCGGGCATTGCCGGTCCAGTTCCGCCGCCGGCGGCGTCATCCCCGTCGTCAACGCCAAATGCCCGCCCGCCGAATGGCCCGTCGTCACTAGCCGCGTCGTGTCGATGTTGTACTGCTTGGCGTTTTGATACACCCAACGCAGCGCGCACAGGCAGTCTTCCACCGCCGCCGGCGCCAGCGAAATCGCCGAGGACCGGTACTCCACGTTCACCACATTCCACCCCATCTGCAAGTACGGCAAGAACCAGTGCTGATACTGCTCCTTCGTTGGGCCTCCGGCCCAGCCGCCTCCATGAATGTAGACTAGCGTCGCGTTTGGCTTCTCTGTCCGGAACTGATACACATCCAGCTTGTTCGCGTATCCGTTCACCGTCAGATACGTAATGTTCGGCGTTATCCGGTATCGCTCCATACGCTCCACCGTCGCCTCCATCACCGGTGTCTGCGCCGCGGCCACTCCCGCCGCCACTAGGAAAAGCAGTCTTTTCATAACGCCTGCCATTCTAACGCACACGCATTCCTTACCAATCCCTTACCTTTTCCTGACATCTTTTCCGCCCCGCCCTGACACACTCTTCAGGAGGAACAAAACATGTTCAAAACACTTATACTCTCACTCACTCTCGCCTCCGCCATCCCGGCCCACGCCGCGGTCTTCACCGCCACCGGCGCCGCCCCTGGCGACATTCAAACAGCCGTCGATAACTTCCGCTCCGCCCTCGGCGCCAATAACGGCGTCGGCGGCTCATTCGCTTCCGGCCGCCGCGAAATCAATTGGGACGCCGTCCCCAACGCTTTCGCCTCCCCCAATGCGCTTCCCGGTAACTTCTTCAACGTCAACTCCCCCCGCGGCGCAGTCTTTTCCACTCCCGGCTCCGGCTTCCAGGTCAGCGCCACCCTCGCCAGCGGCACCCCAGTCGAGTTCGGCAACATTGACCCTTCCTACACCGCCGAATTCCAGACCTTCAGCGCCGAACGCCTCTTCACCCCCATCGGCTCCAACATCATGCAGATCGATTTCTTCGTCCCCGGCACCACTACGCCCGCTTCCGTCGCCGGCTTCGGCGCTGTCTTCACGGACGTCGAACTCGCCGCACAAACCATCTTCACCGTCTTTTATGGCGATGGCTCGAATGGGGGCCAATTCGCCGTTCCGGCCGGCCCCAATGGCGGTCTCTCCTTTCTCGGCCTAACCGATAACAGGCGCTACTCCCGCATCATCATTCAAACCGGCACCACTGCCCTCGCCGCCGGTGTCATTGAAAACCTGCGTACCCCGGGTGTCGATCTTGTCGCCATGGACGACTTTATCTACGGCGAACCGCTCTCCGCCAACGGCGTCCCCGAACCCGGTTCCATGCTCCTCACCCTCGCCGGCGCCGCCGCGCTCTTCCTTTACCGCCGGAAATAAGCCCGGAACCGGCGCTTACCTGCGTCGAAAGGATCCTCGAAGTCCTCGAATGACACCCTAGACAATCCTAGTTTCGTCAATACATCCAGATCCGCCCGCGTCAACGGCCACGGCAGTTCTCCGGGCGGATCCGTTTCGTCCCGTCCCCGGCAAATGATCAACACTTCCCGCCCCAGCCGGCCCACCGCCTCCACCGCTTTCCCCCGCATCTCCACGGGCATCGCTTGCAACGTGTAAATCTCCACCACCAGGTCGAAATCGCCCTGAAACTCCAACAAATTCGCCGCCTGGTAGTCCACCTTCGTTTCGGGAAACCGCTCTTGGCACCACCCGATCGCCGTCGGCGACAAGTCGAACGCCGTCACCTGCGCCCCGCGCGCCGAAAGATACTCCGCGTCGTCTCCCAGCCCGCAGCCCACCACCGCCACCCGCATCCCGGGGCGGGGAAGCGCTTCCCGTTCGCACCACGCCGCCAGGTTCGGATTCACCGCCCGGTCCGCCCATGGGATCGTTCCAAAATCGCCCGCCGCCTGCTGGTACAGCGCTTCGAACCATCCCAACGGATCGCCGGCCGCGTAGTGTTTGCGCGCCAACTCCCGCGCCACGTCCCGCTTCTCGTCCATTATTGCGGTACCGCCACCAGTTCTATCGCGAACGAAGCGTCCATCGAAGGCAACCCTTCAAACACCAGCAGCGTGCTCGCCGGCGGTTTTGCCTTGTCATAGTAATCGAACCGCGCCGCGCGAATCTTCGCCGTCACCCCGTTCGACAGCGAAAACAAACTCGAAAACGCTACGTGCTTCATGCTCGATTTGGCCGCTTCCAGCGTCTTCGCCATCCGCTGAAACGCCAGGTGTACGTCTTTGTCCTCGCTACGGAACGCCATCTGCGAACCGGTCAGTATCATCCGCTCCGCCCCTATCAGCGCGCCTTTCGAATACGTCGCCGCTGGGTTCATTTCCGGCGGATTCAGCATCGTCAACGCCTCCGCCGGCTTCGTCCGCAGCCGCGCCACCGCCTCGCATTCGGCCAGGGATTTATCGTGCAGCCGCTGCGCCTGCACCGCCGTCAATACCGCCGCCGGAAACGCCGCTGCCACCCGCGTCCGAACCTCGCCTATCTCCTCCAACCCCGATAGCAGACACGTCACCCGCAGCACATCGCCCGCCTCGCTCCCCGCCGCCCGCGTCGCCCGCGTCAAGTCCGCAATCGCCTTGTCCAACATCGGCAGCACCTTCTCCGGTCCCTCCGTCCCCACGCCGCCCATTCCGCTCAGGTAGGCAAGCCCGTTCGGGTTCACCGCCTTTTTCGCCGTCACCACCGCCTCCAGGATCACTTGCGCCCCTTCCATCGGCAGCATGCCAACCTGGATCGTCGCCACCGCCGGCAGCGCCAACTTCTTCTCGGCGAACGTCTCGCTCACAATCGCCTGCACCCGCCGCTGGTCGCCCGTGCCCGCCACAAACGCCCGGATTTTCACGATCGCCCGCCCGCCTGCTTGCGCCTTCAGCGCTTTTAACCCATCCCGCATCTGCTGCGACAGCAGCCCCTTACCGGATAGCGGAGACACCAGATATTCGAGTTTCGCCGTCTCCACCGTCACCGCCGCCGGTGGGTCCGGTATCACTTCCAGCGTCTGGGTTATCTCCACTTCGGGCTTCTTCTTCTTTTTCTTTTGCGCTGTCGCCGTGCCGGAAAAAAGCGCCAGCGTCAGCAGAATGGATAGTGCGATCCGCATGTTGCGCCTTCAATTCTAACAACCCTGGCCAAAAAAAAATCGCCGCGTGAGACCCCCTGGATCTCACGCGGCAAGGCTTGGTCGCCTTCGGAGGAAAACGGGCAGATTATCCTTGCTGCATCACCGCGCCGAAGCGCCGCCGTGCCGCCGCCAATAGCCCCGCGCCCATCGCTATCTGTAACAGCGTCCCCGGTTCAGCCGTCTCCGCCGGCGGCGGTTCGGCGTTGAATGCTCCCTGCGCGATGTTGTCCAACACCAGATAGCGGTTGATCTCCGTCACGTAGACATCGATGTAGGAGAAGGTCTGCGTGTCGCTTGCCACCCCGTAAAACGCCATCGTCGGAGTCGCCGTCGTCATCACCGGCGACAGTACGTTTCCGTTCGGCGCGATGTACACATTGCTCGCCGCGCCCGGATAGCAGCCATCGAAGTACGTCGGGCATCCGCCCACCCCGAAATTGAACCCGAACGCGCTCACCGGCGTCGGGAACGTGATCCGTGCGTAGGCGTTGTTGGTTCCCGTCCGGTCCACCGTTCGCAGAATCGTTCCGGTTCCCCAGTTGTTGTAGTTTTGTCCTGGTCCCGCGTTCGCTCGAATCATTGCGCTGAAGGAATTCTCAAACGCGTCGATCTGGAGATTGGTAAACACCACTCCGCCGGAAATGGTTTGGGCTGTTCCCACCGCCTGCGTCCCGCCATCGAAATTCGACAATCCCGTCACAATCGCTTCCCAGCTTCCCCGGTCGTTAAACGTCAACTCCAGGGCAGATGCCGGAACCGTTGCGGCCAGCACAAGCAGGCCGCTCATCAAATAGCTTCGTTTCATTCTTGTTCCTCTCCCTGCCAAAAACAGGACTGCCTCATCCCGGCACACAAACTCCGTGCCTTCCGGGCAGACTATTTTTTCGCTTCAATTAAGAAGTGGGAGCCGGAAATGTAGATTCTCGTAAAACGTCGCTAGGTTTGTACTGATGGCCGTACCCCTAGTACGGTTTCCCCTCACTACCCCTATTCGAGGCTCTTTCGCACCCGCCCTAAGTACCGCTCCGCCTCGGCCTGAATCTTCGTTTTGTCTAACGTTAGCGCCCGGCGGTCCCGCACCACCACCCGCCCATTCACCACCACATCGTTCACATCGCTCGCCTTCAGCGCGTATACCAACTGCGAATACACGTTAAACATCGGCCACGCGTGCGGCCCATCCATCCGGATCGCAATCAAATCGGCCCGCTTGCCCGTTTCAATTGAACCGATCTCTTTCTCCATCCCCAGCACCCGCGCCCCGCCCATCGTCGCCATGCGAAACGCCGTCTTCGCCGGTACCGCTTCCGGGTCCATCGTAATTACTTTCTGCAGCTTCGCCGCCAGGTCCATTTCTTCGAATAAGTTAAACTCATTATTTGATCCCGCCGGCCCATCCGGCCCCAGCCCCAACGGAACGCCGGCCTTCAGTAACTTCGGCAGCGGCGCCACTCCGCTCGATAACTTCATGTTACTCGTCGGGCAATGCGCCACACCCACTTGCTTTCGCGCCAGCGTCGCAACGTCCTCGTCGTCCAGCCACACCCCATGCGCCGCCACCGTGCGCCCGTCGAATACCCCCAGTTTCGCCAGCGCCTGCACCGGTGTCATCCCGCGTTTCTGCTTGCTCTCGTCGAACTCGCGCTTTGTCTCCGCCACATGAATCAATAGCGGCGCGCCATACTTGTTCGCTAATGCCCGCGTCGCTCGCAGCGTCTCATCACTGTTCGTGTAGAGCGCGTGCGGCGCCACCGCCGCCGTTACTAACCGGTGCCCGGCGAACTGCTTCAAAAACGCCTCATTCCGCGCCAGCGCCAGTTGCGGCGTCTTCGCGTCCGGCACGGGAAAACCAATCACCGTCTGCCCCAGCACCGCCCGCATCCCCGCCGCCGCCGTCGCCTCCCCTATCACTTCCTCGAAGTAATACATGTCCGTGTAAGTGGTCGTCCCGCCCAGCAGCATTTCCAGCACGGCCAGTTGGGTCCCCGCCCGCACAAACTCCGGCGTCACATTCCGCGCCTCCGCCGGGAAAATGTATTTCTCCAGCCACTCCTGCAAGCGCAGATCGTCGGCTATCCCGCGCAGCAGGCTCATTGGCGCGTGTGTATGCGTGTTAACCAGCCCAGGGGTAATCAGCGCATCCGGCCGGTCTATCCGCTGTTTCGCCTTGTATGCCTTGTCGATTTCCGCTCGCGGCCCCACCGCCACAATCCGCTCGCCCTTCACCGCCACCGCCCCGTTGGCGATAATCCGCTCCCCGGCGTCCATCGTCACCACCTGGCGCCCGCTCACAATCAGGTCCACCGTCTCGGCGCCAAACGCGCTCCAAGCCCAAACAAAGCTAATCCAAATTCGTCGCATCAAATGCCTCCGGCAGTAACTCGCGCATTGCGTAAGTCTTGCTATCTCCCCGCATGTTCACCAGAATCACCGGCACATCGCCACAGAACTCCCAAATAATCTGCCGGCACGCCCCGCACGGCGGCGTCAGCCGGTCCGTGTCCGCGCACACCGCTATCCGCAGAAAATCGCCCGGACGCGCGCCTTCGCTAATGGCCTTGAATATCGCCACCCGTTCGGCGCACATCGTCAGCCCGTAGCTCGCGTTCTCTACGTTGCAGCCCGTCACCACCCGCCCATCCCGCAACTCCACCGCCGCACCCACCCGGAACTTCGAAAACGGGGCATAAGCGCGCTCCCGCGCTTCCCGTGCGGCCCGCGGCAGTGGTTCCATCGTTTACCCCTTTAGCTGCGGCAGTACGGCCTTCAATAGCGTCGTAAACCGGCTACGCACCTGCCGCCCGGTTTCCAGCACTTCCTCGTGGTCAATCTTTTGGTCCAGCACGCCGGCCGCCATGTTTGTCACGCACGATATCGCCAGCACCTTCATCTTCATGTGGTTCGCCACAATCACTTCCGGCACCGTGGACATGCCCACCAGGTCCGCCCCAATCGCCCGCAAATACCGGATCTCCGCTGGCGTTTCATAGTTCGGCCCCGCCAGCGCTGCATACACCCCCTCGGGTAAATGAAACCCTTGGGCCGCCGCCGTCGCCCGCGCAATCGCCCGGTATTCCAACGAGTATGCTTCGCTCATATCCGGAAACCGCGGCCCCCACCCTTCGTCGTTGTGGCCCGTCAGTGGATTGCTCCCCTGCAGGTTCAGGTGGTCGGAAATCGCCACCAGTGCCCCTTGGCTGTAGCCAAGGTTGATTCCCCCCGCCGCGTTCGTGAACACCATCGAATGCGCGCCCAACAGGTGCATCACCCGCGTCGCAAACGTCGCCTGCTGCGGCGTATAGCCCTCATACAAATGCGCCCGCCCGGACAGCACCACCACCGGCGCATCCCCAATGTAGCCCGCCACCAGTTTTCCCGCATGGCCTATTGCCGTCGATGCCGGCCAATGTGGAATGTCCCCATACGGCACGGTCACCGCATCGCGTAACTCGTCGGCAAAGGCCCCCAGCCCGCTTCCCAACACCACTCCCGCCGCCGGCGTCATCTCTATCTTTGTCCGCAGCGCCGCCACCGCCACGTCCGCCATGATTCGTTGGTTCATAAAAGCAGTCCTGCTATACAGGCTGACATGAAATTCGCCAGCGTTCCAGCCGCCACCGCCCGCAAGCCCAGCCGCGCCAGGTCCGATTTTCGTGTCGGCACCAGCGCCCCAATCCCCCCCACCTGAATCGCAATCGACGAGAGATTCGCAAACCCGCACAGCGCAAAAGTCGCAATCACAAACGACTTCGGATCCAACTGGTCCTTCACAGGCCCCAGGTTCAAAAACGCCACAAACTCATTCAGCACCAGTCGCGTCCCCAGCAGGTTCCCCACTGTCGAGGCGTCCTTCCACGACACCCCCAACAGCCACGCAATCGGCGCGAACACCAGCCCGAATATCTGCTGCATCGACCCCGGTATAAACGGCGCCCACGTATGCACCCATCCCAGCATCCCGTTCACCATCGCAATCAACGCCAGAAACGCAATCAACATGCCGCCAATATTCAGGGCCAACTGCAATCCGTCGCCCGCGCCCCGCGCCGCCGCGTCAATCACATTTACACCCGGCTTTTCTATCTCAATCTTCACGTCCCCCGCCGTCGCCGGCTCCTCGGTCTCTGGAATGAACATCTTCGACAGCATTATCGTCGCCGGCGCCGTCATGATCACCGCCGTCAACAGATGCGTGATCTCCACCCCGGCAATCTTTACATACGCCGCCATCACCGCCCCTGATACGTGCGCCATGCCGCTCGTCATAATCGTGAACAGTTCACTCCGCGTCAGTCCCGCCAAAAACGGCCGGATCGTCAACGGCGCCTCCGTCTGGCCCATGAAGATGCTCGCCGCCACGCACGTCGATTCGGCCCCGCTCGCCCCCATAATGCGCCGCATCCCAATCGCCATCACTTTAATCACGATCTGCATCACGCCAAACTGATACAGCACCGCGAACAGCGCCGCGATGAATATCACAATCGGCAGCACCTGAAACGCGAACACCACGCCGTACGGCCCGGCCTTGCTCCCCAGCGGACCAAACAGGAACTTACTGCCTTCCTCGGCATAGTCCAGCAACGCGTTCACCGCGATGCTGGCCGATTGAAATACCAATCCGAAATTCGTCTTCAGCACCAGGAACGCCAGCGCGAACTGCAATCCCAGCCCCCATAACAGCAGGCGCGGCTGTATCTTCCGCCGGTCCGATGAGAATAGATAAGCCGTCGCTAGGATCGCGACCAGACCCAATAGACCGGTGAACCGCTCCATAGGGGCCTCCTTAATGAGAGTAGGCGCTGCTGCTGACTAACTGACGACTTCCAGGATCAATTCGCGATCCTCCGGCGCCGACGCCGAGATCCGGAACGCGTCTTCCACCAATTCGGCCGCTTCTTCCACGTTGGCATCGTCGCGATAGTACAACCGGCATAGCACCGTGTTGTTGTCCACCTTCGCTCCAATTTTCACGTCCAGAATCACGCCCACCGCCGGATCGATCGAGTCTTCCTTCGTCGCCCGGCCCGCGCCGATCAATGTCGCCGCCTGCCCAATCAACTGGGCGTCGATGCCGGCCACATAGCCCCCGCGCGGCGTGGCGATCTCCCGCATTCCCGTCGCGTTCGGCAACAGGTCAAATCGGTCCAGCACCTGCGGATTGCCGCCTTGCGCCGCAATCACTTCCTTCAACTTCCGGAACCCCGAGCCGTCCAGCAGCTTCGCCTGCGCCAGTTCACGCGCCTCTTCTATCGTCGCCGTCACCTTGCCCAGGTGAATCATGCGCGCGGCCAGTTCCAGCGAAAGCCGTGTCAGATCCACCGGTCCGCCGTTCTGCAGCGTCTGCGAAACTTCCATGATCTCCAGCGCGTTCCCAATCGCATACCCCAGCGGCTGGTTCATGTCGGTGAGCAGCGCCACAACTTTCTTGTTGTTCCGCCGCCCGATCGCCACCATGATCTGCGCCAGTTCCCGCGCCTGAATCTGCCGCTTGATGAACGCTCCGGCGCCCACCTTTACGTCCAGAACCAGCGCATCAATCCCTTCCGCCAGCTTCTTCGACATGATCGACGAAGCAATCAGCGGTACGCTTTCCACCGTGCCCGTCGCGTCCCGCAACGCGTAGATCAGCCCGTCTGTCGGCGTAATCTGCGCCGATTGTCCGGCGAACGCCAATCCGATCTTGGCCACCTGCGCCTTGATTTCATCCACCGTCAGGTTCGTTCGGAAGCCAGGTATCGCTTCCAGCTTGTCCAGTGTCCCGCCCGTGAAGCCCAGCGCCCGGCCGCTGATCATTGGGATTTTCGCTCCTGCCGCTGCCGCGATCGGCGCCGAAATCAGGCTCGTCTTATCCCCGACTCCCCCGGTCGAGTGCTTGTCCACTTTCAGCCCGGTAATCTCGGACAGGTCCAGCGTCTCCCCGCTCCCAAGCATCAGCTCGGTTAACGTGGTCACTTCCTTGTCTGTCATCCCCGAAAAGAACGTTGCCATTAGGAACGATGCCATTTGGTAATCCGGGATTTCACCCCGTGTATACCCATCCACAAGAAAAGAAAGCTCTTCTGGGGAAAGTTCCTCGCCATCCCGCTTCCGGGTGATCAAGTCGACGGTACGCATATAAGTTCCTTCAGCGTACCACGCCAATTCATTGAAAGGAAACCATGTACGCAGGTTCTTTGCTCCGCGCACACCTCTCCCGCCCATCTCCGCCCCTATTACCCGCTTGGGCGTCGTGGTTTACGTGGTTACCTGGATTTGCGGCAACGGATAGCGGAACCTTCCAGCGAATACTTCGCTGAAAATCTGCAGCATCTCCTCATGAATCAAGCCATTGTCGGCCAGAATATGCTTCCCACGTAAGTGCCGTGGTCCGCCGCGCATGTCTGCGCACCGTCCCCCAGCCTCTTCCACAAGTAGTATTCCGGCAGCCATATCCCACGGGTTTAGTCCGAACTCCCAATAGGCGTCCAGTCGCCCGCTGGCCACGTAGGCCAAGTCCAACGCGGCGGCTCCCGCACGGCGCACGCCGTGGCTCACCATCGCTAATTGGTAATAAAAGTGTATGTTGATGTTTTCTTCCCGCCTTCGGCTCGGGAAGCCCGTCGCCACCAGGCTGTCGCTTACGTTCTTTGCCCGCGACACGTGGATCCGGTGCCCGTTCAAATAAGCTCCCCCGCCTTTTTCCGCCGCGAACATCTCGTTCCGCGTCGGGTCATAAATCACGCCCGCAATCAGTTCGCCCGCCCGCTCCAGCGCCATCGTCACGTTATACGCCGGAAATCCGTGCGCAAAGTTCGTCGTCCCGTCCACGGGGTCTACGTACCAGCAATACTCCCCTTGCCGGTCCCGTTGTCCGCCTTCTTCCCCAACAATCGTGTGCGCCGGAAAATGGCTCTGCAGCCGCTCGACAATCAGCTCTTCGCTCGCCCGGTCGGCCGCCGTCACAAGGTCGAAATCCCCTTTCAACTCAAAGGGAATGCGCCTTTCGGCCATGTTCGAAACCAACGCTCCGGCTTCTCGCGCTATCTCGATCGCCGTTTCTAAAAAAGATGCCATTTTCTCAAACTTCGTAGACGTATTTGATGTCGTGCTTGTATAGGAACAGGTTGGGCTGGCCGGTTCGCGTTATGCGTACCATACCGGCGTCGAAATATTCCACCGTGCCCGTGTGCTCCTGGTTATCCATCAATCGCACGCGCACCGGCTGTTGCCGCGCTACAAGGTCCTTCCAGTATTCGACCTCACGGAGCGTCGTCTCGGGTGCCTTCTTCTTCGAACTTGCGCCTTTGGATGCCATCCGGGGAGAGGTTACGGAACGGAATCTCCATAATAACCGCTTCGCGTTTGCACGCGCAATCCCGGGGTTTTCGTTTCCAGCTTGATCGTGTGGAACCGGTTCCGCGTCAGCGGCACATTTTTCGGGTAGTAGCCCAACAGGTACTGCGTCCGCAGGTCCCGCAAAATGGAATCGAAGGCCGCGTCCAGCGCCGCCCCAATCGTCGGCTGGAACACCTTTCCGCCCGTCCCGCCGGCGAACTGCGCCAGCGCGTTTTCCCCCCCAATGTTGCGGCCAGCGTCGTTCTCAATCGGCACCACAAGAATCGCGTAAATCACCGCGTCACTCTGGTGCGCCGCCTCCAATGCCTTGTGGAAGTCGGTGAACGACGTTGTGTCCCCGCCGTCCGTTATCACCACCATCACCCGCCGCCCGTCCCGGCTCTCCAGTTCCTGCGCCCCCAGCAACACGGCGTCGTACAATGACGTGCCCGCGCCCGCCTTCAGCCCCCGCATCGCGTCTTCCAGCCGTTTCAATCGTCGCGTGAACGGGCATGCGCGCGCCACATCGTGGTTAAAGGTATACAAGGCCGCCTGGTCCTCCGGGTTTCCTGAACCAAACAGAGCCTTGGCGAACCGTTGCAGCGAATCCACTTCGTACTTCAAATCCTTCGCCGTGGAGCCGCTAATGTCCAGCATGATCGCCACGGAAAGCGGCTGCGACGTGTGCTGCTCGAACACCGCCACCTCCTGCCGCGCTCCGTTGTCGCTAATCAGAAACTCCTCTTTCGCCAGCCCGCCCACCTGCCCTCCCGCGGCGTCTTTCACCGTCGCCAGCAAACGAACCAGCTTCACCTCCGTGCGAAACGTCGGTTGCTGCTGCGCCCACACCCCCATGCCGCATCCGGCCAAAAACGTCCGTCGCGTCCAGGCTACAGCGTTTTCAGCCGTTCGTCCCATTCGCCCTCCACCCATACCTCTCCGTCGGCGAAATGCTCCTTTTTCCAAATCGGAACCAGCTTCTTCAACTTGTTGATCCCCTCCAGCGCCGCCTCAAACGCCGGTTTCCGGTGCGGTGAAAACACAATCACCGCCACACTCGTCTCGCCAATCTCCATCCGTCCTAACCGGTGCAGCATCGCTATCCGGCTAATCGGATGCGCCGCCGCGATCTCATCCCCGATCTGAGCCATCATCTTGATCGCCATCGCTTCATAACACTCGTAGTCCAGGTACAGCGTCGCCCGGCCCTTAGTGTTGTTCCGCACCACTCCCTCGAAATTCACAAACGCCCCGTCCACCCCCTGCAGAAGTTGCCGCGCTACCGCCGCCGCGTCAATTGGCTCCCGCGTCAAACCGTAAAAGTTCCCCGCGCCTGGCGTTGTAATCTCATGAATCCACTTGCCGCTCCCGCCGCTCACCGGCGGCAGCAGCGCCACCTCGTCCCCGTCCGTCAAACGAACCGACGGGTCGGCGAACTCCTGGTTCCGCGCCACCGTCACCGATTTCCGCGCCGCCTCCAACGCCGGAAACTGCGCCGCGAAATGGTCAAACAATCCCCCCGCCGTCACCCCCTCGGCCAGTTCCACGTCGCACTCCCGCTGCCCTGTCAGATCGCGCAGGATGCCAAAAAATAGGACTCGAATTCGCACAGTGTCATCCTAACAGACTGTTCCCGAATTCCCTTGGTTCCAATTCGTTGCGCCGCGCATCATATTAAGTGCTATGAACCCCACACGCAACAACCTCCCGGCTACCGCCAGGGAACAGTTGATTCCGTTGCTCAACGCGCGCCTGGCCGACGCCGCTGACTTGAAATCTCAGCTCAAACAGGCCCATTGGAACGCCAAAGGCGCCCAGTTCCTTCAATTACATGAGCTCTTTGACTCGGTCGCCGGCCGCATCGACGCCCAAGTCGACGAAATCGCCGAACGCGCCGTCCAACTCGGCGGCACCGCCCTTGGCACCGCCCGCATGGCCGCCGCCAACTCCACTCTCCCGGAATACCCCGCCGGCTTGCAGGACGGCCTCGGCCACGCCGCCGCGGTTGCCGACCGCCTGGCCATCTATGGTGCCGCCATCCGCGCCGCCATCGACACCGCGGCCTCGCTCGGTGACGCCGATACCTCCGACATGTTCACTGCCTTTAGCCGCGAAGTGGATAAGGACCTTTGGTTCGTCGAATCTCACCTGCAATAATCAACGTTTATGGATTCCCATCGTGCCCGCATCCGTGTCCGCTATGCGGAGACGGACCAGATGGGCGTTGTTTACCACGCAAATTACATAGTCTGGATGGAGGTTGGCCGCGTTGAATTTTGCCGCGCGGCCGGCCTCAGTTACCGGGACATGGAAAACGAAGGCGCGCTTCACCTGGCCGTTATTGAGGCGAACTGCCGTTACATCGCCCCTGCCCGTTACGACGACGAGATTGACATCGAGACCCGCATTGAAAAGGCGACTCCCAGGGGCGTCCATTTCGCCTACGTCATGCGGCACGCCGTCACCGGCCAAAAGCTCGCCGAGGGTTTCTCCCGCCACCTGTTCCTTGACCATTCCCTGAAGCCGATGCGCCTCCCCCCGCGCTTCTACCCCCAATTCGGCCTCCAACATTAAATTGGTGCCAGGCACCAATTTAATGTTTGGGCGAGGGCGACTCTAACCCCAGGGATAGATTGGATGGTAGATTAAAAACTATGGCGCAAGCCAATCCCTTTCAGGACCCGCTCCGGTTCGAGCGCCGCGTCCCCTCCTGCGCCGTTATTATCTTCGGCGCCAACGGCGACCTGACCAAGCGCAAACTCCTCCCCTCGCTCTATCGGCTCGCCTTTGAGCGCAGGCTCCCCCAAGGCTTCGCCGTCGTCGGCATCTCCCGCACCGCCATGTCCGACGACGACTTCCGCCAAAAGATGGAAGCCTCCGTCAAAGAGTTCCTCGAAAACAGTCCCTTTGATCAGGCCCTCTGGGACGATTTCAGCCGCGGTCTCTTCTACATCGCCGGCGACGTAGCCGACGACGCCCTCTATCAGCGCCTCGGCGTCCGTCTTGAAGAAATCGCCAAAACCCGCCAAACGGCCGGCAACGCACTCTTCTATCTTTCCACGCAGCCAAGCCACTACGGCACCGCCGCCGGCGGTCTCGGCCGCGCCGGACTCGCCAAATCCGCCAACGGCGCCTGGCGCCGCCTCGTCGTCGAAAAACCATTCGGCCACGATCAATCCAGCGCCCGCGAACTGGAAAACCAGCTCCACGAGCACTTCGCCGAAGAACAGCTCTATCGCATCGACCACTACCTAGGCAAAGAAACCGTCCAAAACATCCTCGCCTTCCGCTTCGGCAACCCGCTCTTTGAACCGCTCTGGAACCGCCGCTACATCAGCCACGTGCAAATCACCGCCGCCGAATCCATCGGTGTTGAAGGCCGCGGCGGTTATTACCAGGAAGCCGGCGCCCTGCGCGACATGATCCAGAACCACCTGTTGCAGGTCCTGGCAACAGTCGCGATGGAGCCCTCCGCCGTCTTTGAGCCGACGGCCGTGCGCGACGAACGCGCCAAACTTCTGCGCTCCATCCGGATCTACAAACCCGGCGAAGTCAACGATCACGCCGTCGCCGGCCAGTATGGCCCCGCCCGCGTCGGCGGCAAGGACCTCCTTGGTTTCCGTGAAGAACCCGGCGTCGATCCCAACGCCATGACTGACACCTACGCCGCCGTCACCTTCCAAATTGATAACTGGCGGTGGTCCGGCGTACCGTTCTACGTCCGCAGCGGCAAGCGTATGCCGAAACGCGTCACCGACATCGCCATACGTTATAACCCCGTCCCGCACTCTCTTTTCATGACCGGCGGCGACGGCGACGACTCCTTCGATACCGCCCGCCCCAACCTGCTTATCCTTCGCATTCAACCCGAAGAAGGGATCTCGCTCCGCTTCTCCTCCAAACAGCCCGGCGCCGGCATGAAACTCCGCCCCGTCTCCATGGACTTCAACTACGGCACGTCCTTCGGCACCCGTACCCCAACGGCCTATGAGACTCTCCTGGTGGACGCCATGGTGGGCGACGCCACGCTCTATACCCGCCAGGACATGGTGGAAGCCAGTTGGGCCGCCGTCCAGCCCATCCTCGACGTGTGGAGCGAACGCAAGGACGACCCATTCCCCAACTACCCCGCCGGCTCCTGGGGCCCTAAGGCTTCCGACGAAATGCTCGCCCGCCGCGGCCATGAGTGGAGGGTCCCCTGATGCCCGCCGTCGTCGAAGAGATTCGCGCCGAAAAACTCCTCAAGGACCTCGCCAACGTCTGGAAAGAACTCGATCAGACCGAGTCCGAGTACGCCGTCGTCCGCGCCTGCTCCCTCACTCTACTGGTCGTGACAACCGCCGAAGGCGACGAACAGGACCTCGCCGGAACCCTCGGCGACCTCATGCACAGCCACCCCAGCCGCTACGTCGTCCTGCGCCTCGTCGATCGGAACGAACCCGAGTTCTCCGCTCGGGTCTTTGCCCAGTGCCAACTGGCTTTCGGCCGCCGCCAGCAGCTCTGCTGCGAGCAAATTGAGTTCACCGCCACCCGCGACCATATCCCGGATTTCTACGCCGTTACGCTCGGCCTCACCGTCGCCGATCTCCCTGTTCTGCTGTGGATTCGCGACGCTCAGCTTCTGCTCGATAAACAGCTCCATACCATCCTCCCGCTCGCCCGGCCCATCCTCGTCGATTCGGCACAGTTCGTTGACGCCGCCCGCGGCATCCAGGAACTCGAGCGTCTCCGCCGCGCCGGCTGGCGCATTAAGGATTTGGGTTGGAGCCGCATCACCGTCTGGCGCGAGACCGTCGCCCAGATGTTCGAGAACTCGAAGTGCCATAATGTGCTCGGTAAAATTGATCAGGTTGAAGTCAAGGGGCGTTTCGGACCCACCGGGACCGATGTCCAATACCTGGCCGCTTGGCTGGCCGGTCGCCTTCCAGATGCTAAAATCACCGCCTCCGGCAGCGGTATCCAGCGCATTCGCCTCGTCGCCGGCGGCCAGCGGCTGGAAATCCGCGATGCCGGCGAAGCCCTCGTCGCCACCGGTCTCGATGGCATGGCTACTCGCGTCCCGGACCCCGCCCGCTCCGACGCCGATCTCCTCGAAGAGGAACTCAGCATTCTCGGCCCCGACCCCACTTTTGACGCTACTCTCCTCGCCGTCGCGCGAGCCTTGAACTGACATGAATTTTGAGACCGTCCTGAGCGCCGATCCGCTCTCCGCCGCTGAAGCCTGCGGCGACCATATCCTCCAGTCCCTGGCCGTGGCACTCGAGCAGCGCCAAGAGGCTAATCTCGCCGTTTCCGGCGGAAACACGCCCAAGCTTCTCTTTCAGTACCTGGCGAAAGCGGATTTCGATTGGTCCCGCGTTCATCTGTTCTGGGTCGACGAGCGCGCCGTGCCGCCCGGTGACCCGCAGAGTAACTACACCCTTGCCAACGATAACTGGCTGCTGCCCGTCTGTTACCCAGCCGGTAATATCCACCGTATGCAGGCTGAATTGCCTGTCTCGGAAGCCGCCGAACGGTACGCCGACGAGATCCGGGGTCACTTCCGCCTGCACGGCGAGGAGTTCCCGGTCTTCGACATCATCCAGCAGGGGATGGGGCCGGACGTGCATACCGCCAGTCTGTTTCCAGGGGAACCGCTCATACTCGATCGCGCCGGCATCGCCGCCGCGGTCTATGTGGAGAAGCTCAAGGCCGCCCGAATTACGCTTTTGCCCGGCGTCCTCATGCGAGCCCGCCAGACGCTGATGCTGGTGACCGGAGCGGACAAGGCTCCGGCGTTACGAACCGTCTGGAGCGCCCCGGAAGCGTTGATGGAGGCCCCCGCCCAGATGACTCGCCAACACCACGGTCGCGTCATCTGGTACCTCGACGAAGCCGCCGCCGAAGGGCTCCGCTGAGGTTATGCGTGCCTGGTCTGTCACCCCGCCGCCAGGCTCACCCAGCACCAGACACGCAGCACGACTGCGGGGATATCGCCTTGGCGTGTCCCCCTTTCACAGTACTTTGCAGCAACCCCGTATACCACGGCTGGTTACAGGTTGCGCCATCCGGCGCCGCCGGCAGCCGGGATCATCTGTAACCCCGCCGCCAGGCCCACCCAGTACCCGACACGCAACACGACTGCGGGGACACCGCCTTGGCGTGTCCCCCCTTTCCCGTACTTCGCATCAACCCCGTACACCACGGCTGGTTACAGGTTGCGCCATCCGGCGCCGCCGGTGGCCGGGCTCGTCAGTAACCCAGCCACAAGCCGCCCACCGCGGAAACCCACATGCATAACAAGAACCCCGCTGGGACATGCATGTCCCAAGACGCGTTACATCCCCAACCCCACAACGAGTTACGCCCTCGGCCTATCAACACCCCGGCGCGACAGCGGGGCCTTAACGTGTCCCCCGTTTCTGGTAGTGGTCCGCAACCCCGTAGAACACGGCGGGTCACAGTTTGTGCAATCCGGCGCCGCCTTTGGTCCGGCTGGTATGTGTCGTTCGCCGTTCTCGCGCTGACCGGTTGCGGCGGGCCCCCGTCCGCCGGGAAAAACGAACCCGCCACCAAGCGGGCCCCGGAAGTGCCGCCGCCCATCAACCGGCTCGTGTTCGGCGGCGATGTGATGCTCTCGCGCCATGTCGCCAAGCGGATGGCCGCCGCCAAGGACCCCGCCCTCCCTTTCAGGCGTATCGCCCCGTTCTTTAAGGGAGCCGATCTCGCATTCCTCAATCTGGAATCCCCGTTTTCCGACAAAGGCCCGCCGCCCACCACCGGCATGGTGTTCAAGGCGCCCCCCGAAGCCATTGAGGGCTTGCTGCTCGCCGGGATCGATGTCGTTTCTACGGCCAATAATCACTCTCGCGACCAGCACGAGTACGGTCTGCTGTATACCCTGGATTGGCTGGAGAAACACCGTATCGCAGCCGTTGGCTCCGGCCGCGATGATGCGGCCGCCCGCCGTGGCGCCGTACTCACCGCCAACAACGTAAGATTCGGGTTTCTCGCCTTTACCTACGACCAGCGAAACGGGAACCACCCGAGCGATGACAACCGGATAAATGGTCTGGATATTCAGCGACTCCGCGAAGATGTCGCCGCCATACGCCAGCGCTCCAACATCACCATCGTTTCCATGCACGCCGGCGCTGAATACGCTACCACCCCGCACCCCACGCAGCAGCAGTTCGCCAGAGCCGCCGTCGAGGCCGGCGCCAGCCTCGTCATCGGCCACCATCCACACGTCGTTCAGCCCTGCGAGGAGTATCACACGGGCGTCATATGTTACTCACTGGGAAACCTTGTTTTCGATCAGACTATCCCAGGTACAAACGATGGGTTAGTGGTAGAGGCTGAGTTCAAAGGGTTCTCGCTCCGCAAAGTCCGGACGCATAAGGTCCGGATAGCGGACACGATTCCCGATTTCGTAGACAAAATACCCTAAACTCCAGCCGGAGTTCTTCCGATAGTACGTATAGGCCGAACCAAGGTCCGTATTCCCGCTATGAGCCCCAACCCAGCGCAAAAGGAATCGAAGCAAGCCTCCGCCAAGACAACCCCGTTGGCGCGGCTCATCTTCCTTCGAGTAGCCCTGCCTTTGGGAATCCTGTTTCTAAGTAGTTTTACGGTCATTGATCGCATCGTGCAAGGCCAGTTGCGGGACCACATCAAACAGGAACTGCGAACATTGGACCATCAGAGCAACCAGGACAGGCTTGTCGCCGATGAAAGACTTGGCCGATCCCTTGAGGCTTTGACCGTTGAATTGGGCACAGCGAAGATGGTGAGGCATGCTTCCCAGTCGCCGGCGCCATCGGCTCTAGCGGCCGTGTCCTCTCATCTTCAACGCATCGGCGCTTCGCTTGACGAGGACTTGTTGTCTGTCTCCGGGCCGGACCGAGAGCCCATCGTGACGTTACGCCGCGAGGACAAAGAACTCGTGGTGGCGAACCACGCCGCGCCTGTCACCAAGAGTCGCACACTTGCAAGCGTAGACGGTACTTACTACTTCACCACGAGTCATCCCCTCCTTGCTGAAGGCAAGCCGGTTGGCTGGCTAACAAGAGGGCGGCACTGGGTACGCGAAGTGCCGCTGACCCAGGGGCTGTACCTGGTTGCCGACCGAGGGCGCGTGGCCGAAAGTGCCGGGAGATCGGCTCAGACGGTCCTCGCCAATGGGGCGACGCTCCCTTCCTGTCCCCGGGAAACGATCGTTTGTGAAGTGGAACTCGATGGACGAACCCACCTATTGATGCGCTCGGCGGCCTCGGCGAAGGACAGCCAGGCTGAGATTCTCTCCATCCGTTCGGTGGATCTAATGGCCAGCCCTCTATTGGGGTTGACGCGCGGAATCATGCTGGCCGGTGCGCTGCTGAGCATTTTCGGAGCAATCGGAATGACGCTGTTGACCGAGCGGGCGATTTCCCGGCCGCTGAAGGACATTACCGATTCTTGCGTTCGCGCCCACGACAGCGGCGATCCACTGGCCATCCGCGTGCCGCAATGCCGCATCCACGAGGTCAATGCGCTCGGGCAAACGCTCCAAACCGCCGTCCGTTCCATCGAAGACGGGCAGACGCGGCTTACGCAGGCCTATTTTCAATTCATGGGCGCCATCGTTGCCCTGCTCGACGCCCGCGACACCTACACTGCCGGCCACAGCCATCGGGTCTCGGCGTACTCGGAAGCGCTCGCCCGCGCCTTTGGCCTTCCCCAACAACAGATTGACGATATCCGAATAGGCGCGTTGCTCCATGACATCGGGAAGATCGGCGTTCCCGACGAGGTTCTTCGCAAGCATGAGCGACTTACCAAGGAAGAGTTCGACATGATGAAACAGCACCCAACCATCGGCCGGAAGGTGCTGGAGCAGATTGTGCAGTTTGAAAAATACCTGGACGCGGTGGAATTGCATCACGAAAATCTGGACGGCACCGGCTATCCGCGCGGCTTGCGCGGCGAGCAGATCCCAATATCGGCGCGCATCGTAAAGGTCGCCGACGTATATGACGCGCTAAGCACCGATCGGCCATACCGGAAGCGAATGCCGCCGGAGAAGGTACACGCGATACTTCGCGACGGCTCCGGCTCGCAGTTCGACCGTCTTTTGGTGGAGATTTTCCTCACCCGTTGCGTTCCGGGGTTCGACCGTGCCGTCGGCCTTGAACAACTCCATCGGGCCATCGGCGAAGTGCAAGGTTCAGCAACTGGCCAGAAATCCGTCGGAGCCTGATTCGCGCAACTGTTGGGTTTCGAAATCTGTGGCAACATAGACGGCAAACTATGCGTGCTCCCCTTCTTCTGCTTGCCGCCGTGGCTGCGCTGGCCGCCGATAAGCCGCTCCAGCCTAAGCCCGTTCGTGAACAATATACCAAGTACGAGTACATGATCGTGTCCCTTCGGCAAGCCTGCGTAGGGCGGTCCCGCTCAGGATTTCTTTTGTTCCAGCAACCGCCGAACTGACGTTCGGCCGATTTTCAACCGTCGCGCAATCTCCTATTTGCTGATTCCTGCGAGAAATAGGTCCGTGAC
>JAEUQC010000086.1 GCA_016789905.1 Bryobacterales bacterium | reverse complement strand
CCCCAAACACCACCCTCCTGCCCCCGCCACCCTAAACCCGCCCATGTTAGCATCGGAAAAAGGACGGAATGCTTGGCAAAGATCATAGCCATCGCTAATCAAAAGGGCGGGGTCGGCAAAACCACCACCGCTATCAACCTGGCGGCTTCCCTCGCCGCACACGAATTCAGAGTGCTCCTTGTGGACGCGGACCCCCAGGGAAACTCCACCACCGGCCTCGGCGTCGGCAAAGACCCCGAAAACGTCAGCCTCTACCATGTCCTCACCGGCGAAAAAAACGCCGCCGATGCCATCGTCAAAACCGGCTGCGAAGGCCTCGACCTCCTCCCCGCCGACCGCTCCCTCGTCGGCATCAACGTCGAACTCATCCAAATGGCCCAGCGCGAGGCCAGCCTCAAGTCCGGCCTCACCCCAATTCGCGATCAATACGGCTATATCCTCATCGATTGCCCCCCCGCCCTCGACCTCCTCACCCTCAACGCCCTCGTCGCCGCCGATTCCGTCCTCATCCCCATCCAATGCGAATTCTTCGCCCTGGAGGGGATTTCCCAACTCATGGACACCATCGAACGCATCAAGGAATCCTTCCAGCACGACATCCGAACCGAAGGCATCCTCCTCACCATGTTTGACGATCGCACCAACCTCACCCGCCAGGTCGCCCAGGATCTCAAGGAATTCTTCCAGGACGAAGTCTTCAACACCGTCATTCCCCGCAACGTCCGCCTCGCCGAAGCCCCCAGCCACGGCAAGCCGGTCCTCCTCTACGACGTAAAATCCAAAGGAGCAGAATGCTACCTGCAGCTTGCAAAGGAGATTATTGCCAATGAGCAACGCGCCAGCGAATCCGCGCAAAGCGTTGGGTAAGGGACTTTCCTCTCTCCTCCCGGGGCGCCCGGTCACGCCCCCGGTCGCCGCCGCCGCCGCGCCGGCCCCGCAAGTTGAATTACCCATCAACAAACTGCCAATTCAAGCAATCGAGCCCAACCCCACCCAGCCGCGCTCCGTCTTCGACGCCGCTCGCCTTGCTGAACTCGCCCAGTCCATTCGTTCCAACGGCATCATCCAGCCCCTCATCGTTCGCAAACTCGGTGATCAGTTCCATCTCATCGCCGGCGAACGCCGCTGGCGCGCCGCCAAACTCGCCGGCCTCACCGAAGTCCCCGTCGTCGTCCAGGAACTCTCGGACGCCAAGGTTATGGAAGTCGCGCTCATCGAAAACATCCAGCGCGAAGACCTGAACCCCATCGAAGTCGCCATCGCGTTCGAAAAGCTCGTCGTTGAACTCGGCCTCAGCCACGAAGAAATCGGCCAGCGCACCGGTAAGGATCGCTCCACCATTACCAATATGTTGCGCCTCCTCCGGTTGCCCGGCGACATTCAGATCATGATCGCCGAGCGTCGCCTCTCCATGGGCCACGCCAGAGCCATCCTCGGCCTGCCCGATGAGGACATGCAGCGCGAAATCGCCGAAAAAGCCGCCGCCCAGGGCATGAGCGTTCGCCAAGTAGAACAAATCGTCCAGAAACTCACCAAGCCCCGCGACCCAAAAAAGGACGCCGAACCCGACATCGACCCGAACGTCAAAGCCGCCATCCGCGAACTTGAAGACGCCCTCGGCACCAAGGTGCGCATTATCGAACGCGCCCCGGGCAAAGGCCGCATTGAAATCGACTACTATTCAAATGATGACCTCGATCGAGTCTATTCGGTCATCGTCGGAGAGGCGCCCTAGCGCCCTACGTTTGGTGCCGGCGGTAGGACTCGAACCTACGACCTGCGGATTATGAGACCGCCGCTCTAACCACCTGAGCTACACCGGCAACAAAGTCCAGAATAAACAACAACTTGCGATCCTGTCAATCTCAACGGCGATATAGCGTTCTTTCTCACTACTCGTGACCACCCCCGCCACATCCCCCGTCATCCATTTCTCGGCCGTCTCCAAGAGCTATCCCATGTACGCGGCTCCCAGTCACCGGCTGAAGGAGCTTCTCACGCTCAATCGCGTCTCTTACCATCGCGACTTCTGGGCTCTTCGCGAAGTTTCTTTCGATATCCACCGCGGCGAAACCTTCTGTATCATCGGCGAAAACGGTTCCGGCAAAAGTACGCTCCTGCAAATCGTCGCCGGCATTCTGCAACCCACCACCGGCAACGCCAAAACCAACGGCCGTGTCGCCGCCCTCCTCGAACTCGGCTCCGGCTTCAACCCCGAATTCACCGGCAAAGAAAACGTCTATCTCAACGCCGCCATCCTCGGCCTCTCCACCGCCGAAATCGATGCCCGCTACGCCGAAATCGAAGCCTTCGCCGAAATCGGCGACTTCATCAATCAGCCCGTAAAAACCTACTCCAGCGGCATGACCGTCCGCCTCGCCTTCTCCGTCGCCATCCATGTCAATCCTGACGTCCTCCTGGTCGACGAAGCCCTCGCCGTCGGCGACATCTACTTCCGCCAGCGCTGCATGCGGAAGGTCCACGAACTCCGCGCCCGCGGCGTCACCATCCTCTTCGTCTCCCACGCCATCGGTGACGTGAAGGCCATCGGCGATCGCACCATGTGGCTCGATAATGGCCGCGTCCGCGAAATCGGCGACACCGAATCGGTAGTCTCAAAATACCTTGCCTACATGGTCGAAAAGGACTCCCAATTCCTCGGCCTCGGCCGCAAGGAATCGGCCAGCGTCCAACCTGCCGCCGCCACCGTCGCCCCCGAACTCGTCACCACAATTCCCAACATCGATCACCGCTACGGCGACGCCCGCGCTCAAATCATCGGCATCCAAGCCGCCAGCCCCGATGGCCGCGCCCTCCATCTTCTTGAACCCGGCACCTCCATCGTCCTTCGCATCAGCGCCCGCGCCAAAGAGCCCATTCTCAACCCCAACATCGGCTTCATGTTCCGCAATCACCTCGGTGTTGATTTCGCCGGAACCAACACCCTCCGCGAGGGCCACCAGCTCCCCGAAATGTGGCCCGGCGACACCACCACCGTCGATTTCCACATCACCCTGCCCGAACTCTACCCCGCGTCGTTCTCCTTCTCCCCCGCCATTGCCGACGGCAACCTCACCGAGTACAAAATGTGCGATTGGATCGACAACGCCCTCACCCTCCAAATGGGCCACGGCGAAGGCCAGGTCTACGGCTACCTCCATCTCCCCTGCCGCGTCGAAGTCAACAGCCGTCTCGCTCCCCATCCGGAGGTCGCCCATGATCCCAAGTAATACAAACGACTGTTTCAAAAAGGCCCGCCCATGAGCACCGAGTTCACCGGCGAACGCGTCATCCCCGGCCAGGTCGATATCGACCTCTGGAACGAACACATCTCCCGCTACGCCTTTGCCTCCCGCCTTGCCCGCCGCAAACGCGTCCTCGATGTCGGCTCCGGCGCCGGCTACGGCTCCGCCGAACTGTCCCACTCCGCCTTCGCCGTCACCGGCATCGACGTAAGCGCCGAAGCCGTCGCCTATGCCTCCGAACACTACGCCCGCCCCAATCTCACCTTTCAACAAGCCTCCGCCGCCGAACTCCCCTTCCCCGACGCGTCTTTCGACCTCGTCGTCGCCTTCGAAGTCATCGAACACCTCAACGACTGGCAGAACCTAATCGCCGAGGCCCGTCGCGTCCTCTCCCCCGGCGGTCAGTTCGTCGTCTCCACCCCCAACAAAGTCTACTACGCCGAAACCCGCAAGCTCAGCGGACCCAACCCCTACCACGAACACGAGTTCGAATTCGACGAATTCAAACAAGCGCTTGAATCAATCTTCCCGCATACCCTCCTCTTCACTCAGAATCACGCCGATTCCATTGTCTTCCGCCCCATCTCTTCCCCTCCGCCCTCCGCCGACGTTCGCCTCGATGGCGATTCCGCAGATACCGCCGAAGCGCATTTCTACATCGCCGTCTGCGCCGGGCAAATGATGACCGGCGCCCCGGCCTTCCTCTACGTTCCCACCGCCGCCAACGTTCTCCGCGAACGCGAACAACACATCCAACGCCTCGAAGGCGAACTCGCCACCAAAGACACCTGGCTCCAGGAATCGCAATCGAAACACGCCGCGCTCGTCGATATCCACGCTCAGCAAACCGCCGAACTCAAAGCCCGCAACGAATGGGCCCTCGGCCTCAATGAGCAGTTGAAAAACGCCGGCTCCCGCATCGACGAACTCCAACAGGAAATCACCGATCAGCAGGAACGCGCCAACACGGCCGTCGCCGCCTACGAAGCCGAAATCGCCCGCATCGAAGCGGAACGCCTCGCGGCCCTAAAATGGGGCCAGGATAAAGAATCCGAACTCCTCGGCCAGCTCGAAGCCAGCCGCGCCGAATACACGAAGTGCCTCGCCCTCTTCCAACAAGCCGAAACCACCATCGAAGAACGCACCAGGTGGGCCCAGTCGCTGGAAGCCGAAATCGCCAACCTCAACGCGCAACTCGAATCCATCCGGGGCTCCAAGTGGATTCGCCTCGGCCGCAGTCTCGGCATGGGGCCCAAGGTCGGGTAACGGATGGCTCTGCTCTGGCGCATCCTGCGCAATCTCCCCCTGCTGATCCTCTCCCCGGTCCTCCTCGGCGTTCCCTACTTGCTGATCCTGCTCGCCGACCTCCTCCGCAAGCTCAGCCCCAAACACCCTCTCCCGCCCAGCACGCGGCCCAACACCGCCGCCGCCAGCATCGTCATCCCCAACTGGAACGGCCGCGACCTCCTCGAAAAATACATTCCCCCGCTCCTCATTGCCACCAGGAACCACCCCGATAACGAAATCATCGTCGTCGATAACGCCAGCGCCGACGGCAGCGCGGCCTACCTCAAACAGCATTTCCCCTCCGTCCGTGTTCTCGAACTGGAAAAGAACTACGGCTTTGGTGGCGGCTCCAACCGCGGCTTCGCCGCCGCCAAAAACGACATCGTCGTCTTAATGAATAGCGACATGCGTGTCGAGCCGGACTTCCTCCAACCCCTCCTCGATGGCTTCACCGACGAAAATGTCTTCGCCGTCTCCTGTCAAATTTTCCTTTCCGATCCCACCAAAACCCGCGAAGAAACCGGACTCACTCAAGCCTGGTGGGAAAACGGCGGTCTCCGCGTCCGCCACCGAATCGACGATCAGGTCCAGTCCGCCTTCCCCTGTTTCTACGGCGGCGGCGGTTCCTGCGCCTTTGACCGTCGCAAGTTCTTCGAACTCGGTGCCCTCGACGAACTCCTGCGGCCCTTCTATCTGGAAGACACCGACCTCGGCTTCCTCGCCTGGAAGCGAGGCTGGAAAGTCCTCTACGAACCCCGCTCCATCGTCTGGCACGAACATCGCGGCACCATCGGCAAAAAGTTCAGCCAGGAATTCATCCAGTCTGTTCTCAAAAAGAACTTCATCCTCTTCTGCTGGAAGAATATCCATGAACCCGCCCGTCTCGCCGAACACTTCTTCTTCACCTTCGCCGGCGCTTGGATCTCGGTCCTCTTTGGAGATTCATTCGAACGTTCGAATCCATTAGCCCTCTGGAAAGCATTCCTCCAACTCCCCCAGGCTCTCGCCAGCCGCGCCCGCGCCCATCGCCTCGCCGCCATCACCGACACCGAGGCCTTCCGCCGCCCCATGCCCGGCTATTTTCTTGATCGCTTCGTCGAACTCCCCAAAAAGAAGGACCGGCCCTCCGTTCTCTTCCTGTCTCCTTACCCCGTCTGCCCGCCCATCCACGGTGGCGGCGTATTTATCTACCAGACTCTCCTCGAACTCGTGAAACACGCCGATGTCCACCTCGTCATCCTCCTCGACGAAGAGTGGCAGCGCGAAGCCCACGACGAACTCACCCAAAAGTGCAAAACCGCCGAATACCTGGTCCGCCTCGAAGGCCGCCCCAAAGGCATCGGCTCGCTAACCCCCTACTCCGTCCGCGAATTCTCCAACGACGATCTCCGCTGGGCCATCCACCGCACTCTCCTGCTCCATAAAGTGGATGTCGTCCAACTCGACTACACCAACATGGGGCAGTACGCTGAGGACTACCGGCAGATAGTGAACGTGCTCTTTGAGCACGACGTCTACTTTCAATCCATCGGCCGCTCCCTCGCCAAAGACGCCGCTTGGCTCCGTCGTCCCGCCGCCGCTTACGAGTATCTCCGCGCCCTCCGTTACGAATTGCAACTGCTCCCCCAAATGGACAGCATCCAGATGTGCAGCAAAGCAAACGAGGATTACCTCCTCGAGTTCCTGCCGGAGCTAAAGCACAAATTGCAAACTGGCCTCCGCGCCGGCATCGACACCTCCCGTTACAACTTCAACCCCGCCAACCGCGAACCCGATACGCTTCTCTTCCTCGGCAGCTTCCGCCACATCCCCAACACGGAAGCGCTCGAATGGTTCGTCCACAACGTCTGGCCCAAAATTGTCGCCGCGCGTCCCGAAACCCGCCTGGTCATCATCGGCAGTGATCCGCCCCCCCGCCATTCGCTCCCGGAAATCGGCCACATAGAAATGGTGGGCTTCGTCGAAGACGTCCGCGACGCTCTCGCCCGCTATGCTGTCTTCATATGTCCCATCCTCACCGGCAGCGGCGTCCGCGTAAAACTCCTCGAAGCCTATGCCGCCGGCATCCCGGTGGTCTCAACCACTGTTGGCGCCGAAGGTCTTTCTGAGTTCGACGGCGACACCTGCGCCCTGGCCGACTCGCCCGACGCCTTCGCCGCGAAGACCGTTGCTCTCTTAATGGATCCGCAATCCGCCGCCCAACTCGCCGAAAAAGCCCGCGCCCACGTCCTTGCAAATTGGGACATGGCCACCATCACCGCCAAACTCGCCACCAACTACCGCCAACTCCTCACCACCAAACGAAAATAGGTGCCAGGCACCAATTAATTTCGTTTGAAACGAACGTTCCAATAGAAACAGATTGTCCTTCCCCCCCTACTGCATCTGCTGCATACTGAATATGTCATGCGCATTACAATTCCGTTACTGGCGTTGACCGCCGCCGCCCTCCTCGCCCAGAATCCCGTCGTCTCCGGCCGCATCACAGACTCCTCCGGCGCCGTCCTCCCCGGCGCCCGGGTCCAACTCACCAACGCCGCCACCGGCGTCTCCTCCATCGCCACCTCCAACGACGAAGGCTATTACGTCGTTCCCCCCGTCCAGCCCGGCGCCTACAACATCACCGCCGCCGCCACCGGTTTCAAGGAAGCCCGCATCGAAAACTTCCGCCTGGAAATCGCCCAGGCCCGCACCGTCAATCTCCAATTGACTCCCGGCGAGATCAAAGAGTCCATCACCATCACCGACGCCGCTCCCCTCATCACCGCCTCCAAGGCCGACCGCGGCTCCGTCGTCGAAAACAAGTTCCTCATGTCCATCCCGCTCAACGTTCGCAACCCCTACCTGCTCCTTGCGAATGTCCCCGGCGTCACCATGGGCCGCCTCGCCGGCGATAACACGGCCAGCCAATCGACAACCAACAACTTCCGTGTCAACGGCGGTCGCGGCTCCACTTCGGAAATCCTCATCGATGGCGCCGCCAACACCGGGACCTATAACAACCAGGTCTCCGCCATGCCCCAACTCGATTCCGTTCAGGAGTTCAAGGTCAACACCTCCCCCTACGCCGCCGAATTCGGCCGCACCGGCGGCGGCATCGTCAGCTTCTCCATCAAGTCCGGCACCAACAACCTCCACGGAACCTTCCATGAGTTCCTCCGCAATAGCGTTCTGGACGCCGCCGGCTTCAATTCCAACCGTGCCGGCCTCACCAGCAAACCCACCTTCCAGCGCAACCAGTTCGGCTTCACCTCCGGCGGCCCCGTCCTCATCCCCAAAATCTACAACGGCAAGAACCGCACGTTCTGGTTCGCGTCCTATGAAGGCCTCCGCCAGCGCAGCCTAAACCCCTACACCGGCACCGTCCCCACCGCCGCCGAACGCAACGGCGATTTCTCCTTGTCCCGAGACACCAACGGCGCCCCGTTCATCATCTACGATCCGCGCACCACCCGCCTCGATCCCGATCGGCCCGCCGGCACCACCCGCTACATCCGCACCGTCTATCCCGGCAACATCGTCCCGGCCAATCTGATTCACCCCATCGCCAAAGCCCTCATGCCCTACTACCCCAACCCCACCCAGCGCGGCCTCGGGCAGAGCGATATCAATAACTACTTCATCGCCGCCGCCAACGCCCTCGATGGCAACCGCGTCGACGCCCGTGTCGATCATCAGATCTCCTCCAAGCATTCCTTCTTCGCCCGCTACAACTGGTTCCAGAACATCAACGCTCAGCCTCTCGTCTTCGGCCACAATGCCTCCCCAGTGGAGACGCCCAACCGCATCCCCGGCATCAACTGGGTCGGTAACCACACCTGGTCCATCGGCCCCGGCGCCATCTTCCAGCAGCACTTCTCCATGGCGCAGAGCGAAACCAACCGCACCCCCCTCTCTCTAGACTTCGACCAGAAATCGCTCGGCTTCCCGGCTAATATCATCGATGCCCAGCGCGTCAAATACTTCCCCGTCTTCTCCACCGGCGGCCTCACCCAAATGGGCGTCACCGGCACTGGTTACAACGCCGTCAAGTCCCGCACCTGGCAGTACAACGGCTCACTCACCCTCCTCCGCGGCCGCCATACATTTAAGATGGGCGGCGATTGGCGCCGCTTCCCCGTCACCATTGACCAGTCTTCCCCCATGACCGTCGCCGCCTCCGGCTCCTTCACCGCCGGGCCCAACCCCCAAGCCGCCGCCGCCCGCACCGGCCGCGGCCTGGCCGATCTCATGCTCGGCGTCGCCCAAATCCGCTATACTCTCCGCCCCCTTGAATCCCACGTTCATCCCTATTACGCCTTCTACTTCCAGGACGAGTGGAAGCTGAAGCCAAACCTGACTCTCACTCTGGGTATGCGCTATTCGCTCGAACTCCCGCGCACCGAAGCGAACAATCAATACGTCTTCCTCGATCTCGATTCCACCAGCCCCATCGAAGGCAAAGTTCCTGGCGTCACCGGCCTCCGTGGCGGTGTCGGCTTCGTCGGCGCCAACGGCCGCCGTACCCAACTCGCCGATAAAACCAACTGGGATCCCCGCATCGGCCTAGCCTGGGAATGGAATCCGAAAACCGTAATCCGCACCGGCTTCGGCATCTTCACCTCATCCATCGCTCCCAATACCGATTCTTCTCTCGGCTTCTCCCAAGCCACCAGTTCCCTCGTCGCTGAGCCCGATGGCGTCACGCCGCTATTCAATCTTTCCAACCCCCTCCCCGGCGGCTACCTCCCCGCGCTCGGCAACTCGCTCGGCCTCTCCACAAATTTAGGCCAGGGCGCCAGCGGCCCTCTCCGCCGGCAGCGCTTGCCCTATCAAGCCCAGTGGTCGTTTGACGTCCAGCGTCAACTCCCCTGGAAGACGGTCGTTGAAGTCGGCTACGCCGCCTCAACCGGTATCGCCCTGCCCAGCGGTGTCCAGTACAACCAGATTCCGGATTCGGCCCTCTCGCTCGGAACGGCCCTGAACGCCACCGTGCCCAACCCATTCTTCGGCGTCATTACCGACTCCACGTCCACTCTCTCCCGCGCCACCATCCAGCGCGGCCAACTGCTCCGGCCCTATCCCCAATTCACCGGCATGTCGGCCAGCCAGGCGCCCGTTGGTCACTCCAACTACCATGGCCTGCAAACCCGCATCGAACGCCGTTTCGACGCCGGTCTCGCCCTCCTATTCGCCTACACCAAATCCAAGCTCATCGATAACGTCGGAGACTTCGGCGGCTTCCTCGGCGCCGGCGGTTTCACCAGCAACAACTGCTTCTCCTGCGACCGGTCGCTGTCCTTCTACGACATCCCCGACGTTGTCCGCTTGAGCCTACGCTATGAACTTCCCTTCGGCGTCGGCAAGTCCCGCATGAACCGCGGCGCCATGGCCCGCATCGCCGGCGGCTGGTCCACCGCCGTTTACTTCTCGTGGGAAAACGGTACACCCGTCCAGGTCACCGGGCCGAATGACTCGAACTCCTTCGGCGGCGGCCAGCGTCCCAACGCCACCGGCCTCCCGGCCAAACTTGATAACAAGGAAATCGTTGATGGCGGCCTCTACTTCAATCCATTGGCCTTCAGCCGCGCGCCCCAGTTCACTTTCGGAAATGTGAGCCGCAACCTGCCAGACGTCCGTGTCCCCGGCAGCAAGAACTGGGACCTGCTCATCGAAAAGCGCATCGCCTTCACCGAGCGTATCGGTCTCGACTTCCGCACCGAACTCTTCAACGCGTTCAACAACGTGGTGTTCTCGGGCCCGCAGACCAACGTCACTTCCGCCGATTTCGGCCGAATTCGTCTCTTGCAGGCAAACATCCCGCGCCAGATCCAGTTCGGCCTCCGGCTCAGCTACTAATCCGAACCTGATTCACACTCCCGCCGGGATATGCCTCAGCGAGCATATCCCAAGCCGGACGACACCCCCGGTTTCATCGAAGCCGCCAAACCGCAAAAACCGTGGGCCGCCATGTCCCTAATCCAGCACCCAATCGGCGAAGTCCACCAGCAGCCCTCATGACCGCCACATCAATCGCGCGTGCGCGGAAACACCATAGCCCAGGCGTGTAATAATCGGCACAATGGAATCTCCCGAATCGCCTGGGCAGAAGCCATACCCTGGCTTCTGGCAGGCGATCGGCATTTGCGTCCTCTACGCCCTCGCGGCATTTGTTGTCATCGTCCCTCTCATCGGCGTCGGCATGGCGCTGGACGTTCGCATCGAAGATAATCCCGCCTCCATCGCGCTCGTCACCCTGGCCAGCACTGTTTGGATTCTCAGCCTCTTCCGCGCCCGAACCGAAATCACGCCCGACGTCCTCGCCGGCCCTCTCGCTCTGCCCCTCCGCGCCATCCTTCCCATCCTCTTCGCCGTCATCGGCATTCTCATTGCCGACGCCCCGCTGCTTGCCTGGCTGTCCCGCAACTTCCCCGCTCTCCGCCACGCCGGTGACTATGGCTTCGAGAATTCACCGCTTGGAGCCTTCGTCCTCCTGGTCCTGGTCGCCCCGCTGTCGGAGGAACTCCTTTTCCGCGCCATGTTCCTTCGGGGCTTCGAATCGCGCTACGGTCGCGCCATCGCCCTGCCTCTTTCCGCGGCCCTGTTCGCCATGGCGCACTATTATCCCATCAAGTTAATCCACACCTTTCTCACCGGGCTCCTGTTCGGCTGGCTCTATCTTCGTTTCCGCGCCATCTGGCCCGGCGTCTTCGCCCACGCGGTCAACAACTTTGCGGCCTTCCTGCTCCTCCTCTATCCGCCCACCCAAATTCCCCCGTGGTGGCTGCTTCCCGCCGGCGCCATCGCAGCCGCCCCCGCCCTCTACCTCCTCCACCGCAATCCTCCCCCTCGGAGCCACCCCCCGTCTGTCCCCCCTTCCCTCTGAAATTTCACGCTATCTTACACAAACACAAATACGTTACGCCCAAAAACGGCCCTCAAAAAATTACCCCCCCCCCTCGCGCCCTCCCCCCTCAATAATCCAAGCCAAAATCCGCCACATGCGCCGTCCCGTTCGCTTGCGCGAACTTATCGCACTCCCCCCTCGCGCTCGTCTCCATCACGCACATCCCAAGCCGCATCAAAACCGCATAGGACCCCAGCGTCGACAACCGGTACGCTTCAATACTCCCACCGTTCAGCCGCGCGCTCGGGTTCGTCAACCGCATCGCAGGCATCTGCTCCCTCGTGTACCCATTTGATTCGAACAGCCACCGCAGTGCCATCCACAAACTCCACCAGCGGCTCGTCAAGGCCGCAAAGTAGACGATCTATAGCACCGAGCAAATCGCTCGCACCGCCTGCCCCGTCCCGTTCCCTGCCGTCCGAAAGAACGACCGCAGCCGCGCCGCCTGGTCATCATGTCGCCGCTCAAACGCCACCGCCTTGTGCCGCCCCTTGTGCGCCAGCATATCCGCCATCGAGTTGTACCCAGCCCCGGTGATCACCCGCTCCGCCCGCGCGTAAAGATTGGTCGCCGGATAATACTCCCACCCAGCCCACGGCGATATCAGCACATGCGGCCCTGCCGCCATCGCCCGCAAAACCTCCACCTCCTCCGCCGGCCCGCTATGCACCACCAGCGTCAACCCGTCCATGTCCAACGCTGCCGGCACCGGCGTCCGCACCCGCCCCGGTGCCAATATAATCGGCCCTTCCAACACCACCGAACTCCCCAGCGCCGCCCGATGCCCCGCCGCCAGCGGCTCTGCCTCCAGAATCAACGCAAAGTCCGCTCGCGTCAAAAACACCGGCGCCCGTAACCGCCGCGCCACATGGATCAAACACCCCGGCGCCCCCCCTCGCCACTCTTCCCGCAGCCCATACGGAAACGTGTCCGTCACCACCGCCCTCGGCCGCGTCTCTTCCACATACGCCCGCGCCCCGTCCGCCCAATCCCCAAGCACCCTCACCATCGGGCACTTCACCAGCCCCGCCAGTCCCGCCGAAAACGGTGAGTTCGTAACGATCCGCGCGTCCACTCCCGCTTCCCGCAATTCCAGACACACCGCCAGCGCCCGATTCAAATGCCCCAGCCCCCCGCCCGGCGCGAAATACGCGACTATCTTTCCATCAGTTGCCACAACGCATCCAGCTCGCGGTCCAGCGAGAACTTCGTCGTCACATACATCCTGACCCTTTCTGACATCCCTCGCAAATCCCCATGTTCCAATGCGCGCAGCGTCGCCGCCCCGGCCGCCGCCCGGTCTTCACTCGCAAACAAAAACCCCGTCTCTCCGTCCACTATCAGCTCCCGCATCGCCCCCGCGTCGGAAACGATCGGAATCACCCCGCACGCCATCGCCTCCAAAAGCACATTCGGCATCCCTTCAAACATCGACGGAATCGCCACAAAATCCGCCGCCGCGTACAGCCCCGCCAACTCATCCGGCGCGCAAAACGGCAGCCGCAAACTCCGTGGCGCAATCGCCGGATCATCCAGTATCGCCGCCGTCGCCGCGTCCAGCGTCCCCACCACAAGCAGCCGTATCCGCTCCATCAACCCCAAATCCCGCACCGCTTCCAGCCAAAAAGGAATCCGCTTTTTCGCCTTCAACTCCCCGAACAAGCCAATCACCCGCACTCGCTCGCCAGCCCCCAACAACCCCCTCACTTCATCCCTTCGCGCCTCATCCCCCGGCAGCAGTTCCCACCGCCGCGCGTCCACGCTGTTCGGTGTCCACTCCACCCGCGCCGCCGGATATAGCGCCCGTATCCGCGCCACTTTCTCAAGCGTCACCGCCCCTATCGACGTTGCCCGCGCAAACGCCTCCCGCACCATCCCGCCTTTCTGCGGCCAGAACCAGTCCCGGTCTAAATCGTTCCCCCGCACCAGCACCGTTGAGCCCACTCCCAGCCACGCCGCGAACGTCACCGCATGGAACCCGCCCGTCGACGCCCCAAATCCCACCACATGGTCATACCGCCCCCGCCCCTGCACCAGTATCCATGCATGGTTCGACGCCATCGCCGGCTCCGTCTCCACCGGCACCAACACGTCCGCTCCCCCGTCCCGCTCCTCCACGCTGGCTTCAAATACGTTGCCTGCCCCCAATACCAATACGTCCACCCCCACGCCACGCCGCCGCAGCCCGCGCACCTGCCGCGCACAACTCACCGCCATCCCGCCCTTCCCCGGCGGATACCGGTCCGTGATCCAAAGAACTCTCATGTCTCCATCGCGTCGTAGTCGTCTTCTTGCGCCGGCCGCCGCTGCGCCACCGGCCCCCGGTTCATCGCCGCCGCGTCCGCCCCGGAAAAATACCCCTGCTGTCCATATCCCGCCACGCCCCCATACGGCCGGTAATACTCTTCCCGCGACGCCGCCAGTTCCGTCTCTTCATTCCGCGCATACCCGTCGTGTGTCGCCGCGCATCCCGGACACGCCGGCCCGTTCTGCCCCATCGATGTATGTATCATGCACAGCGCCCGCCCGCATAGCGCGCAGCCCGCCGTCGCCGGCGCTCCGCACTCCCGCATCACCAGCATCCCCGTCTGCCACTGGCAAGTCATCGCGCCCCTCCCGCCGCCTGCGGACGCATCGCCGCCAGCCTCACAAACATCGCCACGATCTCCGTCCCTGGCACCGCCGCTCCCGGCGCCTCGTCCGCCGCCTTGAATTTGTAGTAACGGTCCAGCCTCGCCGCCATCACTCCGTTCTTCTCCACGAACGATAGTTTCTCAAAATCCCTCTTTGCCGCAGGCCCTCCGCGCCCTGCCTCCCAGTTAATTCGCACCGCAGGCACCAGCATCGCCGTCACCGTCGACAGCTTCTTCCACTTCGTCTTCGATTTCGATTTTCCCCGCGTCGACGTATAACTCCGTTCCACCTTCACAAACGTGTTCTCCATCCGCAGCACCGCCTCGCCTCCATCCGTCAGCGGCATCCGCAGCGAACACAGCTCTTCCTCATACGTCGATTGCGTCACCCTCCGGTTCCGGCCCCAGATCGGCAAATCTTTTTTCCCGGCGCATTTGTTCTCGTCAATTCCCGCCAGGTTCAACGTCACTTTGATCTTTTCCTCCGGATGCAGGTCCTGGCTCAACTGCCGCAACACCGGCCGCAACGACACCCGCAGCTCATTTGGCAAATCAATCGCCCGCGCCGCTTTCTTCATCTTGATGCCCGCAAACAGTACCCCCAACGGTGCCAGAAACAGCGGCAACCCCCAAAGGAACTCCTCCATCACCGCCGAAACCACAAACATCAAAAAGAAGCCCGCCACGCTCCCGATCACCCCAGCCAAAAACACCCTCTTCGCCCGCGCCTTCCGCTCCTCCGCCATGTTGTCCCAACGTTCCAACTCACCCAGCAGCTTCACCAGCGACCGTCCGTCCCACCCGCCCGTTATCGCCTTCTGCTCTACCGCCGCCCGCGCCCCCGGCGTCAGGTCGGCAAGCTTCATCTGCTTCGACATTCAATCCTCCGAAACACACGGCTGAGCTCTTCATGCGCAATCGGCTGCGAAAACTTCTCACCTGCCGTGCGCTTGGCGTTTGCCGCCAGTGTATCGCGTAACGCGCCGTCCCGGAACAGCCGCTCCATCCCCAGCGCCCACGCCCGCCTGTCTCCCGCCGTAACCAGCCATCCGTCCAACCCATGCGTGATCAGTTCCCGGCTCACCGCTAAATCCGACGCGATCACCGGTGTCCCCGTCGCCATCGATTCCACAATCTTCACCGGGCAACACCCCTGCCACGTATTCCGCGCCGTCTCCGCCAGCGGCGCCACCGTGAACCGCAGCCGCGCCATCACCCCCGCCAGCTCTTCCGCCCCCAGCGGCCCCTGCAGCACAACTCTATCTCCCAATCGCAGCCGCCCAATCCGCCGTTCCAACTCCCTCGTCCCCCGGTTCCCGCTATGAACAATCAGCAACCGCCCTCGCCCCGTCATCGCAAACGCATCCACCAGAAACTCCACCCCCTGCCAAGCCTGCAACCCGCCCACATACCCGCACCACTCCCCGCTCGCCAACACCTCCAACCCGCAAACACCCGGTTCAAAATACGTGGCGCTCGCCGCGTTCCTCACCACGACACTTTTCTCCTCACACCCCAGCGCCCGCCGCGTCACTTCCGAAACACAGAGCACCGTCCCAGCCATCCGCAAACAGTGCCGTTCCATATCCCCCAGCTTCGCCCGCAGTGTCGCGCTCTCCGCGAACCCCGGCCGCGAATAGGCAAGCTCCCACGATGGCAGCGCATTCACCTCAAAGATCGCCGGACACGCCGGCGCCCCGCGCATCGCCGGCACCCCGCCCCACGGGTCCCGGTACACCAGCAGCCGCAGCCGTCCAGCCAGCCGCGCCGCATGGCCCTCCACAAACTGCGCAAACGCCGTCGCCCTCCCCAGCACATCCCGCTGCGTCCCCGGCAGCCGGTAAATCTCGCCTCCCGCAAACGCCTCTCGCAACGGCAGCTCCCCATCCCCCAAACACAGCACACACACCGGCGCGTAGTCCCGCGCCAGCGCCGCCACCATCGAGGCTATGTGGCTCGACGATCCCTTCGGCCGTGGATAAACATCAAACGCCACGTACAATGCCCGCGCTGTCATGCAGAGTCCATTATGATCGGTTAAGTGATGCTCACCCGCCGCTCTCTCCTCGCCTCTACCCTCCTGCCCGTCGCCGCCCAAAGCCGTAAACTCCGCATGGGCATTGTCGGCGGCCGCTTCGGCGCCTCGTTCTATTTCCACGAACATCCCAACGCTGTGGTCCACGCCGTGGCCGACCTCCGCGCCGACCGCCGCGCCGCGCTCATGAAAACCTACAACTGCGCCACCGCCTACAACTCCCTCGACGATCTTCTCAAGGACAAACAAGTCGAAGCCGTCGGCCTCTTCACCCCCGCGCCCGATCACGTCCGCCACGCCATCCAAACTCTCCGCGCCGGCAAGCATGTCCTCTCCGCTGTCCCCGCCGCCATGACGCTCGAAGAGTGCGCCCAACTCATCGCCGAGGTGAAGCGCTCCGGCCTCACCTACATGATGGCCGAAACAAGCTACTACCAGCAGCTCACCATTTCCGCCCGCAAATTCTACAACGATGGCGCCTTCGGCCACCTCTACGCCTGCGAAAGCGAGTACCACCACGCCGGCCTCGAAACCCTCTATTTCGAAGACGGCCAGCGCACCTGGCGCCACGGCCTCCCGCCCATGCACTACCCCACCCACTGCACCGCGCACCTGTTAAGCGTCACCGGCGAACGCATCACCAGCGCCACCTGCATCGGCTGGGGCGATGGCGACCCCATCCTCAAGGACAACGTCTACAAAAACCCGTTCTGGAACGAGACAGCGCTTTTCCAAACGGACCGCGGCACCAGCTTCCGTGTCGCCGTCTGGTGGAAGGGCGCGCACAAGGGTGTCGAACGCGCCCAATACTTTGGTGACAAAATGAGCTTCTTCCACGCCCACCCCAACGGCATGGGCGCGGCCACGGTCAAGTGGAGCACGCTTACGGAAAAGGACGCCGGCGGCTTCGCCCGCCAGGCCGCGGTGCTCGAAAGGTATGAGGAGAAAAAGTGGTGGGCAACGGACATGCTGCCCGCCCCGCTCCGCCACAACAGCGGCCACGAGGGCTCCCATACCTTTCTCACCCACGAATTCGTCGACGCCGTTCTCAACCAGCGCAAACCCGCCGTCGACGTCCATAGCGCCGTCGCCTACACCGCCCCCGGCATCATCGCCCATCAATCGGCCCTAAAGGGCGGCGAGCAGATGAAGGTCCCCAGCTTCATATAGGTACTTGCATGTTCCGGACATGACTCCGGGAGAGCGAGTGAGGCCCCTGCCGTGTCCCGGCGAACGAAGCTTACCGGCGCACAATCGGAATTTCCTGCGAAGCCTCCCTCACCCAGTTAAGGCTGCGCCCTTCACCCACCGCTAGCACCCTTCGCCCCCTCCGGAAACCCTTCCATCGCCCGCACCACCCCCGCCTGCCACAAGTGCCGCCGCCCGTGCGCCGCTATCACCCGCAGCACCACACCCACCGGATACTTCACCACCAGCGGACTCTCCACCAGCGTTCGGTTCACATCCCACTCCATCCACTCCGGCACCGCCGCTATCACCGCCCGGTGCGCCGCCCGAAATTCCTCCAACACATCCTTCCGCCTTCCGCCAGGCATCATCTCCGCCGGCGCCTTCGCCTTCGCAAACACCACCGGCGGTTCCATTACCCACAGCACCACCCGTCCCATCAGTCCCATCCGTGCCGGCCCCGTGTACTTCCACCCCTCTCGCCGCGCCTCCGCAACTCCCTTCTCAATACACCCATGAAACTTGCGCGTCGCCACCGACAAATGCTGCAAGCACTCACCCACGCTCCATCTTCCAGCCGCGGGCCGCCAGTTCAATTGCGCCTCCGTCAGCGGTCCCGCCAGCAACTCCGCTTCGGCAATCAGCTCTTCCAACTGTTCCCGCACGTCCTGCATGTTCCACATTCTATGCCACCCTCAATTGCGATAACTTAATGACGTGCGCTCCACCCTCTTCTTCCTTCTCGCTCTCCCCGCCATCGCCGCCGATACCGCACCCCAGATCCTCGCCGCTAATTGCCTCTCCTGCCACGGCCCTGCCAAAATGGCCGGCCTCGATCTCCGAACCCGTGAATCCGCCCTCCAGGGCAATGCCAAAGGTCCCGTTCTCGCTCCCGGCAACTCCGCCAACAGCCGTCTCTATCAGGCCGTCGCCTCCCGCAAAATGCCCCCCGGCAAACAGTCCCTATCCGAAGCACAAATCGAAACCATCAAATCTTGGATCGATTCGGGCGCCCCCTGGGCCGGTCCCGTCAAGCCCGCCCCGCAATGGTGGTCCTTCCAACCCATCAAGCCCAGCACCAAATCCATCGACGATTTCATCAACGCCAAACTCGCCGAAAACAATCTCACCCCCGCCGCCAAAGCCCCCAAACGCACCCTCATCCGCCGCGCCTACTACACCCTCCACGGCCTCCCGCCCACCCCCGAACAGGTCGATGCGTTTGAAAAGGACTCCAACCCCAAAGCCTTCGAAGCCCTCATCGACGAGCTCCTCAAGTCCCCTCGCTACGGCGAACGCTGGGGCCGCCACTGGCTCGACGTCGTTCGCTACGCCGACACCGGCGGCTTCGAAACCGACATCTATTTCCCCAACGCCTGGCGCTACCGCGATTACGTCATTCAAAGCTTCAACAACGACAAGCCCTTTCAGCAGTTCGTTAAGGAGCAAATCGCCGGCGATGAAATCTGGCCCGACGATCTCGCCCTCGACGGCGGTTTCCAGGTCCCCGAGGAAAAGCGATTACACCTCGACGCCAAAATCGCCACCGGTATGTACACCATCGGCCCCGTCTATCACGAAGCCGGCCTCTTCGGCGGCCAGCAGCGCTACGAATGGCTCACCGACGTTGTCGACACCACCGGAGAAGCCTTCCTCGGCCTCACCTTCGGCTGCGCCCGCTGCCACGATCACAAGTTCGATCCCATCACCTCTCGCGATTACCACGGCATGATGGCCGTCTTCGCCGCCAGCGATGAACGCGAACTCCCCGTCATCCCCAAGTTCAATATCTACGGCTACAAGTCCGGCTACCCCCGCTGGCTCAAAGCCGAGGAACTGAAATCAGCCATCAACCGCATTGAACAGCGCGCCCGCCAGCGCGTTGTCGATAAGGTGCGCGCCCGCTTCCCACCCGGCACCCCCGCCGCCACCATCGATCTTGCCCTCACCGAAGCCGGCCTCAAAGAAAACGCCCAAGGCATTGCCGCCGACATTCCCTTCACCCCCGAAGAAACCGCCGAGCGCGATCGCCTCATCCGCGCCCTCGGCGACGCTGCCCTCAAGGCCAACCCCGTCCCCCAAACCGCCACCGTCCTCGGCCCGGCCGATAAGGTCTACGATATCCATCTCACCACCCGCGGCGATTGGCGCTCCAAAGGCCCGATCGTCGATCCCGCCCTCCCATCCGCTCTTGCCAACGGCGCCACCGTCGCCACCGCCACGCGCCGCAAATCCCTCGCCGAATGGCTCACCAGCCCGTCTCATCCCCTCGCCGCCCGCGTCATGGCCAACCGTATCTGGCACTGGAACTTCGGCCGCGGCATCGTTGGCACACCCAACGATTTCGGCCGCCAGGGCGACGCCCCCACCCACCCCGAGCTCCTCGACATGCTCGCCGCCGAACTCATCAACTCCGGCAGCATCAAGTCCCTCCAGCGCAAAATTCTCCTGTCCGACGCCTGGCAGCGCGATTCCGCCTCCAATCCAGCCAACGAAAAAATCGACGCCAACAACCGTCTCCTCTGGCGCGCCAACCGCCAGCGCCTCGACGCCGAAACCCTCCGCGATTCCGTCCTCGCCGCCTCCGGTGCCCTCAATACCAAAATGGGCGGCCGCCCCGTCATCCCGCCCTTAACCAAGGAAGAATACTCCTCCATGTGGGCCCGCGAACAGTGGCCGGAAGCCCTCGACAAGTCCGAGCACGATCGCCGCAGCGTCTATCTCTACGTCAAACGCACCTTCCCCCTGCCCATGCTCGCCAGCTTCGATACGCCCGACACAAGCGTCAGTTGCGCCCGCCGCGACGCGACGACTGTCGCCCCCCAGGCACTGACCATGATGAACTCCGAGTTCATGCTCGCGCAGTCCAAACGCGCCGCCCTCCGCGCCGAAAAGTCCCCGGACCCGGTGCAATACCTCTGGCGCCACACCTACCAGCGGGACCCCTCCGCCGCCGATCGCGAACGGGCCAAGGGGTTCCCGCTCGCCCACTTGGCGCTCGTCCTCTTCAACAGCAATGAGTTCCTCTACACGGACTAGCCGCCATGCCGCAACGCCAACTGGGACATCGCATCGGCCACAAGCAGTTCGCCAGAAAACCCCACATGCAACCAAAACTCCGGCCGGAACATCGCTTTAGCGTGTCCCAAGACGCGCGGCATCCCCACCCCCACAATCGATTACGCCCCAATGCTACTGGTAGCTTGACGCACCATCCCCAAAACCTTAACGAACCAAAAAACTGCCATGCGCCCTCACTTCACCCCAGCCAACTCCCGTCGCGAATTCCTCGAACGCTCTGGCCTCGGCTTCGGCGCTCTCGCCGCCAGCCTTCTCCTCCAGCGCGACGCCCACGCCGCCCCGCCCCCGCCCGTCACCGCCAAGGGCAAAAGCGTCATCTATCTCTTCATGCACGGCGGCCCCAGCCACATTGACACCTTCGATCCCAAGCCCCTGCTCAGCCAACTCGACGGCAAGCCCGTGCCCCCCAGCTTCGGCAAGGTCGATTTTCAATTCACCAAAATGGAGAAGGTCCCGCTCCTGGCCTCCCGCCGCGTCTTCAAAAAGCGCGGCCAGTCCGGCCTGGAAATCAGCGATCTTTTTGAACACACCGCCGCCCATGCCGACGACTTGGCCGTCATCCGCTCCTGCCATCACGACGGATTCACGCACATCACCGGCCAGAACTGGATGAACACCGGCTGGGCGCGCGTCGGCCGTCCCAGCGTCGGCAGTTGGGTGGTCTACGGCCTCGGCAGCGCCAGTGACAATCTCCCCGCCTATGTCGTCATGCTCGATGGCGGCATCAAGGGCGGCGCCCCGCTCTACGGTTCCGGCTTCCTCCCGGCCACTTACCAGGGCACCGTCCTCCGCGCCGAGAACCCGCCCATCCTCAACGTCAATCGCCCCGAAGAGATCACCGCGCCCGACCAGCGCAAGATGTTCGATCTGCTCCAACAATTCAACGCCGATCATAAGAACGCCCGCGCCGGCGACAACGAACTCGCCGCCCGCATGGCCGCCTATGAACTTGCGTTCAAAATGCAGATGAGTGTCCCTGAAGTGGCCGATATCACGAAGGAAACGGACGCCACCCGCAAGCTCTACGGTTTGGACGACAACATGACCTCCGAGTTCGGCATGCAGTGTCTCATGGCCCGTCGCCTGGTCGAGCGCGGCGTGCGTTTCGTGCAGCTATATTCTGGTGGCAAGAAGGGCAGCGAGGTCGGCTGGGACGGCCACAACCAGTGCGAACAGAACCATGAATTCATGGCGAAGAAGGTAGACAAGCCCATCGCCGGCCTCCTCGCGGATCTCAAGAGCCGCGGTCTGCTCGACAGCACGGTTGTCCTCTGGGGTGGTGATTTCGGCCGTACACCGTTCACGGACGGTGCCGAAGGAGGCAGCGGCAACCGCAACGGCCGCGACCACAACCCTTACGGCTTTACGGTTTGGATGGCTGGTGGCGGCATCAAGGGCGGCAAGGTCATCGGCGGCACGGACGAAATCGGCCTCCGCGCCACCCAGGACCCCGTCACCATGCACGATCTCCACGGAACCCTGCTCGGCCTGCTCGGCGTTGACCACAAGAAGTTGACCTACTTTTTCCAGGGCCGCGACTTCCGCTTGACCGACGTCCACGGCGAAAACACATTCACCTCCCGTCTACTCTGAGCCGCGCCCCACCCCGACGGGACATCGCTACCCGCGCCCTCGGGCGCGGCGGCGTTGCTTCAGCGTGTCCCAAAACGCACGGCACCCCACACCCCATCGACGCACGGCACCCCACCTCCGCTAACCCCACATGCAACGCAAACCCCGACGGGACATCGCTTCAGCGTGTCCCAAAACGCACGACATCCCACACCCAACCGACGCACGACATCCCACCTCCGCTAATCCCACATGCAACGACAACCCCGACGGGACATCGCTTCAGCGTGTCCCAAAACGCACGGCACCCCACACCCCACCGACACACGGCACCCCACCTCCGCTAACCCCACATGCAACCCCGACGGGACATCGCTTTAGCGTGTCCCAAAACGCACGGCACCCCACACCCCGCCCTTGACACGCCATATATTACGTAATACGATATATCGCAGGACGTAATAGTGACAGACCCCAGCATTCTCATCCTGGCAAGCCTCGCCGAAGGCGACAAACACGGCTACGCAATGATGGAGGATATTGCTCGCTTCGCCGGCGTATCTCTCGGCCCCGGCACGCTCTACGGAGCCATCTCCAGGCTCGAAGAGCGAGGCTGGATCCGCGCCAGGCAAGTAGCCGAAAGGCGCAAGCCCTACACCCTCACGGCCGCCGGCCGCCGCCAGTTAGCCAAGGAACTCGAATCGTTGGGCAGTTTCGTCGCGACGGGCCGCGCGAGGTTGGGCCAGGTATGATTCGCCGCACCCTGGGCTGGGCCGCGCGTCTATACCCGCGCGCTTGGCGCGAACGCTACGGCGAAGAGTTCCTGGCGACGGTGGAAGACATGCCCGCGCCTGGCTGGGCCGCGGTTTGGGATGCGGGGAAGGGAGCGATAGCGATGCAACTTCATCATCACGGCCGCGTATTCTTGCGCCGGGCCGCCATCTTAGGTGCTGCCGGGTTCGTTTTGGCCGGGCTCATCTCTCTGCAAATTCCGGACGAGTATTACTCCCGGGCCTTGGTTGGCGCCGCCAACGTCGAATCCAAGGTGCTTCTCCGGTCGGTTGAAAACGTTCTCTCCCGCCAGCGTTTGGTCGAGTTGGTGGACAAACACGAACTCTACGCCGAACTGCGAACCCGCCTTCCCTTGGAGGACATTCTGGAGACGATGCGCAAGAGTATCAAGGTATCTGCCCCGAATGGCTCCGCTCGCGCCTTCGAGATCGGCTTTCTTTACGAGGATGGTCCCCTCGCCCAGCGTGTAGCGAACGACTTGGTTTCCGCGTTGCTTCAGGAGAACCGTGCCTCCAACGGCGCCGGACTCTTCACCGTTCTGGACGCTGCCCCCAACCCAGCGCCCATCTACCCGAATCGGCCTGTCTTCGCCCTCTCCGGCCTGCTCGGCGGCGCGCTGCTTGGCGCGATCTGGGCCTTGCTTCGCCGCGCTTAAATCCCATACCTCGGCGTCACTCTCAAGAATCGTCGCCACGGTCTTCGTCAATCCGACTCGGGCATCCCTCCAGTGGATCGCCCCCTTCAACAGGCCGAGTGATGACGCCGGAAGAAATACGCTGGTCGAACCGGCTACTCCGCCCGGCCACACCATACCGGCTCGGGTTCACGGATGCTACATCCCCCCACTATAATGGACCCGTCATGCGTCCCCTCGTAGTCGCCCTCCAACTCGCCCTCCTCGCCGCGCCCCCCGCCAAACGCATGAACGACGGCAACCGCTGGACCACCCGCAACCTCGCCACCACCTCCGTACCCTCCTTCTGCTACGGCAACAACGAACAAAACTGCCGCCACTACGGGCGCCTCTACACCTGGGCCGCCGCACAAAAGGCCTGTCAATCCCTCGGCCCCGCCTGGCGCCTCCCCACGGACCAGGACTGGCGCAATCTCGCCAGGCAACACGGCGGTGTCAGCGAAGACTCCCCCGACCGCGGCAAAGCCGCCTACAGCGCCCTCCTCGCCAAGCCCTTCCAAGCCCTCCTCGGCGGCAACCGCGCCCCCAATGGCCAATTCGGCCGCCTCAACGCCCACGGCTTCTTCTGGACCGCCACTGAAATCGATCAATCCACCGCCTGGTCCTACAACTTCGGCAAAGGCGGCCTCGCCCTCCACCGCCAAGCCGGCATCGGTAAGGAAGATGCCCTCTCCGTCCGATGCATCGCCAAATAGATATTCCTCGATAGGTATTTTCCAACTAGGAATATACACGTATGCTCGAATCCTTCGGTGCCCTCGCCGATCGCCTCCACATCCGCCAGCCCCAGGCTTCCAAACACCTCCGCGCCCAACCCTTCCAGGAATTCAACCACTGGCTCGAACGCTACCGGGCCAACTTTGCACACCAATTCGACCGCCTCGAACACGTACTCGCCCAACTCCAGAAAAAGAAGAAACGGTGCCGAAAAGCAGGAAGAAAGTTGGACCCCTCACCCTTCCCAGCGATTGCGAAATCGCCCTCACGCGCGCCTTCAATGCCCCTCGGCAGTTGGACTACGACGCCTTCAGCGAGCCCGAAATCCTCACACAATGGTTCGGTCCCCGAGGCTGGACCCACATCACTTGCACTGTCGATCACCGCGGCGGCGGCGGCTTCCGCTTCGCTCGCCCAGCGGCCGGGAATTGGAGATGCGCGGCGTCTATCATGAGCTCACGTTGCCCGTCCGCTCCGTTCATGCCGAATCGTTCGACGACTTTCCCGGCCAATCCATCGCCACCGCCGTTTTCACCGAACACAATGGCGTCACCACCATCCTCTATCCATCCAGAGAAGTGCGCGACGCCGTCATCAAGTCCGGCATGGAACAAGGCGTCTCCGAATCCTATGATCGCCTCGCCGAGCTCTTCAACCCCAAACTCATCAGGCTCTATCTTTATCCACCGTCCTTCATCGTCGAATCCAGTTATCCCCCAACTCTCCGCCCAGAAATCAACTCTGCCCTCCGCTAAAACCCGGTGAACGAAGTCCCGTTCGCCGCCGCAATGACCAATGGATCTTGGCCCGCGGCACTATCCCGCCAAAGGACGCCACGTTGAGCAACCGGGCGATCAGGAACTTTGAAGTTCGAAAGGCTATCGACCTCGTGCACGTGTAGTGCAAACGGATCCTGCCCGGGCGGCGTGGTGGCGCGAACATCGATGGCCAAACCGTCCCTGACGAGTGGCGCGGCGATCACGCCTGATCTAATCGGGTCTCGTTGTTGTGAACCGTACGCGACATCCCCACCTGGGCCAGCCCCCTCGAGCGTAAGGCGCGTGGTAGGCGCAGTCTGGGCACTCGTCGTGCTTGCGTTGAACAAGATCAGGAATAAAGCGCGGCATGAGATAGAGATCGATGCACGCCTAGTTTTCACGCGCGGGTACCTCCAGGATCTGGGGAAGATCATACCTCTGACGCAATACGGCCGTGCCCCTGATTGAGACAAGCTCCCATAAAACGGCGTGCTCGGCACGAGACTGGCGATGGTGAATGGCGTAGCCGTGGGCGCGTTGGTGCCATCAAGTCAGAACCTGTCGAAGACGTTCGAACGTTTCCAGATCGATTCCCAGTTGTTCCAGGATGCGGAAGAACAATGGCGGGCCAATAGAGCGGCGTCCATGGATCGGAATCGTGGTAGCTCTGCCGTCCTGGTGACGTCACCTCTCGTGACTGCCGGTCTGGCGTGCTCTCTCGAACCCGAGTCTGGCGGCAACGCGCTGGAACTCGGCGGCGCGGGCACTAGGCATGTACGATTTCGGTGGAGTCGCGCGGTAGCGTTTTTCCGCTCGTGCGATGTTCCTCTTCGATCAACTGAAACACCTTGGCCAGTTCGCCGACCGCTTCTTCGGCCGTGGGCATCAGCGTGTGGCAACCGGCAATGGCCGGAATCTCAGCCACCCAACCATCAGGCCGGTTCCGATAAATCACCAGCTTGTAGTCGTCAAAGCTCATGAATCCATTGTAGTTCGGGGAGTTTCCAGAACCAAACTCGCCGAAAACGGCGAAGGCATCCGTAGACCAGTACGGCCCTCGCTGTCGTACCGGCGCGAACAGAAAACCACATCAGGCCACGCCGATCACCAGAGTCTCACGAGCTGTTTCAACGACGGTCTTCGTGATCTCCTGTATTCAGTTGGTTTCGAGAATACGTTCCATCTGAGTGAGAAGCCGGTTTAACAAGCGGAAGTTCCCGTTCGTGATTCTGATGATGGCAGCGACGGCGTCGCCGGCCCACGGCTGCGGCGGCAGCTTCACGCCGGAAGGAACCCACGGTTGGGCCAGCAAGCGGCGAATCTCTGCCACGCCCAACTGGCGGAACCCGGTCACAGACCATCCGGATTTATTTTTTTGACACTAACCACCGTGGAATCAACACACTACACCAACCAGTACGAATCCAAACTTAGTACCGACCCGCCAACTCGCATGGTAAACCTGGAAGTAAGGGGGAGTATCATGCCATCTACTGCACAACAACAAAAGCGTGCTGAACAAGCACGCATCAACGGAGCCAAGTCCAAGGGAGCAACAACGCCCGAAGGACAGGCAAAGGCCCGCACCGCGTCTTTGCAACACGGCCTCTATGCCACCGAAGCCACGCTCCATTCCACCATCGACCAAACGCAATACGCCGAACTGCGCGCCCACTACCACTCCGTCTGGGCGCCCGAAAACGCCTACATCGCCGACAAAGTCGACGACCTCGTCAGCTACCGCTGGGAACTCAACCGTCTCCGCGAAGTCCGCCGCCAGCAAATGGCCGAAGCCTTCGCAGACCTCCGCACTGTCGTCGAAGCCGAGATCTACGCCAACGACAAACGCAATATCTTCGAAAAACTCGATCTCCGCATCCGCCGCTGTAACATGGAGCTATCCCGGATCGAGCGCGACCTCGTTCGCCTCACCAAACACTTCAAATCGTCGGGAGCCTCCCACAAACCACTCAAAACAAACGAAGTCCAACCACAGATGTTCTCTTCGTACCCGGAAACCCGCAGTTTCCCAACAGAAACCATGCCGCCAACCGTCGCCCCGGTCGCCTCCGAGCCGCCCAACTAGCCCGGAAACCGGCCGCGACACCCAAATCCGACGTCCGAAAAACCGCTCGCACAGCCGGAGTCTGCCCAAAAATGCCGCCAAAAGACAAATTCGTCGAATTCTGCATCGAACAGTTCTCCCCTCTCGGCCGCATCGACGCCAAATACATGTTCGGCGGCTGGTGCCTCTACTGCAACGGCGCCGTCTTCGCCCTCATCGCTAACGGCGAAGTCTACCTCAAGGGCGACCAGCACAACATCCCCGATTTCGAGGCCCGCAACCTCCAGCCCTTCAAACCCTTCCCCGATAAGCCCGAAGTCATGAAATACTTCCAGGCCCCGCCCGAAATCTTCGAAGACCCCTCCGCCCTCAAACGCTGGGCCGCCGGCGCCATCAACGCCAGCCTCCGCAAAGCCAAAAAGAAGTAGTTACCGCTGGCTTTCGTCCTTGTACTGCTCAAACACCGCGTCAAACTCGCCATGCACCGCCGCGAAAATCTCCAAGAGTCGCGGGTCAAAATGCCCGGGCGACGTCCGCCCGTCCCCTTCCAATATAATCCGGCACGTCGCCTCGTGGTCGATACTCCGCTTGTAACTCCGCCGGCTTCGCAACGCATCGTAGTGGTCGCTCAACATCACAATCCGCCCCGATATCGGTATCTGCTCCCCCACCAGCCCGTGCGGATACCCTGACCCGTCCCACCGCTCATGGTGCGTCAACGCGATCTCCCGCGCCATGTCCAACAGCCGCGACGTCGACCCCTCCAACAAACTCGCCCCAATCTGCGTATGCGACTCCATCACCTGCCGGTCGCCCCCGTTCAACGACCCCCGCTTCCGTATCAAATCGTCCGGAATCGCAATCTTCCCCACATCGTGCATCGGCGCCGCCCGGAATATCAGCTCCTGGTCATCATCGGACCACCCCAACTGCCGCGCCAATATCTTCGCGTAGTGGCTCACCCGCTGAATGTGCGCCCCCGTCTCCCGGTCCTTGTACGCCGATGCCCGCGTCAGCCGCAACACCGTGTCGTAGTAAGCCTCTTCCAACTCCTGCGACCGCCGCCGCTCCAACTCCAGCGCGAACTCCGTGTCCAGCCGCGCTGCCCGGCTCGATTGCCGCGCCTCACGCAACTGCTTCTTCAGCGCCGCGATCCTCGCCTCCGCCGTCACTGTCGTTTTCTTGATGGTCTTCCCCGCCATCCTGCGCTACCCCAGCCGGAAATTGTCACCCAAATATATCCGCTTCACTTCTGGATCTTGCCCCAAATCCATCGGTGACCCAGTGCGAAAGATCTTACCACCATTGATGATGTATGCGCGATCCGTCACCGCCAGCGTCTCTCGCACGTTATGGTCCGTGATCAGAATCCCAATCCCGCTCCGCTTCAGTTCCCCAATAATCCGCTGCAGTTCTATCACCTGTATCGGGTCAATCCCGCTGAACGGCTCGTCCAACAACAAGAACGACGGCTCAATCACCAGGCTCCGCGCAATCTCCGTCCGCCGCCGCTCCCCGCCCGATAACATATACCCCTTCGACGCCCGCACCGTCTCCAGCCCCAACTGCTCGATCAGCCGGTTCATCCGCTCCCGCCGCTGCCGCCCGTCCAATGGCAGCGTCTCCAATATCGCCATCAGATTCTCTTCCACGCTCAGCTTCCGGAAAACGCTCGCCTCCTGCGGCAAATACGAGATCCCTCGCCGCGCCCGCCGGTACATCGGCAGCGACGTGATCTCGTCCCCGTCCACCGTCACCTGCCCCGAATCCGGACTGATCAGCCCAACAATCATGTAAAAACTGGTCGTCTTCCCCGCGCCATTCGGTCCCAACAAGCCCACTACTTCACCTTGCTGCACCGCAACCGATACGTTGTCCACCACCTTCCGGCCGCGGTACGACTTCGATAGCTCCTTCGTCTCCAAAACCCGCATCTACTTGCCACTCTTCTTCTGTTTACGTTTCAAACGGCTCTCCGTCGGCTCCGCCGCCGCGCCATCTACCAGCAACCTATCATTCTCCGCATAAAACGTGATCATTTGCCCGCGCGTCGTCCCCTGCGCCGAATCCGTGAACACCGGCGTCCCCCCCGTCAGCACCACCTTGCTCTCGGCAATCTCATACACCGCGTGCTCGCTCTTCCCCGTCCGCGTCCGGTCCAGCGATGTCTGCAATATGTCCACCGCGCCATCCGCGTTCGCCACCTTCAGCGAATTGCCTTCTTCGGTGAACCACGCCTTCAGCTCCCGCGAATTCACCCGTAAATCCCCGCGCACAAGGTTCACGCCGCCCTTGTAATGCGCCAGCTTCTCCGCATCCCGGTACTCCATCTCCGGCGCCCGCACCAGCGTGAATAGCTGCGCCACTGGCGCCGTGCCATTCGCCTTCGGCCGTTCCCGCGTCTGCGTGAACACTTTCCCATTCGCCTGCAAAACCTGCGTCTTCCGGTCAATCGTGATGGTGTCGGCTTCAATCTTATCGGCGCCCTGCCACATCGTCGCCCCGCCCTCGTACCGAATCCACTTGTTCTCGTTCCGCGTCGTCATCTTCGCCGCCCGCGCCTGCAGCGTCTCGCTCGCGTCCATCAACGATGTCTTCTTCTTCGCCGCCGGCTTCTTCTCCGGCAGCCGCGTCGAAATCACTTTCTCCGTCGCCACCATGTCGCCCGTCTTCTGGTCCAGCTCAATCGTCACCGCGTCCGTCGAACCCGTCGGATCCCAAATCCGCGCCCCGCCCTGCAGCGTGATGCGCTCGGTGGCCTGCTCCAGCTTCGCGTGGTCCGCCTTCGCCCGCCGCTCGCCCTCTTCGTACTGGAAATTCGTCCATTGTTCCAACTGCGCCAAATCCCCGGTCTTTGCGTCAAACGTCGCCAGCAGATCTTCCGACGTTGTCTTCGAATCCGGCTGCTTCGGCTTGCCCTTAGTGAACGTCGTCACCTTCGCCGCCCGGAACTTCTCAATCTGATTCTTCGGCCCGTAGTTGATCCAGAACCGCTCCCCGTTCATCTTCCGGTAGCGCTCCGTTTCCAGCTTCGGAATAAACTCAATCTCCCCCGGCGTCTCCGTGACGACGGTTTCAATCTCCTCCCCGCCGGCCCGCATCGCCAGGTCTACTATCTCGGACCGCATAATCCGCGACGCCGTCTTCGGCGGCACATTCTCCACCGTCGTCCCGCCCTGCGCCCGCGCCTTCTTCAGTACCGAATCGCCCGCCGGTGTCTCAAAGTCCATGTCCACCCGCTGCGCCTTCACCGTCGTTCTTCCCGAATCCGAAGTCGTCACCAGCCGCGCGTTCCGCTCGCCCTCAATCCGGTTAATCGTGTTCTTATCCGCGAACCGCATCACCAGATGCTCCGCCTCGTACTCCAGATTGCGCTTCGGCTGCTTGTCCTCGCCCTTGGCGCTCTCCGCCTCCACCAGCGTAATCTCGCCCTTGTCCAACGACACCACCGACGACGCCGCGTTCAACGTCAGCGTCCCCCGCGTCAACCGCGACCACGGCGTCAAAAAGATCTTCGACTCCTGTTCTTTATAGCTCAGCGCCCCCGCCGCCACCCGCATCGTCGTCTTGCCCTTGGTCCATTGCAAATCGACATCTTTATGCATCTGCAGCTCGCGCAGCTCCGGGTCATACGTGGCGCCAACCGCGGATCCACGAGAGTTCTCAAACTCAAACTCCGCCTTCCGCTCCGTGCTCACCTTCCCCGCCAGCGTGCTGTAGGTCACGCCAGAGGTCTTTATGTGGACCAGCCGGTTCCGCGCCTCCGGATCGGCCTGAAAGCCCATGGTCATGTTCACCTCGCCATCGGCATACATCACGCCATCTTCCGTCCGCAGCTCGGCTTTGTCGGATTGGATCAAATCATAAGCCGCGTCGTTCTTATGAAAGACCTTCACCTCGACCATCTGCAGGTCGACGCGTGGCGGATCGCTTTGTTGCGAGAACTCTTTGGCCCGCACTTCGGCGATTGTTTTATCGCCGGAGGTTTGCGTCCACACCCAGCCCCCGTCGGCACGCGACAGCAATCCCGCTGGCAAGGAGACGGGCTTGGGGGGAGCGGCTTTAGTCTGTGCGGCTTTTTGCTGTTGGTATACCCAGCCAACGGCACCGGCCAGAGCCAGGACGCACACCAGCAGGAGCCACCCGGTGCGGCGCATGAATCTTCAGGTTACCATCGGGGTGATATGTACCGGACGATCGCGGACTTTACACAAGACTGGGACTACGAACGAGGCATGACCCGCAAGCTATTCGACCACCTGACGGACGAGTCTCTCAGCCAACCCATCCGTCCTGGCGGACGCACCCTGGGCAAGCTCGCCGCGCACATCGTCCACACGTTGACCGAAATGCCCGGCGCCGCCGGTATCCAAGTGGAGCCCGCCGCCGCCACCGCGCCTCTCGCCGTGCAGTACTCGGAAACCGCCGCCCGCCTCGCCGAAGCGGTCGCGGCCCAATGGGGCGCCGGATCGTTGGAGGAGGAGGTGCCGATCTACGGTGAGGTGTGGACCAGAAGCAAGGTGCTGGGCGCGTTGGTGAAGCACGAAGTACACCACCGCGGCCAAATGACAGT
>JAEUQC010000072.1 GCA_016789905.1 Bryobacterales bacterium | reverse complement strand
GTCAACTGATACAACGCGTTGTAACTCCTCGTCTCCGTGAAGTAATTCGGCGTCCCAGCGTCCTGCCACTGCATATACTGCATCGACGTCACCTGCCCCGCCGCCCCGTACACCACATTCTTCACCAGATCCACCGTCGTGTTTCCCTGGAAAAACGGCGCCCCAGTCATCTTCGTCGGCTGGTCATGCAAGTTATACGTGTAACTGAACGGCACCGTCGCCCCGGGATACAGCACCGTCGCCAGTTTCCCGTCGGTCCCATACGTGTAAGTCACGTCCTTATCCACCGTGCCGCCGCTCCGCACAATCCGCAGCCGCTTCTTCGTCACCGCCCCTGCCGCCGTGTACGAATACATCTCAATCAGTTGCCCGCCCCCGGTCAACGAACACCCCGTCGCCGTCGCCGCCAACCGTCCCGCCGCGTTCTGCGTAAACGCCGCATCAAAGCTCTGCGACCCATAATAATAGTCGACCCGCGCGCACGTATCCTCACCCCCGCCCGGAAAGTACCGCCGCGCCGCAGTTACTCGTCCATCCGTGTCGTAAGTAAACTGCACATACTGCCCCTTGGCATCCGTCTTCCGCAGCACCGTGCCGTCCAAATTATAGTCGTACCGCGCCGATGGCGCCGTGGGCCCCGTCGTCTTCGAGCTCTCCGGATGCGTCACCGATGTCAGCCTCTGCGTAGTCGCATCATACACCCACGTCCGCGTCTGTGTCACCGTCGCCGCGTTCCCCGTTCCCTTCCCCGGCCGCGCCATCGTCGCCGTCAATAGCTGCCCCAGCTCCGAATACACATACGTCGATTCATAATGTGCCCCGCCCCCGGGCCGCGGCTCGGTCACCTTCACCAAATTCCCCACCGCATCGCTCTCCATCGTTTTCCACTTCCCCGCCGCGTCCGTGGTTGTAACAGTGTTCCCCGCATAACTATAGTTAGTCACTCCGGCCGGCCCCGCATACCCAGGTATCACCGGTTGCTTCACCTGCAAAGTCCTTCCCA
>JAEUQC010000036.1 GCA_016789905.1 Bryobacterales bacterium | reverse complement strand
GGGCGGAACGAAGTGTTTGAGGACGTCGGCGTAATCGCCATGCTTGATGGCATTGCGGCTGGACTTGGCTTTGCCGGCCTCGGTGCGGGGGCCACGGGACTTGGCGCCGTTTTCGCGGCTGATTTGGGCTTTTTCTTCGCGGGTCATATTGGCTCCTTGTAAACGCAAAAAGGCCCTCCGGGTATGGCGGAGGGCCTTTGGCGCGGGACAGTATTCTGTCCCCTGATTTGAGTGTAGCAAGGGGAGTCAATGGTTTTGGGCGGCTTTACGGATGGCGGTGTTGAAAAGAAAGGAGAAATGTTTCTTAAAAAGCTGGGAACGGCGGGGAGGGGAGCTTCGGAAATGCGATTCGGAGGGATGGGTTGCGGTTGCCCATTTCCCGGTAGTGGAATGGGCGGTGGATTTAAGGGGACAGCACCGGTAGCCAGGAACGACGCTGAGACGGTACTGCGGCGGGCCGCCTGCGCACCGGACGGGCGAGCCCAAACATCGGGCGGATTCGGGAACAGGAGCGGCATTCACGACGACTGCTGTCAGGAAAAACCCGGATATCGCAGAAAGTGCAAGCGAAAGGCCTCAGAGGGAATGTGGAGGCAGGAGCCGGGGCCGCAATTATCGCTTGTAACGGCCGTAGGCATGGCCGGGCAGCGCCGCCGTATGTTAACTTGGCCTGAGGAATGCACGATTCACGAGTACTTCGACGCCACGTATTGACGATGGGCGCCCTCGGCGCAATAGGCTTGCGCGCGCAGACGGCCGCACCGGTGGAGACACAGGGCCTGCCGCCGCGGGCGGCGCCGTCCGACTACCAGGCGGCGGAGAAGGCAGGGGCGTTCACGGTGGCGGCCGATTTTGTTGGCCACGCGGTGCCGACGCTGCAGGGCCCGCTTAGCTCTGAAGATTTTGTGGCGGTGGAGGTGGCTTTCTTCGGCCCGGCCGATGGGAAAGTGAAACTCTCGTTCACCGATTTTTCCATCAAGATCAATGGCAAGAAGAACCCAATTGAAAGCCAGCAGTACGGGCTGGTGATGAAATCCCTTTCGGACCCGGAATGGATTCCGGATGTTCCGGCGGAGGGGCCGAAATCGAAGGGCGGAATTTCAGGAGGAGGCGGCGGCGGAGCGGCGGGCGACCCGAAGCCGGCGCCGCCGAAGATGCCGTTTCCGCTGCGGCGGGCGATGGAACAAAAAGTACAGAAAGCGGCGCTGCCGGAAGGGGACCGCGCCGTGCCGGTAGCGGGTTTGCTGTTCTTTCCGTATAGAGGGAAAGACCAATCCATACAATTGGTGGAAGTGCTGTACGCGGGCGCGGCCGGGAAGGCGACGCTGACGTTCCGGAAATAGGCTGGGTTGACGGCGGCGAATCGGGCGCCGGTATTCATCGGGAACCGGCGGGTACGCGCGGCGCCGGTGGGCGAAATTTGCCAGATGGAACGACCGCCACGGCTGTGCGCCCCGATACGAGTGCGATCGGGGGCGGGGGAATCGCAAGAAATAATTGGTGCCTGGCACCAATTATTTAGAAGAAGCGGAGGTTGTAGGAGACGGCGACGCCGCGGCCCATTTCGGCGGCCTGGTTTTTGATGAACGACAGGTGATTGCGATAGTAGGCGTTGTTGGCGTTGAACCAGTTGACGGAGAAGAGATGGACGGTGTGCTGGCGGGCGAGCGTATAGGTGGCGCGGAGGCTGGCCGTTCCGTAGCCCGCCGTTTCGGTTTCGGTGGGGAAGATCTGGGTTTGCTTGTTGGCGAGGGTTAACTCCGGGGCGATGCTGAAGGCTTTGTAGCGGAAGTCGATGCCGGCGCGGCCGCGAACCGGGGGGATGCGCGGGAGCGGGGTGTTGTTGACGGTGAGTTGTGCGTCCACGGCGTCGAAACCGAGATTGAGCCAGAACATGGGATGCAGCGCCGCCTGCACCTTACTATCGAAGCCGGTATAGCGGGCGTTGCTTTGCGAATAGCGGGCGGCGATGAGACCGTCTTCGATTTCGCCGGTGGGGGCGAGATACACATATTGATTGAGGCGATAGTAGAACCAGTTCGCTTCGGCACGGAAGCGCGGGGAAGTGTGACGGAGCGAGACATCGAAGCCGTTGGAACGCTCGCCGCGCAGGTTGCTGTCGCCGATTTCGTAGGTCAGGTTACCGACGTGGGGGCCGAGAGCGTAAAGCTCTTCGAGGGCCGGGGCGCGGTAGGAGTGATTGTAACTGGACACGAACGCGCCGCCGTTCCAAAGGGGCACATTGAGCCCGGCGCTGCCGGAAAAGCCGGTGAAGCTGCGCTTGGGGCCGGTTTCGGGGTTGAAGCGCGAGTTTTCAATACGGCCGCCGAATTGGAGTTTGGCCCGCTCCAATTGAATGCTTTCGACACCAAAGACGGCGAAGGATTTCTGGTTGACGGGCGGGGTGATGGCTTCGGCGCCGATGGCTTCATAGTCGCGCTGGAGACCCCAGAGGCCGAAACTGCCGCTGAAGGCGCCTTTGCGCTTCTGGTCGACGACGAGGCGGTAATCGAACTGTTTGTTGAAGAACTGATTTTCGATTTCGCCGTTGGCGACTTCGTTGTGGTTCCAGTTGCTGTAGTTGAGTGAGAAGTTGAGCTTATCGTGAAGGCCGCCGGTGACGCGGATGTTGTGGCGGGAGAAAGGAAGCCGGACGCGTTCGTGGCCGTGGCCTTCTTCCTCCTCCTCTTCTTCTTCGTGATTGTCGTGCTCCTCTTCAATAAAGGGGATCTGGTAGGTGCCGCGCTGCGTGTTGTAGGCGGCAGTGAACCAGCCTTTTTCGGAGTAGCGGGAAAGGGAGGTGCCGCCGGAGAGGGTGCGGGCGCCGGAGTTTTCGATGCGTTCGCGAGCGGTGCGGTAATCGGAGGCTCGCTGGCCGCCGGTGTTGAGGCGGAGAACCCAGGGGCCGGTGCCGGCACTGACCCCGGCGCTGCCGCCGTGGAGGCCGTTGTTGGATCCGGCGATAGCGGAGAGGTAGCCGTGAACGCCATCGTGGGGGGCGGACTGGCCGGCGTGGTGATCGCTAATCATATTGACAACGCCGCCGATGGCGTTGGAACCGTAGAGGAGCGTGGCGGGGCCGCGGACGATTTCGACGCGTTCGAGGGACTGGGGATCGACGGGTTCGCCGTGGTCGCCGGACTGGGACGAGAGGGTGCCGGTGCGGACGCCGTCCTGCATAATAAGGACGCGATCGCCATCGAAACCGCGGAGAACGGGGCGGGTGGTGCCGGGGCCGTAGGAGCGTTTGAAGACGCCGGGCTGGCCGTCGAGGACGTCGCCCAGGGAAGTAGCGGTCTTGGTGGCGAGGTCGAGGGTGTCGAGGGCGGTGACGGAATTGATGGCTTCGAGGGTGGTCTCCACTTTTCCGGAGGCGGTAACGGTGATTTCCTGGCGGATGGGGGAGAGGCGGAGGGAAAAGTTAACCTGTGTATTGTCGCTGGCGGTGAGTTGGACCTTTTTGCGGGCGTCGGTGAGGCCGGCGGCCTGGGCGAGGATGTCGAATTCGCCATTGGGAAGATTGGAGAAGCGGAACTTGCCGTCGTCGTCCGTCTCGGTGGACTTGTTGAGCTGTGGGAGAACAACAGTGACGTGGTGGATGGGCTTGCCGGTGGATTCGAGAGTAACGGTGCCTTCCAGAGAAGCGGCGGCGAGGGCGTTCGCGGCGAGGAGTAAATGATAGATGAATCTCACTATGCTATTGTGATGCGGTTTCGGCGGGCAGGGATAGGGGAAAGTCGTGAGCGGGCCCGATTGGGCGGTGAGCGGACTGATATACTTTGGCTAACTCTATATGAAGCGGTACTTTACGGTGGGGGAAGCGAACGGGCTGCTGGGGCGGGTGGAACGGCATTTGCGGGACGCGCTGTTTGCGCGGAACGAATATGGGCAGGCGGAAGAGGCGTTTTTGGAGATCCAGAAGGGGATCTTGATGGCAGGGGGATCGATGGTGGACCGGGAGCGGGTGACGCGGGTGGTGGCGAAGAAGGAGGCGGCGCGGGCGATATTGGAACAGGAGTTGGGGAGTTTGGCGGAGATGGGGGTGGAGGTGAAGGATTTGGAGGTTGGGTTGATTGACTTTCCGGCGTGGTACCGGGGGGAGGAGGTACTGCTGTGCTGGCGGATTGGGGAGGAGGAGATCCGGTATTGGCACGGGGTGACGGAGGGATTTCGGGGGCGAAAAGAGATAGATGAGGCGTTTTTGGAGGGGCACTCGGGGGAATCCGGGCAATAGTTTTTGGATGGGAGCGCCGATAGAAGTTTTTGGACTAGCAAAGTTTCATTGCTTTGTTATACTACGTTGAGAAATCCCCCCAGGTGGCGCAAGTATATGAAAATTCATAGACTTGTCTACCGAAAACCGAAGAGGTGAAATGATACGAAAGAAGATGACCTCGTTAGTCGGGATCGTGGTTCTGACCAGCGCGGCGATGTATGCGCAGACATCGACCGGTTCGCTGAGTGGTACAGTCACGGATCCGAATGGCGCAGCCGTACCCGGCGCGAAAGTGGTTGCCACAAGTGTGGCGACCGGCAGCAAACTGGAAGTGCTCACGACCGATGCTGGCCTGTATGTTTTTCCGGCCGTTCCGGTCTCGAACTATAACATTACTGTAGAAAAGACCGGGTTCAAGAAGCTGAACCGGACAAACATTGAGATCCGCATTGCGCAGCGCCAGGATTTGGACCTGCGTTTGGAGATTGGCGACGTGCAGCAGACGGTGGAAGTGACGGCGGATGCGCCGTTGCTGGAAACGTCGAGCCCGGAGCGGGGCCAGCAGCTTTCCAAAAAGTTCCTGGAGGACCTGCCACTATTCTCGGGCGGCATTCGAAATCCCCGCAACTTTGTGAATTTCATGCCCGGCGTCACCAACAACGGTGAGCAGAGCGTGTCTGGTTCCGGTGGCCGGGCTCAGGAAGTATTGATTGACGGCGGCAGCGCGCTAAACGTTGAGTCGAGCGCGGTGTTCAACTTCCCGTCTTCGGAAATGTTCAGCGAATTCAAGATGTTGCAGTCCAACTACTCGGCCGAATATGGCCGTGTAGGCGGCGGCATTGAGATCTACGTGGCCAAGAGCGGCACGAATTGGTTCCATGGCGCGGCGTTCCACAATATGCGGCGCGACATTTGGAATGCGAACGCGTGGAATACAGTAGGCAGAGCACGTCCAAAGGAACGGTTTAACGAGACCGGCGGCGTAATCGGAGGTCCCGTATTCATGCCGAAGGTTTACGATGGCCGGAACAAGACATTCTGGTTTTTTACCTACATCAAGGACATTCGTCCGATCTCGATCGGTTTCCCTTTGTCCACTGTGCCGACGGCCCAGATGAAGCAGGGCGTTTTTAATCAGACCGGTGTGCCGATCATTTATGACCCAGCGACAACGGCCGGCGATGTGCGACAGCCATTTCCGGAAAACACAATTCCTCAAGCACGCTTCAGCCGAAGCGCGCGGAATCTGATGCCCCTGATTCCGAATCCGACCCGCGCGACGTTGGCCGGGAACTACGACTTCGTGAACCGGTCGGCGTTCGAGCGGACGATCTGGAGCCTTAAGTTTGATCATGCGTTCAGCGCTACCAATCGCGCGTCGTTCTTCTATTCGAACGAAGTGCAGGCACAGGACGATGTGACGAACTTTGAAGGCCCGATTGGCAACGGACTGCAGAACTTCCAGAAGCCGTTCAACTATCGAATCAACCACGATTTGAGCATCCGGCCGAACCTCCTGATGCACACCACCTATTCGTTCTCCAAAACGCGGCAGACCTGGGATAACCCGAATCAGCGTGGAGCTGGCAGCCGGTTGGGCTTCAACCTCACGGGCGACTCCGACGCGATTCCGCGTATCCAGTTCACCGGCCCGGCTGGCCTGTCGCCGTACGGTGTGCAGGACGGCAAGGTGGCGAACGGTCTGCAGTACAACACGCAGTATCACATCTCGCAGGGCTATACGCTGCTCAAGGGAAAGCATGAATACAAGTTTGGCTGGGGATACCGCCGCTTCTTGACCCTTGGCCAAGACCTGGCGGGCACGAATGGCCGGTACCTGTTCAATCGGACCCAGACGGGGTCTCCGACCGCACTGACAAGCACCGGGCATGAATTCGCGAGCCTTCTGCTTGGCGGAGTCGATCAGGCCTCGCAGATAGTTCCTCCGGTGTTGTTCGATACGACGTTCTACCACGACACTTCGGTCTATTTTCAGGACAACTGGAAGGTGACCTCGAAGCTGACGCTGAACCTGGGCATGCGCTACGAAGTGCCGATCGGCTGGCACGTTCCGGGCGGCAACGGCTACTCGATGGTTGACATCAGGGTGCCGAACCCGGGTGCGGGCGGTCTTCCTGGCGCTCTGGTATTCTCCGGTACCGGCCCCGGCCGCACGGGCCAGAAGCGCTTCTATCCGACGGATTATTCCAACATTGGGCCTCGCCTGGGCGCGGCCTATCAGTTGGGGCCGAAGACGGTTCTCCGCGGCGGCTGGTCTATTTACTATCAGGGCCTGTCGAGCGGTGGCTGCGGTTGCCGGGCGGGCTTCGCTGGGTCGAACGACCTGCAGAGCGACGGCCGGAACGCTATCCTGAACTGGGACAACGGGATTCCGTTGGCTCCGGGCTATCGGCCGCCGCCGATCATCGATCCTTCCTACGTGAACTTCCAGAGCGTCCAGTACCAGGGCTCGACGGCCGGACAGGCTGGCCGTATCTACAACTGGAGCGTGAACGTGCAGCATGAAGTGAAGAACTTTCTGATCGACGTCGCCTACCAGGGTAACCGCGGGACGCGTTTGAATTCGACTATCGATTTGAACCAGTTGCCGACGAGTGCTCTGAGCCGTGGCTCGCTGTTGTCGGCTCGCATCGATTCTCCGGCGGCGGCCGCCGCTGGAGTCCGGGCACCGTTCGCCAACTTCCCGGGCGGGCAGAGCGTGGCGCAGTCCTTGCGTCCGTTCCCGCAGTACCTGTCGGTCAGCAGCCTCTTCGCTGGTTACGGCAAGAGCTGGTACGACGCGTTGCAGACCAAGGTGGAACGCCGTTTTGGATCCTACCAATTGCAGGCGAACTACACGTGGTCGAAGAGCTTAGGCAATGGTCACTTCCGACAGGTCTTCAATCAACAGGGTGGTCAAGGTTCACCGCAGGATTACTATAACCTGCCGGATGGAAAGAGCTTTATGCCCTTCGATATTCCGCACGTCCTGAACATCCTGAGCACGTTTGACTTGCCGTTCGGCAAAGGCAAGAAATACATGAGTTCGACGAACAAGATCACTAATGCGTTAGTCAGCGGTTGGACGATTGCTGGTGCGCAGGTTTACCGTAAAGGGACGCTGTTACAGTTGGTGACGCCGGGTAACCCGCTTGGTAACGGCGTGTTGTTTGCGCCTCTGACTAAGGCTAACAGAACGGCTATTCCGATTCGCACCGGAATTGATCGCACTGCGCTGGATCCGGGTCCAGGCTCGACAACTCGCTTCTTTAATCCTGGCGCGTTTACGGCGGCACCGCAGTACACGCTAGGCACGGCGGCGTTCTACCACAACGACTTCCGCCAGCCGGCGGTCTTTTCGGAAAATCTGGGAATTGTTAAGCGGACGACATTGTTCGCCAATGACAAGAACCCGATCGTCTTGACCTATCGCGCGGACGGCTTCAACATCTTCAACCGCACGAGCTTCGGCAACATCAATGGCATAGTCGGCAACGCGAATTTCGGCAGACCGCAGTCTGTCCAGACTGGCGCTCGTCTGATCACCATGGGTCTGCGCCTGGAATTCTAATTCCTGGTTCAGGCGATTTAGAAAAAGGGCCGTCCGTCGGGGCGGCCCCTTTTTTTGTCTAGCGGCCGAAATAGGTGATGGTCACCGCTTGTTTGGCCGATTGGCCATTGCCGTTGGTGACGGTAACTTCAAAAGTATAGTCGCCGGGGCCTTCGGTGAACTGGACCTGCGCGGTGGCGGTGTTGGGGTTCAGCAGTACGGCCGACTTGTTGACGTTGCGCCAGGAAAAGGTGAGTGACGTGCCGGAGTCGTCGGTGGATTTGGAGGCATCGAGTTCGATTTGACGGCTAACGGTGTTGGCGGGGACGCTGAGAACGATCTTGGGTCCGGCAGGGTTTTCTGGAGGCGCCGGCGGGCGCGGGATGACAAGCGTTCCGGCGGCGGAGGCGCTATAGAGCGCGACGCGGCCGGCGATCACATGCAGCAGGTCGGAGACGCGCGTGGGTGTCTCGCCGGTAAAGCCCATGGAAACGGTGAAGGGCATGCCGTTGACGTTGCCGAAGATACCGCTGCCGGAGGAGCCGGCGACGGTGCCAATGAACGAAGCGCTATTGAGCGGCCGGGTGGTCAGGAAGAGTTTTTCGACGGCGAGCGTGTAGACTCCGAGGACGGACCCGGAGAGGCTGGCGTTGAGCGGAGTGGGGAGCGGGGAACCGGGTTGAACGGTGAAGACGGTGGAAGTGAGAGTGGCGCCGGAAGGGTTATAGATGAGGCGCTCGCGGAGTTCGAAGGCGCCTGGGGGCAAGGAATAGGACGCGGTGGCGAGGACGGTTTCCGGCGTCAGAACGCGTTCGAGGACCAACTCAGAAACGGTCTGCGCGTAGAGCGGGAAGAGGGCCGCGAGGATGGCCGGGATGAGTCGAATCATGGAAAATCTCCTGTCGGGGCAGGTAAGAAGTTCCGGATCCGGAGGTCGACCCTGCCCTGTGGCAGGGTTATGCAATTTAGTTGCCGAGCGCTTGGGAGAGGTCGGCGCAGATGTCGGCGGGGTCTTCGATGCCCACCGAGAGGCGGACGAGCGAGTCGCGAATGCCGAGGCGTTCGCGCTGCTTGGGAGATAGATCGCGGTGGGAGGCCATGGCCGGGTAGAGCATCATGGTGTGCACGTCGCCGAGCGAGGTGGCTTTGACGATCATTTTGAGGCGGTTCATGAAGGCGAAGACCTCTTCGCGGCCGGCGTCTTTGAGTTCAAAGCTGATCATGGCGCCGTGGAGCCCAGCGGGCAACAGACGCAGGAGGGTGGCGCGGTCGGGGTGTCCGGCGTCGTCGAGGAAGTTCACCTTCACGACCTGCGGATGCTGGCGGAGGAAAGCGGCGACGGCGATGGCGTTGCGGCACTGGCGCTCCATGCGGAGCGGGAAGGTCTTGATGCCGCGCATGGCAAGGTAGGCTTCAAAGGGGCCAAGCGTTGGGCCGTAGGTGCGGGAGAGGGTGCGGACGGGTTCAAAGTGCGCTTCGTCGGTGACGATGAGGCCGCCCATGACGTCGCCGTGGCCGGCGAGGTACTTGGTGAGCGAGTGGACGACGATGTTGGCTCCGAGTTCAAGCGGGCGGACGAGCATGGGGGTGGCGAAGGTGTTGTCGACGATGAGTGCGGCGCCGGCTTCGCGGGTGAGCTTGGCGATCTGGTCGATGGCGCCGACGCGGAGCAGGGGATTGGAGATGGTCTCCATGAGAACGGCGCCGGGTTTCTCTTCGGCGATGGCGGCGGCCACCTTATCGATGTCGCAGATGTCGACGAAGGTCGTTTCGATGCCGAATGGCTCCATGACCTTCATGAGCAGGTTGATGGTGGCGCCGTAGAGGGCGTTGGCGGCAACGACTTTCTTGCGGCGATCGATGAGGGCGGCGGAGAGTGCGAGTTCGAGCGCGGCCATGCCGGTGGCGCAGGCGAGCGACCCGTGGCCGGATTCGAGGGCGGTGCAGAGCTCTTCGAGGGCGTGGTTGGTGGGGTTGTCGTAGCGGGCGTAGGCGTAGCCTTCCACTTCATGGGCGAAGACCTTGTCGGTGGTGTCGATGTCTTCGTAGACGAAGCTGGAGGCGGTGTAGATGGGGGTGGTGACAGGGATGTGCGCGCCCTGTTTTTTGCGGTCGCCTGAGTGGACCGCCTTGGTATGGATGTTCATGCTTTTCGTTTCCAGCGGGTACCCTCTTTGGTGTCTTCGAGGATGATCCCTTTTTCGAGGAGTTCGGCGCGAATGGCGTCGGCGCGGGCGAAGTCGCGGGCCTTTTTGGCGGCGACGCGTTCGGCGGCGAGCGAGTCAATTTCAGCGTCGGAGAGGCCGCCTTCGGCGACGGTGGGTTTGAGGACGTCGAAGACTTCGTCGAAGCGGGCGAGGAGGGCGAGGGCGGGGGCGACGTTGGCGGCGTTGAAGGCGCCGGAGTCCATGGCGGTGTTGGTGTCGCGGATGAATTCGAAGACGACGCCGAGGGCGTTGGCGGTGTTGAGATCGTCGTCCATGGCTTCGTCGAAGCGGGCGAGGGAATCGGCAGAGCGCTTGTCGGCGTCGGCGTTGGCGCCATCGGGGAAGCGGTCGGTTTTCAGGCGGAGTTCGAAGTTGCGGAGGCGCTCGATGGCGGTGGCGGCGGCTTTCAGGCCGTCGAAAGTGAAGTTGAGCTTGTTGCGGTAGGGGACGGCGGCGAGCAGGTAGCGGACGGCCTCGGGCTGGTAGCCCAGCTTGATGACGTCGCGGAGGGTGTAGTAGTTGCCGAGCGATTTCGACATCTTCTGGCCTTCGACGATGAGGTGTTCGGCGTGGAGCCAGAAGCGGGCGAAGGGCTGGCCGGTGACGGCTTCACTTTGGGCGATTTCGTTTTCGTGGTGGGGGAATGTGAGGTCGATGCCGCCGGCGTGGATGTCGAGGGTTTCGCCCAAGTACTTCATGGCCATGGCCGAGCATTCGATGTGCCAGCCGGGACGGCCGTCGCCGATGGGGGTGTCCCAACTGGGTTCGCCATCCTTTTTCTGTTTCCAGAGAACGAAGTCGCGGGCGTTTTCCTTTTCATACTCGTCGACGTCGACGCGGGCGCCGGCGATCATGCCGCCGAAATCGTTGTGGGAGAGCTTGCCGTAGGCGGGGAATTTGGCGATGCGATAGTAGACGGAGCCATCGCTTTCATAGGTAATGCCCTTTTCGGTGAGCGACTGGATGAGCGATACCATGTCGCCGATATGGTCTGTGGCGCGGACGATTTTTTCGGGGCGTTGGAAGCGAAGGGTGTCCATGTCCTCGAGGAAGGCGGCTTCGTAGGGCTTGGTGTAATCGAAGATGGAGACGCCTTGCTGGACGGCGGTGCGGATGATTTTGTCGTCCACGTCGGTGATGTTCATGACATGGAGCGTGTCGAAGTGGCGGGCGCGGAGCCAGCGGCGAAGGATGTCCTGGAAGGTGAAGGTCCGCAGGTTGCCGATGTGGGCGTAGTTGTAAACGGTGGGGCCGCAGACGTACATGCGGACGGTTTTGCCGTCGGCGGGGGAGAAGTCATCGACCGTCTGGGTGAGAGTGTTGTAGAAGCGGATCGGCATCGCGGGTTGGAGGTAAACCTCTATGATACGATGCGGGGCGGCTTGGCCACGAAGCTATAGGCCGGGGGTTTCCACCATCGCGCGCAAGGTGTTTACGACCATGCCGAGTTGGGCGGAGCGTTGGCTCATATCCTGGGCGGAGGCGGCGCATTCCTCGGCGCTGGCGGCGGAAGCCTGGGTAACGCGTTCAATTTGGCCGAGCGCTTTGGAGATTTCCTGGATGCCGCGGCTTTGTTCAAGGCTGGCGGCTTTGACGTCGGCGACGAGTTCCTTTACTTTCCGGGCTTCTTCGGCGGCGCCGGAGATGGCGGCGGAAACGTCGGCGACCCGGCGTTTCCCCTCCACCGATTTCGCCATGGATTCGGCGATGAGGGCTTCGGTGTCCTTGGCAGCCTGGGCGCAGCGCTGGGCGAGACTGCGAACCTCCTCGGCGACGACGGCGAAGCCCATGCCGGCATCTCCGGCGCGAGCGGCTTCGACGGCGGCGTTCAGAGACAGGATATTCGTCTGGAAGGCGATTTCGTCGATGAGGCCAATGATCTTGTTGACGCGGCCGTTGGCGGCGGAGATGTCCTCCATGGCGGCGAGCATCTTTTTGAGGGCGGCGGAGGTTTCGATAAACCGGGCCTGCGACTCGTTGACCAGCGTGGTGGCGATCGAGGACTTCTCGGCGTTCTGGGACGCCATGGCGGTGATTTCATTGTTGGCGGCGGAGGTCTGTTCGACCGAGGCCGCCTGGTCCGAGGCGCCGAGAGCGACGGCCTGGCTGATGGAGGCAACCTGGCCGGCGGAACCGGCGATTTCTTCGGCCTGGCCGGCGAGCGACTCGACGACGGCGCGCAGATCCGCGTTGACCTTGCGAACGATGAAAAGAGAAAGGAAACAGCCAAAAGTGATGGTGATGGCAAGCGCGGCGCCGCTGGAGAAAATAGCGAAGACAGCAGCGGCTTCCGCCTGCGCGGCGGAGCGATTGCCAAAGGCGGCGTTCCACTTGCGCATCTGGGCGAGGGTGGCTTCCGTGGCGGCGAACTCGGGCTCCACTCGCGCATGGTTCAGCTTCGCGGCTTCCCCGGGTTCCCCGGTGCGGCTCATCGGCAGCACCGAATCCCAAGCCGAGTAGAAAGAGGCCAGTTGCCGGCGCAAGAGTTGATAGTTACTTTGGTCCTCGGGGAGTCTGACGCTTTTCTCGTAGCGAGACAGATCCGCGTCTAGCTCGTGGCGGGCGCGTTCCATGTGACGCTCCGCGGCGACCCTGTGAGCGATATCGGTGGCGGTCGTATGTTCCCAAGTGGCGCTGCGAAACTCCTGGAGGTGCGCCGACACATCGCCGATGGCGGCCAATCCGGGAACCGCCTCCTGTGAGATGGCGACCAACCATGTATTGATCGAGCGCAACTGATGCGCTGTGAGCGCGCCTATCACCAATTGAAGACCCAGCAGGACTACGACGAGTCCCATCACCTTCTTCCCGATCGTGAAATGTCGCATCACTCTCACACGTCTCCCAACGGCTGCGGCGTTGCCGCGCTGTGCGGTTCCGCCCAAAATCAGCCCATGCAGACTGTATCGGCAGAATCGAGTGGAGTATGAAAACAGTCCCGTGGTTTGGGAGCTGGGCTAGGCGCGTTTGCGGCGGCCGAAGTACCAGCCGAGCAAAGCACCGGCCAGGGCGCCGCCACCGCCGGTATAGACGAGCGCAGCCTTGGCGTCGTCCAGCAGCACGTTGTTAAACACGTTTGCGGAAAGGTGGAGCGAGACGACCTTCCATTCGCCATTGGTTTTTGCGAGTGTGGTGGACCAGTTGGATTTGAGTTTGAAGGGACCGCGGACGGTGGAAGTGAACTCGTCTTCCATGGTGCCATCGGCGATGGCGACGGTGCCGTCCGCCAGAAAGCGGGCGTGGCCGTTGAGCGCGGCCTTGGTGGTGTAGCGGCTGAGGACGCGGTCCGGGCCTTTCACCATGCGGTCGTAGTAAGCGAGGATTTCGGCGGGACCGCGGGAGACTTCGCCATTGGCCCAGACGACGGTGGCGGCGGGGTCCATTTGCTTCGCCATCCGTTCCAGGCTTTGCTCGTTAATGCTGGCCTCCACTTCGCGAAGGATGGCGAGCATCTGCCGGCGATCGGCAGCGTGGGGGTCATCGGCTGGCAAGGGCTGCGCCGTGACGGCAATGGAGAGGGCGAGGAGAAGGAAGAATGGAGAGTTCATTGGTCTACACGCTGTAAGGCGGATTCCATTGTACGGTGTTGTCACCACGGCATGGCGGGGTCTTCGCCGGTGGGGACTGGTATTTGGCAGGAGGGGCATGGCGGGGAATGCCCTTGGAACGGGAGCCTTCCTGACGCAGCGGAATTGGACTTGGCGACGGGCATTGGCCAATGGAAACAGGGCTGGCCCGGGCCAGGCTAATCTAGCCGGGTAAAAATAATTGGTGCCTGGCACCAATTATTTTGCTGGCGGGGTCTTCGCCTGTGGGGACTGGTATTTGGCAGGAGGGGCTTCGCGGGGAATGCCCTTGGAACGGGAGCCTTCCTGACGCAGCGGAATTGGACTTGGCGACGGGCATTGGGCCAATGGAAACAGGGCTGGCCCGGGCCAGGCTAATCTAGCCGGGTAAAAATAATTGGTGCCTGGCACCAATTATTTTTTAGAAGGAGAAGCGGCCGCCGAGTTGGAATGCGCGGGGACCGCCGGAGCCGAACACCTGGCCGGCGCGGCTGGTGGGAACACCAAATGCCGCCGGATTGTTCAGGCTGTTGGAGATGCCGCCCAGATTGGCGATGTTGAAAATGTTGAAGCCTTCAGCGAATACGTTCAATTTGTAGCGCTCTTTGAATAGAAACGTCTTGGTGAGGCGGATGTCCTGGGAACTGAAGTTGTCGCCGAAGGAGTAGTCGGCCGGGAGGGTCAATTTGGGAATGGTCTGGTTGCGCGAGGTACGCGGGCGCTGGCCGTTGGGCAGATCGGGATAGGCGGCGTTCCAGGCGGCGACGGCGCTTTCCAAGCGCTCCTTGGTGGGCTTACGGTCCGGCACGTTCCAGCCGGGGAGGAAGGAGGTATCCAGGCCGTCGCCGTCGAGATCGACACTGCCGACCTGCGGACGGTAGGCGCCGCGGGTGCCCATGCTGGAGATGAACGAGAGCTGGAACTTGAGAGGCAGGTCGACGATGCCGCTGACATTGAGCGAATGGCGCCCGCCGGAGGGGCCCCAGTTTTCGAACCAGTTATCCAGGTTGGTGATGCCGTTCATACCCTGGGCGGCGGTAAGGGCGTAGCTGGCCAGGAACTGGAAACGCTTGGAAAAGCGTTTGTCGATTTTGAGGAGCATGGCGCGGTACACAGAGCGGCCGGCGGAGGTGCGAATGCCAATGGAGCCGGTGGAGCAATTGGCGGTGGGGCTGGCCGCCTGGGCGGTGGAGGCGCAGCGCGGGATGACTGGGCCGGAGACGCGGAAGAAGCGGTTGTAGTCGAGCGAGCCAAGATCTTCGCGGAAGGCGTGGCGGTAGACGAAATCGGCGGTAACGACCAGATCCTTGCGCACTTCGCGCTGGACGCCGATGGTGAGGTGGCGCGAGTAGCCGGGACCGTAGCGGTAGGGGTAGATGTCGGTGCCTTGCTTGGAGATGTTGATGTTGCGGACGGAGAGATCGTTGGGATTGGGGTTGGCCACGGAGGCTTCGGCAAGGGCCCGGACCTGGGGCAGGATGGCCATCAGGTTGGAAAAGCGGAAGCCGGTGGGAAGGGTGCGGAAATCGAGCGGGGTGCCGACGGCGACATTGGGGAGCACGCCGGGAAGGGGGTTGACGATGCCGGCGGTGGGATTGGGAACGCTCTGGCCGCCGATCTGCTGGCGGCCGTTGCCAACGGGGCCGATGGCGGCGCGTTCGCCGAGGCGCTGGGAGATTTCGGTGGTGTCGAAGTAGAAGCCGCCGCCGCCCCGGATGACGGTCTTGCCGTCCTTGAAGGGGTTCCAGGCGAAGCCGAGCGAGGGGCTCCAGTTGGTGTAGGTGGGCTTGGTGGGCTCCAGGCTCTCCATGATGGGAGCGAGCAGGGCGGGCTTGGTGAGATCGCCATTGACGAGGGTGGATTCAAACTGCCAGGCGAGGCCGTAGTTAAGAGTCAGCTTGGAATTCAGGCGGAAGGTGTCCTGCCAGTAGACGTGATAGCGGCGGTTGTTGGAGGCCTGGTCGCGGTTGTACGGGGGCGGCTGGGAAGGGTCGCCGATGCCCATGGCGAAGACGGCCAGGGGGAGCTTGAGCACGTCGGCATTGGTGGTGAACTGCGAGGGCAGGCCGAAGGCGGCCAGGGGGATGCGATTGGCGGCCATGATGTCGGGGCCCCACAACTGGCCGGCGGCCGGATCCCCAAAAGCCCAATAACCGGAGAAGGGATGATTCTCATAACTGCCGCCGAAGCGCATGCGGTGGGAGCCTTTTTGCCAGGTCATATTATTCACCAGGTTGTAGCGGCGCATATCGCGGCCCTGCGGGGCGTTGGAGGTGTTGCCGAAGCGAACGTTGGTGCCGGCGACTGACATCTCCGGCAGGCCGATGCCCAGGCAGCCGGGGCACTCGTTTTCGGTGGGGTGCAGGTTGCGATTGCTCCAGTATTGGTAGGCGAAGCGGAAGTCGTTGACGAGGGTGGAAGAAAACGTGGAGGTGACGCCGAGGACGGATTGATCGGCCCAGTTGCGATTGACAAGCCAATTGGACGGCAGGGGCTGGCCGGAGCGTGGACCGAAGCCGTTGTTGCCGTCGTGGGAATAGCGGGCGAAGAGGTTGTGATTGGCGTTGAAACGATAATCGAATTTGGCGCTGATCTGTTTGCCGTTGTAGGGGTTGGAGTAGTTATTGGCGAGCGAGGCGAAGTAGGGGGAATCGGGCTGAACGGTGACGACGGCGTCCTGATTGTTGTTCTCGATATTGAAAAAGAAGAAGAGCTTGTCCTTCTTGATGGGGCCGGAGAGCAGGGCGCCGGTCTGGCGGCGGGCGAAGAAGGGGTTGGGCGCGAAGGGGTTGCGGCGCAGGGCGGGATAGGCCGAGAGGTTGTTATCGCGGAAGAAATAGTAAGCACCGCCGTGGAAATCGTTGCCGCCGGAGCGGGAAACGATGTTGATGGCGCCGCTGGCGGCGATGCCGGTGGAGAGGTCGAAATTGGCCGAAGAGATCTGGAATTCCTCCACCACCTCCTGGGAGAAGTTCTGGGCCGTGCCGCCTTCGAGCGAGTTGCGGACGTTGCCGCCATCGACGGTAAGGGCGGTTTTGCCGGAGGAGGCGCCGAGGACGGAGACACTGAACTGGGCGTTGTACTGCGCCAGGCTCTGAGTGCCAACGCTGACGCCGGGTTCCAGGAACGCCAGTTGCAGGAAGCTGCGGCCGTTGAGCGGCAGCGATTCAATTTGGGTGCGGCCGATGACGCCGTCCACTTTATGGGCATCGTAGGCGATCTGCGAATTGGCGGCGGCGACGGTGACGGTTTCGGTGACGGCGCCGATCTGCAGCTTCATATCGACAGTGGTGGTGGAGCCGACAACGACGGTGGCTTCGCGGAGAATCTGGCGGAAGCCGGGCGATTGCGCGCGGACTTCATAGCGGCCGGCGGGCAGGGCGGGGACGCTGTACTGGCCGAGGGGATCGGTTTTCAACTCCCGTTTCAGGCCGGTCTCCATGTTGGTGACGGTGACGGCGGCGTTGGCGATAAGACCGCCGGAATCGTCGGAGACCGCGCCGGCGATGGCGCCGATGGGAGCCTGTGCGAACGTGACGCTGAGCAGGGAGAGGAGAACAACGATGACCCGTGACATTACCTTCATGCTACTCCCGATCGCGCGCCGGTATCGTAGCGCCCGCCGCCGGGCGTATGATAGGGGCCAGCCTGGCGAAACAGTTCTGCCGCCCGGCGCATCTGACACCTTGGAGGGACTGCCATGTTCAGCTTGATCGGGACGTTGATTTCCGGTTTGGTGGTCGGGGTAATCGCGAAGTTTTTGCTGCCGGGGAAAGATCCCGGAGGGTTGATTGTCACCATAGGGATCGGCATTGCGGGGTCGTTCCTTGGAAGTTGGGTGGGCCAGTTTTTTGGACTCTACGCGCCGGGCCAATCGGCGGGGTGGATCATGTCGGTGCTGGGTTCGATTCTGCTGCTGTTTGGCTACCGCATGGTGTCGGCGAGGAAATAGCGAAAAATGGACAATTGGGCGCTGCTATCGAACGTGCTGGGACTGGCGATCGGCGCGGGGCTGAACCTGTACGCGGCGGTGTTGGTGACTGGCCTGGGCATCCGCTATGGGTGGCTCCACGATATGCCGGGGGAGTTGGGCCTGCTGGCGCATCCGGTGGTGCTGATCGCGGCGGGGGCGATGTACCTGGCGGAGTTCGTGGCCGACAAAGTTCCATTCTTCACGCCCATCTGGGACGGCATTCACACGTTCATCCGGCCGGTGGGCGGGGCGCTGCTGGCGCTGAGCGCGACGGCGGACATGGACCCGCTGGTGAAGGTGCTGGCCATGCTGGGCGCGGGGACGCTGGCGCTGGGGACGCATTCCTCGAAGATGGGTTTCCGGCTGATGGCGCACGCGACGCCGGAGCCGGCGGCGCATTCGGCGATCTCGGTGGCCGAAGATTTTAGTGTGGTGATGCTGTTGGCGCTGGCGTACCAATACCCATGGGTGGCGCTGCCGGTGTTTGGCGGCGTGATCATCGGGATCCTTGCCTTCCTGCCGTTCCTGTTGCGGGTGGCACGGTTTCTGCTGGCGGGGCTGTTTGGGCGGGTGGCTTCGTGGTTCTCTTTGCCGCCGCAGCAGGAGGCGCCGGGCGCGGTGCGCGTGTATGCGCGCAGCGTGAAGGGCGCGCCGCGGCTGGCTGCCGGATGGCTGCGGCCGGAGACGGGCGAGTTCACGTTCACGCGGTGGGGACGGCGCAAGGAACTGCGGCTGGGCGCGTTGGAACCAGGCGTGGAGTGGGGGTTCGTTTTCAACGTTGCCCGCAGCGCGGATGGGGCGACGTTCTATTTGACCAAGGAATGGTGTGCCTGCCTTCGGCGGGAGGCTACTTCCCAGGCGCAAACTCCGGCTTGACGAAGGTGTCCCGCAAGAGCTGTTCAAACGCGGGCGTGCAGACCAGGGCATTGCCGGCGTAGATGGAATCGGTCCCGCTGAAGTTGAAGAACTTTCCGCCGGCTTCTTCGACGATCACCTTCATGGGGCACAGGTCCCACGGTTTGGCGCTGGGTTCGATCCAGACATCGGCCTGGCCGCTGGCCACCATCATGATATCCGGCGAGCCGGACATGCTGCGCATGCACCAGAACTTGGAAAGGAAATCGAGCACCATATCGCGATAGGGCCAATTCCTGTTGTTCTGCATGCCGTTGAAGCAGACCACGGCGCGATCGAGCCGGTCCACGGCGGAGACCTGAATGCGGCGATCGTTGCACCAGGCGCCGCCGCCAACGGAGCCCAGATAGGTTTTGCCCATCACCGGAAAATGGGCCACGCCGGCGGCGGGCCTTCCATCGGCCTCCAGGCCCAGCAGGACGCCCCACTGGGCGTTGCCGCGAATAAAATCGCGGGTGCCGTCAATGGGGTCGATAATCCATGTGCGGCCGCTGCGGGAGGGCTTGGCCACGCCCTCTTCGCCCATCTGGCCGTCATCTGGAAACGCCTCTTCGAGCGCGGCGGAGATATAGACCTCGGCCTCCCGGTCGGCGTTGGTGACAGGCGAATCGTCGCTTTTGTCCTCCATTTCAATGCCGGCTTCGAAATGCTTCATGGAGAGGTCCGCGGAACGCGTGACAATACGGCGCGCGATGGCCAGTTCCCGTTCAAAATTCATCTCCTTCCATTGTAAACGGGCTTGCATGTTAGGATGGCCTTCGATGACAAAACGGACAGTCTATTCGCTGCTTGAGGAAGCCGTGGCGGCCCAGGGGAACAAGGCGGCCATGCATCAGCCGGAATCGACCAAGGACGGGCGCCAGTACCGGACTTACTCCTGGATTGAGTATCGCGACATCGTCCGGGAGATCGCCTGCGGGTTGCGCGCGATTGGAGTAGAAAACGGCGACATGGTGGGCATTGGCAGCGAGACGCGCGCGGAATTTTATCTGGTGGATATCGGTGTGATGTCCAATGGCGCGACGGCGGCGGCGCTGTATGTGAACAGTCAGGCGCGGGAACAGGTGGACGCGCTGCGGCGGTGCGGGGCGAAAGTGGTTTTTGTGGAGGACGCGAAGATCCACAAAATGCTGATGGACGCCGGCGGCGGGGAACTGGCGGTGCGATGGATAGTGATGAGCGGGCTGATTGACGGGGTGATGACGCTGGAAGAGTTGCGCGGGCGCGGGCGGGCGGCGATGGCCGACGACGCGGAGTACTTTGACCGCATCCGGCTGGGCGTGATGCCGGAGCAGCGCGCGATTCTGTACCTGACCTCCGGCGCCACCGGGGCGCCGAAGTTTGTGGAAGTGTCGCATGCGGCGCTGGTGGCCAACGTAGACCTGGGCGCCAAGGCGGTCCACCTCAGCCCGGCGGACCGAGTACTGGCGTTTCTGCCATCGGCGCACATCGCGCAGCGGCTTGGGATTGAACTGCTGCCGTTGCGACTGCGGATTCCGGTCTATTTTTCGGAGAGCCTGGCGCGGATGCCGCACGAGTTCAAGACGGTGAAGCCGACGTTCTTCCTGGCGCCGCCGCGGGTGTGGGAACGCGTTTATGCCAGCGTGCGGACCGAGGTGCAAAAGAAGAGCGGCACGGCGAAGAAGCTATTCTACACGGCGATCGGCATGAGCGCGGACGCGGTGAAACTGCGCCACGCGGGCAAGCCGGTGCCGCTGTGGATGAAGGCGCCGTTGGCGCTGTTTGACCGTATCATCTTCGCCAAAATCCGCGAACGGCTGGGCGGAGAGATGACGTTCGCCGTTTCCGGAGCGGCGCCGCTGGCTAAAGAACTGGCCCTGTTCTACGAAGCCATCGGCATGCCGCTGCACGAAGGCTTTGGGTTGACCGAAGCGGGCGTGCTGACGTTGAATCTGCTGGGGCGCCGCAAGCTTGGCTCCATCGGACAGCCGTTTTCCGAAGTCCAGTTGAAACTGGCCGACGACGGGGAACTGCTGGTGAGCGGACCGACGCTCGCCATGGGCTATTTCAACGACCCCAAGGCCACGGCGGAAACGTTCCGGGACGGCTGGCTCTACACGGGCGACATCGCCGAAATCGCCGACGATGGCTTTGTCTCCATCACCGGGCGCAAGAAGGAGATCATCGTTTCTTCGAACGGGAAGAAAATTTACCCGTCGAAGGTGGAGGAGTTGTTTAAGACGGAGCCCCTGATCAGCCAGATGGTTCTGGCGGGAGAAAAGCAGCCGTTTATTTCCGCGCTATTCACTATCAACACGGCAATGGCGGAAATGATGGAGGGGCTGAAAGGCAAGACGCTGGCGGAAATGGCCGCCTCCGCGCCGGTGCAGGCGGCGATCAAGAAGGCCGTCAAGGCCGCCAACGCGCAACTGGCGACCTACGAACAGGTGAAGAAGTTCCGCGTGTTGCCGGTGGAGTTTTCCATTGAGGGCGGGGAATTGACGCCAACGATGAAGGTGCGACGGTCGCGCGTGTTGGACATCCACGCCGCCACGGTGGCCGAAATGTACGTGGCTACGGACGATCTACTGTAATCCGGCGCGCATCGCCGCCGGCGTGTTCGATGCGAATAATCCACCGCTCCGGTGGCAGGAGTGGCGCGAACTTCTCGCCCCACTCAATTAAGACGCGCGCCCGCGAATCGAAGATTTCGTCCAGTCCCAGCGAGTAGAATTCGTTCGGCGTTTCCAGCCGGTAGAGATCGATGTGGTAAACCGAGACCGGTTCGCCATGTTCGTGAATCAGCGTGAAAGTCGGGCTGGAGACCTCATCGGCGCGTCCGGCGCCCCAGGCCTCAATGAGGGATTTGGAGAGCGTGGTCTTACCCGCGCCAAGATTCCCGGTGAGTTGCACAATGGCCGGAGCCGGGATCAGCGCGGCGATCTGGCCGGCGATGGCGGCGGTCCGGGCGGGGCTGCCGGAGAAGAACTCAAGCATGGGCGGAACGGATGGCGCCGGGCAGATATTTCAACAGATCGGTGGCGACGACGGACAATTCGCCGAGTTCGGCGGCGGCCAGTTCGCCGGCGCGGCCGTGCAGCCAGGCGGCGGCGATGGTTGCCTCCGTGAGGCGCGCCGGATGCTGCGCGGCGAGGCCGGCGATGAGCCCGGTAAGAATGTCACCGCTGCCGGCGGTGGCCATGGCGGGTGTGCCGGTGGGGTTGATCCAACACTCGCCTTCGGCGTTGGCGATCACGGTACGCTGTCCTTTTAACAAGACAGTGACGCCAAGGTGTTTGGCCAGGCCGGCAGCGTCGCTCATGCGGTCCTCCACGGTTCGCCCCTGCAGGCGCTGCATTTCGCCGGGGTGGGGCGTCATGGCGCGCGGGCCGGCGGCGCCGGGCCACTCCACGCCGGCCAGCGCGTTCAGCGCGTCGGCATCGATTACCATCGGCTGGCGCGCTTCGGCAATCAACCGCCGCGTTAGCGCCACCGTCTCCGGATCGGTGCCCAGGCCCGGCCCAATGGCGATTACGGTTTTGCCGTCCAGCGCCGCGGTCATGTCCTGATCGGCGATGGCGCCGGTGGCGGTCTCCGTCAGCGGGACGGTCATCAACTCCGGCGCGTGGGCGTTCACGGCGCCAATGGCTGAGGCGGCCGTGGCCACCGTCACCAGCCCCGCGCCCGCGCGCAGCGCCGCCATGCCGGCCATGGCCGCGGCGCCGGGCTTGCCGCGCGCACCGGCGATCACCAGCACATGCCCATACGTCCCCTTGTGTCCGGCGCGGGCGCGCGGGTCCAGAAAATCGGCGAAATCGGCTGGGTCCACCCAGTTGCGCGGAATCTCCTCCAGCAACGAATCGGGCGAGCCGATGCGCCCGATGGTGAGCCGTCCCACGCGGTCACAGTTGGGCGGCAATGCGTGGCAGAGCTTGGGCGCGGTGAAGGTGACGGTGAAATCGACGCGCGCGACGGGCGTACCGGACTCCCCTGAATCGGAGGCCATGCCGCTGGGAAGATCGACGGCGCAAACCTTGGCGCCGGGGAAGGCGAAGGAGAGTTCGATGATCAGTTCCGCGGCGCGGCCGCGGGCGTCGCCGTCGATGCCGGTGCCGAGCAATGCGTCGATAATCAACGTGGCGCCGCGGGCTTCATCGGGCACTTGGTCATGAATGGCTTCAAAGCCGCTGGCGCGCAGCATGGCGAGATTGGCGGCCGCGTCGCCGCGCAGTTCGGATGGCTTGTCCGCCAGTATCACATCGAGCGACGCCGGCCGGTAGCGCACATGCAGCAGCCGCGCGATGGCCAACCCGTCTCCGCCGTTGTTCCCCTTGCCGCAGAAGACAAGAATCCGCTGTTCCTTCAGCGGCGCGCATTCGCGTGCGAGGGCCTCCACCACGCGGTGCGCGGCGTTCTCCATCAGGATCAAACCCGGAATGCCGGCGGCGATTGTGCGCCGGTCCACCTCGCGCATCTCGGCGGCCGTTAGGATCTTCACGCGACTTTCTCCTCCATCAGTTCTTCCAGGCGGCGAAGCTGGGCGGGTTGGCCCATCACGATCAGGTAGTCGCCGGCGCCGATTTCAAAATCGGCCGGCGGGTTAAAGACCATCTGGCCGGTTGCTTTGCGGATGGCCAGCACAATGACGCCAAGATCGGCGCGCAACTGCGCCTGGCGCAGCGACTTTGACACGTATTCCGACCGCGCCGAAACCTGCACCTGTTCAATGCGAACGTCCAAGCCCATGTCGTTGCCGGTGGTGAAGTCAATGAACTCGTTGACGTGCGGTTTCAGGAGCGATTGGGACAGCCGCTGGCCCGTGATGGTGTAGGGCGCGAAAACGACGTCGGCCCCGGCGCGCCGCAGCTTGCGTTCAGACTCCTCTTCGCTGACGCGCGTGGCCACGGGCAGCATTGGATTCAGCGCCTTGGCGGAGAGAATGAGGTAGGTGTTGTCGGCGTCGGTGGATAGCGCGGCGATCAGGCCGCGCGCGCGGTCCACGCCCACATCGCGCAGCACTTCGTCGCGCGTTGAATCGGCGGCGACGGCCAGCAGCCCGGCCTGCAGCGCGCGGTCCACGCGCTCCTCGCTTCGATCAATCACCAGGATGGGCACACCGGATTTTCGCAACTCTTCCGACGCGCTGCGCCCCACGCGGCCGTAGCCGCAAACTATGAAATGCGATTTTAAGTTTTCAATCATGCGGCGTCTTCGCCTCTTGGGAAAGTATCCGCTCAACTCCAGTTCAATCATGGCCTGGGTGAGCACGCCGAGGGCGACCAGCACGGTGCCGACGCCTACGACGATATAGAAAATATTGAACACGCGCCCGGCCCGTCCAAGCGGGATTATTTCGCCATACCCAATGGTGGTGATGGTGGTGAGCGCCATGTAGATGGAGTCGAAAAATGGCGCGCCGGCGAACACCATATACCCGGTGCAGCCGATGGAAATCACGGTGGCGATGGCCGCGACAATCTGTGCGACGCGGCGCTTGAATCGCCGCCAATCGGCATCGGTGCGCTGGTCGGGCATCACACTCTCCGGATGATCATCATCGTCATGTCGTCGGCCGATTCCGGGGCGAAGGTCCACTGGTTGACGGCCGCAAAGACCTCCCGCAGGATCTCTTCGTTCGACTTGCCGGCGTTGCGCTGCACGGTCTCAATCAATCGCTCTTCGCCGAACATCTCATCGTACTCGTTTTCCGGTTCGGTGATGCCGTCGGAGTAGAGCAGCAGCAGGTCGCCCTTTTCCAATACCACGCGGCTGGAATCGTATTGCGCCTGCGGGAAAACGCCCACCACCATGCCGTTCACATCCAGACGCCGCACCTCGCCGCCGCGCAGCAGAATGGGCGGCAGATGACCAGCGTTGGTGGAGACAAGTTCACCGGTGCGCTCGTCATAGACGGCGAAAAAGAAGGTCGCGTATTTCTCGGTGGTTGTGTTGGCGGCCAGATGTTTATTGAGCTGGCTGACAATGGCGGCGGTGTCGACATCGGCTTTCCGCTCCTGCGCGGTGCGGAGTTGGGCGCGCAGCGCCGATTGGATATTGGCCATCAGCAGCGCCGCGCTGATGCCCTTACCGGCCACGTCGCCCAGCGCAATGGCGCAATGATGATCGTTGATTTTCTGATAGTCGTAGTAATCGCCGGAGACGCTCTTGGCCGGGTTCAACAGGGCGGTCAACTGCAACCCCTCGACGCGCGGCACGGTGCGCGGATACAACTGTTCCTGCACTTCCTTGGCGATGTCGAGATCGGCCTGCAGCCGCTCCTTTTCCTTTGCCACTTTCAACAGACGGTCGAGATTTTCGATCATCATGTTGTAGCTCTGGCCAAGGTTCGCCAACTGGTCGTTACCCTTGATGGGAATGCGCCACGAGAAGTCGCCGGACTGCACCCGCTGCGTGCTTTCGTACAGGTAGTGGACATTGCGCGTCATGGTGCGCGTGATGGAAAGGCCGATGGCGAGCGAGATAAGTTCGACCACCAGAAAGCTGACGGCGAACAGATAGAGCAGGTTCAGCAACGCGGCCTGGTCCCAATCGGCTTTTTGCGAAAAGATGACGCGCAGCACCTGCGAGATGCGCGTGTGGACCCCGAACAATCCGCTGCCTTCCTGTTCCGGGCGGTCCCAGACGAAGACGCCGATGCGCATACCGGCGAGCACCTGCAGGTCCAGCGCGTTGACGGCCGGCGCAAGCGACCGGGAGGAGAAAAAGTCTTCCGGGGCGCCCCGGTATTCGTGTAGCGCCATGCGTATGCGGCCTTCCTTGGAAGCGCTCACGGTATCCACCAGCGTGATCTCCCCGAGGTTGGGAATCAGATCCTGCAAGTATCGTTTCCGCAGCGGCAGCAGGAACGTCACCTGGCGATCTTTGTTTCGCAAATGAACGCCGGAATAGAGCAGGCCGTCCTTCAGCACGGCACTGGCGATCTCCTTGGCCGGATGCTGAATTTTCGAAGTCTCCGGATGGCGCAGCACTTGCGCCGTGCCGTTGGTGACCAACATTTCCAGCCCCGGAAACCGCGTGCTGAGAAATCCCATCAGCCGCTCCGGCGCGGGTCCGGAGGCGTCGTCCATCCCCCGCAATATCGCGGCCGCCGAGCCCCGCAGCGCGTCAATATCCTGCTGAAACTCCTGCGCCACCAGGTAAACGGCCACCTGGCCCGACAACGCCCAGGCGCCGAACGCGCCCAGTATCCCTAACAGCAGGACCGGCACCACGGCGATAAACACATAGCTCAGCAGCAGGCGATTGCGCAACCGCCAGATGGCGTGCCGCACCAACCGACGCACCCAGCGGCACACCACCCAGACGCCAGCGCCCAGCAGCACCAGCGATACGACGGGCACCAGCACGGAGCCGGGCATGATCTTCGACAGCGCCAGCACCAGAGCAAAAAGCACCAGTGTGGTTATCTCCAGCTTTCCAAACGCTTTGTGCCAGGAAAAGGAGCCACGCGCCGGCGCGCCGCTCATGTTCATTTTGGAATCGCCGCCGCTCACTCGTTTCGCGTATGGGCGATGCCGGGCGCGATGTCCGGTTCGGCCATCTCCTCGGGAGTGAGGTATAAACGCGTTAAACCCTCGCGCAGCAGCGTGAAGGCCGTGTCCGGATCGTCGGCGAACTGGAAGATATTCAGGTCTTCGGGAGAGATCATGCCGTGTTTGGCCAGCGCCTCGAAGTTGAAGATCTCCTTCCAGAACGCGCTGCCGTACAGGATGACGATCATCTCTTTGTGCAGCTTTCGCGTCTGCACCAGCGTCATGATCTCGAACAACTCGTCCATGGTGCCGAAGCCGCCGGGAAACACAACCAGCGCCTTCGCCAAGTAGGCGAACCAGAACTTGCGCAGAAAGAAGTAGCCGAATTCAAGCGACAGTCCCTGGGAGATATACGGGTTCGGCATCTGTTCAAACGGCAGCCGGATGTTCAGGCCAATCGTTTTGCCGCCCGCTTCTGTCGCCCCGCGGTTGGCCGCTTCCATGATGCCCGGCCCGCCGCCGGTGGATACGACGAAGCGGCGGTTGGAGTGCGGCAGCGCGTCGCTCCATGTGGTGACTTTGTGTGCCAGCAACCGCGCCGCTTCGTAGTACTCACTCAACGGCCCTTCCGGCGCGATTCGCGCCGAGCCGAAGAACGCCACCGTGTCGCGAATACGATGCTTGTGGAAAACGCCCAGGGGTTTCAAATACTCGCTGAGGATGCGCACGCTGCGCGCCTCCGGCGAGTGCAGAAATGCGTCGTCCTCAAAGGCCAGCGGCGGACGCCCCTGTTGGTCGCTCATTCTTTTCCGCCCTCCGCCGGCGCTTCCAGCCCGGCCACCCGTTTTTCTAATTCCCGCACTGCGCGCAACATATCCGGCAGCTTTTGAAACGCCGTGATCGCCCGCAACCATACCCGCGCGTCGAAGGCCGGCGAACCGGACATCACGGCGCCGGCCGGCACGTCCCCGCCAATTCCGCTCTGCGCGTAAATGATGGCATTGTCGTTGATGGTTAAGTGTCCGCTGATGCCCACCTGCCCGGCCAACAGAACATTCTTCTTCAGAATTGTACTTCCCGCCAGCCCCGCCTGCGAACAGATGATATTGTCCTCGCCCACTACGCTGGCATGGCCCACCTGCACCAGATTGTCGATCTTCGCGCCGCGTTCCACGCGCGTTTCGCCCACCGTGGCCCGGTCCACCGCCGTTAGCGACTGCACCTCCACGTCGTCTTCCAACACGGCAATGCCCGACTGGACAATCTTGTAGTGCGTGCCCTGTTTTGTTTTGGCGAACCCGAACCCGTCGCCGCCGATGACGGCATTGTTCTGCAGCGTCACCCGGTTGCCCAGGCGGCAGAATTCGCGAACCACCGAGTGGGCATGGGCCAGAAAATCGTCGCCGATTTCGGCGCCTTCGTAGATTACCGCGTGGGGAAACAGCGTACATCGCGCGCCGATTTTTGCCCGCGGCCCCACATAGGCGAAGGGCGCAATGGAAGCGCCCGGCCCTACTTCGGCCGCCGGGTCGACAAACGCCAACGGGTGGACGCCCGGGGCCGGGCGCGGCGGCTGGTAGAACAGTTCCAGCGCGCGGGCGAAATCATGATACGGGTTCGCGCTTACTACCGAGGCCAGCGGCAGGTCCGTCAGCGGCTGCGTCACCAGAATGGCCGACGCCCGCGTGTGTTTCACTTTGGGCGCATATTTCGGGTTCGCCAGAAACGTCAATTCTCCCGGCCCGGCGTGTTCCATGCCCGCCACGCCGTGAATCTCCAGGTCCGCATCGCCATGCAGAACCGCTCCCAACCTTTGCGCAATTTCGCCGAGTTTCATCTGGGTACACTAGTAGTATGCGACACTCGACGCGGTGGCTCGCACTTTGCTTCCTGTCCGCCGCGATCGCCCTAGCCTGGCAACAACCGCAGCGGCCCCGAACCCAGCCACCCAAGCCCCAGTCCGAATTAGAAAAAGCGGCCGAAGAGTTCAAGGTCATGACGCGCGACCTTGGCTTGCGCCCAGACACTCCCGGCCGGCGCTCGCGCAGCGCCGGCCCCCGCCCGGGCTGGCATGGCCGCATATTCGAGAATTTCCGGAACGATAAACTGGACGCCACGCCCCACGATGTGGTGCAGCGCGGCGGCTCCCGGAATCTGCTGCGCCGCAATCAGTTCGGCTTCAACGCCGGCGGTCCCGTGGTGATTCCGAAGCTCTACGATGGTTCCCGGCGCACGTTCTTCAATGTGTCCTATGAAGGCGTCCGCGAGCGCATCGGCCGCAGCTTTCTGCGCACCATCGCCATCCCGGAAGAGCGTACCGGAAACTTCTCCCGCACCGTTGACAACGCCGGCGAACCGCTTCCGATCTACGATCCGCAGTCCACCCGTCCGAATCCGAACTACAATCCCGGGCGCGCCGTCAGCACGGAGAATCTTCAGTATTTGCGCGATCCCTTCCCGGCCAACCGTATTCCGGCCGTGCGTCTTGATCCGGTGGCGCAAAAAGCCGTCGGCTACTACCCGCTGCCCAATTCCGACGCCGGCCCCTTCTTCCGCAACAACTACTTTGTCTTCTCGCCGGAAACCAACCAGGCCAACGGCATGATCTTCAAAGTGGACCACACCCTGGCGGAGAAACACCGGCTCACCTTCAACGGCTCGTTCACCAACGGCCGCGCCGGCGCCCCGCGCTACTACGACACCATCGCCGATTCCAGCAATAATGATCGTGATTTCAGCGCCCGCCGCGGTGTTGTTGATTGGACCTTCACCAAAAGCGCGGCCACCATCAACACACTCACCATGGACGTGCAGCGCGACAGCAGTGTGAACGGCCGCGCCGGGCAGGAGAACGCGCTCGAATCGATTGGCCTGCGCGGTCCGCTGCGCGACGCCTTCCCGGTTTTTCGTTTCTCCATCTATCTCGGCATGGGCCGCAACAATCCGGTCTCCCGCAGTTCGCACACCTACTACTACCTCACCGATTCGTTTTCCACTCGCGCCGGCAAGCACCGTTTCCGTGCCATCGGCCAGTATCGCCGTTACCAGGTGAATGCCTTCCTGCCGGAAAGCCCGGCCGGCGCATTCCAGTTCGGCCCTTCCATTACGTCACTTCCGGGCATCAACAACACCGGCCATCCGTTCGCCAGTTTTCTGCTGGGGCTTTCGGAAACCGCGTCCGCCACAGTGGTGGACAACCCTTCGTACTGGCGCGGCCGCTTCTTCCGCCTGCAGGCCGTCGATAGCTACGAGCACTCGAAGAATCTAACCGTCACCGTGAGCTTCGCCACCGAAATCGCGCTCCCCCGTGTGGAGAAGTACGACCGTTTTGCCTCCGTCGATCTGGACACGATTAACCCCGCCACGGGAACGAAAGGCGCGCTGGTCTTTGCTAACCGCGATGGCCGCGGCCGCGCGCTCCAACCCGTTCGTGTGCGGCCCGAAACCAGTTTCGGCCTTTCCTGGAACCCCCGTGGCGACGCCAAAACCGTTGTCCGCATGAGCTACGGCCTCAGCTTCAGTTCCATCCCCATTTACACCACGCAGTGGGCCACGCAGGGCTTCGTCGGTATTCCAACATTCGTCTCGGCGAACGTTCAATTGCAACCGGCCCTGCGCCTGGCCGATGGCATGCCGCCGCTGGCCCGCCCGCTGCCCGACCTGCGTCCCGACGCCGCCAACTTCACCAACGCCGACCTGGTGGACCCCAGCGGAGCTGTTCCCATGTACCAGTCCGCCGGCGTCACCGTGGAGCGCGAACTGCGCGGCCAGGCCATCGTCAGTGTTAGCCTGGGCCACGCCCGCGGCCAGCGGCTGTTCGTTTCCAACGGCGCCGCCAATCCCAACGCCATCCCTGTTTCCAATCTCGCATTTCGCGATGCTCTGAACACCGAGGCTTTCCGCCGCACTCTGCGCCCCTATCCCCAATACCAGCGCTTCGATGTATTCAGTTCCTGGCCGGCCGGTAACTACAAGCGCAATGCCGCCAGTTTTCGCGTGGAAAAACGCTCCTCCAGCGGACTCACCGTGAATGCCAGCTACGAGCTATCCAAACAGATGGATGACTATTCCGGCCCCTACGGCGTGCAGGATTTCTATAACCGCCAGAACGAGTGGTCGCTGACCTCCAGCAACAACCCGCAGCGCCTCTCCATGAGCTTTGCCTATGAATTGCCCATCGGGTCGAAAAAGACGCTGCTGACATTCAGCGACTGGCGGCGCCACTTTGTCGACGGCTGGTCCGTCAGCGGAATCACCTCGCTATCCAGCGGAGAGCCGCTCGCGCTCCGGCCGCAGTTCAACAACACGGGCGGCATTGTGGACGCCTTACGCGTCAACCTGGTTCCGGGCGTTGATCCCGCCGTCCCCAACCGCGGCCCCGGCCTGTGGTTCAACCCCGCGGCATTCGAGCAGCCTGCGGATTTTACCCTCGGCAACGGCCCGCGCACACATCCCCAACTGCTCTCCCCGGGCGGACAGAACCACGACGTTTCTGTTACCAAGCGGTTCGCCGTCACCACGGAACGCGTCGTGGAACTTACCGCCACCGGGTTCAATTTCACCAATACCGGCAACTGGTCCAACCCCGATGTCATCATTGGCCCAGCTTCGGCGCCCAACGTCAATGCTGGAAAAATTATCGGATCGGTGGGCGGGCGCGTCATACAGGTAGGAATGAGGTTGAGTTTCTAATGCGCCTGCTTGCGTTCGTCCTGTTGCTACCGGGATTGCTGCTGGCCGCCGACGCGCGCCGTCCGCCGCGAACGCTTCTCCGCGTGGCCGCTCCCGAACAGGATCCGCCGCTCGACAAGGCCGCGTTCAAAGCAATGCTCGATGGCAACCCGGCCAAGGTCCTGCGAGTACGCGGGCCGAAGGATGATCTCATCCTGCTGGTGGTGCTGGATCTTACCGGCGATCTTACGCTCATCGATAGCGCGCGCGGCGCGCTCACCGAGCGGCTCGGGGCGTTACCGCCGAATAGCTGGGTGGGTGTGTTGAAGTCGCAGGACATGCTGCAAGTGGTGCTCGATCCCACACCGGAACGGGACAAGACCGCCGCGGCCATTCGCGATTACGCCGCCACGGGCAAGGCCGGGCTGCTCACCACCGTCGAATCGGCCGCCGCCATCGGGGACACCCTGCTGGCCCGCGCCAATGTCCGCGTCGCGGTTCTTTACGTCACCGACAGCAACATCTACAACTACCGCGAAGACTTCACCAATCCGGTAATCAACTCGAGCGACTCGCGCGACTTGAGCCGCCGTTTCCCCGATCAGTTGATTCGTGAGAAGATTCAAAAACTGTCCGATAGCCTCGCCTCCTCGGAAACGCCATTGTTCTTCGTACACCTGAACTATTTTTCCGATCCGATCAACGAAGCCTACCAGCGGGGACTGCTGCAACTGGCGGAGGAATCCGGCGGGCTGGGCGCGTTCTGCCGCAGCCGCGGCGAGATTCCGGAAGCGGTGGAAAAGGTGGTGTCCGCAGCCGCGCTGCATTGGAGCGTCGCGGTGGAATTGCGCGGCGCCAAGTCCCGCACGGCTACTGTGGACTTGCTGAACGGTGACCGGGATGTGCCCAACCGTGCCCGGTTTTCTTTAAGAAAGTGAGACCTTCCATGCGTCACATTTTTCCCGTCGTCTGTCTGGTGCCGGCCCTGGCCGCCGGCGTAATGTGGTGGCGCGTTGACCGGGAAAAGCGCGACGCGTGGGCGCGCGTGGCGCAGTTGGAAACGGAGCGGGCCGCCGCCGCTGGCGCCGCGTCGCCGGCACCGATGGCGGAAGCCGCCGCCAGCGCGCCCGTTTCGGCCGTGGAGCCGAAAGTGGTCCGAGTGCCCGCCGGCACAGACCCAGCGCCGTACCTGAAGATGATCGACGAACTGCGCGAGAACCTGAAGGAGCAGGCCAGGGAATTGAGCGTGGTTCGCGAATCCGTGAGTCGCGCCGAAGCCGCCGCCGCCACGGAGCAGGAGGAGGTGCGGAAACTGAGAACGCAGGCGGAGGATCTGCGGGAGGACGCCCAATCCGCGCGCCGGTTAAGCGATGCCTTGCAGGTGGAACTTCGCGCCAAGTCGGACCGTTTGCTAAAAGTGGAGACGGCGGAAAAACTTTTGCAGGAACGCGTGACGCGCGCCGAATCGGCCGCGGGCAAGGTGGCGGGCGTCTCCCGCGAGGTGGAGGACCTGAACCGCCGCCGGGAAGCGTATCTCACTACGCTGCTTCGCCGATATCGCGAGGTGAACGACTTGTACCGGAACTACACCTTGAACGCGCCCACTCGCGACGCGGCCGGCGCCGGCCTGCAGGCGGGGGATCTTTCCCGCATCCAGTCCACCATTCAGCAGGCGGAGGACGACTTGCGTCAACTGCAGGCGCTGAACGCCCGTGCCGCGCAGTTGGCCCGCGCCAAGTAGCAGCTACGAATTCGCCTTCTTCTCGCACTCCGCCGAGCAGAAGAAGACACTCTTTTCGCCGGTCCCGTAGCGGATCATCGACGACTCCGGCTTGTAGGTCGCGCACGTTACGCATTTGCGCAGCGTGGTATCGGCGGTTGTGGCCGCCTTACCCCCTTTGGGTGTCGCGGGTGCCGGCTCGCCGCCCACCGCCGATTGCACCTCTTCCACCACGGCTTTCTGGATAATGCCCATCACGGCGCGAATGAAGCTCAGCGCGATGAAGGAGATGAGAATGCCAACAAGGTATTTCAACATGGCGTTCAAACAGAAAAAGGGCGTCCAAAGCAATGGACGCCCTTTTCCGGCAAGCTGTTACTTCTTTTTGGTGGTGCTCTTCTTGGCGGCCGGGGCGTTCGGGTTCTTGTACTCCGTCTGCACGGCGGCGCCAGTCGCCTGCAACATGCCCTTGGCCGCGTCGGCGAATTGGCCGTCCGGCTTCAGTTCCAAATACTTCTGGAACGCTTCCGTCGTGCCCGCCACCGGAACCGTCTTCCCGTCCGGCGTAATGGTCGCCTTGCTGAACAGGTACAGGCCGTATTGGTAGTGCGCGTCGGCGTAGTTGGGGTCGGCTTCAATGGCTTTCTTGAAGGCGATGCTGGCCGGTTCCAACTGGTTCACGTTCGTCAGAATGGCGCCCAGGTTGTAGTAGTAGCGGCCGGCGTTCGGCGCGTCGAGTTGCGCCGCTTTGTCGAGTTCGGCCTGCGCTTCCGGATACTTCTTCGCCTTGGCCAGCGCGAGCGCGTAGTTGTTGTGCATGCCCGCGTCGTCCGGCTTCAGTTCCAGCGCTTTGCCGTAGGCTTCCATGCCCTTGTTCAGTTCGGCGATCTGCTCATCCCCCGTCTTCGTGCCGGCGAAGCCCACGTGCGCTTCGGCCTTGTTGGCCCAGATCACCACCTGTTTCGGATCAATGCCCGCGGCCTTATCGAAGGCCTCAATCGACGCCGGGAAGTTCTTCGTCTTCAGGTTTTCCATGCCGGCGTTGAAGGCATCGTTCAACTCCTTGTTCTTCGCCAGCGCGGCCGCGCGTTCCTTGGTCGCTTTTTCCAGGGCTTCTTTCTGCTCCTTGGTCATTTCGCGCGACATCTCTTCGGTGACCTGGCCGGTGGAAGCGGCCTGCTCCATGGCCTTGCGTTGCGCGGCCATCTTTGAAAGGTCGAAATTCACGGGCAGCGGATCGCCCAGGCGCGTGCGAACACCCTTCACCGTATCCACCACTTTCCCTTCCACTTCGCACATGATGTCGTAAGTGCCCAACGGCAGGCCGGCGTGGAACCACTGGCCCTTCTTGTTCGTCTTTACTTTGTACGAACCCTTTATGTCCTTACGTTCCAGCTTGATCAGCGCGTCTTTCAGCGGCTTGCCGTCCTCGCCCTTCACTTCGCCTTCCAGCGACGCCGTCTGCGCCATCGCTCCGAACGTGAACAGCGCCATCAGGGCTGTCAAACTCAACAATCTCTGCAATTTCTTCATTTCGAACCTCCAACGGGGTGAGTTTCTGCCAAATCCCACGATACTATACTCGCGCTACTGTAGGGATGATTTCCGTCGTCCCCGCGTTACCATGGGAAGGTACGGATGTTGAAACTCGCCGCTGCTTTCACTGTGTGCGCCGTTCTGCGGGCCGCTTCCGCGGAACTCCAGGCGGCCGAAGAGCTCTACCGCCAGACGCGCTACCAGGAGGCGCTGGCAGCGGCGCAGCCGCTGCTTTCCCGCGATGCGGCGGCGCCACTGCTCGCCGGTAAGGCCGCCTACGGGATGGGAGACTACAAAAAGGCCTGCGAATTTTTTGAACGGGCCGCCGCCAGCGACCCGGCCAGTTCCACCGCGCGCCACTGGCTGGGCCGCGCCTTCGGCCGCCGCGCCGAAACCGCATTCGCGCTGGCGGCGCCGGGCTACGCTTCCAAGGCCCGCCAGAATTTTGAGAAAGCGGTGGAACTCGAACCTGCCAATGGCGAAGCGCTCAACGATCTTTTCGAATACTACCTGCAGGCTCCTGGCTTTCTGGGTGGCGGCCTGGATAAGGCGCAGGCGCTGCTCCCGAAAATCAAAGCGGTGGACGCGGCCGAAGAGGCCTTCGCCACCGCCAAGCTCGCCGAGGGGCGCAAGGATTTCGCCACCGCGGAACGCCAGCTTCGGCGCGCTGTTGAACTGGCCCCCAAATCCGTCGGCCGCCTGCTCGATGTCGCCCAGTTTCTATCCCGCCGCGCCCGCATTCCCGAAGCCGTGCAGTGGCTTGATCGTGCCGCCGTTCACTCGCCCAAACATCCGCAAGTGCTCTTCCAAACCGCGCGCATTCACATTGAAGCCAAGCAGAACCTGCCCGCCGCGCGCGCCCTGCTGCGGCAGTATCTGCAATTGCCGCCGCACCCAGATTTGCCATCCCGCGAAGAGGCCCAGAAACTGTTGAAGCAAGCGGGCGGCGCCTGATCCCATGAACTGGCGTGAAGTGCTCCGCTCCAGCCTGCAGGCGCTACAGGCCAATCGGGTTCGTACGCTGCTCACCGCCCTTGGCCTGGTTATCGGCAACGCCTCGGTTATTCTCGTCGTCACCATCTCGCTCACCAGCCGCGATTACGTGCTGGAGCAGATTCGCGGCATCGGGTCGAATCTCATCATCGCCTACTACGAAGCCGGCAACCGCACCGGCACCCAGGTGGAAGCCGACTTCGTGAAAATCGCCGACGTTGCCGCCGTCCGCGCCGCCTTCCCGGGCCGCGCCAGTGCTGTTACCGGCGTGATGACGCTCTATGACCAGATGGTGATTCAGGGCAAGGTGCGCGACGTGAAAATCATAGGCTCCGATGAACAATACGCCCCGGTGCGCAACCTGGTGAACTCCTTCGGGCGCGTCATGCAGGCCGACGATGTCGCCCTGCGCAACCGCGTTGCCATGCTGACGGAGAAACTCGCCATTAAGCTTTACGGCAGCCAGTCGAACGCCATTGGCCAGGTCGTCAAAATCCAGGGCCTGCAGTTCACCATCATCGGCGCCTTCCGCGAAAAGACCGATAGCTTCGGCCTTTCCGAACTCTCCACCGAAACGATTCTTGTTCCCATCACGGTGCTGAAATACCTTACCAGCGAGGAACGCATTGACCCCATGTACGTGCAGGCGCGCGACCCCGGCGACGTCGTTCCGCTCACCAAGCAGGTGCAGGCGCTGCTCGAAAGCCGCCACCGCGCCGGCGCGAAATACTATGTGGACAACCTCACCGGCATTCTCGCCGCCGCTGAAAACATCGCGCTCATTCTGACCGTTGTGCTCATCCTGGTTTCGGCCATCACACTGCTCATTTCCGGCATCGGCATCATGAACATCATGCTGGTCACCGTTACGGAGCGCACGCGGGAAATCGGCATCCGCCTGGCCATTGGCGCCACGCGCCGGGCCGTGCTTACGCAGTTTCTCGCCGAAGCCGTCATGATTAGCGTCGGCGGCGGGCTGCTGGGCATTCTGCTTGGCGTTGCCATGCCGTGGAGCGCGGGCTACTTCGGCGGCATCGATATCCCCATCTCGCCCATCTCCGTCGCCGTTGCGTTTACCACATCGTTTCTCGTCGGTTTGATCTTCGGCATTCTGCCGGCCAACCGCGCCTCGCGCCTCAATCCCACGGAAGCGTTACGCTACGAATAATGCGCGCGCTTCGCCTTGCCTTTCCGCTTGCCGGCGCCGTCGAAATCTACATGGCCGAAATCTAAATCAAAGGATGAGCTCCGTCTCCGCACGTACCTTGGACTCTAACCACTCCCTCACCGAAGGCCTGCGCTTTGAACTGCAAGCCCAATGTCCTGAAACCGGCGCCCGCGCCGGGCTGTTGCACACGGCCCATGGAACCATCGAAACCCCTGTGTTCATGCCAGTCGGCACGCAAGGGACGGTAAAGGGACTTACGCCGGCGCAACTGGAACGGGACCTCGACGCCAAGATCATTCTCTCAAACACCTACCACCTGTTCCTGCGCCCGGGCCATGAACTCATTCGCGATTTTGGCGGCCTGCATGAATACATCCGCTGGCCTCGCGCCATTCTCACCGATTCCGGCGGATTCCAGGTTTTCTCGCTCAGCAAGATTCGCAAGGTGACCGAACAGGGCGTCGTGTTCCACTCCCACTTGAATGGCGACAAGCATCTGTTTACGCCCGAATCGACGGTGGATGTGCAGCGCGCCCTTGGCTCCGACATCATGATGGTGCTCGACGAATGCCTGGAATACCCGCCCCCATCCATGAAGGAGGTACGTCAGTCCATGCAGCGCACGATCCGCTGGGCCGGCCAGGCCTTCCGCCACTACCGCCATTTCGATACCTCCCGGCAGGCGCTGTTCCCGATTGTGCAAGGCGCCATGTCGGCCGAACTTCGGGTGGAATGCGCGGAGAAACTGCTGGAACTGAATGCGCCCGGCTATGCCATTGGCGGACTTTCCGTGGGCGAGCCGCGCGAAGAATCACTTGCCATGACCGAAATCACCACACCGCTGCTGCCGCGCGAAAAGCCGCGGTACGTCATGGGTGTTGGAAAACCTGAAGAATTAATTGAATATGTGGCTCGTGGTGTGGATATGATGGATTGCGTCATGCCTTCCCGTAACGCCCGTAACGGCTGCCTCTTCACGTCGGAGGGCAAGGTGATTATTAAGAATTCGCGATACCGCGACGACCGTGGTGCCCTGGACCCCGCCTGCTCCTGCTACACCTGCCGCAACTTCTCCAAATCGTACCTGCGCCACCTGTTTCTGGCCGGCGAAATCCTGTTTTCAGTACTAGGCACGCTGCACAATATGCGGCATTACCTTGACATCATGAGACGGATCAGGCAGTCTATTTTGCTTGGGGAATTTCCTGAACTTCTTCGCACGCGCCGGATCGCAACGGTGGTAGGAACCGAGTGACTCTCAGCCTTTTCGTCTCATCATCGCCGTTGAATTCCGTGCTCGGCTTTCTGCCGATGGTTGCCATCTTCGGCATCTTCTATTTTTTGCTCTTCCTGCCCATGCAGCGGCAGAAGAAGCAGACCGCGCAGATGTTGCAGAATCTGAAAAAGGGCGATATTGTCGTCACGAGCGGCGGTTTGGTCGGGATGATCGTCGACATCGGAACCGACGACACTGTAGTGATCAAAGTGAAGCCCGACAATGTGAAACTTCAATTGGCGCGCAGTGCCGTCGCGTCGCTGCAGAATCCCTCAACCTCGGCCACGTAAAGATTTTTTTGAACAAGAGCATTAGCAATGAACAGTACCCTGCGTAACAAAGCGATTTTTGTGGTGGTGATTCTACTCATCTGTGTGTATGGAATCATCGGCCTTCCCAAGAGCAAAGACGAGTTGGTGAAGAACTGGAACGACAACATCAAGCTCGGTCTCGATCTGAAGGGCGGCAGCCAACTCGTGCTCCAGGTGCAGGCGCAGGATGCCTTTAAGGCCGAAGCCGACCAGACCATTGACCGGCTAAAGACCGAAATGCAGAAGGACGGCGTGACCTACACGGCCATCGACCGCAACGACCCCACACGCATTGAAGACGCCGAGACTATTGAAATTCTCATCAAGGGCGTGCCGGTGGACAAGGTGGCCGGCCTGCGCGAAATTGTTAATTCTCGCTTCGCCTCGTGGAACATGAACTCGGTTTCCAGCAGCGACTTCAAGCTGAACTACAAGCCCACCGAAGCCGGCGCGCTGCGCAAGGATACGCTGGAACGCTCCATCCGCACCATCGAAAATCGAATCAACGGTCTGGGCCTTACGGAAGCCACCGTGCAGCAGCGCGGCGGATCGAAGAACGAATCTGAAGTGTTGGTGCAGATGCCGGGCGTGGACGACCCGGCTCGTGTGAAGGCGCTTATCTCCGCCGCGGCCATGCTCTCCATCACGGAAGTCAAGGGCGGACCCTTCCCGGATCGCGCGCAGGCGCTTAGCCAGAACGGCGGCGTGTTGCCGCTTGGCACCATCGTCGTGCGGGAAAAAGTGCGCCCAGGTGCGCAGGGCGAATCCTGGTGGCTGCTCGGCCGTAACGCCGTGGTCACCGGCCGCGACCTCCGCAATGCGCGCCCTTCGCAGGATGAGTTCGGCAAGTGGGAAACGTCGTTCACCCTTTCCCAGGACGCTTCCAAGCGCTTTGGCCGTTTCACGGAAGCCAATATCAATAACAAGCTCGCCGTTGTTCTTGATAACCAGATTTTCTCCGTCGCCACCATTCAGAACAAGATTGAGGATTCCGGGCGCATCACCGGAATCGGCGACCAGACCTCTGCCAGCGACCTGGCGCTTACGCTCACCTCGGGCTCGCTGCCCGCCGGCATTGTCTATCTGGAAGAGCGCACGGTTGGTCCGTCGCTCGGCGCCGATTCGATTCGCGATGGCCTGATGGCCGGCATCGTCGGCGTCAGCGTGGTCGTGCTCGTTATGCTGGTTTACTACAAGCGCGCCGGCATCAACGCCACGCTCGCGCTCATCCTGAACGGCATCATTCTGCTCGCGGCGCTTGCCTACTTCGGCGCCGTGTTGACGCTTCCTGGCATCGCCGGGTTCATTCTCACCATCGGCATGGCGGTGGATTCCAACGTGCTTATTTTCGAACGGATTCGTGAAGAACTGCGCAATGGCAAGGGCGTGCTGGCCGGTGTTCACGCCGGCTTTGACAAGGCGTTCGTCACCATCATCGATACGCACGTCACCACGGTCGTATCGTGCGCGTTCCTCTTCGCCTTCGGCTCCACGGCTGTTAAAGGGTTCGCCCTTACGCTGGTGATCGGCCTCATCGCCAACATCTTCACCGCGGTTTTTATTTCCAAATTCATCTTCGATTGGGAACTGTCCGGCAACAAGCAGTTGACCACGTTGAGCATCTAACGGTATTTTTTGACACCGCCAAATGGTCTATGGGCATGCCCCTCCGGACTAGTACTTGCCGGTGTTTGTAAGCAGTCAGCAAATTGTGATACTTTTTCTGAGATCAAGCGGGAACTAGTTGTTCGAACTTGGTGTCCAACCGTCAAGGCGACCGCTAGCAGTAATTCATGGAAATTTTCAAGAACACGAACTTCGACTTCCTAGGGAAGAAATGGCCCTTCATCATTGTCTCCCTCATTCTGACAGCGGCGGGCATCGGCAGCCTGATTATGAAAGGCGGTCCCCGGTACGGGATTGACTTCAAGGGCGGCACGGTCACCACTGTGCGGTTCCAGAACAACGTTACCGAAGATCAGATCCGTGCCGCCCTGAGCGCCAAAATTCCCGGTGACATTGTCGTGCAGCGCGACACCACGAACAACGAAGTGCTCATCTCCACCGAACTCCGCGATGAGCGCGAACTGGCCGCCGCGCGCCAGTTGATTCTCGATAACCTGGCCGCCTCCTTCGGCGGCGTCAGCGCGGGAAAACTGGACCTCTCCAACATCGGCACCGCCCGCATCGCCGACGAACTGCGCGGCCCGCTGGCCGCCTCCCACAATGAACAGCAGGTGCAGGACCTCGCCAAGGCGATCACGGCCTTCCGCGACTCCAACAAAGGCGGACTGCTTGGGAACATCGACGCACTGGCCGGTGTCAATGGAGTTAGCCCCCAGGTGATCGCCGTGCTGAAAGACAAAGCCTTCGTCGCTCCCTACCAAGTCCGCGGATTCGATCTTGTCGGCCCCAAGGTTGGCGCCGAACTTCGCTCCCAAGCGCTCAATGCCACGCTGCTTGCGCTGCTTGGCATGTTGATCTACATCGCCTTCCGGTTTGAGTTTGTCTACGGTTTGGCCGCCGTCATCGCGGTCTTCCACGACACCATCATCACCATCGGCCTGTTCTCGCTTTTTGACAAGGAGATATCGCTCACCGTCATCGCGGCTCTCCTTACCCTTGTCGGTTTTTCGATGAACGACACCATCGTTGTCTTCGACCGTATCCGGGAGAACCTTCCCGGCATGCGGAAGGAAAAATTCGAATACGTTGTCAACGCCAGCATCAACCAGACGCTGAGCCGAACCATTCTTACTTCCGGTCTGACGTTTATCACCGCCGCCTCGCTCTGGCTTTTCGGCGGAGCCGTTCTCAACGGCTTCTCCTTCGCCTTGGTGGTTGGAATTATCGTTGGCACCTACTCTTCGATATTCATTGCCAGCCCAATCCTCATCTGGTGGCGGGATTGGATGGAAAGCCGCCGGCCCGGTCCGCCCACCGCGAGCGCGTCGCCGTCGGTTGCCGCCAAAGTGAAGTCCGTAAAGTAGTCGTTGTGTTCTTGGCGGCCCAAACCGCCCCTAATTGCCAGGCCGGAATCCTCTCCGGTTGAAAGGAATGCGGATATGTTCGAACAATCATTCGTCGAAGGAACCGGGAAAACGAATAAGCCCTATACGGTGCTGATTTCCTTCCTGATCCAATCCTGCCTCATCGCGGTGGGTGTGATTCTCCCCATGATCTTCTTCGAAGGCCTGCAGCCGACGCAACTGGCCTCCATGCTGGTCGCGCCGCCTCCGCCCCCTCCGCCTCCTCCTCCGCCTCCCGCGGCGGCGCCGGTGAAAGTGGTGAAGGTCATTCCGCGCCAGTTCGACGCTGGCCGGCTGGTGGCTCCGAAGACCATTCCGAAAGACATCGCCATGATTAAGGAAGAGGAACTGCCTCCTCCCATGTCCGGTGGCGTTGGCGTCGTTGGCGGTGTTCCTGGTGGCGTTCCCGGCGGTACCGCCGGCGGCGTTATCGGTGGCATCATCGGCAGCGTTCCCACGGCCGCGCCGCCCCCGCCGCCGCCCCCCCCGCCCGCGGAAAAGCCCAAGCCGGCCGCTCCGCAGCGCATCCGCGTCGGCGGCAACGTCCAGGCCGCCAACATCGCCAAGATGGTCCGTCCGACCTACCCGCCGTTGGCCAAGCAGGCCCGTATCCAAGGCACAGTCCGCTTTAACGCGGTCATCGCCAAGGACGGCACCATTCAGAATTTGCAGGTGGTCAGCGGTCACCCGCTGTTGATCCCAGCCGCGACCGACGCGGTCCGTCAGTGGGTCTATAAGCCCACGCAGCTCAACGGCGAACCCGTCGAAGTGCAGACCCAGATCGACGTGAATTTCACGTTGAGCAACTAACCACGTTTTCGTTTCCTCAATTTCGATTCCGGCGCC
>JAEUQC010000013.1 GCA_016789905.1 Bryobacterales bacterium | reverse complement strand
CCACAACTGCCCGTGCCTCTCGCCGCGCGCATTCGCTCACGCCCTCGGCGTGCACCATCGCCCGTGCCCTCCTCTGCGCACCATCGCCACGCGCCTTCGCTCACGCCCTCGGCGTGCACCATCGCCCGTGCCCTTCCATGCGCGCCCTCGCCACGCGCAATGGCTCACAGCCTTCGCCGACCACTACTGCCCGTGCCTCTCGCCGCGTGCCCTCTTCCAAGCCCCTCGCCGCGCGTTTTCGCTCATGCCCTCGGCGTGCACAATCGCCCGTGCCCTTCTCTGCGCACCCTCGCCTCGCGCTATCGCCGTTCGCCCTCGCCTCGCGCTATCGCCCATCGCTCCAGCCGCTCCACCATCGCGAGACTCAACACCACCTGCGGTCGCGCTTTTCGAACGATGCCAACCGCATTCTCTACTGATCCAGCCCGCCCTGTTGCCACCAGCCATGCCGCTACCGCCGCTGCGCTTCGTGAATACCCCAGCGCGCAACAGACCAGCGTCGGACGTCGCCCTATCAAACCCTCAATGGCCTCCACCGCCGCTGTGATCTGCGCCATCGACGGCAGCGCCAAATCAAGCATCGGAACATGCGCGTCCGCGCGCACCGGCAACTCCGCGGTCAAATCGACAACACTCCCATATCCCCACAATTCTGGCCTTCCCACCGCCACCCCATCCGCCACGACACTCGTTCCGGATCGCCACGCCAGCGAGTTGATCCACGCCAGTGCCCCATATGGCCACATCCAAACAGGCGGAAAATGTCCGGTCTTGCCCAACAATTCGACATTCCCCGTCCAGTACGCCGCCGCCACCATTGAGAATGAGAACCCCGGCCACAACAAGATCCACCAACTGAATCCAAACGCCAGCCACACCAGACCAGCCGCCACAATGCCGTACCAGAACGCCAGTCGCGGATGCGAACACTCTGGTTTTTGCGACTCCGGCAGTAGTGCCACCACCATTACGCCCGCCCACAGTCCCGTCGGAATATCAATGAAATGGTGCTGATATGTAGTCAACGCCGAAAGCGCGATCAGCCCGAACCAAGCACCCCAAAAAGGCCCTCGAAGCTGCCTCCAAAGGATGTAGGCGAGGCTCACGTGAAGCGACGGCGCTTGGTTGTATGGCAGGTCAAATGAAACGAGCGTTTGAAAAAAATAGGCGTTAAAACCGTGCAACAGTGGCCTAATAAGCGTCAATTTGAGCGGAAAAAGCACGAAAAAGCACACCGAAATGACTTGTATCGCGACCAGCCGGAGGCCCAAACGGTCGATTTCGGTCCTCGTCCGGCACGTCCAAAACGATGCGACGTACAGCAGATCCGACGACCAGTAGGGCACGATCGTCCACGCCAAAAACGGGATAAATCGCTCCCAAGCGAAAACGATCGACGGCACGTCCGGTTCTTTTGCCGCCGCCATTCCATTCGCCAAATTATAGGAAAGAAAGAAGAACGGCCCGAGGAAGGCAAGCCAGGCGAGTCGCCTCAGGTTCTCTGGGCTAGTGAGACGGTGAAAATACCCCATTCGTCCACCCGTTGCTCGACTTTCTTGAACCCAGCCGCTGTAACTAATTGATCCAATTCCAGTTGCGTACGCCTACGCATCACCCACGGCTGGCCTTTCGCCTTGTGGCTGGTCAATGTTCGGGCGATCATTTCCAGTTGCGGATGCCACGGCTGGCCGGTGTAGATCAGATAGCCGCCGGCCGGTATGGCATCGGCGAGGCCGGCGAGCGATTTCTGAACCATGCCATTGTCAGGGAAAAGTTCGTAAAGTCCTGAAACAATGCCAATTGTTGGTTTGGGGGCGAGTGCGGCGAGTTCGGCGCGGTCAAACGCGTCGCCTTTTTCGAAAACGGCATTAACACCTTTTGCTGCTATCAGCTTCCGGCCATCATTGACGTTTTCCTCCCGGTAATCGCGCAACCGGATGTGTTCCGCCGCTTGCCCAGCTTCAAGAACATAGCGGCCGTGCCCGGCGGCGATATCGAGGATGCGCGCGGGAAGTCCTGCGTTTTTAACGAGGTCCAGGGCTCGCCCGATCAATTCTTCCAGATGGCGGCGCCGGATTCGAATGCCGCGCCAACCAATGGCGTTCAGGTAGACCCAATCAATAAGTCCATTCGGTTCATTGCGATAAACGTAATCGAGCGTGGCGCCTGAGTCGAAACCGGTATCGATTCCGAGCTTGATCCCCTTCGAAAGCAGTTTTCCGCTCGTGTTCATCGAAAGGCGCTGGATGGCGAAGTTGAGCGAAAACTTCGGGCGGCGGAGCGCCTCGTGCTCTTCGTACGTAAAGCCTTTCTTATCAGCGTCTAACAGGTCTTTGACGACTGGCGGGCGGGCGAAATGCCGGATGATGAACTCGCGGGCCTTGGCGATCGGGAGGTGGCGGTCCTTTTCCCCGAGCGTATCGTGATAAAAACCCGCAAAGGTATGGATTTCTTTCTCCGGTGTGCCAAGTCGTTCAAAAAAAGCATGTTGCGGCTTGTTGTGCACCACCCAGTCGCTGCCAGATAGGAGCAGTTGCGTCGGAATATGAATCGCTTGTGCGTCTTCGATGAGGCGGTCGGCGGTCTGGTACAGACCAAGCAACACGCGAACCGAGATGGGTCGATTGATGAGTGGGTCGGTAGCGTAGGATTGGGCCCGCACTTTGTCGTGAGTTAGTGCGCCGCCGGTGACGTAAGACTGCACGAAAAAATGGCCAACTATTTGATTCCAAATGGTTAATCCGAGGCGGGCGCATGGCACGTACAGCTTGACTTTGAAGGCTGGAGAGACGAGCACCAGGCAACGGATCTGCGGGGCGTAGTCGTGTGCCCATGCCGCGGCGAACACAGCGCCGACACTTTGGGCGACGACCGCCGTTTCGTGGGCTGGAATGGCGTAACAGGTCCCAATGTGGCGTACGAATTCATCCAAATCGGAGGAAAACGTCGACATCGTGACGTCTTTATGTTGGGTGCCTTCGCTTTTACCATGAGCGCGGGCATCCCAGGCGAAGATAGAGAACTCGGGGAGGTTCAGTTCTTCGGCCACGTGGGCCAGGCGGCCGGAGTGTTCGTGGCCGCGGTGGAGCAGAACGATGGCTTTGTTGGACGATCCGGGCCAATAGCGATAGAAAAGGCCAGTGCCATCGCGGAGGGTGAACTTGCGTTCTTCGACGCTTCTCATGATATGTTTCTGGCGCGATTGTACACTGTCGCCACCAATACTAGCGCTAAAAGCATGGGGACCACCTCATGCACCGAGAATCCGAGGGCGAGCCAGGCGGCCAGAATGCCGAGGACGAGAGCGCGGTCGGACTTGCCCATCGGCCCATGATTCGGGCGGGCGCCGGTGATAGAGAGTATGACAACGGAGGTGAATTCAGTGAGGGTGGACAGGTAGACGAGCAAGGCGGTCCAGAGAGGGCCGAATATGGCGATAAAGGGCAAGAAGAGGGCGGCGTCAGCGATCACGTCGGTTATTTCATTAAGCAGTGCGCCTACGCGGGTGACCTGGTTGTGCTCCTTGGCCAACATGCCATCGATGGCGTTCAGTGCCATTCGCAGGAAGAGCCATACGGGCAATAGAAACCAGTGTTTCGGGCCGTATGTTAGCGAAACACCGAGAGCGATGGAGATGAGGCAGGTGGCGATTGTAATCTGGTTGGCGGTGGCTCCGATGGCGGCCAGGAGGATAACGATGGGGCGGAGGAGCGCTTGGAATCTGGGCTTCAGGTCGTAGACGCTGGGCATGTTTCGGCGGGACCATTTTCGCACGAGGGTTGCGCGGGGAGATTCAGGTGGAAAACTGAGCGTAGCATTGCGCGCCGTTGGCACTTTCGCGAAGCGGGTGGTGCGGGAGGTTGGGCGGATGACGAATTCTGGTTCTGTTTAGGCACGCCGATTTGTGTGGGCGGGATGCGCGGAAAGGATGCGCGGAAATGGAACTGTGCGATGAGGGCGGTTGGCACGAAGACGAGGCGGGTGGGGAGGGAGTTTGGGCGGATGACGAATTCTGGTTCTGTTGTTTAGGCACGCCGATTTGTGTGGGCGGGATGCGCGGAAAGGATGCGCGGAAATGGAGCTGTGCGTTGGGGGCGGTTGGCACGAAGACGAGGCGGATGACGATCTTTCTTTAGGCTCGACCAATTTCATTTTGAGGATGTGGGAGAATCTGGCGTATGAATACGAAGCACAAGAACACAATATGCCTATGGTTTGACAAAGACGCGCATGAGGCGGCGACGTTCTATGCGGCCACATTTCCCGATAGCGCGGTCACCTCCGTCTTTCACGCGCCGAGCGATTTTCCCGGAGGAAAGGAAGGCGATGTGCTGACGGTGAGTTTTACCGTCCTGGGTATTCCGTGTCTGGGCCTGAACGGTGGTCCGGCATTCAAACACAGTGAGGCGTTTTCGTTTGCCGTTTCGACAGAGACACAGGAGGAGACGGACCGATATTGGAACGCCATTGTGGGCAACGGTGGGGCGGAGAGCGCGTGCGGATGGTGCAGAGACCGTTGGGGGCTGAGTTGGCAGATCACGCCGCGAGCGCTTACCGATGCAATGGCGGCTGGCGGGGAGGAAACGAAGAGAGTGTTCCAGGCGATGATGACTATGACGAAGATCGATATCGCCGCTATTGAGGCGGCGCGGCGGGGCTAGCCGCGACTTCGTTACTGAAAGCCGCCAGGGCGGCGAGCTTGGCCGCGGCGGCGCCGGAATCAATGGCGTTCTGGGCCAATAGGACGGCTTGGGCTGGGCTGGCGGCGGCACCGGCGACCATGAGGCCGGCGGCAGCATTCATGATGACTATGTCGCGCTTGGGCCCGGGGGCGCCGGAAAGGATTTCATGGGTGATGGCCGCGTTGGCAAAGCGATCTCCGCCGCGGAGTGAGTCCAGGCTGGCGCGGGTTATGCCGAAGTCCGAAGGCTGCCAGTACTCCTTTTTCACGTTTCCGCTCTCGACGTGCCAGATGGTGGTGGAGCCGGAAAGGGTGATCTCATCGAGGCCGTCGGAGCCGTGAACGAGACATTGGCGGCCCTGGCCAAACATAGCTAGGGCGCCCGCCATTTCATCACCGATCCCTTCGCCGGGAACGCCGATGAGTTGCGCCTGAGCGCGCGCCGGGTTACAGAGCGGGCCCATGAGATTGAGCACGGTACGGATTTTGAGTTCGGCGCGGACGGGGGCGGCGTGGCGAAGGGCGGGGTGGAGTTTGGGCGCGAACAGGAAGCTGATACCGGTTTGGCGAATGCAGGCGCCCATCTGTTCGGCGGTGAGATCAATGTTGACCCCGAGGGCTTCCAAGACATCGGCGCTGCCGCACATGGAACTGGCCGAGCGATTGCCGTGTTTGGCGACGTTGACCCCGGCGCCGGCGACGACGAAGGCGGCGACGGTGGAGATGTTGAACGTATTGGCTTCGTCGCCGCCGGTGCCGCAGGTGTCGAGGGTGTGGCCGGGACCGGGGTCGACGGGGACCATGGCGGCGCGCATGGCGCGGGCGAATCCGTAGAGCACTTCGGCGGGCACTTTACGTGGCGGCAGGAGGACGAGAAAGGCGGCCAATTGGACGGGCGAGACGGCGCCGGAGAGGATGAGGCTCATGGCGAGTTCGGCGTCATCGGAATGAAACGCGTTTTCGCGGACGAGGTTGTGAAGAATAGGGAGAAAGGCTGAGTTGGGGTCCGGCACGATGTTAAACTGTGAGTTTACCGTATGAAAATCCACGAGTATCAAGGGAAAGCGATCTTAGCTCGCTACGGCGTTCCGGTGCCGCAGAGCAAGGTTGCATTCACCGTCCAAGAGGCCGAGGCCGCGGCCAAAGAGCTCGGCGGCTTTGTAGTCGTAAAAGCCCAGATTCACGCCGGAGGCCGCGGAAAAGGCGGCGGGGTGAAGGTCTGCAAGACCGTCGAAGACGCTGTCGAGGCATCGAAAAAGATACTCGGCATGCAACTGATTACGCATCAGACTGGGCCGCAGGGCCAGACGGTGCGGCGGTTGCTGATCGAGGAGGCGCTGCCGATTGAGAAAGAGTTGTACCTCGGCATCACGCTTGATCGCGTGACGGGCAAGAACGTGTTCATGGCGTCTTCGGAAGGCGGCATGGAGATTGAAGAAGTGGCCCATCATACGCCGGAAAAGATATTGAAAGAGACGATTGAGCCGGGCATTGGCTTACAGGGCTTTCAGGCGCGGAACATGGCGTTTGGCATTGGCGTGCCGGCCAAGAGCGTGAACGCGGCGGCGAAGGCGATGGTGGCGCTGGCGAAAGCGTACGAAGAGTCGGACGCGTCGCTGGCGGAGATCAACCCGTTCATTCTTCTGAAAGACGGGCGCGTGATGGCCCTGGACGCGAAGATTAACATCGACGACAACGCATTGTACCGGCATCCGGACTTTGCCGATTTGCGCGATGTGGACGAGGAAGACGCGTTGGAAGTGGAAGCGTCGAAGTTCTCGCTGAACTACATCAAGCTGGACGGCAACATCGCCTGTATGGTGAATGGCGCGGGGCTGGCGATGGCGACGATGGACATCATCAAGTGGGCGGGCGGCGAGCCGGCCAACTTCCTGGACGTGGGCGGCGGCGCGAACGAGGAGCAGATCAAGAACGCATTCCGGATTCTGTTGTCGGATTCGGCGGTGAAAGCGGTGTTGATCAATATCTTCGGCGGCATTCTGCGGTGCGACATTCTGGCGACGGGCGTGGTGAACGCGGCGCGCGATCTGGGGATTTCGCTTCCTGTTGTGATCCGGATGGAAGGGACGAACGTGGAGGAGGGCAAGAAGATTATTGCTGAATCCGGCTTTAACTTCCAGGTGGCCGACGGGATGAAGGACGCGGCAGAGAAGGTTGTGAGGGCGGCACAATGAGCGTATTAGTAAACAAAGAAACACGCCTGCTGGTGCAGGGGTATACGGGTGCGCAGGGCACCTTTCACGCGACTAACTCGATTAATTACGGTACGAACGTCATTGGCGGCGTAACGCCGGGTAAGGGCGGAACGACGCATCTGGACCGGCCGGTGTTCGATACGGTGGACGCGGCGGTGAAAGCGACTGGCGCGAACGCATCCGTGATTTTCGTGCCGCCGCCATTCGCGGCCGATGCGATAATGGAAGCGGCCGACGCGGGGATCGCGTTGATCGTTTGCATCACCGAGGGGATTCCGGTTCGGGACATGATCGCGGCGCGGCAGTTTCTGACGACACGGGGTTCGCGGCTGATTGGTCCTAACTGCCCTGGTATTATTACGCCGGGCGAGTGCCGGATTGGTATCATGCCGGGTCATATCCACTTACGCGGGCATGTTGGCGTAGTTAGCCGCTCGGGCACGTTGACTTATGAAGCGGTGGGCCAGCTTACTAAGTTGGGCATTGGTCAATCGACCTGTATTGGTATTGGCGGCGATCCGATTATCGGGACGACGCATTTGGACGCGATCAAGTTATTCAACGAAGATCCGGATACGCACGCGATCGTGATGATTGGCGAAATTGGCGGCAATAACGAAGAGATTGCGGCGGCCTACATTAAGGATCACGTGAAGAAGCCGGTGGTTGGATTTATTGCCGGGCAGACGGCGCCTCCTGGCCGCCGGATGGGCCATGCAGGCGCGATTGTGGCCGGCGGCAGCGGCAAGGCATCGGACAAGATGGCGGCGATGGAAGCCGCTGGAATTACGGTTTGCAGTACCCCGGCCGATCTCGGCCAGAAAATTCAAGAAAGACTTTCGAGCTAACGATATATGGCATTGGAACGTACATTTGCGATGATTAAGCCCGACGCGGTTTCGCGCGGGATCAGTGGGAAAATCATCTCCATGATTGAGGAAAACGGTTTCCGGATTGTGGCGATGAAGAAGCATCACATCACGGTGAAGGAAGCGGAAGGCTTCTATGGCGTGCACCGCGAGCGGCCCTTTTTCGGGTCGTTAGTGAAGTTTATGACTGAAGGGCCGTCGATTCTCCTGGTGTTGGAGAAGGACAATGCGATTTCGCAGTGGCGCGAACTGATGGGCGCGACGAATCCGGCGAATGCGGCGGAGGGGACAGTGCGGAAGCGTTTCGCGGAGTCGATCGAGCGGAACTGTTCGCACGGTTCGGATGCGGCGGAGACGGCGGCGGTGGAGTGCGTGTATTACTTCCCGGCTTCGGAATTGCTGTAGGTTTTAGTTGGTTTTTGTTTGAGGAAGCGCCCCGTGAGGGGCGCTTTTTTTGTTCTGGTATCATCTCATTGGCGTAGATTTATGCGATCTGATTCTCGTTACGGTCGAGCGTCGCTGTGTTTACACCTTGCGCCTTTCGTAATAAGATTGTGCACATGGCAGTCCACAGTATCTATTCTATCCGGCTAGCCGTGGCCCAAAAAATCGAAAGCAAAGTAATTGATGATGAAGTCTTGTCACTCTTGCTTCCCGACGGAGTAGGTCATACTTCAGAGAGAGACCTCTGGGACTACAAGGAATTTGCTTTAGAACCAGCACCCGTTAACGCAACTGAAGAGAGGCAAAAGAAGTGGAGGTTATCTCGGTGCGAATTAGCCAAAGATATTGTCGCTTTCTACAATAGCTTCGGTGGGTATCTTGTATTCGGGGTCCGCGATTCTGACCGCCGTGTCGTTGGTTGCGCTGGCTCTCCGTCCATAGATGATCTGATTCGATACTGTTTATCACTTACTGGGCAAAACATAGGGCTAGATATAAAGACCCTTCGTTTTCAAAGCGGGCCACAATCCATGATGGTTCCTGTTATTCTGGTCCCCCGCCGATCCGATGAGTATCTGCCTGCAATCTTCACGAAGGATGGCGAGCTTCGCGCGGATGGGCGGCCGGTTTTCAAGAATCATGATTTATATTTTCGTCGAAATGATGAATGTCGGCCGTTAGATAAGAATAATCCTGTTGATGTAAAGTTCTTGTATCAGAGTGGGCAGCGAACGCTTTCGTCGTTCTCGACAGAATTTCCAACTTTGACGAACAATCTTGGCCCAGATGATCCAGAGTTAGTTCGCTTTGTAGGCAGAGAGGAGTATCTTAGAAAGCTTTGGGCCTGGACGACTGAACGCTATTCGGAAGTGAAAGTGTTGTCTGGACTAGGTGGAGTCGGGAAGACCACGATTGTGCGGCAGTTCGCGGAGCAAGTCGTCGAACGACCTTGTATGGGATTGACTCAACTGATCTGGTTAACTGCAAAGCGCGTTTCATTTTCAGCGCTTCAGAATAAAGAGATCCCGCGCGGGGATGCGACCTTCGCTGATACGATTACCATGCTCAAAGCCATGCTTCGACACCTCGCAGTTCCTGAATCCGTTTTAGAGTCAAAAGAGGACCTTGATGATCTAATGGATATTGGATTCGAGTGTCTCCAGGCGTTCCCGAGTCTTGTTATATTCGATGACATCGACTCACTGCCCCAGGCAGAGCAAACAGAAGCTTTCCAGGCCATTGTCCAGCTTTTCGGTCGGACGTTTAGGCAGGCAAATAGGGCACCGTCTCGAGCGATAATAACGAGTCGCCTTGAGTTAGGGGCTGCGACGCGTCAGCTACTGAAGATTGACGGATTAACTCTAGCCGAATTCTCTGAATTCGTGTCAATGATGTTTGTGACATTCAACCTGTCCTTGCCGTCCAATAAAGTGATAGAACGACTGCACAAAACCACCGACGGATCTCCGGTGTTTGCGTCTTCGATAATTCGTCTCGTCCGTCTAGGCGAGCATATCGATTCGGCTATTCAGCGTTGGAAGAATAATTCAGGGGAAGATGTTCGCAAGTTCGCATTTGAACGCGAACTGGACGCGTTGAAGGGCACAGATCGAAACGTGCTTTATGCGCTTTGTCTGTTGAGGGAGACGACGAGAGCCGAATTGAAAGTCGTGTTGGATGTGGGTGACCAGACTATCACAGATAACCTTGACCAATTGCGCCAGTATCATCTGATTACCAGCGAGGGTGCTACACCCTTTAGTGAACCAGCACTCCTAGTTCCATCCAGTATTCAGATCATGGTCGATTTGATTGAGAAGAAAGTTCCATATTCGACTCGGATTCGCGACGCTGTTATCGCCGCGCGCAAGGGTGCCTCTCGCGATAACTCAGGTGTAGGCTCGGTGGTTTTCGAAGCGATGGCGCACCTAAAAAATGATGAACCTGAATTGGTGTCATCAATCATCGCGAAGCGGAGTTTTCTGAACGGTTTGCCGGCATCATCGCCGCCGGAGGCGGCAAGTCGATCCGATCATCCAGAAGATGGGTGTACCGTGAAAGCGGAGGGAGAGAGAAGGGGGAACCCCGCCGT
>JAEUQC010000194.1 GCA_016789905.1 Bryobacterales bacterium | reverse complement strand
GCACAATCAAAGCCAACCCAACCCGCCGCCCGGAAATCGCCACCAAACCCTGCTCGTTCCCGGACCGGACCCCCGCGCGCACAATCAAAGCCAACCCAACCCGCCGCCCCCCGGCAAACACCATTGAACCCGCCTCACTCCCCAGCCGACGCCCTACGCCCACAATCGAACCCAGCCTAACCAGCCGCCCCCCGGAAATCGTCACCAAACCCTGCTCGTTCCCGGACCGGACCCCCGCGCGCACAATCAAAGCCAACCCAACCCGCCGCTCCCCGGCAAACACCATCGAACCCGGCTCACTCCCCGCCCGACACCCCGCTCCCACAATCAAAGCCAACCCAACCCGCCGCTCCCCGGAAATCGTCACCAAACCTTGCTCACTACCGGAACGAACCCCAGTGCGCACAATCAAACCCAGCCCAACCCGCCGCCCGGAAATCGTCACCAAACCCTGCTCACCACCGGAACGAACCCCAGTGCGCACAATCGAACCCAAACCATGCCGCGCCGAAAACCCGCCCAAGTCGAACCGCCGCGGCGTCGCTACCCCCGTGTCACACCCCGGCGCGACAACGATACGAGCCGGGCCACACACCCCGCGAAACTGCCCGTCCGCTTGCACCGCCATCACCAGTGCAACTCCCCCGGGTTGCGCCGGTGCGCGTTCTGCTCTACATGGGAAACATGCCCGTTGCTCATGTGGACGACCCGGTCAGCCATCCCTGCAATGTCGGCGTTATGCGTGATCACCGCCGTCGCCGCGCCCAACTCGCGATTCACCTTGTCAATCGCTTCCAGCACCACAATCCCCGTCTCGGAATCCAACGCCCCTGTCGGCTCATCGCACAGCAGCACACTCGGCCGCTTGGCAATGGCCCGCGCAATCGCCACCCGCTGCTGCTGCCCGCCGGATAGCTGGGAAGGGAAGTGGTGCATTCGGTCCCCCAGTCCCACCAGGTCCAGCGCCTCCTGCGCCTTCATCGGGTTGGTGGCAATCTCCGTCACCGCGGTCACGTTCTCCAGCGCCGTCAGGCTCGGTATCAGGTTATAAAACTGGAAAACGAACCCAACGTGGCTTCGCCGGTACTGCGTCAACTCCCGGTCGTTGGCCCGCGTAATGTCAAACCCGCGGTAGAGCACCGTCCCCGCCGACGCCCGGTCCAGCCCGCCCAGTATGTTCAATAACGTTGACTTCCCGCTCCCCGACGGCCCCAGCAGCACCATCATCTCGCCCGAGTACAGCTCCAGATCGACGCCCCGCAGCGCGTGAACCCGCACCTCGCCCATGTCGTAGAACTTGGTCACCTCTCGCGCCGCGAAGACGCTCTCCGTGCTCACTTCGCCTTCTCCCCGCAGTACAGCCCCTCTGCCTGCTCGAACTTCACTACCCGCAGACCGCGTGGCGCCGCGCCCCGCTCCATCCCGGTAATGATCAACAATCCTCCCGGACGCAACGACTCGACCACGGACGCCTCCTGATCCCGCAACGCCATCCCCTTCACCACTATCAGGTCCCACCGGCCAGGCGCGAACGGCGAAGGATTCGCCTTCGTCACATCTAAACCTGTCACCGCCCAACTCTGGCGCTCCAGCCACGCTCCGTTCCGCCCCGCGCCCCTCGCCGCCTCCAGCGCCTTACCCGCCCGGCGCCCCCGAACCATCTCCATCACGAATGGGTGCGCCGCCTCCGCGCCCGCCATCCGCAGTACAGTCCGCACCTGGCTCTCGGCGTCCACTGAGTCCGCTCCGCCATCAATCAGGTGCGCCTTGTACCGGTCCAGCAGATCCCCGCCTGGCTTCTGCTTCGCCGCCCAGGCCTGGTACTCTTCATACGCGTAAAGGTCCGCCGGCGTCTGCCCGAACGCCAGACCAACACCAGCCACGAACGCCATAAGTAGCAGACGCATGTTAATTCAGTACAACACGACGCCGTACCCAATATTTGATGTGCTACCATCCGGCATCTAGGAGATACCCCATGAACAAATGGATCGCCTGCGCCGCCCTCATCACCGGCGCTGCTTTTGCCGCACCCGGAGCGGGCCTCACCGCCAAGAAACTGGAACTCACCTCCGCCGGACCCCTCGCCTTCGGGCCCCCCGGCATCCTCTTCGTCGGCGACTCCGCCGGCGCCAGCCTCATCGCTATCGATACCGGGGACCGCAAAGCCCGCAAAGGCTCCGGCTCCATCGAACTCAAGGGAATCAACCAGAAAATCGCCGCCGCTCTCGGCACCACGCCAGACCAGATCACTATTCAAGACCTCGCCGTCAACCCGGTCTCCCGCAACATCTACCTCTCCGTCTCCCGCGCCAAAACGCCGGTAATCCTCAAGCTCGACGCTACCGGCAAAATCTCCGAACTCCCGCTCGACAACATCACCCATGCTCGCGTCGCTCTGCCAGACGCTCCTGCTGACGTAAAGGACGCCCGCGGCAATTCCAAGCGCATGGAGACCATCACCGACCTGGGCTTCGCCGACGGCCGCGTCTTCATCGCCGGCCTCTCCAACGAAGAGTTCTCCTCCAGTCTCCGGTCCATTCCCTATCCCTTCCAATCCGCCGCCAAAGGAGCCAGCATCGAGATCTTCCACGGCGCTCACGGCCGCTTTGAAACCAACGCCCCCGTCCGCACCTTTACCACCTACACCGTCGCCAACAAGCCCCACCTGCTGGCCGCCTACACCTGCACCCCGCTCGTCACCATCCCGCTCTCCGAGCTCACCCCCGGCAACAAGGTGAAGGGCAAGACCATCGCCGAACTCGGCAACCGCAACCGCCCCCTCGACATGATCGTCTACACGAAGGACGGCAAGGATTACATCCTCATGGCCAACTCCTCGCGCGGCGTCATGAAGCTCCCCGCGGCTAAGCTCGAATCCTACGAAGGCATCACCTCTCCAGTCGCCGACAAGCAGGGCGTGCCCTATGAGACGCTGGCCGACCTGAAGGGTGTGCAACAGCTCGACCGCTACGACGACAAGAACGCCGTCATGCTTATGCAGGACGGCGGCTCGATGGACCTCCGCACCGTTGCCCTGCCCTAGTCCAGTGCCGTTTGTTGTCTTCCTGTTGACGGCCCTTTGCGCGCTCGCGGCGGACATTGCCGTTCGCCGCGAGGGGCCGTCATTCCGCATCTCCGGCGCGAAATCGGCCTCCGGCATCGCCGTCTACGTCGGTGACGGCGACGTCCCGCCGGTCCTGGGCGCCATCGAGAAGGATGGCCCGGACTTCCTCTTCCGCCCGCGCTTTGAGATCTCCCGCGCCGTCGCCAGCCGCGTTGTCGTCAATGGCAAGGTCTTCCCGTTCCCAGCCGAGAAAATCGCCGTCGAACAGACCACGTTCGTCGAACGCGTCTACCCCACTGCCACCGAAATCCCAGCCAATCAGCTCAAGTTCTACGTCCAGTTCTCCGCTCCCATGCTTCGCGGTGAGGCATGGGAACACCTCCAACTCCTCGATGCGCTGGGCAAGCCGATCGACCTCGCTTTCCTTGAAATCGACCAGGAACTATGGGACCCCGATGGCCGCCGCCTCACTGTCCTCTTCGACCCCGGCCGCATCAAGCGCGGCGTGCTTCCTCGTGACGAGGTCGGCGCCGCGCTTGAAGCCGGTAAGACTTATACTTTGCTAGCCAAGAGCGGCTGGCGGGACGACCGCCGCGTCCCGCTCCGTGCCGAGTACCGCCAGACCTTCCGCGTCGTCGCCGAAGACCGTACCCCCATTGAGCCCACCCAGTGGCGCCTCACTGTTCCCAAGGCCGGCACTCGGGAGCCCTTGGTCATCGCCTTCGGCGAGAGCTTGGACGCCGCCCTGGCGATCCGCCTGATCACGGTCAGCGCGCCCGGCCAGGCCACTCTCGGCCCCGCCGAGCGCGAATGGCGCTACGTCCCCGACGCGCCCTGGCCCGCCGCCGGGCAGCAAATCGAGATCGACACGGCCCTCGAAGACCTCGCCGGCAACAAGGTGGGCCGCCCTTTCGACGTGGACACCTTCGAGCGGATCACCGTTCGCAGCGGCCGCGGTGTCATCCGCCTCCCCTTCCATCCGCGCTGAAACAGGAGTATTTTCAGGGGCAGGAGGTTCCGTCCCATGGATGTATCCCGCCGCAACGTTTTCCGCGCCGCCGCCGCGCTTAGCTTGCCCGCCGCCGCTTCCGCCAAGACCGCCAAGGAAGCCAGGAGCCCAGGCCGTTTCTATCTCACCGAGATCCTCGGCAACCCAACCAGCAAGGATGTGACCATCGCCCGCCAGGTTGGGCTCAAATGGGTGATCTCCAATGGGGGGATGGCCCGCGCCCGCAAGGAAGACTACGTCGAGGCTGTCCGCCAGCACAAGGAAGCCTTCGCCGCCGCCGGCATGGGCATCGCCGGCGTCGAAGGGCATCCCGTGCCGTTCGAGAAGATCAAGCTCGGCCTGGACGGCCGCGACGAGCAGATCGAAAACACCAAGTGGGCCATCGAGGCCCTGGCCAAAAACGGGATCAACATGATCTGCTACAACTTCATGGCCGGACTCGGCTGGACCCGGACCAACCAGTCGGTCCCCGAACGCGGCGGCGCGCTGACCAGCGAGTTCGATCTGACCGCCGCCGAAGCCCAGGGCCTCACCCAGTACGGCGAGGTGAGCGAAGAGAAGATGTGGGCCAACTGCGAGTACTTCATCAAGGCCGTCATGCCCGTCGCCGACAAGTGGAAGGTGAAGATGGCGCTCCACCCCGACGACCCGCCGCTGAGCCCGCTGCGCGGCATCGCCCGCATCATCAACAGCAAGCGGAACTACGAGCGGATCATGGACATGGTGCCCAGCCCGTACAACGGCGTGACCTTCTGCCAGGCCAATTTCCTGCTGATGAAGGAGGACATCTATAGCCTGGCCAAGCTGTGGTGCCAGCGCAAGAAGGTGTTCTTCGTCCATTACCGGGACGTGACCGGGGATAAGACCCACTTCCGTGAGACCTTCCACGACAACGGCCCGACCGACATGGTGAAGATGCTGGAGATTTACAGCAAGGCCGGATTTGACGGCCCCATCCGCCCCGATCACGCGCCGGCGCTGGCCGGCGAGGCCGAGGGCGGCAAGGCCAGCGGCTATACGATCGGCGGTAAGGTGCTGGCCTTTGGGTACATGAAGGGCATCATGGACTCGCTGGGACTGCGCTACGAGTAGCGGCTGCGGCCTAGAGCGACGTCAGGCGGCCGGTTGAGTCCCCGATGACCTCCGGCCGCACCCCGGCGTGATCCAGCAGGGAGAGGTAGAGGTTGGTGAGCGGCGTCTCCTTCGGATAGCGCAGGTGACGGCCCATTTGGAGCTTGCCGTTGGCGCCGCCGGCCACCACGATCGGCAAATCGTGGTGGGTATGGCGGTTGCCGTCGGCGAGGCTGGAGCCGTAGACGATCATCATGTGATCCAGCAACGACCCTTCGCCGTCCTTGGTGGCGGCCAGCCGCTGCAGCCAGCCGGCGAACAGCTTCAGGTGATATTCGTTGATTTTGGTCAGCTTCTCCACCTTTTCCGCGTCGCCGCGGTGGTGGGAGATGCCGTGGTGGGCGTCAGGGACGCCGATCTGGCGGTAGGTGCTGTTGGACCCTTCCCGGCCCACCATGAAGGTGGCGACGCGGGTGGAGTCCGTCTGGAAGGCCACCGTCATGAGGTCGTACATGAGGTTGACGTGCTCCTCAAAATCGACTGGGATCCCATCTGGCTTAGCCATCTCAGGGCGCGGCGCCGCCTGGGCCTGTTTGGTGGATAGATCCAGGCGCTTCTCGATCTCGCGGACACCGGTCAGGTACTCGTCGAGCTTGCGCTTGTCGTTGGCGCCGAGGCGGGCCTGGAGGCTGGCGGCATCGTCGCGCACGTAGTCAAGGATGGACTTGCGGAACGGGTTGGCCGATTCCTCGCCGGTGCCGAAGAGGCGCTCGAAGACCAGTTTGGGATTGACCTCCGGGGGCATGGGAGTGGCTTCCGCGCGCCAGGCGATGGCGTTCGAGTAGGCGCAGGAGTAGCCGGAGTCGCAGTTGCCGACGATGCGGCCATGTTCGATGCCGAGTTCGAGGGAAGGGAAGCGTGTGGTGCCGCCGATGGCCTTGGCGGCGATCTGGTCGGCGGAGATGCCGTTCTTGATATCGGCGCCGGCGGTTTTGCGCGGGTGGACGCCAGTGAGGAAGGTGGCGGCGGCGCGGGCGTGGTCACCAGGTCCGTCGCCGAGGGCGCGGCCATTGACATGAGCGAGGCCGGAGAGCAGGAGGGTCCTGTCCTTGAGCGGTGCGAGCGGCGCGAGGATGCGCGGAAGCTCGAATGCGGCGCCTTCGGCGGCGGGGGTCCAATGCTCCATGATGATGCCGTTGGGCACGTAGGCGAAGGCCATGCGGAGCGGCGCGGCGGCGGCGCGGGCCGGAGTCATGGCGTCGAGGGCCGGCAGAGCGATGGCGGCTCCAAGGCCGCGGAGGAGTGTGCGTCGGTTCATCGTCGTTCTCGTAAATGGATTGAGGGCGCCCGACGGGCCGGCGCGCGGGCTGGGTTGGCGGCGTCCGTCTGGGGTTAGTTTAATACAGTTAGTCCAGGGCCGTGTGGCCGTTGGTTTCAAGGGCACAGCGGGTGCTAACGGGCTCTCGCCGGGTCCGCACGGCGGCGGCGGCGGGCGGCGGTGTCCAGCGCCAGACCGGCGGGCCTTGTTGCTTGTGGCTGCCGGGCGATGGTTTGGGTCGAATTGCCGGTTAGGCCGGGTCCGCGCGGCGGCGGCGGGCGGCGGTGTTCAGCGCCAGGCCGGCGGGCCTTGTTGCTTGTGGCTGCCGGGCGATGGTTTGGGTCGAATTGCCGGTTGGGCCGGGTCCGCGCGGCGGTGTTCAGCGTCTGACCGGCGGGCCTTGTCGCTTGTGGCTGCCGGGGCGATGGTTTGTGGATGCGGAAGGGAACAGACCGTTCTGGAGATACACTGGTGGCTGCAAGCATGTGGCTGGGACTCCTACTCCTTTTTGCCGTTTCATCGGTCTCGCTGGCCTGGCAGCCTGTGGACCCGGCGGTGGTGGCGCAACAGGCTCGCGCGGCGATGACGGCGGGGCGCTTCGCCGAGGCCGCCGGATTGTACCGGACCGTGGTCAAGCAATTGCCGGCGGTTGGCGGGATGCGGTTAAACCTGGGGCTGGCGCTGTTTCAGAGCGGAGAGCACCGGGCGGCGGCGGCGGAGTTCCAGGCGGCACTCAAGCTCGATCCGCGGCTGGCACCGGCGGCCATGATGCTGGGGCTGTGCCACGCCAAGCTGGGTGAACCGCTGGCGGCGATACCGCTGCTGGAGCGCGCATTGGCGCGAGAGCCGGGGAACACGGTGGTCCTGCTGGAACTGGCAGATGCCTACTACGCCGCAGGGAGGTTCGCCGAGGCCGTGGAGCATTTCCGGCGGCTGACAGCGTTGCAGCCGGCCAACGCGTTGGCCTGGCGCGGGCTCGGTTTGAGTCTGACCGAGTTGTCGCAGTCGTTGTTCGCCCAGCTTACGCCGGGATCGGCGGAGGCATTGACGCTGCTGGCGCGGGCGCGGATGGCGGCGGATGAGCCGAAGGCGGCGTATTCTTTGCTGCGTCAGGCGATCGCCAAGGAGCCCGGGTTCGGGCCGGCGTATGGCTATCTGGCGGCGTTGTACCGCAAGATGGGCCACGCGGACTGGGCCGAGGCGGCGATGGCGAAGGCCGGGCTGGCGCCGGCGCGGTTCGCGGCTGTGGTGGCGGCGTCCGACGACGCTCTGGCGGCGCTGGAGCGGTTGGCGGCGTTGGGCCCGAGCGCGGCGCTGCATGAAACGGAGGCCGAGGCGGCGCGGGCGCGGGGGGCGTATCCGGAGGCGATTGCGCTGTTCCGGAAGGCGCTGGCGCTGCAGGCTGGGGCGGCGCCGTTGGAACGCGGATTGGCGAGGGCGTTGTTCGCCAGCCGGGCGTATGAGGAGGCGTTGCCGCTGTTGCGGAAGCACAAGTTGACCTTCGAGTTGGGGACGGCGCTGCTGGAGACCGGCAAGGCGGCGGAGGCGATTCCGCACCTGCTGGGTGTCCGGACGGCGGCGGGGCAGGCAGCGTTGGGCCGGGCGTACCTGGGGGCGGACCAGCCGGCCAAGGCAGTGGGTCCTCTGCGGGCTGGGCTGGCGTCGGACACGGACGGGTCGGTCCACTTCCAACTGGCGCGAGCGCTGCAGCGGACGGGGGCGACTGCGCAGGCCCAGGAGATGGACCGCGTGTCGCAGCAGATGCGTCAGCGCAAGGCTGAGCAGCAGGAAGCGGCGGGCGCGGTAGCGGTGGAACCGTTGTAACATGCGATACTTACTCCTTCTTTCAGTAACTGGTTTTGGCATTACGTTCGAGCCGGCGGCGGGGCCGGGTTTTGTCCTGGAACATTCGCCGGGGCCGGATAAGTATCTGGCGGCGACGATGCCGGGCGGGCTGGCGGTGTTGGACTACAACAACGACGGGCGGCCAGACCTGTTTTTCGCCAACGGCGCGGAATTGCCGTCGTTCCAGAAGACGGGGCCGAAATACTGGAACCGGCTATACCGCAACGACGGCGGGTTCCGGTTTACCGACGTGACGGCGACGGCTGGACTGGCGGGTGAAGGGTACGCCTTCGGCGCGGCGGCGGCGGACTTTGACAACGATGGCTATGTGGATCTCTTCGTGCCGGCGCTGCCGGCATCGAAGCTCTATCGCAACAAGGGCGACGGAACGTTCGCGGAGACGGCGCTGCCTCGGACGGGGCCGTGGACGGTGGCCGCGGGGTGGTTCGACTACGACCGGGACGGGAGGCCGGACCTCTTCGTGGTTAACTATCTGGGCTGGTCGCCGGGGAACAACCCGTGGTGCGGCGACCGGGCGAAAAACCTGCGTGTTTATTGCCATCCGAGGCACTTTTCGACGCTGCCGAACCAACTTTTGCGGAACATGGGCGACGGTACGTTCACCGATGTCAGCCAGGCGAGCGGGCTGACGAAGTTTCCCGGGAAGGGGATGAGCGTGGCGTTCGGCGACTACGACGACGATGGGTATGTAGACGCGTTTGTGACGAACGACGGATTACCGAATTCGCTATTCCGGAATGAAGGGAACGGCACGTTCACCGAGCGGGCGTTCGCGGCCGGGGTGGCGCTGCCGGACCGAGGGCTGGCGATTTCGAGCATGGGCACGGACTTCCGGGATTACGACAACGACGGGCGGCCGGACGTGGTGGTGACGGCGCTGGCAGGGGAGTCGTTTCCGCTGTACCGGAACCTGGGCAAAGGGCAGTTTCAAGAGTCGACGGCGCAGGCGCGGCTGGCCCCGCTGGTGGCCCGGCGAAGCGGGTGGGGGGTGGTGCTGGCCGACTTCGACAACGACGGAAAGAAAGACCTATTTACAGCGAATTCGCATGTCAATGACATGATTCGGGAAACCTCCTCTGACTTGTATCTTCTTCCTAACTCTATCTTTCGGAATCAGGACGGCAAGAGCTTTGCGGATGTTACACCGGCGAGCGCGGCGCTGGCCGGCCAGGCGGCGGCGCACCGCGGGGCGGTGGCGGCGGACCTGGACGGGGACGGCCGGCTGGACGTGGTGGTGACCCAACTGGGCGGCGCGGCGGAGATCTGGCGAAACACGACGGTGAACGAGAACTCCTTTGTGTTTGTGCCGGCGGGGCTGAACGCGACGGTGACGGTTGGCGGACAGACGAACGCGGCAACGTCGGCAGTGGGTTACTCGTCGTCGACGTCAGGGCCGGTGCATTTCGGATTGGGCCCCGTCCGCGGCGCGGTGGAGGCGTTGATCCGAGCGCCAGGCGCGGCCACGGCGACGCGATGGCGCGGGACGGCCAGGGTCCGTTAGGCGGCTGGCATCGTTAGAATAGGTACCAATCTATTTGGCCGAGGCGATTGCGGGCGAGCGAGCTGGCCGCATCGGGCGCGAGTTCGGGGTTGCGCCGGACGGCGGCCCAGGCGGCGAGGGCGATGGCAAGCGTGAGATCGTCATGGCTGCCGGTTTTTTCCGGATGGGCTCCGCAGCCGGAGAGGCTGAGCATTTCGTCCCTCCAGGTTGACATGCCGGGCAGGGAAGCGGGACAGACCAGGCAGCCAGCGGCGATCATCTTGACGAGTTGTGTGATGAGTACGCGGCGGGGGACCCCGGTGTAGCCGCCGGCGAGCCTGGACACGGCTTTTCCGGCGGTGATGAAGACCGGCGACACGAGGAGGTTCGACGGGGCGATGCGGCGGAGGTGATCGACCATCGGAGCGCCGGGCCCGCCGGCGTCAATGACGAGTTCCATCCCGGAACCGCGACGGCGGTCGGCGATCTGTTGCGTCCGACTTCGGACAATATGCGGGATTTCCTCATAGCTGATGTTGAGCGGGTACCGCTCGACCGAACGGACGGTGAGCACGGGGAGGAACAGATATTGATAGCTTGCGGCGCAACGGCCGAGAGACGTCCAGGCGAGGTCGATGACGGAGAGCGCCGAGTGGTCCTGCCGCTGGCCGAGGTCGAGGCCGAGGTAGGTGTACGGAGCGGGGGCCGGGTGGTTGCCGAGGAGAAAGCCGCGAGTGGCGGGTCCGGAGTGTTTTCCTGCGAGCTGCATATCGTGTTCCTTTAGCTACGTTGGGTTAGTTGTTACGCCTTCTTAGGGGCGGGGATGTGGGCGTGTAAGAGCGGTTCGTGGAACCACTGGTGGATACCGGTGCGGATCCTCCGCTGGAATGTTTCGGCATCGATCATGCTGTCGGCCGGTTGGCTGAACTCGCGTCGAGCCCGCGGTGGGTGCATGGCGCGGGACCGGGTCCGGAGTGATTTCCTGTGAGCGGCATATCGTGTTCCTTTGGCTACGTTGGGTTGTTGTTGGTCACGCCTGTTTAGGGGCGGGGATGTGGTCGTGCAGTAGCGGTTCGTAGAACCACTGGTCGATGTCGGTGCGGATCATTCGCTGGAACGTTTCGGCGTCGATCATGCGGTCGGCCGGCTGAATGAATTCGCACAGGAAATCCTGACTGTTATTCCGCACTCGGAATAATCCACGTTATGCCGAGTCCCTGATTATTCCG
>JAEUQC010000183.1 GCA_016789905.1 Bryobacterales bacterium | reverse complement strand
GCGTTGGACCTGATCTACACGCAGCCGGGGCTGGTTGGCGATAACTTCGCCGGATCGCGGATCGGATCGTTGAACATCACCCTGGACGGCCTGAATGTGCAGGACCAGCGGTTGAATCAGGGCGTGTCGTCACCGATTGTGACGACGGTGGATAAGATTGAGGAGTTTCGGGTGGTGACCTCGCCGGCGGACGCGGAACTGGGCCGAGGATCGGGACAGGTCCAGATGTTGACCCGGAGCGGAACGAACCAGTTCCGGGGCAGCCTGTTTGCATTTCACCGGAACACGGCGTTGAACGCGAACACGTGGTTCAACAATCAGCGGGGTGTCGATCCGTTGACGGGCGAGGCGATCTCGCCGCGCAACGTTCTCATTCGCAATCAATATGGAGCGCGCATCGGCGGGCCCGTGCGGCGGAACAAAACGTTCTTCTTCTTTCTGATGGACTCGCAGAAGATCCGGGAAAAGACGGCGGTGACAAATACCGTGTACACCGAGACGGCGCGGCGGGGTGTGTACCGCTACTATCCGGGTTCGCAGAATGGGAATGCGAACGCGGCGTTTCCAGCGGTGAATGACCTGGGGCAGCCGCAGCGGCCGTCACGGGCGACGGGGGATCTGCAGACCATCAACCTGTTCGCCTACGATCCGCGGCGGAGCGCGCCGGACCCGACAGGAACGATTCGCAAAATGATTGACCTGATGCCGCTGCCGAACAACTTCCGTTCGGGCGACGGACTGAACACGGCCGGGTACACATGGAGCCGGCCGAGCGCGCAGAACCGGGACCAGTACAACTTCAAGGCCGATCACCACTTCAACGAGTATCATCGCCTGTCGGTGGCGTATGTGCATGAGAATCAGGCGAACCAGAACGGGTTTAATGAGCAGCCGCTGCCGGGTTCGCCGGGCGGGCAGACCGAGTATCGGGACCGGCTGTGGACGTTGAACCTGACATCGACGTTGAAGCCGACCCTGCTGAATGAGTTCCGCGCCGGGGTGTTGCGCCCGTGGCTGCGTTTCTACACGGCGTGGGAGGTGGGCAATGCGATTGACCTGTTGCCTAAGGCGAATGGCTCGCCGTACCTGCTGGACTTCACGTCGATTTCGAATCCGATCAACATTGACGATAATCCGGTGGGGCGGATATCGCCGTTGTACCAGTTTGCCGACAACATGACCTGGATCCGGGGCAAACATGCGTTCAAGGGCGGGGCCGATGTGAGGTTCTCGTCGTCAAATGGGTTCAACTCGACCGACGTGATGCCGCGCGCCGTGCTGGCCACCGGCGGCGTGCCCGTCACTGTGTTGAACACCGTGCCGGGAATAGCGCAGAACCTCACCGGGGCAACGAACATCTTGAACGAACTCACCGGAACCCTGTCCTCCATGCGCCAGGCGTTCAACTCTCCGGGCGGAACGAACCCGCAGTGGGTGCCGGGAGAGGTGAAGCAACGAACCTGGAAACGCCGGGAGTACGGGTTCTTTTTCAAGGACGACTGGAAGGTGGCGCGGCGGTTGACGTTGAACCTGGGCGGGCGGTACGACTACTACGGCGTGCCCTATGACGCCAACGGAAAAACGGCGGCGCTGGTGGGCGGGCAGGCGGCGCTGTTCGGCATCAGCGGAACGAGCTTTGCCGACATGTATCAGCCGGGCCGGCTGAACGGCTCGTTGACCAACGTGGAGCAGGTGGGGCCGAACACGCCGAACGCGGGGCGGGCAGTGCACGGGCAGGACCGGAACAACTTCGCGCCGGCGGTGGGGCTGAGCTGGATGCTCCCCGGGTTCGAGAAAGCCACCGTCTTCCGCGCCGGGTACATGATCAACTACGAGCGGAACTCGCTGCGCGTGGTGGACGCGGTGAGCGGAGACGCGCCGGGGCTGCGGCAGGTGACGACGTTTACTTCGCAGAACTACCTGGGGCTAGTGAATGCCACGCTGCCGCTGCCAACGGTGGGGAAGCCGCTGGAGACGGTGCCGTTGACGGACCGGCAGCAGATTGTGCGCGCGTTCCAGGACGACTTGCGGAACCCGTACATACAGAACTGGAATGCGACGCTGCAGCGGGAATTGGGCGGCGGCTGGCTGGCGGAGATGCGGTACGTGGGCAGCAAGGGAACGCGCCTGGTGCGGGGCACGAGCGTCAACGAGCAGAACATTTTCGAGAACGGCATCCTGGACGCGTTTCTGGTGACGCAGACGGGCGGGAATGCGCCTCTGTTTGACCGGATCTTTAACGGACTGAACATTCCCGGCGTGGGGCTGGTGAATGGGACGTCGCTGACGGGGAGCGAGGCGCTGCGGCGGATCAACACAACGCAGGCGAACCTGGCGGCGCATAATGTGGCGACGCTCGCGTCGTTTCTCAGTAGCACCGATTCCTACACCGGGACGCGCGGCGGACTGTTGCGCCGCGCGGGGCTGCCGGAGAACTTTGTCGTCGTGAATCCGCAGTTTGACTCGTCGCGGCTCACCGGTAACTTCGCTAACTCGACTTATCATTCCTTCCAGGCCGTGATTAGCCGGCGCTACCGGCGGGGATTCGGGTGGCAGGCGAACTATACGTGGTCAAAGTCGTTGGGCGAGGAGGAGGGCGCCGGAGAGGAGATGGTGGATAGTTACCGGAGTGTTAGAAACTGGGGCTTGGACAAGCGGCGGCTGTCGTTCCACCGGACGCATGTGTTCCGTTCGAGCGGGAACTGGGAGCCTCGGTTTGGGCCCAGAAAGGGTCCGGTGAGCTATTTCGCCCGAGGTTGGCGGCTGGGGGCGATTTTCAATGTCTTCAGCGGCGCCCCATTGAATGTGACCAGCGGGCGGAGTTCGTTGAATACATTGGGAGACAATACGCCGACAGCGGTGGCGTCTATTTCGCCGGGCCTGGGCCATGCGGTGCGGCAGGGGAACGGGGTGGTCTACTTCGATGGGCTGCAATCGATCCCAGACCCGTCGATTCGGCAGATCACGACGTCGAATGGGATTCAGGGGCGGTCTACGCTGCGCGCGATTGCCGATGGCGCGGGGAACCCGCTGCTGGTGAATCCGACGCCGGGGACGTTGGGGAATTTGCAGCCGTTCTTTTTGGAGGGGCCAGGCGAGTTTCGTTTCGATGTGAACGTGCAGCGGACCTTCCGGCTGCGGGAGGGTTGGGAACTCGAGTTACGTGGAGATGCGATTGATGTTACTAACTCGCCGCAGTGGAGCGGTCCGAATGTGGATATCAATTCTTTGAATTTCGGACGGATCACCGGGGCGGGCGGGAACCGGATTATTGTGTTGGGGGCTCGGGTGAACTTTTAGAAAGGAGTCTGGGTGCTCTCCGTTGTGATGCGGTGATGCGTGATGCTATGATGTGTCCGTGAGGACGACGATCGATATCGACGAGACGGCGCTGGGCGTGCTTCGCGACTTGGCGACTGTTGAGAAGCGGACGATTGGGAAGGTGGCAAGCGACCTGATTTTGGAAGCCGTGCGGAATCGACGCGCGAAAGTGCCGATGGTTCGGAACGGAATTCCGCTTTTGGAACGGCGGACGGATGTCGTGATAACGAACGAACTGATTGACCGGATCCGAGAGCAGGAGGGCGTTTGATCTGGCTGCTGGACGTGAATGTCCTGTTGGCGTTAGTGGATCCGCAGAATCTACACCATGATCGGGCGCATGGGTGGTTGGCGTCCCAGGCGGACGGTGTCAACTGGGCCTCGTGCGCTTTAACGGAGAACGGTTTTTGCCGGCTGCTGAGTTCGACGGCCTATCCAGGTTCAAGGCCGCCAGGGGAGGCGGCAAGTGCTCTTGCCGGGCTCCGGGAGGGACTAGGAAGGCATTCGTTTTGGCCTTGCGATTTGAGTTTCGCGGACGGCACCCGGTTTGAGTGGAACCTGGTACAAGGGGCGAAGCAGTTGACGGATCTGTACCTGGTTGCGCTGGCGGTTGAGCATGGGGGGCGGTTGGTTACGTTTGACCAACGGATTCGTTGGGGAGCGGTGCGCGGGGCGACGGAGTCGGTGATTTGTGTTTTGTAGGGTCGGACGAATACGGCGGGTCGGTCTGTTTAACCTGAATTGGACACGGTCAGCGCCCGAGCGGTGATCCTGCTCGGCTGATGCGGCCCGCGATAGAGTAAGCCAGTTCGATTTCTGCCGTTCTACCTCCGCCTCCAAGACACCGATCTCGCCAAGCTCCGCGTCGAAGTTACTGACGCCGTTGCGCTTGCAAGCCGCGCATGACTTTCTATGCACAGCGTAAAAGGGCTGGCGGGGTGACTGTCAATTCAGTGCGGGCGTCATCACCGGAGCGTAACTTGCTCCCAGCGGCACGATCTTTCGCAGCCGGTCCATGAGCTGCTGGAATATTCCCTTCTCCTCGCAGTGATCGCTATAGCTTACGCCGGTGTGTCCGGCGTGACGCCAGACCTTGGCTGCCACGAACAGGAAGGGCAGCCGTGAGGTCGCCAGCGTCGTGTGTTGCAGCGCCGTGGCATCCTCGTGCGGCTCGCGGTTGAACAGCATTAGCCAACAGTTCAGGTTGTAGGCCAGCATCGGCCAACTGGAAATGATTGCTGTTCACATCGAAGCGGTGCGAAGGGTGCGCCGCCAACCCGGCATCGTTGTTGGCCTCCTTCACCAGGTTGTCCGCCCCTCCCCGCTGATTGTAGAACCAGAACACGACGTCGATGGGTTCGGTCATGTCCGTTACCAAGGCCCGATACTGGTATTGGCTGGATTCAAACAACTGGTACTGCTCGGGCTCTTCCGCCACTGCCTCCTCGCGCGTCTTCTCATAGCGCGGGGCCACGAACCGGTAATCGGTCTTCCAATCATCGGGGTGATAGCGGAATTCACACTCCCACTCGGCATCGGTTTGCCTGGACTCCTTCCACTCGGCCTTGCGCACACGCTCCATCAGCGGCTTGGTCCTGCACGCGGTGATCACGAACCGGGCATTGCCTGCTTCGTACGCCTGGACCGCTTCCCGGCAGTAAAACCCGGAATCGGCCCGTCCGAAGATCTGTTTCACGCCCGGTGGCTAGGCCGCGCACACATTCCGTCTGTGGGCGCCAATCTGATTGCCGGTGGGCTTGTCGCCGTTGCGCAATTCGCCCCAAACGTATTCCCGCGTTTCGGCGATGAACGTCAGCATCGGCAGATAGCTCCTCTTGCCCTTGTTCTTCGGGTTGTAGCTCTTGCGTTCACCCATTTGGCGGCCATACAGCGTATGCATCGTTGTGTCGGTGTCGATGGTGAACACGCCAGCTTCACATTGGCCGCCGCCCAAACCCGCTCGCGCATGATCCGCAGAATAGTCAGCATCTGCCTGCCCGCATGCAGATGGAGCGCATTCACGAACCTCCAAAACGTGGACTGGACCGGCAGTTCGGCGACGTTGAGGATGCCTGTGAGGATCGGGTCACGGGCGATGACGCACAATTGATTCAGCCGTGGAAAGCCGATATAAAACCCAACACGATTCCCAATACGAACCCGTACAAGTCTATGGCGCGGGGCATTCGCTCCGATGTCAGTGTCTGTTCCACCAGCGGCTGGAAGCCAAGCTTGTCCAGCATGGTGATCACCGGCAACAGTCCGCCGTAGGGAGTCAAATTCTTACCGTTGCAGTCAAAATGCGTCGAAGCCCCGATTTCATTGGGCTCTGGCGAGGCTTTCGGCGGACCTTGCTTTACGGGGGGTGGCGCCATCCTGTTTCCCGTCTGTAACCATTTGGGTGACCTCCTTGGCGTCGGTCCGCGAAGCTTAACTCTTCGCAGCCCTTCTGTTTTACCCCACGTTCTCGGGGTCCCCAAATGGTTCGCCGCGCTTCCGCCCGCCAACGTCGGCTCATCGCTGTGCATAGCTCAGGTGGCAGTGTGCGGGTAGTCCGGCGTACTGCTTTTGGTCGATGGTCGAATAGAGCGTGGCCTCGGTGGCGTAGAGGCCGTGTTGCAAAGGCGCGGTGCGGGCCTTGGCTTGTCCTTCGGGCGTTTTTGCTCCCGTGGATCTTGCTCCATTGATCCTAAATCCGGCAGTTTGAAGTGGCGTCGAGGGCCACAGTTCTGGGTGCGTCCAGCGGAAAGTGGCCGAAATCCTTAAAGATCCGTTTCACAATCCGCGACCATTGGAGGCGCTCGGCTAACTGCTCCGCACTGGCTTTGCGTCCCTGGATCCAGGCACTGATTCCACTTAGCAAGTACGCGATTTTCTTCGCTTTTCCGTGCTGGCCCGCTATCGATATTTGCGTTTGTTTGGCGTGCCGTGTTCGCCGCGCCACCCTGTGGTGGAACAGTGGCCGCGTCGTAATTGCCTCTCCATGTTTGCTTTCCGTCGCCATCCGCGTAAGAATGCTCCACTAGTTGAATATCCCCTTGCGCACCGCCCGCGGGAACTATATACTGAACCACATGGTTCAGTATGAGCAAGGCCAACTGGATGTGACTTTTGGCGCGCTCTCCGATGCGACGCGCCGCGGCATTCTGGAGCGGCTAGGGCGCGAGGACGCCTCCATAACGGACCTTGCCGGGCAGTTCCGAATGACCCTGACGGGAATGAAGAAGCACGTTGGTGTGTTGGAGCAGGCCGGGTTTGTCACCACCGAAAAGGCCGGACGAGTGCGGACCTGCAAGCTGGGCCGGCGCCGGCTGGAGGAAGAGGCGGCGTGGATAAATAGGTACCGGCAGATGTGGGACGCGCGCTTTGACGAGTTGGACAAGATTGTTGCGGAACTGCAACAGGACGCAAGAACGGATAAACGAAGAAAGAGAAAGTGAGCCTGAATCAAACTATGAAGAAACCCACGACAGCAGTACGAAAGTCCGATTGCGAGCTAGCCGTGACGCGCGCCTTTGACGGTCCGCCGCGGGTTGTGTTCGAAGCGTGGACGAAGCCCGAGTTGATCCAGCGGTGGTGGACGCCGAAGTCGTTTGGAATCAGCTTCGTTTCCTGCGAGGCGGATGTCCGCACGGGGGGCACATACCGTTTTGTATTCAGCCACCCCGCCGCGGAGCAACCTATGGCGTTTTTCGGCCGTTATATCGAAGTGACGCCCTACTCGCGCATTGTTTGGACGAATGAAGAAAGCGCCGATGGCCCCGTGAGCACGGTGACTTTTGAGGAAAAAGACGGCAAGACGCTTCTGGTGCTGAGCGAAGTTTATCCTTCCAAGCAAGCCATGGAAGACGCCATTGCAAACGGGAGCACGGGAACGGGAGGAGCGGGCGAGCAGTTCGACGAACTGGACGAGTTGCTGGTGACGCTGGGTGAGCGATGACTATCAAACAGAAGAAGCAGGCAGCGGAGGGAGGAACAAAGCTGCTGGCCGCGATGACCGGCAGGGCGAGCGGCGCGAAAACCGCAGAGGGCGATGGGCCCGTGTTCGCCTATATCGCCAGTTTGCCGCAGCCGCAGCGCGGTATTGCCGAGCAGGTGGACGCGCTGGCGGCCAGGACGCTGCCGGAACTTCAACGCGCAGTGAAGTGGGGGATGGCCTATTACGGAACGGGTGGCGGCTGGTGCTTTTCCTCCGGCGCTTTCGTGGGTCACCAGAAACTGATGTTTATACGAGGCACGGAGCTACAGCCTGAACCGCCGGTAGCGCCGATTGGAATGGGTAAGGCCACACGCGGGGTGGAGTTGACATGCGAGGAAGAACTGGACGAACAGCAAGTAGCTCTATGGATGAAGCAGGCCGCCGAGAATCCGTTTTTTGGGGCGAAGAAGCGATGATATACGGGCCGTTTGGACAAGTTTTGACTCGCCTGGAAGCGCCGGGGTTGCGGTTCGACCAAGAGGGGGTGGGGATGCCGCGCGTCTTGGGACATGCTGGAGCAAGTCCCGTCGGGGGTTTGTGTTGCATGTGGGATTTCGCGGTTGAGGAGCGTGTGGCTGGGGTTACAGGTGAGCGGCGCCCGCGCGCCGGGGATTCGGTTCGACCAAGTGGGGGTGGGGATACCGCGCGTCTTGGGACATGCTGAAGCAAGTCCCGTCGGGAGTTTGTGTTGCATGTGGGATTTCGCGGTTGAGCAGCGTGTGGCTGGGGTTACAGGTGAGCGGCGCCGCCGCGCCGGGGATTCGGTTCGACCAAGAGGGGGTGGGGATGCCGCGCGTCTTGGGACATGCTGGAGCAAGTCCCGTCGGGGGTTGTGTTACACGTTGGATTTCCCGGTTGAGCAGCCTGTGGCTGGGGTTACAAGTGGGCGGCAGGGGGATGTGAACGTGTGAAAAAAGGGAGGCCCGCAGGCCTCCCTTTTCGTTGCGTTGGTCTGTTGACGGCGCTATTCCTTTTCGGGAAGCGTGCCGGCGGCGAAGAAGGTCTGGTAGCCCGCCTCACCACTCTTACGATTGGCCGCGCCGGGGATGGGGCGCATGACGCGGAAGGCGACGGCATCCCCGGGTTTCAACGTTCCCTGGACGCGGCGGAGATCGTCAAGCGATGTCACCGGCTGGCGGTTGACGCTGATGATGATGTCGCGTTCCTGAACGCCGATTTCGGCGGCAAAGGAGCCTTCCTCCACACGGGTGACGTAGACACCGCGTTCGTCACCGAGTTTGAGCGACTCCTTTTCCGGCGCCGACATGGCGCGGATGGAGATACCGAACTTGGCGGGCGTGCCTTCGGCCTTCGTGGGGAGTTCGACGTCGTCGCGGTGACGGGCGAAGCGCTCGTCATCCTTGAAGACTTCCAGCCGATCCTGCACAAGCACGGACAGATCCACTTTCTTGCCGCCGCGGTCAACGGTCACCTTCAGGTTAGTATCAACGGGCGTTTCGGCGACGATGGCGACGAGTTCATCGCCATTCTTGATGGTTTTGCCATTGATGGCGATGATGACGTCTTCGGCGCGCAAGCCAGCCTTTTCAGCAGGGCCCTTGGGGGTGACCTGGGTGACGAGCACACCATTGTTGACGCCGGCGGCGCGGAGCACTTCCGATTTCTGGTTCTTATCCCAGGAGATGCCGATGGAGCCGCGCTTGGCACGGCCGTACTGGATGATGGAGTTGTAGACCTTCGCCATCTGGTTGGCCGGGAGGGCGAAGCCGATGCCCTGGTAGCCGCCGGACTGGGTGGCGATGGCGGTGTTGACGCCGATGACTTCCCCGTGAATATTGACGAGCGGGCCGCCGGAGTTACCGGGGTTGATGGCCGCGTCGGTCTGGATGAAACGCTGGAACTGTTCGGCGCTGGGGAGATCGCGCCCGGTGGCGCTGATGATGCCAGCAGTGACGGTGGCGGCGAGGCCGAACGGAGAGCCGATGGCGACGGCCCAGTCACCGACCTGGACGGCGTCGGAGTTCCCGATCTTGAGCGCGGGGAGGGCCTTGTTGGCATCGATCTTGATGACGGCGATGTCGGATTCCCAATCGGTTCCGATGACCTTGGCCTTGTACTCTTTGTCGTCGCCGGAGAGCTTCACCTTGATGGAGTCGGCCTTTTCGACGACGTGGAAGTTGGTGACGATGTAGCCATTCTTATCGACGAGGAAGCCGGAGCCGGTGGCTTCGCGGGGGCGGGGCCGGGCGTTGGGCTGGCGGCCGCCCTGGCCGGGCTGGCCAAAGAAGCGGCGGAACATTTCCATTTCGTCGCCGCCCTCTTCGTCCTCATCGCCGGGGGAAACACGCCGGCGGGCGGTGGGGGCTTTGGCGGTGACTTCGGCGGAGATGTTGACAACGGCGGGCTCGACCATTTTGGCGAGCTTGGTAAATTCGTTGGGGTTGGAAGCGGCGGGGGGGATGGCCAGGGGCGTGGCGTCTGGCGCGACGGCCTGTTCCTTGGCGGCGCTGACGCTACCGCTAATCAGGGTCCCAATCAGGATGCCCACCGAAAGGGTGAAAACCATCAACGAGAGGGAGAGCAATTTTTGTTGCTTGAGATTCTGAAACCAGCGCATGGATTGAATACCTTCCTGCAAATGCTTTATCTCTTAATTTTACTTTGACAAACCTATGGATGTGCGGGAGCGGGCGCCGGTTTCAATTCCACCATCAGGATACCGCCCAAAATGAGGGCGGCGCCGAGGGCGGCCCGGAGGGAGAGGGTTTCGCCTTCGAAGGCCCAAGAGACGAGCCAGGCGAAGATGGGTTCCAGGGAGAAGATGAGCGCGGCGCGGGTAGGGGTGGTGTGCTGTTGCGCCCAGGTTTGGAGGACAAAAGCCAAAGCGGTGGCGAGCACGCCGCCGATGCCGATGGCGGCAAGGACAGCGGGCGACCATTGGATGGCCGGCGCTTCCACCAAAGGCGCGGCGAAGCAGGCGACGGCAGCCGCGGCGGCGATTTGAAGGAGGCTAAGCGATTCGAAACCGACGATGGGCGCCCAATGCCCCAACAGAACGATGTGAACCGCGAAGGCCACGGCACAACCGATGGTCAACAGGTCGCCTTTGGCGATGGACAAATTTTCCCCCTGCATGGACATGAGACCCATACCCAGACCGGCAATCAATACCCCGGCGACTTCCGGCCATCGAGGTCTAGTGCGATAGACGCACGCATTCACAAAAGGTACCA
>JAEUQC010000179.1 GCA_016789905.1 Bryobacterales bacterium | reverse complement strand
CTCCAATTCGCGCTGCAATTCCACGATGGGCGCCGCTACCCGGTTACTTTCTCTTCGGTTCATCTCCAGTCGCCTCCCAGCGACTATTTGAACCTAGCTATAGCGCCCGCTCTTCGTCACGCAGGCTTGCCGGAAGGACACACATGATCCCCATGCGAGATGGGGTACGGCTGTACACCGCCGTCTATCAGCCGAAAGACGCCTCCAGGCGATATCCGGTTCTGCTGACCCGCACGCCATACAGTTGTCAGCCGTATGGGGAGGACCAGTATCGGGTCCGGCTGGGTCCGTCGGAATACACCCAGGACGCGGGGTATATTTTCGTCTATCAGGACGTCCGGGGCCGGTTCAAGAGCGAGGGGACCTTTGAGCAGGTTCGTCCGCATAAGCCGGTAAAGACCGGTCCGAAGGACATCGACGAATCGACCGATACGTTCGACACGATCGACTGGCTGCTTAAGAAGCTGCCGAACCACAATGGCCGGGCCGGGATGTGGGGAATCTCCTATCCCGGGTTTTACGCCACGATGGGAATGATCGACGCGCACCCGGCGCTCGTTGCCGTCTCCCCTCAAGCCCCAGTGGGTGATTGGTTTATCGGGGACGACTGGCGGCACAATGGAGCCTTCTTTTTGGCCCACGCGGTGCGTTGGATGTACGCAAACGACAGGGACACCCAGGCCAGCCCCACGGTGGCCAGAACGAACCCGGAGTACAACTCTCCGGACGGATACTCATTGTTCCTGAAACTCGGGACTCTTGAAGAGATCAACGAGCAGGTTCTCAAAAACCGGGTGCCGTACTGGCGGCACCTGATGGACCACTCCAGCTACGACGCCTTCTGGAAGGCTCGTGATGTACGTCCGCACCTAAAAGGCATCAAGCCGGCGGTGATGACGGTTGGCGGATGGTTCGACGCCGAAGACCTTTTCGGCGCCTTGGAGACTTACAAACGAACCGAGGCGAACAACCCAGGGGCGGAGAACCTGTTGGTGATGGGCCCCTGGTCGCATGGGCAATGGGCGAATGGCGATGGCAACAGGCTGGGCGATGTCCAGTTTTATCAGAATACCTCGCGGTGGTACCGGGAGCATGTCGAATTCCCATTCTTCGAGCGGCGACTGCGAGACGGACGGCCGGCGGGGTTAGCGGAGGCGATCGTCTTTGAGACGGGAACGAACCTGTGGCGGCATATGCCAGCATGGCCGCCAAAGGAGGCCGTTGGACGGACCCTGCATCTGCAGGCCGATGGCCGGCTGGGCTGGAACCCCTCATCCCGCGGCGGCTATGCCGAGTATGTCAGCGACCCGGCGCGGCCCGTTCCGTCGGTGCCCTACACAGCCAACACGATGACGGTTGAGTACATGCTTGACGACCAGCGGCTGGCGGCCACGCGCCCCGATGTTCTGGTGTTCGAGATGCCGGCCCTCGACGAGGATCTGACTCTGGCGGGACCGCTAGACGTGTCGCTCAGCGTGTCCACGACGGGCACCGATTCCGACTTTGTGGTGAAGCTCATAGACGTGTACCCGGACGACTATCCCGACCCCGAATCCAATCCGAAGCGGGTGCGCATGGGCGGCTATCAGCAGTTAGTGCGCGGCGAGCCGTTCCGCGGGAAGTTCAGGCGTAGCTTTGAGACTCCAGAGCCATTTGTGCCGGGGCAAATGGAACGGATCTCGTTCCGGATGCCGGATGTATTCCACACCTTTCGGCGTGGGCACCGGGTGATGGTGCAGGTGCAGAGTTCGTGGTTTCCGCTGGTGGACCGGAACCCGCAGCGATTCATGGAGATCCCGCGGGCGAAGCCGGGCGATTTTCAGAAGGCGACGAACCGGGTGTATTACGGCCCAGTGGGCGGAAGTTCCATCGAGGTGCGCGTGCTGGGGGCGTCTTCACGTGTTCAGCCACCAAATGGCGGCGTTGACCGGCAGTAGCAGCAGGATCCAGCAAAGGTAGGCGAGCCATAAGTACGAAGCCACCCGGTCAATTGGTATGTAAGTGAGCCACAAGACGACGGCGAGTAGGAAGATAATTACCAAGTCGGCCAAGCCGAGCAGCGGGCTCTGCATCCCGTAGAACAGAGTGGACCAGATGGACTGCAGGAAGAGGAGGCAGGCGAAGCCGGTCATGGTGATGGGGATGTTGCGGAAGGCGCCGGTGCGCCAGATGCGCCAGATGGAGACGGCAAGCACACCGTAGAAGAACGTAGATACAGGACCGGTGAAGGCCGGGGATGGCGCCCAGGCTGGCTTGGCGAGCCGCGGGTACCATCCCCATTCGCCCGAGGCGCTGGGTGCGTATAGGGAAGCATAGAACGCGGCCACGGCGCAGACACCGAGAAAAAAGCCCAGTGCGCGGCCCTGGCGGCGAGTGGGCGATTCGGCCTCGCCCGCCACTTTCCACCAAAACGGCAGGAAAGATGGGGGTAGGAAGGACATTGGCGTTAGAGTTGCTTCTTGAGATCGTCGAGGGTTGGGACTTGTTCGGCCGCGCCGCTGGAGTTGCTGTGATAGGCCGCTTCGACCGCGGCGACCGTTACGAGATAGTCGAGGCCGCCGGTTTCGAAGGGCGTGCCCGCCAAGAGGGATCGGACGAAATGCTGGGAGGTAGCTCGAACGCTGTCGCCGCGATACCCGGATGTTACGTCGTTTTTCCAGAGTAAGAGGTCTCCGGCGGGTGTTACGCGCAGGAGATCGCCATTCGGGGCGAGGCGAATGGCGGCGTTCTCAAACTCGAAGAAGGCATCGCCGAGCGGGGGCGAGTCAGGGGCAAGATCGAGCGAACGGTTGCCATCGATGACACCAGCGAGGCCCGAGCGGTGAGAAGCGATGAGTAGGACCTGATCTTCGCCTTTGATGTGCGGGTTCACGCGGCGAAGGCGGGCGAAGACCGAGAGCAAGTCGCCGAACAGGAAGCGGGCGGTATCGATGTGGTGGACCAGGGTTTCAAAGAGCAGCAGCCGGGGCATGGACCGGAAATAGGGTTGCAGCCCGTAGGGTTCCGGGCCGACACCGTCGCGTTTGCGCGTACGGAAGGTGTAGGTAACCGGCTGGCCTAAGGAGCCTTTGGCGATCTCGGCGGCCAGGACGCGATACCAGGGCTGCCAACGCCAGTTTTCGTGGATCATGAACGGGATGCGGGCATTGGCGGCGACGCGGACCATCTCCAGAGATTCGGCCCAGGTGGGGGCCATCGGTTTTTGACAGATGACGGCCAGTTTTCGCTCGGCGGCGATGCGGAGCATTGGCAGGTGATGCTCGGGGCGGGTGGCGATATCAAGGAAGTCGGGCTTGACGTGATCGAGCATTCGTTCGAGGTTGTCGAAGCCGTCCGGGGCGGATTGTTGGGCTTTGATGAGGTCGAGATCGCAAGCGGCGACAATCCGAGCTTCCGGAATTCGCCTCCAGCCCTCCAGATGGAGTTGGCCGAAGAAGCCACAGCCGACGATCGCGCCACGGAGGGGAGAGGTCATCCTGGAAAGGGTAGCAGAAAGCAGGGAGGAGAGTGATTGTTGGCTCAGAGAGCGGGCATGCGATAGAACAATGACGTTTGCGCGGCCCAGGGCTGCGCGGCTTGCGGTTGGACGGGCGGTGGGCTTTACCGGTCGCGTCCGGGGGACTTGGTTCGGGATTGTGGCTCGTGCGCGTCTTGGATTTGGGTGGCGGGGTTGGCACTGCCGGTTTGGGCCGGAGTAGGAAGGCGCGCGTCCGGGGGACTTGGTTCGGGATTGTGGTTCGTGCGCGCCTTGGGTTTGGTGGCGGGGTTGGCACTGCCGGTTTGGGCCGGAGTAGGACTGCGTGCGACCGGGGGACCTGGTTCGGGATAGTGGTTCGTGCGCGCGTTGGATTTGGGTGGCGGGATTGGCTCTGCCGGTTTGGGCCGGAGTAGGACTGCGCGCGTCCGGGGGACTTGGTTCGGGATTGTGGCTCGTGCGCGTCTTGGATTTGGGTGGCGGGGTTGGCTCTGCCGGTTTGGGCCGGAGTAGGACTGCGTGCGACCGGGGGACCTGGTTCGGGATAGTGGTTCGTGCGCGCGTTGGATTTGGGTGGCGGGATTGGCTCTGCCGGTTTGGGGCGGTTTAGGTCTGCGCGCGTCCGGGGGACTTGGTTCGGGATTGTGGTTCGTGCGCGCGTTGGATGTGGGTGGCGGGGGTGGCTCTGCCGGTTTGGGCCGGAGTAGGACTGCGCGCGTCCGTGGGGACGCTGTTCGGGATTGTGGTTCGTGCGCGTCTTGGATTTGGGTGGCGGGGGTGGCACTGCCGGTTTGGGCCGGAGCTGGATTGGGCGCGTCCCGGGGGACCTGGTTCGGGATTGTGGCTCGTGCGCGCTTTGGATTTGGGTGGCGGGGGTGGCTCTGCCGGTTTAGGCCGGAGTAGGACTGCGCGCGTCCGGGGGACTTGGTTCGGGATTGTGGTTCGTGCGCGCCTTGGATTTTGGGGCGGGGGTGGCGGCAGAACTGCGCTCCGTGGTGTTCGGGGACGGGGTTACCTTCGATATTGGAACGGGAGGCTCTCGACAATTGCGTCGATCAGACTCGACATGCGGTATCCGTCCGCGGCGACGCGGGCGGTGATCTTGGAGACGGTGGCGCGGTCGAAGTTCTCTAAACCGCGGCCGAGGGCGTAGGTCATGAGTTTCTGGGTCAGGCAGCGGGTAAAGTACTTGGGATCGGACTTGATGATCGTGCGCAGTTCGGCCGGCGTTTTGAATGTCTTGTTGCCGGGGAGGGTGCCGCCGGGCTCGATGGGAAAGTTGCCGTCGTGGGTACGCCATTGGCCCACTGCATCGAAGTTTTCCAGGCCGAAACCGAGCGAGTCCATCTTGTTGTGACAGACCGAACAGGCCGCATTGGCACGGTGCTTCTCCATCTGTTGGCGGAGCGTACCGTTATTGCCGACTTCGCTGGTGTTGAGCTCCGGCACATTCGGGGGCGGCGGGGGCGGCGGGGTGCCGAGGATGTTCTCCATGATCCACTTCCCCCGAAGGACAGGGGAGGTGCGAGTGGGATAGCTTGAGATTGTCAGAATGCTGGCGTGGGTGAGAACGCCACCACGCGTGTTACCGGACAGACTCACGCGGCGGAAGTCGTCGCCAGTGACACCGGGGATGCCGTAGTGGGCGGCGAGACGCTCATTCAGATAGGTGTAATCGGCGTCGAGGAAATCGAGAATGGAGCGGTCCTCTTTGAGAATTGCCTCGAAGAAACGGCGAGTCTCCTGGGCCATGGCAAAGCTGAGTTCTTCGTTGAACTTAGGGAACTTTTCGGGGTCCGGTTTGTGGGCTTCCAGGTTGCGGAGCTGGAGCCACTGGCCGCCAAAGTTGTCGACGAGGGCGGAGGCTTTTGGGTCGGCTAGCATACGGCGGACCTGGGCGCGGAGAACAGCACGGTCCTGCAGGTTGGCCTGGGCGAGCGCGTCGTCAGGGATGGAACTCCAGAGGAAGTAACTGAGGCGGGTGGCGAGTTCTGGATTGGTAAGACGGCGGGGCGTGGCGGATGGGGCAGGCGGCTCGATGCGGAAGAGGAAATTAGGGGAGACGAGCATGGCCTGGAGGCTGTATTGGACGCCTTGTTCGAGCGACTGGCCGGCGGCGACGGCATTGGTTGTGAAGGAAGCAATTTTGGCGATTTCTTCTTTGGAGACGGGACGGCGCCACGCTCTTGGAAGAAGGGCGGCGGTGATTTGTTCGGCGCAGGCTGGGGTGGCGTCGCGACAAGTAATGATCCGCTGGTGGGAGGCAGGCAGACCGAGGCCCTCTTTGGCGAAGGGGCCGCGCACTTCGATGTAGTCGACCTGGTAGTCACCAGGGGGCTTGGGGGTAAAGCGGGCGGAGAGCTTTTGTGCGCCAGGGGCGAAGGGGGCGATGTACTTAATGACGCGATTTACGGCGGAGGGCGGGGCAGGGAACTGGGCGGATTTGACTGGGTGGCCGTCGACCAGGAGGGCGACGTTGAGCGGGTCCCCGTCTTTGCGGCGGTCAATGATGCGGACCTGGATTTCGTATTCGGCCCATGCGGGGAAATGGTGAATTGGGGTAGCGGTCTTGTCGGAGGGGTAGCGGTTGAGGGTGGGTTTTCCTGGGCTGCCCGTGACGACGGCAAGGCGTGAGACGCGTTCGGCGGCGGCGAGGTATTTTTCCATGAGGACGGGGCTGAGGGAGAGGACATCGCCGATGTTGTCGAAGCCGTAGCCGGCGTCGTCATTGGGGAAGTCGTCGGCGGGCTGGAAGGAGAGGCCGAAGAGGTCGCGGATGGAGTTGTTGTACTCCACTTTATTGAGGCGGCGGGCGGTGACGCGGCCGGGTTCGGGAGCGGTGTTGGCATCGTGGCGGGCGATCTGGGATTCGACCCAATTGGAGAGGGCGGTGAGTTCGGCGGCGGTGGGGCGGGGAAGCCCCGGGGGAGGCATTTCGCCGGTGCGAAGTTTATCGAGCACATCCTCCCAGACGTTTCGTTCGGCGAGGGCTTCACGGGGATCGCGGAGGCGGGCGAGGTCGAGATCGGCGTTGCGGAGTTTAGCGTTGTGGCAGGCGGAGCAGCGTTTGGCGAGGAAGGGGGCGACGTCGCGCTGGAAGGATTTGGAATGGGCGTCCGGGGCCTGGGCGAACAGGGGGAGGGAAAGAAGGAGAGCAAACCGCATGGGAGCAGTTTATCGTGGATAATGCGTGTATGGATTTGATCTCACGCAGGTCTCTGCTCGCCGGCGCGGCGGCGGTGAAGTTGCCACGGAAACTGAGGCTGGGAATGGTGGGAGTGTTGGGGCACGCGGGAGAGATTCTGACGCCATTGCCGCATATTCCGGACGTGGAACTGGTAGCGGTGGCGGAAAGCGACGCGGCGGAACTGGCACGGATCCAGAAGCGGCCGGTAGCGGCCAAGGCGAAATTCTATTCCGACTACCGGCGGATGCTGGATGCCGAGAAACTGGACGTTGTGGGTGTCTGCACATCGAATGGCGACCGGGCGGCGAGTGTGATCGCGGTGGCCGAGCGTGGTTTGCCATTGATAGCCGAGAAGCCCTTGGCGTTGAACCGGGCGGACTTTGAGAAGGCGAAGCGGGCGGTTACGGCGTCGGGAAAACCGATCTGGCTGATCCTGCCGTTGCGCTACGAGCCGCCGTATTTGGCGATGCGGCAGATGGTGAAGGATGGCGTTGTTGGTGACGTAGGGATGGTGTCGTCGCAGAAGTCGTACAAGGCCGGGGTGCGTCCGCAGTGGATGAAGGACCGGGCGACGTATGGAAGCACGATCCTGTGGATTGGGATACACATGTTCGACCTGATGCGGTGGACATCGGGAAGGGACTTCACGGAGGTGTTTTCGTATCAGTCACAGGTTTCGGCGCCGCCAGGAATCGGGCAGATGGAGAACACGACGACGACGATTTTGAAGATGGATAACGGAGGGACGGCTTCGCTGCACATGGATTATTACCGGAGCGAGGCGGCGCCGACGCACGGGGACGACCGGATGCGGATTGCGGGGTCGAAGGGCGTGATTGAATATATGGCGGCGACGGGGCTGACCGTACTGCGGCAGGGCGGCAAGGTGGAGGTGGTGAAAGAGATGCCGCCGGAGCGGGAAATTTTCGTGGAATTTCTGGAGGCGGCGTTTAACGGCAAGGCGAATGACATGCCGCTGGCGGATGTTTGGAAGGTAAATGAGATCACGATCGCGTCGCATGAAGCGGCGATGACGGGACGGCCAGTTCGGGTTGGGTAAGCGGTTAGAACGCAATCTCTAGCGATTGCCGGGAGTTGCGGGGAAGGGCTATTTTGCGTTTATCGGGGTCCGGGCAGGGACGGTAGTAGACGGCGGTATGGCCGACCATGGAAACGAGCGTGGCCCCGGTGGCGGATTCGATTTCGGCGGAGAGCTCTTTGCGTTCGTCCTGGAGATTGGTGAAGCGCAGTTTCAGAAGCTCGTGAGCAAACAGAGCCGTTTCAAAGCTTTTAAAAAAATTGGGAGTGAGACCGTTTTTGCCCAGTTGCATGTGGGCGGGAGCGCCATGGGCCAAGCGACGAAGGAACTTCCGCTGCGGATTGGTGAGGGGGCTGGACATTCTCCTCTATTTTAGCGGAGTTCGAGGAATGTGCGCCGGAGGGTAGCCGGTGGGGTTTTGGTGATGCATGTGGGGTTGAGCAAGAGGTGGACTGGTGGCGGGGAAGAGCGTAGGTGTGCCCGCTCCGGCGCCAAAGCAGAGCGGGCATCGGAATCGCCACAAAAGGCAAGCCTCTCCCCGGCAGAGGGCTTGCGGCGGGATTTCGGGCTCGCGAGGCCCGTAAGCAGGTATATTCAGTTGTCACAGATCGAGTGGCCGGAAGTCCTTCACAGGTAGGGCCTTGCAAATTCGTAGAGACGCTGGATGTCTGGACACACTTCGGGTGTGGCCGTTGGTGGTGTTCGGTTAGCTCGACCTGTTTTAGGCGGCTTTTCGGGGCACCGGGGAGTGGTCCGGGAGGATGTCGTCGTCGTCGTCGCCGTTTTCGGACGGGAGAATGACGATTGGCCTGCCGGGGAACATCTTTTTGTAGCCGTCGATGACGACTTGAGACGTCTCGG
>JAEUQC010000047.1 GCA_016789905.1 Bryobacterales bacterium | reverse complement strand
GTTTTTGACATCAATTGGGTCAATCCGCCGAAGGATCCACCGCGCGGGGTGACGCATCATGTGTTCCAGAGCAAGGCGATGAACCGGGATGTGGGGTTCAACATCTACCTGCCGGCGGAGTATGAGACGGCGCCGGGGAAGCGGTTTCCGGTGATCTACTGGCTGCACGGGGCGGGTGGGCATGAATCGCAAGGGTTAGCGCAGGCGGCGCTGTTGGACAAAGCCATCACGGCGGGGCTGATGCCGCCGACGATTATGGTGATTCCAAATGGCGGGAAGCGAAGCGAGTATCGGGACTGGGCGGCGCAAGGTGTGATGGCCGAGTCGATGATTATCAAAGAGCTGATTCCGCTGGTGGACGCGAAGTTCCGGACGGCGGCGGCGCCGATGGGGCGGGCGATTGAGGGAATGTCGATGGGCGGGAATGGATCGTTGAAGCTGGCACTTAAGTATCCGGAGATGTTTGGGAGTGTGCTGGCGATTGCGGGGACGTATGGGCGGATTCGGCTGGATGGGTATTTCTTTTTGGGTGTGACTTCGGAGCAGCAGAAATGGGTATCGAAGCTGGCGCAGTGGTATTCGGAAGAGGATGATGTTTTCGAGTTGGCGCAGAAGAATTACAACCGGCTGGGGCATTTGGCGATCCGGTTATTGATTGGGACGCAGGACGTTTCCTTTCCGGATTCGGAGAAGCTGCATGTGCATTTGCGGGACCTGGGGGTGGCGCATGAGTATGAGATTTTGCTGGGGGTGAGCCACAACACGACGCAGTATTACGACCGGGCGGGGATTCACGGGTTCCAGTTCCAGGCGGCGGGGTTTGGGCGAGGACGTTATTGAATGAGGAGTGTGGCGCGCTGCGCGGCGTTGTCGTTGTTGCCGATTTTTAGTATCACGGGCTGCTGCCCGGAGGGAGCTCCATCGGGGACGACCACATTGACTTGGAGCAGAGCCCAGGGGCGAAGGAAGGTGGCGCCGGCGTAGAGGACTTTGGCCGGGACGCCACCGATCGTTACGGAGAGAGGTTGGCCGGTGAATGCCAAGAAATCAGCGAAGGGGTTAATCGGCTGTGGGCGAGCGTCACCGAAGGCGATATCGCCCCTTAACTGTGTTGCCCAGAGTCCGGCACCAGTGACAAAAAGCTCAACCGCCCCGCCCCGGGGAACCGGGTTTTCCGGTCCGTGTTGGGACCACACCTCGTTGGCGATTTGCCGGGCGTCTACCAAGCCACGTCCGGAATGATCGATTGTGCGGATAGCTGGCGCCGTCTCCTGGACCGGGACCATGACTGCCGGGGACCGGTGACCGCCCGCGACAAAAGGCCGGTTTTGAGGGACCCATAGAATTACCTCAGCTTCTGTACTGCCCGCGATTTCGTAGGGGACAATCGCCTTTATCCGATCATGTGTGACTTCGAGAAGCGGCGCGGCAATCCCATTGAACCTTACCGCGTATTGACGCATGTCTGTGGGAAGACGGGAGAGTAAATCGCATTCACCGGTAAGCGTGGCAAGGCTTAAGTAAGGAGAGTAGATGGTTACCAGTGAGCCGGGGGAGATTGCCTGCTGTTGCGAGAATGTGTTCACCACGGACTTGATGACGGGGTCCGGCGTGATTTGCGAGCCGTATGATACGGTACCAAACACGCGCCTAAGCGGTTGTTCGTCGGCGGTCTCGAATACGACGCGAAGAGAACCACCTCCCGCTTCGCGCCAAGGGTTGATCATGAACTCAAAGACACCGGGCGTAGTGATCTCAGTACGATTGAACATGAGGTAGTTGGCGGGGTTGTCGATCCGCGGTTCAGTGTTATTGTTAATTTCGGCCACAGTCAAGACTCCGAGATAGCGAACTCTGACTGCCTTGCCGGAACGATCAACCTAAATCCGGCAGTTTAGTTGAGGCTTGAGACTTGGAAGTGCTAGAAACGAAGGAGGATGAACAGCAGCGAAGAGAGCAAAAAGCCTCACCCGCTGGGTGAAGGAAAATGGGAACTTGAAGGGTTTCCTGCGGTGCACCGTGTGGAGACGTTTGAGGGGCCGATACAGGTGCGATGGGAAGAAGATGCTGGGGTGAGCATGTACGGCCCGCTGGCTTACTTCGTCGAGTTTCTGAAGGTAAGCGGGGTGTGGGAACGGTTTGTGGAAGAGTGTCCGCTCCAGTACACGTCACGGAATGCGCCGACGAAGAATGAGATTCTGGGGACCATTCTGTTCAGCGTTCTCAGCGGCCACCGGCGCTACGCGCACATCACCGTGATTCGCGGGGACGAGGTGTTGCCGCGGTTGCTGGGAATTGAGCAGTTTCGGAGCGAAGACAGCGTTCGGCGCGCTTTTGAGAAGGAGGACGAAGAGGCGCTGACGCTGTGGATGGATCGGCACACGAACGAGAGCTACAGCGCCTTGCTGGACCAGGAGTGGATTCTGGATTTGGATGCCACGGTGAAGACCCTGTATGGGCGGCAGGAAGAAGCGCGCGTTGGCTATAACCCCACGAAGCCGGGCCGGCCATCGCATGTTTATCAGGCGATGCTTTTGAGCGCGGCGAAGCTGGTGTTGAACGTGGACGTGCAGGCGGGCAACCAAATGGCGAGCACGTACGCGCAGCCGACGTTATGGGGCTGGCTGGATGCGAGAGATAAGAAGGACTGGCCAACGTTGTTGCGAGGGGACATCGCGCATGGCAATGAAGAGATGATGGCCGGAGCCGAGGCGCGGGGATTGGAGTATGTCTTCAAATTGAAGCAGACCAAAGGGGTGGCCAAGCTGATTGAGAAATTAGGCGCACGCGGAGAGAAGGCCGGCTGGCAGGACGCCGGACAGCGGTGGGAGGGCGTGGAGGCCGAGGTGCAGTTGCAGGGGTGGAGCCGGAAGCGGCGAGTGATCGTGCTGAGGCGGCCGCTGCGAAAGGGAACAGCAGCCAAGCCGGAGTTGGCGCAGCCGACTTTGCCTGGGTTGGTGATCGAACACAAAGGAGGCGACTGGTATGAGCACGCGGTGCTGGTCACCAATTGGGACCAGCCGGCGTTGCTGGCTCTCGCGCAGACCTACCGGGACCGGGGCGACGCGGAGAACATGTTCGACGAGTTGAAGAACCAGTGGGGCTGGACGGGGTTCTCGACGGCGGATCTGAAGCGCAGTCAGCTGATGGCGCGGATGGTGGCGTTGATATTCAACTGGTGGAGCATCTTTACGCGGATGGGAACGGGGAACAAGCACGGGGAGGCGATTACGACGCGGCCGCTGTTCCAGCATGGGGTTGCGCGGCGAACGCGGCACGCCAATCAGACGCAAATGTCGATATCGAGCCAGCACGGGAAGGCGAAGAAAATAGCGTACTTACTAAGTGGAATCAGTGGCTGGATCCAGGGGCTCAAAGCGAGTGCGGAGCAGTTAGCCGAGCGGCTTCAATGGCCGACGATTGTGAAGCGGATCTTTCAGGATTTCGGCGACTTTTCGCTCGACGCACCCAGAACTGTGCCCATCGACGCCGCTTCAAACTGCCGGATTTAGGGTGAATAGCCAGATTTTGATACCGCTCCCAGGCTGTTCTTAAAAATCTTGATCGTCCGCGTGGCGCCCAAGTACCCTTTGTGTGTGATCAAATCCCATTTTTGACTCGCATTGGTCTGGTCGTAGGCAATTGTCGTCTCCCGCTTCAATGAGTCCGTTATTAGAATCGGTCGAAGTTGGTCATCAAACTTACGCTAATACTACTCATAGAACCCCCCCTCCGTTACAATTGTCAATAGCTTTAAGTTACTAACTGCAAACATATTCGACGCATTCTCGCGCGTTCTCTCCGCCGCCGCCCAACCGAAACCAGCAAACCACACAAAACACACTACTTAACTGCCACATTCCGAAAATCCAGCGCCGGCGCCAGCCCGAGTCACAACTTTTTACGAACAATATTTCCTTTATTTTCAACACCGCCAACTCCAAAACAACCGGAAACCATTGACTCCCCCTGCTACAGTGGAATCAGGGGACGGAATACTGTCCCGAAACGAAGGCCCTCCGCCGAAAACGGAGGGCCTTTTTCTGTCTAAATCCAAGGAGCTATATATGACGCCCGACGAAAAAGCCCGCAACAGCCGCGATGCCAACAACTCCGGCGAACTCGCCAACATCATCAGTCACTTCGTCCCGCCCCACGAGGCCTGTGTCTGTACCGAGGAACGCGACGACTACGAAGCCTTCGTCGCCGAACTCCTCGCCATCTACAAACCCGTCAACCGCTCCGGCCGCCTCGCCGTCGGCGACATCGCCTCCGCCTCCTGGCAAATCGAGCGCCTGAAGAAGGTCATTACCTCTTCCTGGAACCTCACCCTCACCGCCTGCGCCGCCCGTCCTATGGAGCTTCCCGAAGAACTCCGCGACATCAAGATCCTGGTCGACTCAACCGCCGAACTCCTCTCTGGCAACGGGCTTTTATCCAAGCTCAACCGCGAGATCGCACGCCTCCAACAGGCCGTCGCCCGCGCCGAACGCCGCATCAAATTCATCAACAAGTCATTTCCCGACGCCCTCATCACCACTCCGGCCCAGGAGAAGCCCATTCGAACCCAGCCGGTTTCCGAGCCCGCTGTTGCAAACACGCCACTTAGCGCCGACGTTCCGGAAACGCTGCAAAATCTGCCGCAGCCCATTTACACCACCGAATGCGCTCCAAACGTCATAAAAGGCTACCAGCGCGACTTCCCCGGCCGCCCCATCGTCATCCTCCCCGCCGAAACGGCCGAAACCGGCGACGATGACGAGTACGACTACAGCGATCTGCCCCGAAAAGTCGCCTAAACCGGTCACAAAATCGCGCGCGATCCAATGGGCACACTCGAAGTGTGTCTACACTTCCGGC
>JAEUQC010000101.1 GCA_016789905.1 Bryobacterales bacterium | reverse complement strand
AGACGATGGCCGATGTTCGCCCCGAAAGTCGAAAGTTCCTAAAAGAAGCGCTTCACCTATCCGGCGCGGATTTTAATCGTCTCGCTCCATTCCTCGGGAAGGTGGTTGCAATCCTCCGAAGACTAAATGTTCGCGCGGTTCTTCAAACTGACACCGACTTCCTCGGAATGTTTTATGAAGCCTTCCTTAGGTACGGCTATGACAACAACGCGCTGGGTATTGTCTTCACACCGAGGCACATCACTAGATTTTGTGTGGGATTGGCCGGGGTCGCTCCGAATGACCGCGTTATCGATATTGCCTGTGGCACTGGGGGGTTCCTCGTCGCCGCCTTCGACAAAATGAAGAGTTTGGCAAAAGGCCCCACGGCGATTAACAAAATCAAGGAGTCGCTCCATGGCTTCGACACGAATCCAACGGTCTGGGCTCTGTCGGTTCTCAACATGTTTTTTCGAGGTGACGGCAAGAGCCATATTGAACATTCGAGTTGTTTCGACAAGACGAATCGCAAAAACACCGCAGGTCGATTTAGCCGTTCTTTCTTAAATCCCCCATTCTCGCAGGATGAAGAGCCGGAGAAGGACTTCATCGATGCTGCCATGGATGCGTTGGAGCCGGGAGGCATCATGGCAGCGGTTGTATATGCTGGTATCTTTGCTGATGAGGATCACAAAGACTGGCGTAAACAGTTCTTGCGAAAACACAAGTTATTGGGGATGATCAGCCTTCCTGAAGATCTCTTCTATCCAACTGCGGCGCCTACTACGATCATAGTCGCCGAGGCACATCATCCTCAGGAACCAGAGGATAGAATTCTGATGGCACGGGTATGGAACGATGGCTTCACGAAGCTTAAGAATCGTCGCGTCGAGCAGTCGGGCGACCAACTTCCAGTCGTGCTTAGTTGTTTTGAACGTCTGCGTTCGGGACAAAGTTTCAATTCGCCTATCGCCTGCACAGTCCTAGGGTCGAACCTTCGGGAAGGCGCGGAATGGAGTCCCCAACAGTGGCTTCCTCAGCCACCCCTTGAACAAGATGACTGCCATCGCCTTCAGCGATTAGTGATCCGTTCGATTTATCAGGCTGTCGCGCAGTTCCCAGATTTGGCCGATGAGGTGCTTGAAGACTTTGCTTCCGGATGGCAAGAATCACCTGCTATGCCAGTGGCGAGAACTGAGCGCGTAGACTACTTCTTTGAAGTTCTAAACGGAAAATCAACGGGGGAAAAGAATTACAGCGACGGGACAATACCGTATATCTCCAGCGGTGATACCACGAATAGCATTATCAATCTGGTCTCAGGCGATGACGCCGAGATGTTTCAGTTCGGGGGCATTACAGTAACTGCGTTTGGCCAGGCTTCCGTGCAACCGTGGTCGTTCCTTGCCCGTGGTAACGGGGGAAGTGCGGTTCGGGTGCTCGTGCCAAAGTTCAATATGTCGATAAGGGAGCTTGGGTGGTTCGCCGCCCAGATCAACTATCAGCGGTGGAGATTTTTCTATGCGCGGATGTCGATAAAATCCCGGCTAGAGCGCCTCATGATCAGTAGCCCGACAACACGAATGCCAGACGGGAACCAGAGCCTGTACGAGAACGTTCGATCGTTTCGGACAGACCTTGACACATTCAGTGCCGTTTAAAACGGGCTGGACAATTATCTTCCTCGCTACGATCAAAGCATAGTAGAACCAACGCGTCTAAGGGTTCGCTCTGAAAAGCCACTTGAGTCCATATGGAATCGGGACTTTGGCTATAGTACGTCATAACTGATAGCCCTATCGGTTACACTTTTAGAGCATGGCAACCGTTCGTAAGCCCCGCCGCAAGTCCCGCCGCGTTGAGAACCGGAACGCGGTCGCCGTCGTTCGCGTTTCCTCCGGCGAGCAAGTCCTAGGGCAATCGCTTGAACAACAAGAGGATCGCATTAGGACGTGGAGCCGGGAGCGGGGTCTCGAACTCGTCCGCGTCTACAGGCAAGAGGGGGAGAGCGCGGGGTCCGTCATGTTCGACCGCCGGAGCGGCGGCGGGGAGATTCTCCAGATGATTGACCGGGAGGAGATCTCTCACATTATCGTCACCCGCCTTGACCGGGCCTTCCGAAATGTTCTCGATTGCCTCCAGTGGGTCGCGGCATGGGAGCAATTGGGAGTTGTACTCCACTTCACCGATGAGCCTCATCTCACGGAAGGAAGCTCTCGGGCCGTCTCCCGACTGTTCTTGACGCAACGGGCGGGACAAGCTCAGTTCGAGCGGGACATCACGTCGGAGAGAACGAAGGCCGCTCTCGCATTCCGGAAGGCGAAGGGCGAAGTCTATACCCGAATTCCTCCTTTCGGCTTCGAGAACGGGCCGGACGGAAAGCTCCAACAAATTCCGGCGGAGCAACGAACGATTGAACGCATTAAGCGAATGCGATCTCAAAAACTCTCGTTCCGGGAGATCGCCGACCGCTTGAACCGCGACGATGTCCCGACGAAGACCGGGGCCGAATGGGCCGCGATGGTAGTGTCTCGAATCCTCGCCCGTAACTCCCATGAGAAGAAGGCCTCTAATGTTTGAGATCAATTTTGAGGGTCATCGGTACGTTCTCCGGAATCTGCGATGGACGGGCGGGAAGAAGGAAATCCGCGAATTATTTGAAATCGCCGTCCGGGACGCAATGAGCGCGACCGCCGCCGGGATCGCTCCGCATCCCGACGCCCTTGTAATCGAGCGGCTTCGAGCGCTGAAGGTCCCCTTCAGGATAATGAAGCAAACGACTCCCACCTTCGTCGAAGGCCGGATCTATTCCTCGACGCCGCCATCATCCGAGTGAATCGCTTCGCGACACGGCGAATCGCTTTTTAGTTCGCGAAGTCTGGCGTCGATAATATCCATTGAAGGCCGTTGTCGCAACCGCGCCGGGGCCTTCGCAGTACAGGCGCTTGCACTCTCGCTATTTTCACTCCCGCCCGCTGGGAGCCGACACGAAGAGCCGCGACGAAGGCCTCCTCCGCCTTCTATAAGAAGCCGCCTCCTGAGGAACTCAAACCCCTACTACAGGAGAACCGTGTCCTATGACCGCTCAAGAAGTGCATCAAATGCAAACGGCGTTCGCCGCCTTCAAGACCGCGAACGACAGCGCTCAGGCCGAATTCAAGGCTCTGGGCCGTGAGAATGCTGAACTGAAGGAGCGCATCGAGCGCATTCAGAACCACCTCGACGAGATCGAAGTGAAGGCCTCCCGCCGTGGTTCCTTCGGCGACGGCTCCGACATCCCGTCCTATGGCCGGAACCATTCCGCCCACGCGAAAGCGTTCGCCGCCGTCCTTCGCGGGAAGGCCGATGTGACGCCGGAACAGTACAAGCTCCTCCACACCGGAAGCGACACCGCCGGGGGATTCCTCGCGCCGCTGGAGTACGTTCAGGACATCCTGAAGAATATCGTCGAGTTCTCGCCGATCCGCTCTATCGCCTCCGTCCGGACGACCTCCCGCGCCGGGGTTCAGATCCCCAAGCGGACGACCACCGCCGCCGCCCAATGGGTCGAGGAACTCGGAACGCGGAGCGAAACGACGAACCCCGCCTTCGGCATGGCCGAACTTCGGAGCCATGAGGCCTATGCTCTCGTCAAGGTCTCGAAGGCCGAAGTCGAGGACAGCGCCTTCGACCTGGAAGCCTTCCTCCGGGCCGAGTTCGCGGAACAATTCGGAGTCGCTGAAGGTCTCTCCTTCGTCAGCGGGACCGGAGTCGGCCAACCTGAAGGCTTCATGACGAACGCGTCGGTCGCCTCCGTCGTGTCCGGGTCGGCTTCGGCGATCACCGCCGACGGTCTCATCAGCTTGTACTTCGAGCCGAAGAGCGCGTACGCCGAACAGGCCTATTGGTGCTTGAACCGCGCGACCCTCCGGGCCATTCGCACGTTGAAGGACGGGGCGGGCCAATACCTTTGGCAAGCGGGCCTTCAGGCCGCTACGCCCCGCCCGGCGACGATCCTCGACCGCCCGTATGTGATCGCGCCCGACATGCCGGACATCGCGGCCAACGCCTACCCCGTGGCCTTCGGCGACTTCCGCCGGGGCTACACGATCCTCGACCGGACCGGGGTCGAGGTCATGGTCGATAACATCACCTCGAAGGCGACCGGGTCCGTCGAGTTCAGCGCCCGCAAGCGCGTCGGCGGACAGGTTGTTATCGCCGAAGCCATCAAGAAGCTGAAGATCTCGACTTAACCAAGTTCCCCTCAGGTTGGCCGGAGTATTCGCCGGAAGTTTGAGGGCCGACGCCGGAGGCGCGGGGGGCTTAGTCCCGCGCCGACACGTCGTTACCAGTTCGCCCCTTACGAGGGTTCGGGGCGATCCCGCTCGGGTCTCCTCCCCGCGCGGGTTCATAAACACCCCTTCCCCTTCGACCGCATTGATGCCTCGAACTCAATCGCAAAAAGGGGAAGGGGCCTTTTCAGGTTTCGAGGTCAAACATGGTCGCTCTCTTGATCGTGATAGCATTTGCCAACCCGGAGGGTTTCTCGCCGGAGGAAGAGCCGCCGCCTGAGAAGCTATACCTCGACCCGTTGAAGGTCCGCCTATGGGCTGGGATCGCCGCCGTCGCCGTGGTGATCTTCCTCCTTTGGTTCGTGCCGACCTATCAGGGATGGGGTCCGCATTCAAGACGCCCGCGTCGAGGTCGAGGTACGCCGTATTCTTGCCGCCGGGAAGTAGCGTTTTCCTCCTCGTCTTCAGGGATGGGTGTTGCATGTTTCCTCATGAGGAAGTCTCATGTTATCAACAACTTAGGATTGACACGGAAAAGGACCAATGATACTCTTTCGATAGCCGAAGGGAACAAACTAGACTTCGGCGGGAGGTCAGTTTGTCCAAGAAGGTCGTAAAGTCTGAGGAGCGTCTCCGCGTCCTCATCGACGCCGAAGATTGTTATCTGACGATTCGAGACGTGACGGTCCTCACGGGCCTAGGCCGCGCGACAGTCTACCGCCGGATCGGAAGTGGTGACATCCCGGTCGTTCGTCTCGGCGGGACCATTCGCGTCAGCAAGCGTTCACTCCTCGCAACGCTCAAGGAGATGGAGACGCGGACCCCCTCCGCCGCCTAGTCATGGTACGTACTAAGCATATATGCTGATTGTTTGGTGACAACGCCTCCGGCATACTGAGGCCTGAGGTAACGTCATGAAAATCATGAAGACGAAACGCGGGAAGATCGCCTACTATTGCGCGAACATCCCGACCCAGTACCAGACGCCGGAGGAGATCACGCAAAAGAAGCGCCCTCGGGTCATGGGTAAGACGCGGGCCGAAGTTCAGGAGAAGGCTCAGGAAGAGATCGACCGACGGAAGAAGGGGATCGACCTCGCCGGGTCGGCGATGACTGTCGAGAAGTTCTTCGCGTGGTGGCTTGACCACTACAAGACGGAAGGCGGAGTCACCGCGCGAACGTGGGGCGACTACCGTTACCACGCGGAGAAGAATGTCCTCCCTTATGTCGGCGCGGTCCCGCTTGGCGACTTGGGGACGGGTCATATTGACGATTGGAGGAAGAAGCTCCGCGACCGGGGACTCGGAGACCGCACCATCGAATACGCTGAAGCGGTCTTCAAGCGCGGGCTTCAGTATGCCGTCGAGCGCAACTTCATCGACCGGAACCCGGCATCGGCAAAGGTCCGCGTCGCGAAGCGGAAGCGAAAGACACGGCAACTCGACGCGAAGGCAAAGTTCCTCACGAGTGAAGAGGTCGGGGCCTTGCTCAACGCCATTCAGGGAGACCGCTTCGAGCCGCTCTATCGTCTCGCCCTTGATACAGGCATGAGGCCGGGAGAGTTGACCGGGCTTCGATGGATCGACATCGACCTCGACGGGATGGTTCTGAACGTCCGTCAAGTTGTCGCGAAGACGCGGAGACGGAAGGGGGAGCCGGGACCGCGTCATCAGTTCCGGACTCCGAAGACCGAACTCAGTAAGCGCCCTATCGACTTCGCGCCGGAGACCGCTGAAGCGCTTCGGCAACATCAGCATCATCAGGAAGAACTGAAGCTCCTCGCCGGGCCGGAGTGGAAGAACTCAGGGCTTGTCTTCACGACGGGGAAGGGAACGCTTGTCGATGAAGACAATCTTCTCGGCTACTTTCAGACACTCTGCGAAGCGAAGGGCCTTCCCCGCTACCGCCTCTACGATCTCCGCCACACGACCGCGACGCTGCTACTGGCAGAGGGTCACCAGATCAAGGACGTTCAGGCACGCCTCGGGCATTCGACCGCGAAGCTCACCCTCGACACCTACGCTCACGTTCTTCCAGGATCGGGCCGAAAGCTGGCGGACACCATGAGCCGCCTCCTCAAGCCGAAGAAGTCGGAGGAGGGGGAGCCGGAGTCCCTGAAGGAAGGCGGGAACGTCGTCGCGATGCCGAGCCGGAAGGCGTCCTGAGGCCCGGAATGGTGACAATTTTCCGCAAATGGTGACAAAAATGGTGACAAAAACGAAACGGCCCGCGATAGGCGAGCCGCAAACTACTGAAATTATTGGAGCCACCCGCCAGGATCGAACTGGCGACCTGCTGATTACGAATCAGCCGCTCTACCAACTGAGCTAGGGTGGCTCGGCAAACTCTCAGTATACAACGGCCCTACTTTCGCTGGCAATTCGGACAAAAATGCGTCCCCCGTTGCGCCACCACAATCCGCACCACCGCCCCCCCGCACCCCAAACACGCCTCCCCCTCCCGCCCATACACCCGGTGCCGCTCCTGAAACGACCCCTTCCGTCCCTCAGTATCCACATAATCGGAAATCGACGAACCCCCGCCCGCAATCGCCTCCCGCAAAACAGCCACGATCTCCCAATGCAACCGCACCGCCCGCGCCCGTGACAACGCCGCCGCCAACGGATGCACCCCCGCCCGATGCAACGCCTCATCCACATAAATATTCCCCAAACCCCGCAAAAACGCCTGATTCAACAACACCGCCTTTACCCGCCCCCGCCGCTCTCGCAGCCGCGCCACAAACGCTTCCGCCGAAATCTCCAACGGGTCCGGCCCCAGCCGCGCCACATTCGCTGGCAACTCCGCCCCCCACGCCATCCGGCCAAACTGCCGGATATCATCGAATAACAGCCGGCACCCGTCCAGCACAAATTCGGCCCGTAGATACGGAGTGCAAGCCCCATCAATCAGCAGCTTGCCCGTCATCCCCAAATGGATCGCCAGCGTCCCATGGTCGAACCGCACCAGGATATGTTTCCCATGCCGCGTCACTTCCAAAACGGTGTGCCCAGCCAACACAGGTTCCGGCGCCCCCCGCATCACCCGCGCCGCCAGGAACCGCGCCTCCAACACCCGCCGCCCCGTCAATACCGGCGCCAGCGCCCGCACAATCGTCTCAACCTCCGGCAGTTCCGGCACTTAAATATCGACGAGCACGTCGTCGCCTTCCACCCGCACCGCGTACCGCTTCACCACAATCTCCGCATTGAAATCGCACACCCCATTCGTGCAGTCAAACTCCCACGCATGCCACGGACACACCACCATATTTCCGTGCAGCGCCCCCTGCGCCAACGGCCCCCCGCGATGCGGACAGTGGTTGTCCAACGCATGGATCTCCCCGCCCACATTGCACAACGCCACCTGCTGCTCCCCGTTCCGGAATTCCAACATCGTTCCCGGTGTCAACTTGGCCATCGATCCAGCCTTCACAAACGCCATATAAAATAAACCTACCATGCGCCCCGCTCCGCTCCTGCTCCTCGCCGCCGCCCTCCTCACCAGTTGTCAGCAAGCCGGCAACAAAACCATCGGCGTCGTCCCCAAAGGCGCCAATCATGTCTTCTGGCTCACCGTCAAAGCCGGCGCCGAAAAGGCCGCCGCCGAGTCCGGCTACACCGTCGAATGGAACGCGCCCGCCCTCGAAATCGACGCCAAACGCCAGCAGGATATCGTCGAGTCCATGGTCAACCGCAAACTCGCCGGCATCGCCCTCGCCCCCGTCGACAAAAAAGCGCTCGTCAACATCGTCGACCGCGCCAACACCGCCGGCATCCCCACCGTCATCTACGATTCCGATGTCGACACACCCAACCGCCTCTCCTATATCGCCACCGACAACAAAGAGGGCGGCCGCCTCGCCGCCCGCCGCATCGGCGAACTCCTCGGCGGCAAAGGCAAAGTCGGCGTCATCGGCTTCATGCCCGGCAGTGCCTCCACCATGGAACGCGAAGACGGCTTCGTCGAAGAAATCAAAGCCAAATTTCCCAATATTCAGCTCCTCGGTGTCCAATTCGGCATGGCCGACCGCGCCAAAGCCATGGCCGTCACCGAAAACCTCATGACCGCCCACCCCGATCTGGCCGCCCTCTTTGCTGACAACGAGTCCAGTTCCTCCGGCGCCGTCCAAGCCCTGAAATCCCGCGCCAATAGAGCCGTCAAGCTCGTCGCCTTCGACGCTTCCGACGCTCTCGTCACCGATCTCAAAGACGGCTGGATCGACTCGCTCGTTCTCCAGGATCCCTACCGCATGGGCTACGATTCCGTCAAAGCCATCACCTCTAAGCTTGGGGGCGTGGCGCCATCCGCGCGACAAGACCTCCCCGCCACCCTCGCCACCCGCGACGACCTCGCCGCCGGCCGCGTCTCCAAACAACTCCTCCCCGGCTTCGTCCAGGTCAGCGGCGCCCATTAAGAATCGCCGCGTTTCATCCCGGTGCACCAAACCGAAACACGCGAACGCCGCCGTTTCGTGTTTTCAACAACTTGGCCTTTGGCTATTCCCATGCATTTCCTATGGGCAGGAGCACCCGTCATGAACACATCTTTCACCTTTGAAGACGAAATCGATCTCTCCCGGTTCAACAAACTCTACAAAACCGAAACGGTCTCGGACGCCGCCCCGCTGACCCATTCCATCCCCGATGGACGCTATGAAGTCATCGTTGCCGAAGCGATTCTCACCAAATCCCAGCGCAGCGGCAACCCCATGGTCCGCTACGTTTTGCGAATCACCGGTTCCACGTTCCGCGATCGTATCCTTCGCAAGCATTCCGCTATCACCGAAAACACGATCCGCTTCGTAAAGAAGGAACTCGAAATTTGCGGCCTCCACCTCGAAAAGTTCGAAGATTTGAAGGTCCGCGCCCATGAGATGGAAGGTGTCGAGCTTGAGATTGTAAAGGTAACCAAAGGCGAGGATTCCAACATCTACTTCAACCGCGCCATCACCGCCCAGTCCCAGGCCGACGGAGTCGCCGAAGACGACCTGCCCTTTTAGTTCGAAAAACACCCTGATAAACTGGCGACGATGAAGTTGTCTGAGCAGAACTCCTTGATGCTCCGCCAACAACGGCGTTTTCACCTTGCAGTCGAAGCAGTCGCCTTCGCCATGAGCGATCTGCCAGAGGTTCAGAAAGTCGCGCTCTTCGGGGCCGTCGCCCGCCCGCTCAAAATGGAAGTACCGCGGTTCCGCTTCTACCGCGAAAGGCGGATCCCGTTGCTGCACGAATGCGCCGATGCCGATCTCGCCGTGTGGCTCACTACCATGGCGGACCTGAAGGCGCTGAAGACCGCCATCGCCCACACCCTGAACGCCCTAAAAAATGAGCCGGAAGGCGGTGTCGCCCATCACCAGTTG
>JAEUQC010000087.1 GCA_016789905.1 Bryobacterales bacterium | reverse complement strand
CGGAGGACTCCAATTCCTCCGCTGGCGGGAACATTGTCCTAAGATATGGCCATTCGTACTCCAACACCGATTCATCGCTCATCTATCCATCATAGGATGAATCCGGGCGAGCGACTCATCCTTAAGTTAGCGCCTATGGGGGTGCGCGGGGTCCCCCCCATTTTCTTTTGTAAAACTTCGGCTGTGGGGCGTTGACGTGGCGGGGGTTAACGGTTGATTTACGAAATTAGGGGGACAGACGGGGGGTGGCTCCGATTTACTGTGGCTCCGATTTACTGGCTCCGATTTACTGGCTTAGAGGAGGGTATTGAGGGCGGCGAGGAGTTTGGGGGCGGTGTCGCGGGCGACGTTGGCGCTCTTGGCGCGCCAGGTTTCGTAACCGCCGAGGTCGAAGGCCTCTTGCGTTGGGATGTAACCGCAGGCGTCGTTGGCGATCGATACGGTTACCGTCGTCTTGCCGGGGCTGGCCTTCTTTATGGCTTGGCCGAGTTCGACGAATGTCTCGCCAGGGAATGTCGCAATGCTCAGGTCGCCGAGTTTTAGAGCCTGGACGGGCACCTTCGTCGTGGGAGGGTACTTGGCCATGTAGATCGTCTCGCGAGCGTAGATGTCGGCGCGGTCCTTGTAATCATTGCCTGGGATAGGGCCAACGCGCTTCATCGCGGCGGCGACTTCTTCCGGGCTGGGACGGCGGATGCCGATTTCTACGTCGGCCATCTTTGCGTTTAAGGGGACGGCGTCGGTGTACTCGATGGTCTTCAGCGTCCGGAGAGTTTCGACGGCGAGAACGGAGGCGACACGATCGATGAACGCATAGTCGTTGCGGGTGGGATACTGGCGCGCGTAGACCATGGCGTTGATGTTGCCGCTGCAGCCGTTGGAAAGCAGCGCGACGCAATCACTGTTCGTGGCGGCTTCGATGCGGCGGGACCAGGCGCCGAAATAGTCGGCGCTGGCGTGGGAGCCGGGGTTGTAGCCGGCGTAGTGGAGGGCGTAACTTGCGTAGATCCAGATGGGGCGGCCGTCGGCACCGATGGCGGCGATGATGGGGTGGTCAGGATCGGTGGGACCGGCGGGTTGGAGGAGGTCGGGACTGTCAAGATTAGGGTTCATCTGCACCTTGTCGGCACGGCGTCCGAAGGGGTCGGCGGGGATGGCGCCTTCCCTCAGATAGAAGCGGCGGTTGCAGATGAGAGATGGTTCGCGGCCAACGGCGTGGCCGAAGCGAGCGGGACGGAGGCGGGTGAAGGCCATGCGGGCAGCGTCGGCGAGGCGGGTCTCCAGCATCGCGATGTAGGTGGGGTCCGGCATGCTTTGGAAGAGATGCATGGCGGGGGGCGCGCTGTGGGTGTGGGTGGAGCTCATGAGAATGAACTCGGGGGCGATGGAGTTTTCGCGGCTGATGCGGGCGCGGACTTTATCGAGCACGGTGCGGGGGACCATGCAGGAATCGATGGTGGCGAGAAGGAGGCGGGTGGAGCCGCTTTCGAGCGCAGCACAGCGGACGAGGAGTTCGTCGTGAACGTCGGTGCATTTGCGATCGGTCATGCCGCCGGCGAGGGAGGCGCCGAGGGCAGGAGAGATGTTGGCGGTGGCGGCGCCGGCGCGGAGCGAATTGGGAGTGGCAAGGCTGAGGAGAAGGGCGCGGCGGGAGAGCGGCATATCACAGGATTAACATGCAATCGCCGTAACTGAAAAAACGGTAACGGTGGGAGACGGCGTGACGGTAGGCGGCCATGGCGAAATCGTGCCCGGCGAAGGCGGAGATGAGCACGAGGAGACTGGACTGGGGGAGATGGAAGTTGGTGAGCATGGCGTTGACGCGGCGGAATTCGACGCCGGGATAAATGAAGAGGCTGGTTTGGCCGGCGTTGCCATAGCGATAGAACGATTCGATAGTGCGGACGGCGGTGGTGCCGACGGCGATGACGCGGTGGGCTTCGTCGAGTTGCTGGGCGGCCATGGGGTTGACGTGGAAACGTTCGGAGTGGAGCTGGTTCTCCTCAACGGTTTGGGAGTGGAGGGGTTGAAACGTACCGAGGCCGACGTGGAGGGTGACCTCGGCGCGGGAGGCGCCGGCGGCCTGGCACTGTTGGAGGATTTGGGGCGTGAAGTGTAGGCCGGCGGTGGGGGCGGCGACGCTGCCGCGCTCGCGGGCGAAGACGGTCTGGTAGCGTTCGGTGTCGGCGGCTTCGTCGGGGCGGCGGATGTAAGGGGGGAGCGGGACGTGACCGTGGGTTTCGATGGCTTGCCATTGATCGGCGGCGTAGAGGCGGACGCGGCGTTCGCCGTGTTCAAGGCGCTCCTCGACGATGGCGTGGAAACCGGGGGCGAATTCGACGATGGTGCCGTCGGGGAGTTTGCGGCCGGGGCGGACGAGGGCGCGCCAGGTGTCGCCGAGTTGTTCGGCGAGAAAGATCTCGACGCGGCCGGTGTGGCCGGCGCGATGGCCGATAAGGCGGGACTTAAAGACGCGAGAGTTGTTGAAGACGAGGAGATCGTCCTGTTGGAGGTAGGCGGGCAGGTCTCGAAATTGACGGTCCTGCCAGGACTGGGAGGCACGATCAAGCACCAACATGCGGGCGCCGTCTCTTTCGGCGGGAGGATTCTGGGCAATCAACTCCTCGGGCAGTTCATAATTAAAGGCTGAGAGATCCAATCTTTCAGACTATCAACTTGCGCATCCTAGCTATTGAATCCTCTTGTGACGAGACCGCGGCCGCGGTGGTGGAAGACGGCCGGACGGTGCTTTCTTCCGTGGTGGCCTCGCAGATTGAGACGCACCAGAAGTACGGGGGCGTGGTGCCGGAGTTGGCGAGCCGGGAACATATGCGGGCGATCACGCCGGTGGTGGATGAGGCGCTGGCGAGGGCTGGGGTGGGTTGGAAAGAGTTGGACGCGGTGGCCTGCACGTATGGGCCGGGATTGCTGGGTTCGTTGCTGGTGGGAGTGACGTACGCGAAGGCGATCAGCATGGCGCACGGGTTGCCGTTGCTGGCGGTAAACCATTTGGAAGGCCATATACACGCGGTGGTGCTGGAACATCCGCAGACGGCACTGCCGGCGCTGGCACTGATCGTGAGCGGGGGGCACACGCACCTGTATCATGTACGCGAGAACTTCGCGTATGAAGCGATCAGCAAGACGAGGGACGACGCGGCGGGGGAGGCCTATGACAAGGTAGCGAAGCTGCTTGGGTATCCATATCCGGGCGGGCCGATTCTGGATAAGCTGGCGCCATATGGGAACGCTAGGGGCGTCCGGTTCACGCGGCCGCATATGACGAGCGGGAACGCGCTGGACTTTTCATTTTCGGGAATGAAGACGGCGGTGCTGCGGTGGACGGAGGCGAACGCGGTGGAGGAAGAGATTGCGGCGCGGCGGCGCGTGGGGGGGACGGCGACGGTGGAAGAATGGCTGGCGGTGACGCCGGCGGCGACGCTGGATTTGATAGCGAGTTTTCAGGCAGCGGTGATTGACGAATTGCTGTCGCGGATAGGCAAACTGGTGGAAGCGCACGCGGTGGAAAGCGTGATTATCACGGGCGGGGTGGCGTGCAACGCTGGGCTGCGGCGGGCAGCGGCGGCATCGCGGATAGGGGTGCCGATCTACTTCCCTACCCCAGGGCTATCGACCGATAACGCGGCGATGATTGGCGCGGCGGCGTTTAGGAAACTGCGGGCGGGGGATGTGGCGGGGCTGGATTTGCGGGCTCGGGCGTCGTTGCCGTTGTGATCCAATATTTGCATGGTGATCCGCGCTTGCTGCGCGGCGGTGGCCGTATCGATGTGCGCCAGCGCCGCAATTCACAAGATCTACGTTGAGGAACGGACCGACGTTTTGAACGGGCGAGCGTTCGGGAAGGCGGGAGCGTATGAGCGCATACTGGCAAAGGCGCATTTCCGGATTGACCCGGCACTGGCGGCGAACCAGCAGATACGCGACATTGCGCTGGCGCCGAAGAATGCAGAGGGGCTGGTGGAGTTCACGGCGGACCTGCATGTGCTGAAGCCCCGGATGCCAAGCATGGGCAATGGAGTGCTGCTGTATGAAGTTTCCAATCGCGGCGGGAAGGGGCTTTTGAGCACGTTCAATTACGCGGCGGGGAGTAAAGATCCGCGGACGGAAGCCGAGTTCGGCGATGCGTTTTTGTTGGAACAGGGATACACGCTGGTGTGGGTGGGTTGGCAGTTCGACATCCCCGCGGATCAGGGGAACGTGCAGATTTCGGTTCCGGTGATTGGGGGACTGCGGGGGCTGGTGCGGAGTGAGTTTGTGCCAGCGGGAAAGGCGACACGGTTCTCTTTGAGCGACCGGGGCATGAGGCCGTACGCGGTGGCCGACCCGGACGCGCCGGGGACGCAACTGCTGGTGCGCGATGTGGCCGACGGACCGCGGCGGGTGATTCCGCGGGCGCAATGGAAGTTCGTGGATAACACGCAGGTGGAGATGGCGGCGGGGTTCGCGCCGGGGAAGCTCTATGAAGCGATCTATACGGCGCAGGACCCGGCGGTGGCGGGGCTGGGAATGGCGGCGACACGGGACGTGGTTAGTTTCTTGAAATACACGAACGATGGGCTGATTCTGTTGGGTGACCAACACCAGTATCTGAAACGGGCGATCGGATTCGGGACCTCGCAATCGGGGCGCTTTTTGCGCACGTTTCTTTACTACGGGTTCAACGCGGACGAGAAAGGGAAGAAGGTTTTCGACGGTGTGTGGGCGCATGTGGCCGGGGCGGGGCGCGGGAGCTTCAATCAGCGATTCGCGCAGCCGTCGCGGACGTCGGGACGGATGGCGGGGACGTATTATCCAACCGACGTTTTTCCATTCGCGGACCTGCGGATGCTGGACCCGGAGACGCGGGAGGCGGACGGGCTGCTGGCGCGGAGCGGGGACCTGAATGTGACGCCCCGGATTTTTTACACGAACGGATCGCACGAGTATTGGGGGCGGGGGGCGGCGTTGATTCACACGAGCTTGGATGGAAAGAAGGACGACGGCGTGAATGGCGATTCGCGGGTGTACTTCCTGGCCGGAACGCAGCATGGACCGGGCGTGTTTCCGCCACGGAAGACGGAGACGGCGTATTTGACGAATCCGGCGGATGCGCGGCCGGTGCTGCGGGCGCTGTTGACGCACATGACGGCGTGGGTGAAAGAAGACAAGGCGCCGCCGGCGTCGAGGATGCCTCGGATTGATAGAGGCGAGTTGGTACCGATGACAGCGGTGCATTTTCCGGCGATTCCGGGTGTGCGAATGCCGAAGGCGCCGCACCAGGCATGGCGCGTGGATTACGGGCCGGAGTTCTGGACGAAGGGGATCACGACGATTGAGCCGCCGAAGGCGGGCAAACCGTTCGTGACTTTGTTGCCACAGGTGAATAGCGACGGGAACGAGACGGCTGGGATTCGGATGCCGGACCTGACGGTGCCGCTGGGGACCTATACGGGATGGAACTTGCGGGATGCGGCGATGGGAGCGGCGGGCGAGCAGGCGAACCTGATTGGCGGGTTTCATGCGTTCGCGGCGACGCGGGAGGCGCGGTTGGCGAAGAAGGACCCGCGGCCGTCGATTACCGAACGGTACGTTTCCAAAGACGATTACATGGGGAAAGTGCGGACGGCGATCGGGGCTCTTGTGGCAGACGGGTTCGTGCTGGAGGCTGATCGCGGGCGGATGGAAAAGCAGGCCGAGCAGCGGTGGATTGCGATAGCGGCACAATAAAACGCGCGACGGGGTGCAATGCGTTTATTGCGGATCGGCGATTTCCTGCGATTTGGAACCCGCTCAAGCCGCACCGTTGTGGGGTTGGGGATGTTGCGCGTTTTGGGACATGCTGAAGCAAGTCCCGGCGGGAGTTGGTGTTGCATGTGGGGTTTTCCGAGGAGGCGCTTGTGGCAGGGTTCAGATGGAAGTGACCCGCTTTCGGGTTGGGGATGTTGCGCGTTTTGGGACATGCTGAAGCAAGTCCCGGCGGGAGTTGGGTTGCATTTGGGGTTTTCCGGCGAGGCGCTTGTGGCAGGATTCAGATGGAAGTGACCCGCTTTCGGGTTGGGGATGTTGCGCGTCTTGGGACATGCTGAAGCAAGTCCCGGCGGGAGGTTGGTGTTGCATGTGGGGTTTTCCGGCGAAGCGCTAGTGGCAGGGTTCAGATGGAAGTGACCCGCTTTCGGGTTGGGGATGTTGCGCGTCTTGGGGCATGCTGAAGCAAGTCCCGGCGGGAGTTGGGTTGCATTTGGGGTTTTCCGGCGAGGCGCTTGTGGCAGGGTTCAGATGGAAGTGACCCGCTTTCGGGTTGGAGATGTTTTGGTGTTGCATGTCTGGTTTGGCGTGGGTGAAGTCATGGATGAGGTGGGCGACGGGAAAGCCAGGCCGAACAACGGCGGGTCCAACTCGCGGCACAATAGGAGGTGATGAATCCTGCAGGCGTAACATTGCAGCCCGTTGAGGGCGTGAAGAATTTGATTGCGGTCGGGTCCGGGAAAGGCGGCGTGGGGAAGACCACCGTTTCCGTCAACCTGGCGATCGCGCTGGCGGCGCAAGGCCACAGTGTGGGGCTGATGGACGCCGACGTCTATGGCCCGAATGTGCCGCTGATGATGGGGACACGCTCGTCCCCTCATGCGATCGGCGAGAAGATCCAACCGCTGCAGGCGCATGGAGTGAAGCTGATGTCGATGGGCTTTATGAGCCCCGGCGACAAGCCTCTTATCTGGCGCGGGCCGATGCTGCATTCGGTGATGCAGCAGTTCTTGCGCGGCGTGGATTGGGGACAACTCGATTTCCTGCTGATCGACCTGCCGCCGGGCACGGGCGACGTACAGCTTTCGCTCGTGCAGACCGTGCCGATTTCGGGAGCTGTGGTGGTGACAACGCCAAGCGAAGTTGCGATGGAAGACGCACGCAAAGCAGTAAATATGTTCGGGACGGTGAAGACGCCGATCCTCGGACTGGTGGAGAACATGAGCTATCTCGTCGCGCCGGGCGGCGAGAAGATAGACGTGTTTGGCATGGGCGGGGGACGGCGGATGGCGGAAGCGATGCAGATTCCGTTTCTGGTGGAACTGCCGCTGGATTCGCAGGTGCGGATTGGCGGGGACACGGGGCGGCCAGTGGCACTGGACCCGCTGAGCGCGGGCGTGGCGTTCCATGAACTGGCACGAAAGGTGGCCGAAACCATGGCCGGCCTCCAGAAGAAGGCCGGCCCGAAGATCACACTGGAAGATTAGCGAGGGGCGATTAACCGCACCTCCTGAAGCGCGGCGAGAGCCATCAGTTTTGTGCCGATGATCTCGCCGACAATGAGCTTGGCGCCGCCGGGTTGAGCAATGATGTGCAGGCCGGCGGCGCGCAGCTTATTGAGCGTGGCCGGGGAGACATCGAGGAGAAAGAGACGGACGCCAACCTTTTCCGCGGAGTTGGTTTTGGCCATCAGTTCCGGGGTGAGTTTCGGCTGGGCAGAGGGCCTGCCGGACAGGACGTCACGCTCCTCCTTTTCCGGCAGACGTGAAGGGGGAGGGGCCAAAGCGACCTGATCGGTGGCGACTTTTGAGCGATAGGCAGCGCCGCCAAAGGCTCCGGCGGGCGCGGACGCGGTGACCGCATAGTTCTTCATTTCGGCGCCGGCCATGCGGCCATCGACACCTTCGGGAACTTCGACGGGGACTTCGACGGTGCGGAGTTTCCCGGCTTCGCTGATGGTTTGATGTTCGACCGCGACGAAGGAGGTGAAGGGCGTCATGAGCGCGTAGCGCAGACCTAGTTCGGTGATGGCTTCCCGGTTGGCGGCTTGGTCCTCGATCATCAGTTCACCAACCTTGGTGCGGGCCCAGAGGGAACGGATGCCTTCGCGCTGAACAGCGGCGGCGAGTTCGATAGAGACAGTGCGCTCAAACGGCTGGCCGCCCATTTTTCCCGTAATTTTGACGGAGCCCCGGCCAGCGTCGCGGTAACGGCCGCTGATGACGACGGGCTTGGCGCTGAAGAGATCGGGGATGCGCTTGGGGTAGATTTCGTCGACGGCGAGGCCCTGGAAGTGGAGTTGGATGTCAGTCAACAATGGTGCCTGGACACGGGCGTGGAAACGCCTGGCGGCGGCGGAGCCATCGTCCTGGAGGCCGACGTATTCGACTTCGCCCCGGCCCTGGAGGGACATTTGATCGAGCAGGTGACGATTGACGGAGCTGCCGACACCGAAGGTGAATACGCGAGCTTCTGGGTGCTTGCGGATTTCGGAGACGATCTCCGCATCGTTGCCGACGTAGCCATCGGTGATGAAGCAGACGACACGGACGTGGGTGCGGGAGCCGGATGGAGCGAGCGCGGCGCGGATGGCCTTCATCATCTCCGTGCCGCCACCGGAGCGGCGGCCGGCGAGAAACTGTTTGGCGAGGGCGATGTTCTCATACGACGCCGAGACGGGCGCGGGGAAGAGAATGTGCGTGTCGCCGGAGAAGCTGATGAGATTGAAGGTGTCGCGCGGGTTCAGGGTTTCGAGAGCCGCGTTCATGGCCTCCTTTGCCTTATCGAGCGGGAAGCCGTGCATGGAGCCGGAGGTGTCGATGACGAAGACGAGTTCTTTGGGCGTGATGTCTTCACGCGCCGGTTGATCGGGCGGGGCGAGGACGAAGGTGAAGTAGCCTTGGCCGTCGCGGCCGCGGTGGGTGAGCAGCGCATCGTTGACTTTGCGTCCGGTGACGTCCCAGCGGAGGATGAAGTCTTTGTTGGGGATTTCGTTCTGGTTGCGGAGCTTAATGAATGCTCCGGCGGCGGTGCGGTTTTCGACGAGGACTTCGTGGGTGGTGGAGTCAACGGAATCGATGGGGAGACCGGCGTCGAGCTTGAGGGAGAGAGAGATGTCGTGGCCGGCGCGGGTTCCCTGGGCGGCGTACTTGGGATTCTGGAAGGCGCCGGGGTTGTGTTTGGGCGAGTAGCGGGGGCCGACGACCATGGGGAAGACGAACTCGTATTTGCCGGCTTCGAACTTGAGGGTTTCGACGTACTGGATTTCGACTTCCACCTTGGCATTGGGCGGGATGTTGGCGACGGATTGGACGAAGACGTTGGGGCGGCTTTGATCGAGGAGGCCGGCGAGCTTGCCGTGGCGACGGGCGGCGTCGTAAATGGCGCGGGCCTCTTCCTTGCGCTTTATGGCGCCTTTGACGAGGCGATCGCCGATGCGGAGGGTCATATCGTCAACGGCGCCGGTGGCGGCGAGGGGGAAGGTATAGATGGCCTCCAAGGGGTTGGCCGTAGGGTTGCGGAAGATTTGGCGGACCTTGACGCGGACGACGGGCCCTTGGACTTCGGCGGTGACGGCGGTGTGTTCAAGCGGGCAGGGTGCATCGACCTGGCCATCGGGGCCGATGCGGGAGAGCATGCCGCCGGGGGTGCTGGCGGCGGCGAGTGGCTGTGGCTTCCAAATGCCCAGGGCGGCGAGGCCGAGGGCGACGACTGATAGTGACTTGTTCATTGTGATCTCCGTGTTGGCGCGTTGCCTTCACTGGGGAATCACGTTGGGGCGGGAAGCCTTTCACTGATCTTCAAAAAGAATTGTGAAAGGGGTGGAGCGGGGACCTTCGTTGATCGAGAGCGTGAGTCCGGTGGCGTTCGCGGACGGCGCCGGCAGGGGGAGTTCCAGTTCGACGCCGGGGCGGCCCTGGCGCTGGACGAGGCGTCGGCCATTGCTGTCAGTAACGGTGACACTGGCCGTCGTTGCGGGCGAGTAGCGGATGACGAGCGTGGCGGAGCGCGGGGCCTTGGCGTTAGCGGGGACGCGGACCCAGACGCCATCGGCGGCGAGGCGCCAGAGGGTGGGAGGGGATTGGGCGAGCTTGGCGCGTTCTTCGACGGAGGCTTCGGACTTGGCAACACGGCCGATGGAATCGGCGCCAACGGCGACCGTTTCGGCGACGGAGCGGCGGGGGGGCGGGGGCGCGGCGATTGGCTTGGGAGAAGGGGCGGCTCCGCCTTTGGACTGTTGTTGGCCGGGGGCGGCGCGGAACTCGGTAAGAACTTGCTCCCGTTCGACGCGGGCGGAGGAAACGTCGCCGGCGACTTTGTTTTCATTAGACGGATCAGGCGCGGGCGAGGGGGCGGAAATTGTTTTGGCGGAAGGGGCGGCGGCGCGGAACCCGGTTGGGACTTGATCCCGTTCGACGCGGGCGGAGGAAACGCCGCCGGCGACTTTGTTCTCTTTAGACGGATCAGGCGCGGGCGGCGGGGCGGAGGGCAAGGGGATGTTGACGGGCGGGGGCGCGGCGGCGGAACCAGAGCCCGCACTGGCGGGTATGGCTGGGGGCGGGTCTACGCTGGCCACGCGGGGCTTGGCGGCGGCGGGGGCTGCGGGGGGCGGGACGAACTCTTTGGGAGTGGGCCGGGGGGTGAAGACAGCGGCGATTTCTTTGGGCAGAGGCCGGTCAAAGGCGACATAGGAGATAGCACCCGAGACGAGGACGATGGCGATGCCAGAGGCCCAGGCGAGCCAGAGCGGCTGGCGGGGGCGGGACGGAGTTTCCTTCGCGCGGGCGCGAGCCGGGGCGGCGCCGGCGGGGGCCATGGTGTCCATGGCGTTGACGGTTTCTTCCTGCAGAGAATCAATGAGGCGGTTGCGCGCGCCGGGCAGTTCGATAGCTTCGCGGAGGGAGTCTTCCTCCATGAGTTGATCGAAAAGGTCCTGATGGTGGAGGGCGGCGGCGAAGAGTTTTTGTTTTTCGGCGGCAGAGAGGCCGCCGGTGGCGTATTCGGCGAGGAGGCGGTCGATTTCCTGGCGATCCATTAGCGGCCCCCTTTCATTCGTTCGATGAGTTGTTTGCGGCAGCGGAGGTCCCAGGTGTAGACGGTGTTGATGGACTCGGCATGCATGATTTGCTGAATTTCGGGGAATTTCAGGCCTTGGAGCTTAAGGCGGAAGAGATCGCGGCAGCGGTCGCCGAGGGCGAGGAGGGCGGTTTCCAGGCGGTCGAGGCGTTGGCGGCGTTCGAGCATTTGTTCGGGGTCGGCGGCGGGATCGGGGATAGGGAAGTCTTCCACGGGGATGGACGTGCCTTCGCCCCGGCGCGAGGATTTGGTATGGAGCGCCATTATTTTGTAGCGGGCGATTTGCATGGCGAGCGGCACGAGATCCTCCAACCCCTCCACGTGAGCGTACTTCTCTTCGAGCACGAGGAGCGTATCCTGGGCGACGTCTTCGGCGGTAGCCGGGCCGCCAGAGCCCCTCATCAAACGAGATGCCGCGAAGGAGAGAATCCTTTCACGCAATTGAGTGAGGATGGCGGCGCGAGTCACACGTGGTTACCGTCCGAGGTGTTTAGCGATGGCGGATTCGAGTTCCGCGGCTTTGAACCCGGCTGGGCCGGGAGCGCCTTTGACGGCGATGCGGCCGTTGGCGCCGATGAGATAAAAGCGATCGGGCCAGGCGGTGTAGGCGGTTTCGACAGCGTTATCCATGCCATCGACGAGCGTGGTGAATTCGATGCCGAGGGAGCGGGCGCAGGAGGTGGCGTGGGAATCCTTCTGATCGTACGTTTTGGCGGATTCGAGGAGGACGCCATCGGTTTCATTGCGCGGGACCTGCCAGCCATCGGTGGGATGGGATTCGCGGACGTAGACGAGAAGGAATTCGACTTCGTTGCGGAACCGTTTTTCCATGGCATTGATGGCCCCGACCTGGGACCGGAAGGGCGGTCAAGTGTAGCTCCCGAAGATGAGGGCAACGGGCTTGCGGCCTCGGAAGGAGGAGAGGCGGACCGTATCGCGCGACTTCACTTTGCGGAGTTCGAAATCCGGCGCGGCGTCACCGGGGGTGAGCGAGCCTTCGCCGTGACCCATCTGCTTCATGACAGCTTTGGCCTGGGGGGGGTGGGCGAGGAGCAAGGGGGCGAAGAGCAGGGTGAGCGCGGCGAAAGTCCTCATGGCTTTACTATAGTAAGCGTAGCCGCTGGCCAATGCGTTTCTTCCTTTCCAAACAAGTTCCGCCGTTCGACCGGGTGGCGATTATTGAAAGCGGGTCGCGCCAACTGCTGGAGGACCTGTTGCCGGGGTTGTATGAGATCTACGGCGAGGGGATGCAATTGGACGTGATCACCTGTTACGCGGGAGCGCCGAAGGCGTTCCGGCCGGAGCAGGGGCAGGTGTTCCGGATTACGAACTACAACGGGCACGCGGGGCGGGAGCGGCTGGTGGAAGAACTGCGGGGGCGGCAGTACAGCATAACGGGCATGATCTGTTCCGCGGAACCGATTATGACGAAGTGGAAATGGATGCTGGCGCTGCGGCTGCCGGGCAAAGTGTTTTTGCTGAACGAGAACGGCGATTATTTCTGGATGGACCGCGGGCACTTGAACGTGCTGACGCATTTTGTGCTGTTCCGCCTGGGGCTGGCCGGGGCGGGCGCGGTGCGGACGATTGGCCGGATAGTATTATTTCCATTTAGTCTTGTTTACCTGCTGGCATTCGCCGGCATGGTGCATTTACGCAGAAAGGCGCGCGCATGAAAGCGATATTAGTCCGGGAAACCGGTGGTCCGGAGAAGATGCTGTATGAGGACGTGGCGGTGCCGATGCCGGGACCGGGGCAGGCGCTGGTGCGGCTGTCGGTGAGCGGAGTGAACTTCATTGACATCTACTTCCGCATTGGGCTGTACAAAGCCGACCTGCCGTTTACGCCGGGGATGGAGGCGGCCGGGGTGGTGGAGGCCGTGGGGGACAACGTGACGGACGTGCAGCCGGGCGACCGGGTGGCGTACGCGATGCAGCGCGGTTCGTACGCGCAGTACGCGGTGGTGCCGTCGTGGCAACTGGTGAAAGTGCCGGCGGGGCTGGGGCTGGACCTGGCGGCTGCTTCGATGCTGCAAGGGATGACGGCGCACTATTTGACGCACTCCACGTTTCCGCTGCAGAACGGGCAGACGTGCCTGGTTCACGCGGCGGCGGGCGGCGCGGGGCAACTGGTGGTGCAGATGGCTAAGCGGCGCGGGGCGCGGGTGATTGGCACGGTGGGCAGTGAGGCGAAGGCGGCGATCGCGCGGGAAGTTGGCGTGGACGACGCGATTCTGTACAACGAGCAGGACTGGGTGGCCGAGGTGAAGAAGATCACCGGCGGCAAGGGTGTGGATGTTGTTTACGATTCGGTGGGCGCGTCGACGTTCATGGGATCGCTGGAGTGTTTGCGGCCGCGGGGCATGATGGTTACCTACGGCAACGCGAGCGGGGCGGTGCCGGCGGTGGAACCGTTGCTGCTGAACCAGAAGGGGTCGTTGTTTTTGACGCGGCCGACGCTGGCGCATCACTGCGCGTCGCGGGAAGAACTGGTGTGGCGGGCGAGCGACGTGTTGAACGGCGTGGCGAGCGGGGAGTTGAAGCTGCACATCCACAAGACCTATCCGCTTTCGGCGGCGCGGGAGGCGCACGAAGACCTGGCGGCGCGGAAGACGACGGGCAAGTTGCTACTCGATGTCAACGCTTAAGCGGCGGTTGAAACAGCTACGGGAGGACATGGCGGCGCTGGAGCTGGACGCCGCCATTGTCACCGCGTTGCCGAATGTGCGGTACCTGAGCGGGTTCACGGGCAGCAATGGCTCTTTGCTGGTGACGGGGCGGGGGGCGACGCTATTCACCGATCCGCGGTACACGCTGCAGGCCAGGACGGAGACGGCCGGGAGCGGCGTGCGTGTGGTGATTGCCAAGGGGCCGATTGAACCGGCGCTGGCCGGGCGGCTGGGGAAGCAGAAGCGGGTTGGCTTTGAAAACCAGCGGATGAGCTACCGGACGTGGGAACACTTCGAGAAGGCGCTGCCGGCGGGGGCGGCAATGAAGCCGCTGGGAGCGGCGCTTGAGACGCGGCGGATGGTGAAATCGGAGGAGGAGACAGCGGCGATCCGCGAGTCTGTGAACATCAACTCCCAGGCGTTCGCGGCGGCGCTGACCCGATTCCGGGCGGGGATGACGGAGAACGATTTCGCGGCGGAGATCGAATATCAGATGCGATTGCTGGGGGCGGAGAAACCGGCGTTCGACACGATTGTGGCGTTCAAGAAGAACTCGGCGCTACCCCATGCGCGGCCAGGGAACACCAGACTCGATGGGAATGGGCTATTATTAGTAGATATGGGCACGTTTCGAGGCGGGTATGCCAGCGACATGACGCGCTGTGTTCACCTCGGCAAACCCAGTGCCAAGACACGCAAACTGTACGAAGCCGTGCTGGAAGCCCAGTTGGCCGGGGTGGACGCGGTGAGGCCCGGTGTGACTGCCGGCTCCGTGGACGATGTGACGCGCGGCGTGCTGCGGAAACATGGGCTGGACAAGGCGTTTGTGCATAGCACGGGGCACGGGCTGGGCCTGGAAATTCACGAAGCACCTCGGCTGGGCAAGGCGGACGCGACGGCATTGCAGGCCGGGATGGCGATCACGATCGAACCCGGCGCGTACGTAGAAGGCACAGGCGGCGTACGCATAGAAGATACAGTACTCACGACGCCAACCGGCGTTTCAATCCTAACTCCAACAGCAAAAGAACTCGTTATTCTTTAACCTACGAAATGAACATTTCCGAAATAAAAGAGATGATCCAGGCCGTCGTCGATTCCGGCGTCGCAGAACTGGAAGTCCAACGCGGCGAAAACCGCGTCCGCATTGTCCGTGGAGGGAGCCAGCAAGAAATCATCGTTGCCGGGCCTGCGCCGGTCAGTGCCCCGGCCGCGGTGGCGGCGCACCCGACAGCGATTCCGATGGCGCCCGCGCCGCCGGCGGCGGTGGTGGATGATGAGAAAAACGTGGCGGTGAAATCACCGATTGTGGGGACGTTCTATGCGTCGGCCTCGCCGGGCGCGGCGCCGTTTGTGAAGGTCGGGGACGTGGTGAGGCCGGGGCAGGTTCTCTGCATCGTGGAATCCATGAAACTGATGAACGAGATAGAGAGCGAAGTCTCCGGCACCATTATTGCCCAGATGGTGGAGAATGGCGCGCCGGTGGAATACGGCGCGACGTTGTTCACGGTTCGCCCGAACTAAGATGTTTAAGAAGATTCTCATCGCCAACCGGGGCGAGATCGCGCTCCGCGTCGTTTGCGCGTGCAAGGAACTGGGCATCCGGACAGTGGCCGTGTATTCGGAGCCGGACCGTCATTCGCTGCACGTGCGGTTCGCCGACGAGGCGATCTGCATTGGACCGGCGAAGAGCGCGCGGAGCTATCTGGACATCCCAAGCGTGATTAGCGCGGCGGAGATTTCCAATGTGGACGCAATCCACCCCGGGTACGGATTCCTGAGCGAGAACGCGGGCTTCGCGGAGGTGTGCGAGGCGAGCGGGATAACGTTCATTGGACCGAAGCCGGCCGTGATTGAGGCGATGGGCTCCAAGCAGCACGCGCGGACGGCGATGCAGAAGGCGGGGCTGCCGATTCTGCCGGGATCGAAGGGGATTATCGAATCGGCGGAACAGGCGCTGGAGATGGCCGAGGCGGTGGGCTATCCGGTGATTCTGAAAGCGAGCGCGGGCGGGGGCGGGCGCGGGATGCGCGTGGTGAACGAACCGGCGGAACTGCCAAACCTGCTGGCGCAGGCGCAGGCCGAAGCGGGCGCGGCGTTTTCGTGTCCGGACATGTACATGGAAAAGTACATCCGGAAGCCGCGGCACATTGAGTTTCAGGTGCTGGCCGACCACTACGGCAATGTGGAGATTCTAGGGGAGCGCGAGTGCTCGCTGCAGCGGCGGCACCAGAAGCTGATTGAAGAATCGCCGAGCCCGCGGGTGACGCCGGAGATGCGGCAGACGATTGGCGACTCGCTGAAGGCGGCGATGCGCGAAGTGGGATACACGAACGCGGGGACCGTTGAATTCCTGATGGATGAGGACGGCAGCCTGTACTTCATCGAAGTGAACGCGCGCGTGCAGGTGGAACATCCGGTGACGGAATATGTGACCGGGATCGACATTGTGAAGGCGCAGATCCGGATTGCTGCCGGGGAGCGGTTGAGCGATATTCTGACCGAACCGGTGACGCTGCGGGGCCACGCGATTGAGTGCCGGATTAATGCGGAGAATCCGGTGACGTTCACGCCGAGCCCTGGGAAGATTACGGGGCTGAACCTGCCGGGCGGGATTGGCGTGCGGGTGGATACGTGGGCGTATAGCGACTGCGTGATTCCGCCGTATTATGACTCGCTGGTGGCCAAACTGATTGTGCATGGCAAGGACCGGGCGGAGGCGATTCAGCGCGCGCTGCGGGCGTTGGACATGTTTGTGGTGGAGGGGATCCATACGTCGATTCCCCTGCACCAGCGACTGCTGCAGGATCCGGAATTCCAGGCGGGCGACATCGACACCGGGTTCATTGCGCGATTCCTGTCGAAGGCATCCGCGGCGAACGGCTAACCGCGTGACCCTGCCTTCGCTCTTTGACTTATCGTTCCTAGGGCGCCGCGACACTCCGGCACTGGAGTGGGACGGCGCCGTTTTCACGTTTGGGGAGATAGACGAACGGGCGGCGCGGATGGCGAACCTGCTGACGGCGCGGGGACTGGAGAGGGGCGACCGGCTGTGCGTGTATCTGGGCAATTGCCTGGAGTATGTGGACCTGTACCTGGCGGCGACGCGGCTGGGTGTGATTTTTGTCCCGGTGAATGTGCTGTACCGGGACCGGGAGATCCGCCACATTCTGCAGGACGCCGAGCCGAAGGCGCTGATTACGACAGCGGAACAAGCAGGATTTTTGAGCGGCGCTTCGGTGGCGGTCTGGCTGCTGGAAGAGTTGCGGGCCGAGGTGGGCGCGCAGGCGGCGACGCGGCGCGTGGAGGTGACCGACGGGGACACGCCGGCGGCGATTGTCTATACGTCGGGGACGACTGGCGCGTCCAAGGGCGCGGTGTTGACGCACCGGAATTTTGTGGTGAACGCTGTGAATCTGTTGACCTGCTGGCAGTTTACGGCGGGCGACCGGATGTTGCTAACGCTGCCGCTTTTCCACGTGCATGGACTGGGCAACGGGATACACTGCTGGCTGGCGAGCGGGTGCATGCTGCGGCTGACGGAGCGGTTTGCGCATGAGCGGGCGGCCGGGTGGATGACGGAGTTCCAGCCAACAGTGTTTTTCGGCGTGCCGACGATGTATGTGCGGATGCTGGAGTGGCCGGAGGAGACGGCGGCGGCGATCGGGAAAGGGATGCGGCTGTTTGTGTCCGGCTCGGCACCGCTGCCGGCGCAGGTGCTGGAAGATTTCCGGGCGCGATTTGGGCACACGATTCTGGAACGCTACGGAATGAGCGAGACGCTCATGAATTTGACGAACCCGTATGTGGGCGAGCGGCGGGCGGGTTCCGTGGGGCTGCCGATGCCGGGCGTCTCGGTACGGAATCTGGACCCGGATGGCAACGACGTAGCCGACGGAGAAACGGGCGAATTGTACTTGCGCGGCCCGAATTTGTTCGCGGGGTATTGGCGGCGGGAGGAGGCGACGGCGGCGGCGCACCGGGACGGGTGGTTCCGCACGGGGGACATCGCGGTGCGGTCCGCGGACGGCTACTACACGCTGCAGGGGCGGCGGAGCGACTTAATCATCTCCGGCGGGTTCAATATCTACCCGCGCGAGATTGAGGAGTTTTTGGCCGAGCAACCGGGCGTGAAGGAAGTGGCGGTGGCGGCGGCGGCGGATGCGCGGCGGGGAGAGGTGCCGGTGGCGTATGTGGTGGCAGAGGGCAAGTTTGACGCCGGAGCGCTGGAGAGAGCCTGCCGGGCGCATTTGGCTTCGTTCAAGATACCGCGGGCCTTCGTGGCGGTGGAAGCGCTGCCGCGCACAGCGTTAGGTAAGATACAAAAGCATTTGCTGCCAAAATGGGAGAGCTCATAATGCGTTACATTCTGGCGCTGCTGTTGGCGGGGGCGGGCTGGGGGCAGCAGGCGCCGCGTTACACCGCGCGCATTGTGAAGACTTTCCCGCACGACCCGGGGGCGTTTACGCAGGGCCTGGAGTTTCGCAATGGCGCGCTGTATGAGAGCACGGGGATGGTGGGCACCTCCGGGATTCGGAAGGTGGCGCTGGAGACGGGGAAAATATTGCAGCAGTTGCGCGTGGGGCCGCCGTTTTTTGGCGAGGGGATCACGATCATTAACGGGCAGTTGATTCAACTGACGTGGCAGCACCAGACCGGGTTCGTCTACAAGTTTCCGGAGTTGCAGTTCGTGAGGCAGTTCACGTATCCGGGCGAAGGATGGGGGCTGACGAACGACGGCAAGAAGATCTACATGAGCGACGGGACGGCGCAGATCCGGGTGTGGGACCCGGCGACGCTGCGGGAGACCGGACGGATTACGGTGATGGACGGGACGCGGCAGGTGGCGGCGCTGAACGAGTTGGAATGGGTGCGCGGCGAGATATGGGCGAACGTGTGGATGACCGATGAGATCGTGCGCATCGCGCCGGCGACGGGCAAGGTGCTGGGGTGGGTGGACCTATCGGCGCTGCCGCGGAACCGGGGCGTGGCGGATGTACTGAACGGCATTGCCTACGACGCGGCGACGCGGCGGCTGGTGGTGACGGGCAAGTATTGGGACAAGATGTACCAGATAGAACTCGTGCCAGTTACAGTTCCGGCGCGATCTGTTCCGGCGCGGTAACGCCGGGCGGCAGTTCCATGATCTTGATGCTGCGGAAGTGGATCTCGGCGCCTTCCGATTCCAGGCACAAGTAGCCTTTTTTCTGGGTGACGCGGCTGAGGCCGTTAACGAATTTGCCGTTGACGGAGAGCTTGACGACGCCATCGACGGCGACGACATCGTAGGTATTCCAGTTGCCCCGGCTGAGAACGCGATTCTCAATGGAGCTGCTACGTTCGCCGCGGGGATTGTCGGGCAGCGTCTTTACGCCGCCGACGCCGAAGAGTTCGCCGTGGACATAGGCGATGGGCGGGGTGACGCCGTTGCGTTTGTTGAGTTCGGGCCAAGCGGTGTCGAGCATTTGGACTTCGAGGCCATCAGGGAGGCGGTTCTTTTCGCCGGGGCGGGCAGCGCTCCAGAGGAAGACGCCGGAGTTGCCGCCCGGCTCCATGTGGCGCCATTCGACGTGGAGGATGAAGTTTTCGTATTGACGGTCGCTGCGCATGACGCCGATGGGATGACCGGAGCAGATGAGCATGCCGTCCTTGACTTTCCATGTGTCGGGACCGGTGTTGACGGGGATCCAGCCGGTGAGATCGCGGCCGTTGAAGAGGTCGCGGAATTCGGGGATGGGGCCGGCGTGGGAGAGGGCGAACGCGGCGCCAAGGAGGGAGGCCAGGCAAAGGAGAGTCTTCATTGTTCCACCGTTTCTACTGTATACTGTCCCCCATGAATCGTGGCCGATACCTGTTAATTGGCGGCTTTGCCGCGGCGGTTGTTTCGGTGTTTTTTACCTCGCAAATGGAGGCGCAGCCGAACAGCGTGCAGCAAATTGTGCCGGGAGTTTGGTTCCGGGAAGGGGACATCAAGAAAGAGGGCCACTGCAACAACATCATCATTGAGATGAAGGACTACCTGATTGTGGTGGACGCAAACTTTCCTTCGGGAGCGCGGCTGGCGGCGGCGGACGCCAAGAAGCTTTCGCGCAAGCCGGTGAAGTACGTATTCGACACCCACCACCATGGGGACCACGCTTACGGGAACGCGGTTTGGACGCAGATGGGCGCGACCACGCTGGCTTACGTGGGCGTGGCGCAGGAGATGAAACGGTACGAACCCAAGCGCTGGCAGACGGCGAACCGCAAAGACGTTTCCGAGCTGAATGCGAAGACGGTGGAGCCGCCCAAGCAAACCTTTGAAACGACGCCATTCGTGATTGACGACGGCACCCGGCGGGTGGAATTCCACTTCTTCGGGTGGGCGCATACGCGCGGCGATGGGTTTGTCTATTTGCCGAGAGAACAGGTATTGATCACGGGTGACGCGATTGTGAACGGTGCGTACAACTACATGGGCGATGGGCACGTGGCGAACTGGCCGAAGGTGGCCGAAGCGGCGGGAAAACGCGCGATCAAGCATGTGCTGCCGGCGCACGGGCGGCCGGGGGGAATGGAGATTGTGACGGGCCAGGCGAAGTTCATGCGCGAGATCTATGCCGGCGTGCAGGGGCTGATCAAGAGCGGGAAGAGCGTGGACGATGTTCAGAAGATGGGCATGGCGAAAAGCCTGGAGGCGGCGCTGCGGTTTTCACCGCAGTCCCAAAACTGGGTGGGCGATGGGCTGGGCGGGCAGGCGGTGGCTACTTACGAGGAGATCACGCAAAAGAAGCCGCACGGGGAGATAGAAGGCGGGAAATAACGCCTAAACGGCAACAAGTTGGATGAACGTATCGCGGCTTTTTGCGGTGACGAGATCGGCGAGAGTCTGCTTGTTCAGTTCGGCGAGGAAGGCTTCCAGCGCGTTATCGAGCAGCCCTCGCAGCCGGCATCCTGCGACGATGGGGCAGGTTTGGCTGGCGGATTCGTGACATTCGACCAAGTGGAACGAGGGTTCAGCGGCGCGGACGACATCGCCGACACGAATCGCTTGTGGCAGGCGGGCGAGTTGCACGCCGCCCGAACGGCCGACGGTGACGGCGACAAAACCGGCATCGGCGAGCGTTTGCACGACACGGACCAGATGGTGCTTCGAAATGCCGTAGGCGGAACTGATCTCTTCGGTGCCAATGCGGCGGTCAGGAAAGTGGGCCAAATAGAGCAAGACCCGCAACGCGTAATCCGTATGCACGGTGAGTTGCATATGCTTCCATTATGAACCCGGCGCCTCCACAAACGCATCGGCGAAGATATCACGGCTGGCCATGCCGGCGAGGAACAGCTTCTTCTTGAGGAGTTGAACGATGCCGGGATCGCCGCAGAGAAAGCCGCGCCAGCCGGAGAGTTTGGGATGGGCGGCGGTGATGGTTTTATCGAGGGCGCCGGCGGCGATGCCTTCGGGCTCGCCGCCTTCCAGGACGACGGGGGTGTAGTGGAGGTTGGCGTGAGCGCTGTCGAAGTCACGGAGTTCTTCGCGGAGGTAGAGACCTTCCGGGCGGAGGGCGCCATGGTAGAGATGAATGGGGCCGCGATGTCCGAGCCGTAGCGCGTCACGGAGAATGCCGATGAGCGGGGCAAGGCCGGTGCCGGTGCCGGCCAGCAGAAGAGGTTGATCCGGGCTGCCGCCGGTGTAGAAGCACTCCCCGGCGGGGCCGCGGACGGTGACGGCTTCGTTGACACGGGCTTCGTCGAAGAGCCAGCCGCTCATGCGACCTCGCGGGGCGCGGCGAACATGCAGTTCCAGAGCGCCGTCCTCCGGCAGGCTGGCGAGGGAATAGCTGCGAGCGAGGCCATCGGCGCGGCGCAAGGTGAGATACTGGCCGGGGCGATATTCGAGGGGAGTATCGGTGCGCAGACGGACGCGGAGCACGTTTGCGGATAGCCGTTCGAGGGCCGCGATGGAGGCGGTAAATTCGAGCCCTCCGGCGGGTTCGAGGACCAGATCGCCTTCCGGGCGGCAGACGCAGGAGAGGAAGTAACCCTGCTCAACGAGGGTGGCCTTCAAACCCTGTTGAGAAGCGGCGGGAAGCACGCCAGAAGTGGCGCGCAACATACAGGACTGACAGGCGCCGGCACGGCAGGAGTTGGAAACCTCAACACCATGGCGCAGCAGGGCGTCGAGAACGGATTCTTCCGGGGCGGCCTGGCAGGCAACCCCGGAAAATGTGAATGTCGGCATGCGGCTAGAGGCCGAGAACGTCGTTACGGGTGGAGCCGGCGATCGCCATCACCTGATCAATCAGATTCTGCGCCACGCCGAGTTCAGTAAGCGTATTGCTAAGATTTTCCGCCACCGCGTCGAAGTGAGTACCATTGAGACCGCGCGCCACCAAGTGGGCGTGGCCCTTGCGCATGTCCTGGCCGGTGTAGTTGTGAGGGCCGCCGAAAGCCATGGTAAGAAAGGCCTTTTGCTTGCCGATCTGTTTGTCCATGTCGACACCTTCGAAGAAGTGGCTGATACGGTCGTCACTGAGGACTTTGCGGTAGAAAATATCGACCGCGGCGTCGACGGCAGGCTGTCCGCCGATCTGTTCGTACAAGGAACTCATCAAAAACCTCCAAAAATTAAATGTTGCAAGTGGGATACAACATTTATATCATTTCGACCGCGATTCACAAAACTTTAGAGAATTTTATGGGAACCACGTGACAATGGAGCCATACCTGAGACGATGGCGTACGACATAGTGATTCTGGGCGGTGGCGCGGCCGGCCTGTTTTGCGCGATGCACGCGGGGCGGCGCGGGCGGCGAGTGCTGGTGGTGGAGCACAATGACCAGCCGGGAAAGAAGATTTTGATATCCGGCGGGGGGCGTTGCAACTTCACGAACCGGGATACGCGGGCGGAGTGCTTTGTTTCGGCTAATCCGCACTTCGCGAAGTCGGCGCTGGCGCGCTATACGCCGGGGGATTTTGTGGCGCTGGTGGAGCGGCATGGGATACGGTGGCACGAAAAGACGCTGGGGCAGTTGTTTTGCGACGATTCGGCGCGGCAAATTGTGGAGATGCTGCTGAGGGAATGCCGTGAGGCCGGGGTGGAGGTGCGCTGCGGGGCGCGGGTGAGGGGAGTGGAGCGGGATGGAGCGGGGTTTGCGGTGGGAACGGGGGCGGAAACGGTGCGGGCCGAAGCGGTGGTGGTGGCGACGGGCGGGCCGTCTATACCCAAAATCGGGGCGACAGGGTTCGGCTATGAAGTGGCGCGGCAGTTCGGACTGCGGGTGGTTCCGCCGCGGCCGGGGTTGGTTCCGCTGATGTTCGAACCGGGCGATTTGCGGCGGTGGGAGGGGCTGGCCGGGGTGGCAACGGAGGTGCGCGCGCAGTTCGGCGGACGGCATTTCGACGAACGGCTATTGTTTACGCACCGAGGGGTATCGGGGCCGGCAGTCTTGCAGATCAGTTCCTATTGGCAGCCGGGGCACCCGATTCGGATCGACCTGGCGCCTGGGCAGGAATTGGCGGAAGCGATGCTGCGGGAGAAGCGGGAGAACGGCCGAGGACAGGCGAAGACAGTGCTGCGGCGAGCGCTGCCGGAGCGGCTGGCGGCGGCGTGGGCGGACGACGAACGGCCGTTGATACAGGTACCGGACCTGGCGCTGCGCCAGTTGGGAGAGCGCCTGCATGCCTGGGAGTTTACGCCTGCGGGAACGGAGGGATTTGCCAAGGCCGAAGTGGCGGTGGGAGGGGTGGACACCGCCGAGTTGTCATCGAAAACGATGGAGGCGCGAAGGGTGGCGGGGTTGTACTTTATTGGCGAGTGCGTGGATGTGACGGGGTGGTTGGGAGGGTATAACTTCCAGTGGGCGTGGGCGTCGGGCTACGCGGCGGCGCAATCGGCCTGAAAATCGCTATACTGGCCCCGAGATGCGATTCCTACTGCTGATCCTACTCGCGCTGCCCCTGTGCGCACAGGACGTGCCGATGCGTTACTACGTAATGGCCATTTTGGAAAAAGGCCCCAAATGGACCAAAGAGACGACGCCGGAAGTGAAAGAGCTGCTGCAAGGGCACTTTGCCAACATGGGGAAGATGGCGAAGGAGGGGAAGCTGATTCTGGCGGGGCCGTTGGCCGAAGCTGGAGACGCGGCGGGGATCTTCGTGCTGGACACGGCGAGCATTGAAGAAGCGCGGAAGTGGTGTGACAGCGACCCGGCAATCGCGGCCGGGCGGTTTCAGGTGAAGCTCTGGAAATGGTACTCGGCGAAAGGGATCGGGATACTGCCCGCCGCGAAATAGGCGATGGGGACACGGCTGATTGGAATAGCGGGACCGTCCGGTTCCGGGAAGAGCGAGCTTGCGCGGTGGCTGGCGGCGACAACGGGGGCGCCGGTGATCTCGCTGGACAGTTATTACCGGAACCTGAGTCATTTGCCGCTGGAGGAACGGGCGAAGGCGAATTTCGACGAGCCGGCGTCGCTGGACGAATCGCTGCTGTTTGAACAGTTCCTGGCGCTTTCGCGCGGCGAGGCGATTGACGTGCCGCACTACGACTTTTCGTGCCACACTCGGGTGGCGGGGACACAGCGGATTGAACCGGGCGAGAGCGTGATTATTGAGGGACTGTTCACGCTGTACTGGAAGCAACTGCGGCGGCTGCTGCAAACGAGCGTCTATGTGGAACTGGAAGATGAGACCTGCTACGCACGTCGGCTGGCGCGCGATGTACGCGAGCGGGGGCGGACGCCGGAATCGGTGGAGCGGCAATATTCCACGACGGTGCGGCCGATGGCGGAACAATATATCTGGCCGACCAAGCGCCATGCGGATGTGATCATCCGGGGCGATTCGGTGTTGGAAGAGTCGGTCGCGACGGTGCTCGGGTTCGTTAGGGGGCGAGCAGTTCGCGGGTCTGCGATCCGATAAACACTTCCTGGTAAGGGTCGCCTGGTGAGGCGGACGGAACGCGGAGGCATTGGAACGCGACATCGGCATACTCGATGCCGAAACAATGCCGTGGGGATGTGATTGTCCGGGGCGATTCGGTGTTGTCGCGACGGTGCTGGATTTCGTTAACGGGCGAGCAGTTCGCGGATCTGCGACCCGGTAAGCGGTTCCTGGTAAGGGTCGCCGGGGAGGGCGGGAAGATTAGGATCGGACCAGGCGAACCAGGCCTCGGCATCCACTTCCTCCACTTCGTCCACTTGGAGGGCGGGTGGAACACGGAAGCACTGGAACGCGACATCGGCGTACTCCGTGCCGAAGCAATGCCAAACCGTGGTGGTGAGCAGATAGCGTTCGAACGAAGTGGCGAGCAGGGCATGGGCGGCGGGCTGGAAGAGCAGGCCGGTGAGAACGACGGGGGAGGGGTATTTGGAGGCGTCGCGGGGGCCGTTCCAGAGGCCGAGGACTTCGCCGCCGGTGTCGCGGCCGAAGAGCACGACCTCCTGCGGGATGGGCCATTCGGCCTGGCGGGCAAGGCGGCTGGCGTGCTGAACGGTACCGTCCTCGTCGGGAGGGCCGGAGGCGGCGAAAAACAGCAGGTCGCCATCGAAGAGGGCGGCGCCGTTGCAGCGCGTGTAAAAGGGCCGCAACGGCGCCGGGACGGGCGCGAGTTCCACGCCATCAGCCGGGGAGCCGAGCTCGTGTTCGCTTGCCGTGGCATTCAGGAACGCAAGGAAGCGCTGGAAGATCTCGGCGTCGGTCATTTCCGGGAGGGGCATCAGAACAATAGTTTCATAACGAGGACGACCACGCGGGGCTGGTTGCCCTGGGAGGGGTCGAGTTGCCCGAAGCGGGAATCCTGCACGTTATTGCCATTGGCGATGAGCCGGCCGAAATAGGGCTGGTCAAAGGCGTTCTGGAAGTCGGCGCGAAGCTGGAGCTTCAGGCGTTCCTTGAGCGTGAAGTTTTTATAAGCGGAGAGTTCCCAACTGGAAAGAACCGGGCTGCGGACGTCCGGGAAGCGGGTGGGGAAATCCCGAAGGGTGAAGGGGGTCTGGGCCTGCGAGGGGAAGATGGACGTATCGAAGTACTTATCGAAGAAGGGATTGAATTCGGTACGGCCGGCCTTGCGGGCGAGTTCGTCGCGCTGCTCGCCGGTGAGCTTGGCGGAGCGGGCGACGTTGGGAGCGGCGTTGGGGAAGTCAATGGGCTGACCGCCGCGGCGCATGTACTGGGCGGAAACGTTCCAGCCGCCGAAAACGGCGTCGGCGGCGGAGTTGACACCGCTCAGGAATTTGCGGCTCTTGCCGAAGGGGAGTTCGTAGGAACTGACGACAGAGATGGTGTGAGGAATGTCGAACTCGGCGAGGCGCTGTTCTCCGCGGGTGGAGCGGAGATTAGAGAGGTTCACATCCTGACCATTGAGCAGCGAGACCCGTTCCAGAGTTTTGGCCCAAGTATAGCTGGCCTGCAGTGCCAATCCGGCCTGGAAGCGGCGGGTGGCTTTCATCTGGAGAGAATGATAGCTCTGGCCGCCGGCGGCGATGTTGTTGATGGAAACGCCGGAGAACTGGGGGTAGGCGAACAGCAACTGCTGGCGGGGGACGTTGGCGCCGTTAAAAGCAGAACCCGGGAGGAGGCCAGCCATGGGGTTCGGGACCTGTTGACTGAAGTAGGTCTGACGTTGGGCGACGGGGATGGAATTGAGCGTATCGCCCGGAATGAAGTTTAGCGCGGCCGCAATGGGGAGATCCTTGGTGAGGTTACCCACGTAGGAAGCATCGACGAGCCATGTCTGGCCGAGGGTGCGCTGCAGCCCGAAGGAGAACTGGTGAGACTTGGGCAGCGGACGATCGAGCAACTGCGCGGCGACACCGAGGCCGAGGTTGGTAGCCAGGCCCTGCGAGGAGCCGATGGGCTGGAGAAGGCCGGTGGGGAAGAGGCTGACCGGGAAGGGATCGGAGAGATTAGCGGCCGGGGTGAGATTGTTGTCTGTGGAGGTAATCATGGCCGTCTGGCGGCCGAACCCGGTATCGGCGCCGGCAGCGTTCTGGCCGAGGTAGTAGAGGCCATAGCCGCCGCGCAGGACCCATTTCGGGGCGAGCTGCCAGGCGATGCCGATGCGGGGCTGGATGTTGTTCCAATCTCTATTGAACGCCTCGCGCGCAGCGCCTTCGGAACCGGCATAGAGGAGTCCGCCCTTTAGGGACAGCCCCTGGACGCGAGAAGCGATGGGGCTAGGCTGATCGAACGCGAAACCGCGGACCATGCGGTTATAGCGTTCGAAGATGGGTCCTTCATAGTCCCAACGGAGACCGGCATTGATGGTGACGTTGCGGGAGATTTTCCAATCGTCCTGGAAGAAGAAGGTCATGTAGGGGTTGCGGTAGGCCGGATCCATGTTGCGATCGACGAAGCCGCTGGTGGGGTAGCCCAACAGGAAGGTGGCGAGGAAGGAGCCGGAAAGCGCGTCGGCCTGCTGCGGATTGGCCTGGGTCCAATTGCGGTTAAAGGTATAGTTGCCGCTGGCGGAGGCGGGACGGATATTGTTCTGGTTGTAGCGGCGGAATTCGGCGCCGTATTTGAGAGAGTGGCGGCCGCGGATGTTCTGGACGTTCGGCTGCAGGGAGTAGGAGTCGCTGGCTTCGTAGCCGCTGGTTTGGGCGGCGCCGAGGGGAGAGATATTGTTGCCGGCAAAGTTAAAGCGCGGGAACTGGAGATTTACGAACTGGCTGACAAGGCGATCGGGGAAGCCGAGTTGACGGGGATCGTAACCGGCGCCAAAGGTATTGCCGCTGAAGCCCTCGTAGCGGGCGAGGCCGGCCCGGAGGTTGAAGACGGTGGAGGGAGAAACGGTCCAGGTCCAATCGGCGCCCCAGTTGCGGGAAATGCGAGTAGAGGGATATTCGCTGGAGGGTTCGGCGGCGTTGGTGCCCCATTGCACACGGGCAAAGTTAAACCAGGGAGTTTCGCCGTAGCGGCCGCTGACGCGGTGGCGATCGGTGAGGGCCCAATCGAGCTTGCCGAGCCACTGGTTGTAACTGTTCTTGGAGCTATTGACGAAGAGATAGTTGTTCTGGCCATCGACGTTTTCGCTGACGCGATTGGGAGCGGGATAGAACTCCATGAGCTTGGCGGCGACGGGATTGATGCGGCCGCCGGGAATGAGATTACCGGAGAAGGGCGTGCGGATGAAGCCGGTGCCATTGGGATTGGCGCGGGTGGTGAGAGGATCGTAGATGGTGATGGGGCGTCGCTGGCTGTCGACGATTCGGGAGTAATCGCCGCGGCGCTCTTCGGGAGTGGGAACGGTCCAAAGCTGGATTTGGGGGTTGCGCTCCCGAAGGGCTTCGAGGGAGAGCATCCAGAAGAGCTTGTTTTTGCCGTTGAGGAGTTTGGGGATGATGACGGGGCCGTCGACGGTGAAGCCGAAGGTGTTGTTTTTGAACTCGGGGCGGCGGACGTTGGCGGCGTTGGCGGAGTAGCCGTTGGAATTGAGGTTGTCGTTCTTCAGGAACTCATAGAGCTGCCCATGCAACTGATTGGTGCCGGTGCGGAGGACGATGCTGGTGACACCGCCGCCGAAACGGCCGAAGGAGGCATCGTAGGAATTGGTTTGGACGGTGACTTCCTGGATGGCGTTGAGGGCGGGAGCGAAAGACGCGGAGCGGGAACCGCGAACGGAGGAAACGCCATCGATGAGGGTTTCGTTTTCGCCGGAGCGGCCGCCGTTGATGGCGACACCGTTGATATTGCCGAAGGCATAGAGTTCGAACGAACCCCAGTAGCGGCTGGTCTTAATGACGCCCGGCTGGGAGAAGAGCAACTGGTAAACGTTTCGGCCGGAGGTGGGAAGATCATCGACGTACTTCTGTTCGAGGGTTACGCTACGGGAAGCAGTCTCGGTGGCGAGCAAGGGCGTTTCACCGGTGACAGTAACACTTTCGGTGACACCGCCGACTTCCATTCGAATATCGACGCTGAGACGGTCCGCGCCTTGAGCGGCGATCCCGTCGCGCTGGGCTCGTTTGAAACCGTCCTTCTGCACGGAGAGGGAATAGGTGCCGGGCGGCAGGAAGCGGATCAAATAGATACCGAGGTCGTTAGAAACGGCCTCGTAGCGGACTTGACGTTCCGCACTGATTGCCTCGATGCGGGCGGCGGCGATTGGCGCGCCGGAGGGGTCGGTGATTGTGCCTGAAATATTGGCCCGGAATTCCTGACCAATGAGAAAGCCGCAAGCTAGAAATAGAGAAAACCCAAAGCGACGATTCATGAAGAAATCATAGCAAGGGACTGTTACAACCGCATGGGGGGATGAACTGGGATTATGGAACCATGGCAAGAGAGACGATCACGTTAGGCGGCGGGTGCTTTTGGTGTCTGGAAGCGGTATTCCAGGAGTTGGAAGGGGTGGAATCGATTGTGTCAGGCTACATGGGCGGGCGGGTGGAGAACCCGCGCTATCAGGAGGTGTGCCTGGGCAGCACGGGACATGTAGAGGTTGTGCAGGTGATTTTTGAAACGGAGATGGTGACGTTGCGCGAGGTTTTGGCGGTGTTCTTTACGATCCACGACCCGACGACGTGGGACCGGCAGGGGAACGACGAAGGGCCGCAATACCGTTCGGCGGTCTTTTACCACAGCGAGGAGCAGAAGCAACAAGCGGCGGAAGTGATGAGGGAACTGGAGATGGCGGGGGTATACGCCGACCGGATTGTGACCGAACTGCGGCCGGCGGAGCGGTTCTGGCCGGCGGAAGGGTACCACCAGAATTACTACAGAGCGAACCCGAACCAATCGTATTGCCTATTTGTGGTGGGGCCGAAAGTGAAGAAATTCAGGGAGAAATTCGCGGGAAAGCGAAAACCGTCATAAGCCGCCGGCGGAAGCGCCTAGGGACCGGGCCGGGGCGGTGTTGGCGGTTTGCAAGCCGTGTTCGGCGCGCTCCAGGGCGGCGGCCAACTGTTTGAGGCCAATGGGTTTGGGGACGTGATCGTTCATACCGGCGGCGAGGCATTCTTCGCGATCGGAACTCATGGCGTTGGCGGTGAGCGCCACCAGCCAGGGGCGGGACCGTAAGTGCTGTTGTTCGCGAATCCTGCGCGCGGCTTCCAAGCCGTCCATTTCCGGCATTTGGATGTCGAGGAAAACCAGATCAAAGGGCTGTTTATCCATGGCGGCCAGCACCTCAACGCCGTTCGTGGCGATTTCAGCGGGATGGCCGAGGCGGGAAAGCAGGCTGGTGACTACTTTTACGTTGACGGCGTTGTCATCGGCGACAAGGATACGAAGGGTGGAAGGTGGCTTGACAGCGGCCTTGGCGTCGGGCTGGACGGCCGGTTCGGCGCGGCAGGCGGCGGCCAGCGCGGCCGGTTTTAGGGGCAGGGCGACCACGGTGTGTCCTGCATGCGTGGTACGCGCCCGGATTTGGGGCGACAGTTCAATCCACCGGCGCCCGGGGCGCAGATCGGCAACAGCGGGAGGACGATCCGCGAGGAGAATGGAGGCTTCGACGGCGGGGACAATTCGGGCGTTGGCTTGCGCGAGGAGAGATTCAGCAATGGCGCGGGACCAGGGCCGATCGATTTCCAGAGCGAACGCCGCGGCCGGCAGACCGATGGAGACGGGGGCCGCCTCCGCGATTTCGCAGGAAATGGAGGCGGTGAACGTGGACCCTTTCCCCGGAGTGGAACCGACGAAGAGGTCGCCATTCATCAGGCGAATGAGATGGCGGCTGATGACCAGGCCAAGGCCGGTGCCGCCGTGACGGCGCCGGGCGGAGCTGTCAAGCTGTTGAAAGGGCTGGAAGAGGCGGGAGAGTTTTTCGCCGGGGATGCCAATACCGGAATCCTTCACGGCGAAGGACAGGCAAACACGGCCATCCACCTCCGGTTCCGCACGAAGGGTGAGCGAGACTTGGCCCGCATCAGTGAATTTGACGGCGTTTGTCAGCAGGTTCATCAAGACCTGACGGAGGCGCGCCGGGTCCGTGACCACGCGGGAGGGCACGTTGGGTTCGCTGAGGTAGCCGATATCGAGCCCCTTCTGCAGGGCGGCAGGTGAGACGACATCGAGTGCGTCTTCGACGACAGACTGCGGGGAGACGGCTTCAAAAGCCATGTCGAGCTTCCCAGACTCAATTTTTGAGAAATCCAGCACGTCGTTGATGACGGCGAGGAGTGTATTCGCACTGACCCGAATGGTGTCCAGAACTCGCTTTTGCTCTCCCTGTGCGCCATCGAGGAGCAGATCGGAGAAGCCGATAATGGCGTTCAGCGGAGTGCGGATTTCGTGGCTCATGTTCGCCACGAAGCTCGACTTCATTCGCGAACTCTCCTCAGCCTTGCGAAGTGCTTCCTTCAGTTCGCGGGTTCGTTCCTGAACGGCGCGGCGGAGGCTGATAATCCAGACGCCAGCAAGCACAGCGAGCGAAAGAAACACATAGACTACCTGCCGGCTGGAGCCGACGGGAGCATCGACGATAACCAGATCGTCTCCCGACCGAAGAACGAGTTGGTGCGGGCGCGGCAGTTCGGAGGAGTCCTCCTGTGGCGCGACGATGCCGCGGAGGATGACACGCATACCGGGTTCGAGCCGGCTGGTGATGGGACCTTGATCGCCAATCCGAAAGGCGGCACGAAAGGGGTTGGTGTCGCGAAGCCAGATGAATTCGAAATCGCCGTGGCGCTGGATATCGCTGACAATGCCATCCACTTCAGCAAGTGTGCTTTGCCAATCCGGGTTTCGGGCCTCGTAGGGAAACAGGCGCCGGGGCTTGAGAGGCGTCATGTTTCCAGGAAGAAGTTCCACTCGATAGGCACGCATCTCCGCGCGGGAAGACGAGGACTGGACGCAGTTTCCATAAACGCGAGCGCGATGGCCAATCATTACCGGCACACCGCTTTCAGGCTGGACGACAAAGATTCCGCCTGAGTCGTCTTCCAAATAGAAGCCTGGAGGGTCCTGGGCAGACGCCGCCGCCAGATTCACAACGCCGCCCTCCACAGCACACGGGATGACAGCCGTTGCCGCGGCATTGGAGAGTCGAGAACGAATGTCAACGATGGGCTCGACAGCCCCGAACAGCGGAAGGACGGCAAAGCACAGAGTGAGCTGGCGAATCGTACTCCAGGCTGACGTTTTCGTTAGCAAGCGTTGCCTCTAGCCGTACATCGGCAGGGAGTACGGGAAACCTTAGCCCCCATTAAGAAACGTAGATATAATCGAGCCCATGCGTTTTTTGCTTCTTCTAACCGTGGCCGGGATGCTGGCCGCCCAGACTCCGTATACGCTGCTGATAAAAGGCGGCCATGTGATCGACCCGAAGAACGGCCGATCCGCGAAGCTCGATGTGGCGCTGCAGGGCAGCCGCATTGCCAAAGTGGCGGCGAACATTCCGGCCGGGCAAGCGGCGCGAGTGGCAAACGCGGAGGGCCTGTATGTTGTCCCAGGGCTGATTGACATCCACGCGCACGTGTACGCGGGAACGGGCGTGAAGGCGCTGACGGGCGATTCGTCGGTGTACCCGGACGGGTTCAGCTTCCGATCCGGGGTGACGACGCTGGTGGACGCCGGATCCTCCGGATGGCGCAATTTTGAGGACTTCCGGCAACGGGTGATCGACCGGGCGCAGACACGGGTGCTGGCGTTTGTGAATATTGTGGGCAATGGGATGAGCCCGGCAGGAGAAGACGACAACGCGGAGATGCAGGCCGCGCAGGCGGCGGCGATCGCGAAGAAGCACAAGGATATTGTGGTTGGCTTCAAGACGGCGCATTATGCCGGCGAGGGGTGGCCGTCGATAGACGGGGCGATAGCGGCAGCGAGGGCGGCGGACACACCGATCATGGTGGACTTCGGCTATTTGACGCTGGACCGCAATCTACGCACACTGCTGGGAGACAAGATGCGCGCCGGGGACATCTACACGCACTGCTATTCGGGGCACCGGGGTGAACTGGGGGAGGATGGCAAAGTGAACCAGGCGTTCGTCACGGGCCGCAAACGCGGGGTAATATTCGACGTTGGCCACGGCGGGGGCAGTTTCTATTGGAACATCGCGTCGCCAATCACGGAACAGGGGTTCTGGCCGGATTCGATTTCGACGGACTTGCATACAGGGTCCATGAACGCGGGAATGAAGGACATGACGAATGTGATGTCAAAACTGCTGACACTGGGCGCGCCGCTGGAAGAGGTGATCCGGATGAGCACGTGGAACCCGGCCAAGCAGATAAAGCGCCCGGAATTGGGCAACCTGGACGAAGGCGCCGAGGCTGACATCACCGTGTTGCAACTGGAACAGGGCAAGTTCGGATTTATCGATTCGGCTGGAGCGTCCCGGACGGGCACGCGCCGGTTGACCGCCGAATTGACGATTCGCGCGGGCAAGATTGTGTGGGACCTGAATGGGCGCGCTGCGACGGACTGGAAATCGTTCAAATACCAGAAGCGGGCGGCTAAGCCCTAGAAGATCTCCAGAACGGGCCGGCCGCCGTCGGTGATGGGAACGGGGCGATCGCCGGCGTATAGATTCTTGTGAGGATTGATACCGAGAGCGCAATGAATGGTGGCGTGGAAATCGGGTACGGTGACCGGTTTTTCGACAATTTTCTTGCTGAGCTCATCCGTTGCGCCAACGGCCAGCCCGGTTTTCAATCCGCCGCCCGCCAGCACCATGGAGAACGCTTCCGACTGATGGCCGCGTCCGCCACCGGCATCGAATTCCGGAGGACGGCCAAACTCGGTGGCAATGACGATGAGCGTGGAATCCAACATCTTGTTCCGTTCCAGATCCTGCAGGAGGGCGGCGAAGGACTGGTCCAAATCCTGAATTAACAGATGCTGTTTTAGCTGGCCTTCGTTGTGCGTATCCCAACCGCTGCCATTCAGAAAATTGAGATTGTAGGAGACTTCAACGAAGCGAACGCCCGACTGCACGAGGCGGCGGGCGAGCAGGCAGCGTTGGCCGAATTCACTGCCGTAGGCCTGGCGCAACGTGGAACTCTCGCGATTGAGGTCGAAGACGTTCATGAAGCGCGGACCGGCGAGCCGAAAGGCCTGGCGGGAGACATCGGCCTGGGCCTGAACGACGGGGTCGGCGGAGTTGCGGCGCTGGTGACTGTCGCGCATGGAGGCGAGCAAGGTTTCGCGCCGGTCCTGGCGGGCGGCGTCCACATCGGGGGGACGCACCAATCCGTTGGGGCCAATGTCTACCTGGGTCAAATAAACGTAGCCATATTTGGCGCCGAGAAAACCGGGGTCACGGGTGATGTTGGGGTATCCCATGACGACGTAGCTGGGGACCTCATCGGTCTTTGGGCCCAACTGGTGCGCGATCACCGAACCGATGGAGGGGTACTGCAACGTGCCGCTGGGCATGCGGCCCGTATGCACGAGGTTGGCGGCTGCGGCGTGTTCACTGACGATGGAATGGGTGATGGACCGCATGAGCACGCAGCGGTCGAGCAGCGGGGCGGTCTTCGACAGATGTTCAGCGACTTTTACGCCCTTTATCGCTGTATCGATGGAGTCGTAGTACGACCCGGCCTTTTTCTTTCCATCACCACGCTGTTTGGGATCGAAGGTATCGATTTGCGCGGCGCCGCCGCCGAGCCAAAGAAAAATACAGGCGTCGGCCTTGCCCTTGGGCAGGGCGGTGGCGGCCATGGCGGCCGCGCCGGACTGCATGAACCCGCGTCGAGTGAAACTCATGGCACCATCGCAAATTCGGGGGAATTCATCAGCGACCACAACATATCCTCATACCGCTCGCGAAACTCCTTGGACAGACGCGCGGTGGGCTGATCACCGAAACGGAGTTTGCGCTCCTCCTCCATGCGAATCAGGCTGGCTTCGGCGCTCAAGTGGTTTGACCAGGAGACGCGGCCATCGCTTTCCCGCTTCGTGGCGCGGGAGGCGGCGCCGGCCACGACGCGCGAAGCATACACGGGTTGCAGCAAACTGATGAAGGACTCCTTTTCGCCGGCCTCCGGATTCCGGGACAGAATACGGAGAAACGTTTCTTCGACGAGTTCGGCGACGGTGCTATGGCCGAGGGCCATGGCGGTGAACCAGGAGTCATCAGATAGCCGGGCCATGCGCGTGCCGAGAACGCCGTTCGCCAGGATCAATGTCTGCATAGGGGATGGAGCGTCGTCGCGATCCGTGGACGGGCTTTGGCGAGATTGGCGCCAGCCGAAGGTGGACATGACATCCACAATCGATTGCGCGATGGGCAGGGCAAGGGCGGGGCGGTCCCGTTCATTGGACAGGGCCGTCATCTGCCAGCCGCGCACAGGATTACCGAGGTTCAAAAACTGCTTGGCGGTGCGATCGCCGGCTGGGTTGAGATTCATCTCTTCACAATCGAAGGTCTTGCCGGCGGCCAGGTGGAGGGAATCGACGAGTTGTTCGGCGGTGAGGTTGCGATGGGCGGGCCCGGCGAATAGCCGCTTTGCGGAGCTCATCTGATCGGCGGGCAGACCAACGGCCTTACGCTGGTAGGCACGGGAGTTCAGAATCAGCTTCGCCAGGTGCTTCATGTTGTAGCCGGAGAGCATGAACTCCCGGCCGAGGTGCGCCAGCAGTTCCGGGTGGGAGGCGCGGCCGCGGGACCAGTCATCGGCGGGTTCGACAATACCCACGCCCATGTAGCGTTTCCAGACGCGATTGACGACGACCTGGGCAAAGCGGTCATTTTCGGGCGAAATGATATAGGCCGCCAGTTCGCGGCGGGTGCTGACAGTGCCCGCGGCGGGAAGCGCACCGCTTTCGGCGTGGGCGACAAGTTTAGCGAACGGCCATTCCGGCGCGATGAGTTCGCCGGGCTTCAGCGCGGAGGTGACGGCGGGCTTGCGGCCGCCTTCGCCCTGTGGCACGGTGCTGGTGACGGGCAGGGACACTGGCGTGCCATTCAACATGGCGGCCATGGCGAACAGATCCTTCTGCTTGAAGGGATGGAAGGGCGCGTCGTGGCAGCGGGCACAGCTCATTTTCTGGCCGAGGAAGGCCTGGCCAAGGATGTCTGCCTTGGCGGCCATGGGCGCGTCGTTTAACGTGGCAAGGCCAAACGACGCCGGACCGCCGAGCGTAGCGGAGCCTTCCATTTGCACCAGGTCGGCGGCGAAACGATCGAAGGAGATGTTGTCGGAAAAGGACTGGTGCATCCACCAGCGGAAGGGGCCGGTGTTGTTGAGGTCGGGTTTCAGGATGCCGGGATTTTCGGCCAGTACGTCCTGCCAGTAGCTCACCCAGTGGTCGGCCCAGGAGGGATCGTCAACAAGGCGATCAATCGCGTTGCGGCGGCGGGAGGCAGCGGCGTCCTTTAGGAACGCGCGCACCTGATCCGGCGTGGGAACCAGCCCAGTGGTATCGAGCGTGGCGCGGCGAAGGAATTCGAGATCCGATAGCGGCGGGGCCGGTTGCACACCGGCGACGCTGAGCTTTGCGTCAATGAACCCATCGATATCGGCACCAGCGGTGGCGGCGCCCATTTTCGCGCGCAGCGCTTTGTGACGCTCCGTCCATGCGGCGGTGACTTCACGGCTGACGGCGCGGCGGCGGGCGGTATCGGATTCGTAATGGCGGGCGAACGAGGAGGCGACATAGGCGCTCCAAGCGGCGTCGGTAAGCACGGGGGCGCTATCGGGCCCAAGCAGACGGTCAACTTCCCCGCGCTGCGAAACGCCCACGGCCAGTTCGCCGGTAGAGGGATAGAGACCTTTGCCGCCGACGGCGGCGACGAGGGAAAAGGTATGTTCGCCGGCGGTGAGGGTCACCGTGGCCAGCGAGTCCTGGTGAGGATAGACGACGGGACGGAGCGGAGTGTTGCCGCGTTCGATGGGAGGCGGGACGGGATCGTCGCTTGACGTATTCGGCTTTTGCGGCTTGGTGGCGGCCACGGGGTTGCCGTCGATAAAAAAGCGAGCGGAGCCTCGGGCGCGGAGGCGAAATTGATAAGTACCGGCGGGGAAGGCGCGGGTATAGGTGGCGCGCAGGAAGTAGGGAGTGGAACGGTCCAGCGGGATGGCGTTCGGGGCGAACTTCGCCGGGGTATGCGGGAAGGCGAAGGCGGGTTCGGTGTAGTGGTCCACGGCGGACGCGCCGGTTAGGTCCAAGTCCTTGCCGGCGACATCTTCGAAGATCTCTACGCGGACCGGACCGCCGGAGGGCAGCGGCGGGGCCGGCGCCCCAATCAAACCGGTTAGCAGTGGGAAAAAGAGTAGGATACGCACAGGAACCTGCGCATCAATTTACCAATTACTCCCACTCAAACTCAACCAGGGCTACTTTGCCCGGGCGCTCCACCTCAAACACCACGGAATCACCGGGCTGGAAGCTGGCCATGGCGGAGCGGAAGGAGGTCAAATCGGGAATCAGTTTTCCGTTGATCGCGTAGACGACATCGCCCAGGCGAAGCGGCGTCTGCTGACTGGAAACCGACGGCGCCATGGCGGCGACAATCACACCGTACGGCCGGCGCAGGCCGGGCAGCATCTGCATGGTTGTCTCGTCGACATCCACACACAGCAGGCCAATCTGCGGAACCAGGTTCGTTTCCGCGCTTACCTTTTTCGCCAACTGCCCCGCGCCGTCCGTCTTCGCGAGCACGGCGCTATCAATTTCCATCTTTTTTCCGTTGCGCACCACACTGAGCTTAACGATGTCGCCGGCTTGGCGGCGGAAGATACCCATGGCGAATTCGGTGGCGTTTTCCACCGGCTGGCCGTCCAGGGCAACGATAATGTCCTTTGCCAGCAGACCGGCCGCGGCGGCGGCGCTTTTATCGGCAACATCGGTAACAATGGCGCCCCAAGTTTGTCCCAGTCCCAGGCCGGCGGCGAGGCCCGGCGTCATGTTTTGCAATACCGCGCCAATTTCGCCGCGCCGCACGCGGCCATTGGCCTTTAGCTGTTCGTAGATACCGGCGGCGATGTCGCTGGGGATGGCGAAGCCCAGACCTTCGCTGCCTCCCGATTGGGTCATGATGAACGTGTTGATTCCGATTAAGCGGCCGTCCAGATCCACCAGCGGACCGCCGCTGTTACCGGGATTAATGGTGGCGTCGGTTTGCAGATACGTCATTGGGTCCTCTTCGCGCAACTGGCGCCGGGAGGAGCTGAGAACCCCCATGGTCATTGAGTTTTTCAATCCCATCGGACTGCCCAGTGCGACCACCATCTGCCCTTGCTTTAAGGCGCTGGACTTGCCGAAGGGGAGCGACGGAAGACCGGTCCGTTCCACTTTCAAAAGCGCGAGGTCCGTATCCTCATCCTGGCCGATGATTCTGGCGTCCACCCAGTTGGCGCCGAGGACTCCGGTGCGCTCCGGAATGGAGACGCGCACCCGCTGCGTGTTGGCGACTACGTGCGCGTTGGTAAGAATATAGCCGTTGGAATCGACAATCACGCCGGAACCGGTGCTGCGCCGCCGCCCGACGACGGATACCTTTGTAGGGCCATCGTCCTGGAGCGGCCCATAGCCAGACGCCGACACTTCCACCACTGCCGGGGAGACGGTCTCCGAGAGGATCTCCAAACCCGCGCTTAGTCCGCGCAACTCGGCGCCGAACGCCATCGGAGCCACAATCGAGATCAGCAGTAGTGCCTTCATGACTATGAAGATGCGGCCCGAGCGCATTCCGTTTGTAACGAAACGTTAAGCCTTATTGGGTTGCCGCGCAGTGCAGCGCGGCACGAACGTGGGTTGCGCCGGGGCAGGCGCCCTGGATGAAGGCGCCGGCAAAGAAAGCCGCCACCATGACGATGACCAGCGGAATCCAGGTTTTCCAAAGCAGGCGGCCGGCCCAACCGGCGTCGCTATCCTTCAACTGCCGCACCAATCCGGCGCCAACGGCGCATTCCAGCGCGATTTCCGGAAGAATCTCCGGGGCCATCCAAATCAGGTACCCACCAGCACCGGCAATGAGGATAACCAGGACCGCGAGCACGAGGAGAATCCAGAAACCTTCGTCAAGATCGATGCTGAAATCAAGGTCCAATCCGCCGCCACCACCGCCACCGCCGCCACCGGTGGAGACTACCGGGGCGTCGAACAGGTCCGAAGCGCCGCCACCGCCCGCGTCGCCACCATGGAACCCGGCAAAGCCCGCTTCGCCGTCCACGGCGCCGCCCAAATCCGGGAGCGGCAGATCTCCAGCATCCGCTACGGAATCCGGCAGGCTCAATTGCACGGCAACACCGGCGGCATACCAAACCCACATGCGGACTGCGAGAAAAAAGAAGCCATACGCACCGAGCACGGAGAGCGCATAACGCCACCCCATGTTTCCGAAGCCAAGCAGCAGGAACGTCTTGTCGAGCAACAGGCCGGAGGCCACCGTCGCCGCCAGAATCAGGCTCATGTGGAAGCGGACGAAGTACTTCTTCAGCAGGCGTTCCTGGAAAGTGAGGCCGAGTTGCTTTAACTTCTTTTTCTTCGCCACCGATCAGCGCGCTCCCATGGCGGCCTGCTGAAAGGCGAGCCGCACGGGAGAGTCGTCACTGTTGCGAAAGTTCGCCCGTTGGATCATCAGAATGAGCGCGACGTTGTTGCCTGGGTCAATCCAGGCCTGCGTGCCGAAGGCGCCGCCATGGCCGAATGTGCCGGGCTTGGACATGGCCGTCTGCCCCTGCGGTTCGCGCACCACGCCAACACCCAGGCCCCAACCATGGCCGGGAATGAACCCGGCCTTTAGATCACCGGTTTGGATGGAGGTCATCAATTGGAAGGATTTCTCGCTCAGATACCGCTTGCCGTCCAGTTCCCCGCCCCGCAGTAACATGCGGGCGAAGCGTGCGTAGTCCGGTCCGGTGGAAAACAGGCCTCCGTTAGCAGCGGGAAAACGATCACGCGCCGTCGGCGGTTTTCCGGCCAGCAGGCCGACGGGCGAATCGACCAGTCCTTCGGCGTCCTTTCGCGCGGGCGTCACCCAACGGCTCATCTGCTTGCCCTTCAAGTAGAAGGCCGTATCCTTCATGCCGAGCGGCTTGAATAGCTGCTTTTCGAAGAATTTGTCGAGAGATTCGCCGGAGATGATTTCGACGACGCGCCCGAGCATGTTGATGCCGGACTGGCAGTATTTCCACTGGCTGCCGGGCGCGAAGGCAAGCGGCTTTTTCGCGTAGACGGGCGCGAGTTCGGCGAGGGTTCTGGCGGCAGCCAGTTCGGCCGGCGTGGCTTCGCCCATGCCCGATGTGTGCGTCAACATGTGGCGCAGCGTGACGCCGTTGGCGCCGAATTCGGGGATGTATTTTGAGAGCGGGTCATCGATGGAGAGCTTGCCCGCGTCCTGCAACATCATGACGGCGACGGCCGTCACCGGTTTCGTCATGGAGGCGATCCAGAATATGGAGTCCTTCCGCAACGGACGCTTCTTTCCGGCCTCCGCATGGCCGATAACGCCCAGGTGGCGAACGCCATCGCGGGTCGCAATTACCGTCACGGCGCCGGGAATCTCATTGGCGGCGATCATGTCTCGCATTTTGGCGGCGATCGCATCGTCCGGCTCAGCAGCGAAGGCGGAACAGGTGGCGGCAACCAAGAGCAGGCGCAGAATCATGGGATGATTCTACCGCGGGGCCACCGCGGGGTTAAGCGATAATTCCCTTGCGAACGGCGTAGAGGACGATTTCCGCGGTGTTGTGAAGGCCGAGTTTTTGCATCATCTTCAAGCGGTGCGTTTCGACGGTGGAGAGGCTTAGATTCAAGACGCCGGCCGCTTCCTTGTTGCTCTTTCCTTCGGCCAGGAGTTGGAGCACCTCCTTTTCGCGGTCCGAGAGGATGTCATAGGAATCTTCGAGTCCGCGCTGCTTCAGGTGCCGGACATAATCGGCGAGCAGGATAGAAGCGATGGCGGGGCTGAAGAAACTGCGGCCGGCAGCGACAGCGCGGACGGCGGGCAGAAGATCCTCTTCGGTGGCCTCCTTGAGCAAATAGCCGCGGGCGCCTGCGGAGAGGGCGCGAACGACGTAGGCTTCGTCGGAGTACATGCTGAGCATGATGATCTTGAGGTCGGGCCAGGCCTTCATGGCCTGCGTGGCGACTTCAATGCCGTTGAGCAGCGGCATGGATACATCGAGGATCGCCATATCGGGCCGGAGTGATTCCAACAGCTTTAGCGCTTCGCGTCCATTGGCGGCTTCGCCGACGACTTCCAGGCCCGGTTCAGCGTCCAACAGGGAACGCATGCCACGGCGAACGATGCCATGGTCATCAGCGAGCAGTATGCGCATAGGCGGCCTCCGCCGACTCACGAATGAGCGGCATTTCGACTCGGACGGACGCGCCGCCGGATTCCTCGTTATAAATGGACATAGTTCCGTTCAGTTCACGTACCCGCTCCGCCATGCCGAGCAGGCCCAGACCGCTTTTGGGACCTGGGGGCAGGCCCACGCCGTTGTCGCGAATCCAAAGGCGGAGCCAGCGGGCGGAGCCGTGGACGGTGACATCGACACGCGTGGCCTGGGCGTGACGGGCGCAGTTGGTCAACGCCTCCTGGACAACGCGGTAGGTGGCCGTGCGATAGGCCTCGGGGAGCTGGTCGAGATCGCCATCGAGGCTGACGTTGACGGGGCAGTTATAACGGCGAGAGTAGTCCCGGGCGAGCCATTGGAGGGCAGCGCCGAGTCCAATATCATCGAGCATCGAGGGGCGGAGGCCCATGGAGAGGTCGCGGACGGTGCCGACAATGGTATCGACGAGGCTCTTGGACTCCGCCGTGTGACAGGCCTCCATGCGGAGGGCGGTTAGCATCTGGCCGACCTGATCGTGCAGTTCGCGGGAGAGGCGTTTGCGCTCCTCTTCCTGGGCATGGACGAGAAGCTGGGAAAGGCGGCGGAGGCCGGCTTCGGCTTCTTCCAGTCGGCGGTACTGCTCGTCGGCTTTCGATTCGACAAAATGAAAGCGAAGGGCGGCACCGAGCGTGATGACCAGGCCCAGGGCCATGGTAAACCACAGCATTCGCGTGAAGGATTGGCGGAGTTCAAGTTCGCGGGTGGCGACCAGAGCACGCTGGATGGCCATGTTTTCGTTGTTCAGAGATTCGATGTCGCGGGTGAGATCCAGGACCGCGTCGCGGCGGGGCAGTACGTTGCGGCGCAGGAACGGAGCGCTGAGATAGAGCTTCTGGTTGGGTGTCCAATCGAAGAGCGGATCGAAAGTCTCCCAGTAGTCGTCGAGGTTGGTTTGCAGACTCTCGATGCGCTCGCGTTCCTGGGGACTTGCGGTGGAATGGAGCTCTTCCAGCGTTCTGCGAGTGGCGCGGCGGAGGCTGATTAACCGGTCCCGATAGGCGGGACCGGTTAAGTGGGAGTTGTCGAGCAGGTAGTCTCGGACGAAGATGCCGGACAGGTGGATATCGGCGCGGAGTCCTTGCAGTTTGAGGGCGGTGTTGCGGTGGACCGTGTTGACTTGGTCGGACTGCTCGTAGATCTCCCGCGCTTTGCGGCGGATCGCCTCGCTGGAGACCAGGATTAGGAGCAGGAGGCCGCCGAGTCCACCGACGACGGTCGGCCAGGTGCGAAGCCTCATTGGCTGTATGATCCTTTCCGTGGTCTATCGGGCCCGGGCAGTTCCTAGTTTCCCACGTGGCTGGATTGCACTTTTCTCGCGCCCATTTTTTTGGGGGGAGGGCACGAGGGGGGGGTACTTTTTCCACAGCCCGATTTTCACCATAAACCGTTTTCCTTCTGCATTTTACAGGCCCCGTAAGACACACACCGGGGACAGACGGGGGGTGACACCGATGAGGGGTTAGGAGAGGGCGGGTTTGGGGACTTGTTGCCACCAGTGGGGCACGGCTATGCGGGCGGGCGATGGAGTTGCGAAGGCACAATCGCGAAGACTGTTGAATAGGCCGGGGACGGCGCTTCTTACCGCGCTCCAGGCGGGCAGAACCGGGGCCACGGCGCCAGCGGTGGCGATTGCCTCGTGCAGACTGTCACCGAAGCTCGTGATGGCGTTCAACTCCTCGGCGCGGTCGTAGTGGAGACCATTCATCAGCGCGTCCGCTTCGTACTGACGCACCTTGTTGGTGGCGTGATCGGCATAGGCGCTCGCTACGCGGCGCAGTTGCTCCGACTCCAGCGGGAAGCAGCGGAACATGGCGCCGGCGATGTCGTAAGTCATGCGGCGCAGACCCCGCGATGGGTCCGTAGGGGAAAGGTCCTGATGCTTGTGCTCGTAGTTGTCGGCGATGTCCGCCTGGCAGGCGCGGGTGGGGCCGGCATGGTGGAATACCTCGGAGAGGACTCCCACTTCCAGGCCCCAGTCGGCAGGGAGGCGGACTTTGTTGGCGAGCGAAGACGTAAGGGCGAATTCGCCGGCGAGAGGATAACGGAACTCGCGGAGGAAGTTCAGGAACGGGGATTCGGCGGTGTGCTCCTTCAGGCTTTCCAGCAGAGGAGCGAGGAAGAGCCGGGTGACGCGACCGTGGAGCTTTTCCGAAATGCGGGCGTAGTAACCCTTGCAGAAGTCGAAGTTCAGCCGGGGATGAGCCAGCGGGTAACAGAGCGCCGCGGGGATGTCGCGGGTGTAGTTGACGATGTCGCAATCGTGAAGAGCGATGACGTCGGACTGGCCTTCGGCGAGCAGATAGCCCATGGAGAGCCAGCAGGTGCGGCCCTTGCCGTCGATGCGGGCCGGGAGGCCGGCTTTGTCGAGTTGACCCAGCAGTTCCTGGACGCGCGGGTCCTCCACCCAGAGCAATGTAACGGGTGAACGGAAGCCGCGGAACCAGTGGGCGACATCGGCCACCTGTTTCCGCGTGGCCCGGCCGACGGCGACGACGATGTTAGAGAAGTAACGCGCGTCGCGGAGTTGGTCAACGATGCGGCGCATGGCGGGGCGCTCAAATTCGGAGATGAGGGCGGGCAGAATGAGCCCGATTCCTGTGTTTCGGGCGTATTTTTCGAGTTCTGCTTCCATGGCGGGAAGGCGCCCGGGGCGCAGCCGGTGGAGCGTGGCGATCGTGTTGGATTGATGAAAGTCGGCCATCGGTGTACCTCTGCAACCAGCGTAGGGCGGCGGGCGGTTTTTGCCCATCGGGCAAACAGGTGAAAGGCGGGCCGGTAACGGGTGACGGGGGGAGAATTGACAACCCCTCCGGGGCTATGAAAACCTCTTTGTAACCTGCATGTTCCCTCGTCTGGTATTGCTCCCGCTCGCGCTTGCCGCTCTGGCCGCAGAGCCCGCTCCCACGTTCAATCCGATCCAGAAGAAATGGTGGGCGATTCAGCCGGTTGCAACGGTAACTCCGCCGGCATTAGATGAGGCCGGCAAGCAGTGGGCGCGCAACGAGATCGACCAATTTATATGGGATAAACTACAGGGCAAAAGCCTGCGGCCGTCCCCGATGGCGTCCAAGCAAGTCTATTTGCGGCGAGTGACACTGGACCTGACCGGGCTGCCGCCAACCCCGGCCGAGGCGCAGGCGTTTTTGACCGATACAAAACCGGGGGCCGAGGAGCGGCTGGTGGACCGGCTGCTGGCGAGTCCGCGGTACGGGGAGCGGTGGGGGCGGCACTGGCTGGACGTGGTTCGCTATGCGGACTCCGATGGCTTTAAGCAGGACGACACGCGGCCCAACATGTGGCGTTACCGGGATTGGGTGATCCAGGCGTTGAACGAAGACAAGCCGTACAACCAATTTATCCGGGAACAGATCGCGGCCGATGAACTTTATCCAGGAAACCCGAAGGCGCTGCCGGGGTTGGGGTATTTGCGGTTGTTTGAAGACGAGTTCAACCAGGCCGATATACGACTGCGGCGGCAGGAGTTGTTGAACGATGTGACGGACAACACGGCGTTCGCGTTTATGGGCGTGACGCTCGGTTGCGCGCGGTGCCATGACCACAAGTTCGATCCGCTGCTGCACAAAGACTACTACCGGCTGCAGGCGTTCTTCGCGAACATGCGTATAGACGATGAGGCCACGACGGCGAGCGCGGCGGAGTTGGCGGCGTATAACGCGCAGATGGCGAAGTACCGGGAGGCAGCCAAGCCGGTGCTGGATAAGATTGAAGCCCTGGTCGCGCCGGTGCGGAAGAAGTATCACCACGAGTACACGGTGCGTTTCCCGGAGGAAGTGCAGACGGTGCTGACGAAGCCGGCGGCGGCGCGGACCTCGATGGACTGGCAGGTTTATCACAAGGCGATCACGCAGGTGGAAGTGCCGGAAGCTGACATTGTGGCCAAGAAGATGAACGCAGCGGGGAAGGCGCAGTACAAGGCGTTGCAGGCTGAGTTGAACGCGTTCCAACATTTGCTGCCGGCGCCGTTGGCGCGGTATCAAGTGATGAAAGACCAGGGTATGGACGCGCCGGCGACGCACGTGCTGCGCGCGGGGGCGCACCTGGCGCCGATGGAAGAAGTGCAGCCGGGGTGGCTCTCCATATTGGACCCGAAGCCGGCGGCGATTACGCCGCGCCCGGAGTTGAATTCGAGTGGCCGTCGGGCGGCGCTGGCCAGTATCCTTGCGGACGAGAATAACCCGCTGACGACGCGGGTAATTGTGAACCGGGTGTGGCACTACCACTTTGGCCGGGGCATTGCGGGGACGCCGAACGACTTCGGGTTGATGGGCGAGCGGCCGGTGAACCGGGAACTGCTCGACTATTTGACGAAGACGTTTACGACCACCGATGGGTGGAGCATTAAGAAGCTGCACCGGAGGATTCTGTTGAGCGCGACGTACCGGCAAGCATCCGACTACCGGGAAGACGCGGCGAAGGCTGACAGCGACAACAAGCTGCTGTGGCGGTATCCGCGGCGACGGTTGGAATCGGAAGCCATTCGCGACTCGATGCTGGCGGTTTCCGGGTTGCTGGACCGGACGATGGGTGGGCCGGGAGTGTTTCCGGCGGTGCCGAAGGGCACGGAGATTCAAGAGGGCCGGCACTGGCGGGCGTCGAAGGGCGACGGCGATGAGTACCGGGCGAGCGTCTACATTTTCGCTCGACGGCTGGTGCGGTATCCGATGCTGCAGAGCTTCGATTCGCCGCTGGCGATTGAAAGTTGCGGACGGCGGCAGGAGACGGTGACGCCGGACCAGGCACTGGAACTGATGAACGGCAGCGCGGCGGGTAACTTCGCGCGGGCGCTGGCGCGGCGGGTTTCCAACGACGCCGGACAATCGGATGAGGCGCTGGTGGAGCGGGCTTATCGACTGACGCTGGGGCGGACGCCGTCGGCGACGGAACTGGCTAGGAGCCGCGCATTCTTGAGCAGCCAGGCGAAGCTGGCGGGCGGCGCGGAGGGGGCGTTGGACGACCTCTGTTTGTCGCTGTTGAGTTCGAGTGAGTTTCTGTACATCGACTAAATCCCATGCCTAACCCAATTGACATGACTCGCCGTTCGTTGTTGCGTGGCGCTGGTTCCGGGCTCGGGGCGATGGCGATGGCGGCGATGCTGGCCGAAGAGACGCGCGGCGCGACGGTGCATGACCCGACGGTTCCGCGGAAGCCGCACCATGCGGCGAAGGCCAAATCGGTGATCTTCCTGTTCATGGAAGGGGCGCCGTCGCACATCGACTTGTTTGACCCGAAGCCGAAGCTGAATGAGTTGCACGGGCAGCCGATGCCAGGGAGTTTTGGGCGGCCGATCACGGCGATGGGCACGGCGGGAAACACGTTAATGGGCAGCCCGCGGCAATGGAAGCAGCACGGGAAGGCGGGGATCTGGATCAGCGAGTTGTACCCGCATGTAGCCAAGCACGCCGATAAGCTGGCGGTGCTGCGGTCGTGCCAATCGAATGGGCTGAACCATGCGGGCGGCGTGAGCCAGATGAACACGGGGGATATTTTGTCGGGCCGGCCGTCGCTGGGCGCGTGGGTGACATATGGCCTGGGGACGGCGAACAAGAATCTGCCAACCTTCGTGAGCATGATCGATGAGCGGGAGCCGTTCGGGAATGCGAAAAATTGGGGCTCCGGCTTTTTGCCAGCGGTCTATCAGGGGACACTGTTCCGGCAGGGGCCGAACCCGATATTGAACACGCAGTTGCCCAATGGGCAGACGGATGAAAGGCAGCGGGCGCGGCTGGAATTTTTGGCGCAGCAGAACCGGGAGTACGCCAAGGGGCGGGAAGACGACACGAGTCTGGAGGCGCGGATTCGCAGCTTTGAGCTGGCGTATGCGCTCCAGAAATCGGGGCCGGAAGTGGTCGATTTGTCGACGGAGACGGAGGAGACCAAGGCGCTCTACGGGCTGGACAAACCGGAGACGGCGGTGTTCGGGCGGAACTGTTTACTGGGGCGGCGGCTGGTGGAGCGCGGGGTGCGGTTTGTGGAGTTGTATTGCGGGTCGGGATCGGGTTGGGACGCGCACACGAATCTGGAAGGCAATCATAAGAAGTGGTGCAAGGCGTCGGATCAGCCGGTGGCGGCGTTGCTAGAAGATTTGGAACGGCGCGGGATGTTGCAGGACACACTCGTCGTTTGGGGTGGCGAGTTTGGGCGGACGCCGTTCAACGAGAAGGGCGACGGGCGGGATCACAATCCGTGGGGATTCACGATGTTTTTTGCGGGCGGGGGAGTGAAGGGCGGGCAGACGATCGGGACAACAGATGAGATCGGGCTGCGGGCCGTGGAGCGACCGGCGCATGTGAACGATATTCACGCGTCGATTCTGTATTTGCTGGGACTGAACCACTTGCAGTTGACCTATCAGCACCATGGGCGGGCGGAGCGGCCGACTATTTTGGGGGGCGAGCATATGGTGAAGGAGCTTTGGGGCGGGTGATTTTTGGTGGCGAAGTGTGGGGTTGGGCCGGGCAGGACGAGACTGGGCTACAAGCTACGAGTGATCGCGAGTGATCCGTATGACGACCTTACGCAGCATACTCTATGGGTACAATCGCTAAGAGCCAAGATGGGTCTCTGTTTCAAAATCCTAGCCGTTGAGTCCGACAAGATTTACGAGCGACGCGGACGAATTCAGCGCAAGGCAGGAATTCACCCGCAGTGGCATCATCAAGCTGACGCGATACGCGTGCCAGAATCAGTGTTCACTGAATTAAGCGACGCGTTTCGCACCGCGCATGCCGAATTCAACTAATACGGGCCGACTGAGTTCAAGGGCGAGGAGATAGCGCGACTATGCAACGAACTCAGGATCGGGCCATGGGTTGAAAAGGCTGCCGATAGTTTGAGTCAAAGAGAGCAGGACGCTGTAGTCAGGAAGATACTCGCGTTGGCAGAGCGTGCGACTACCAACGGACTATCGCTGCTGGTTTTAGGCATATAGCGCTCGGGGAAGTTACGAGCGCAGGAACAGTTGGGGTCCACGGCTAAAGCCCGACTAACGGCGGAGCGGAGCCCGGGACATCCATCTCAGGGTGGTTTGGGATTTGGGCGTTAAGGCTTCGAACCAAGCGACGAACAGTTGATTGCGATTGACAACTATGGTTCTAGCCTCGCGGGTGGTCAAAGCGCTTTGTTGGCGACGATTTCCAGGAAACGGCGTGGTGTAACGACGTCGGTGCCAAGCCAACGAGGCGGGAAATCGCGCACGTTGCCGGTAACGATGTAAGAGGCGCCGCTGGCCTGCGCACATTCCAGAAACACGTCGCCGTCAGGATCGGAACAGGCTCGAACGCATTCTGACGGTCTGACCCACAGGGCTGTCGTTCTGATCGTTTGCAATGCGGACAGGATCGTCTCTTCGGTCCGCCGGAGTCAAGGCCGGCGAATCACTTCCTCATGCTCCGCGAAAATGGGGTCGCTGACGCACAACTGCACGCCGCCATCCAGCGCCAATAGGAGCACCTGCACAGGAGGGCCGAGGGGTTGGAGAAGTGCCGACACCACGACGTTTGTGTCGAGCACCACACGGATCATGCGCCGCCGCGTGGGCCAGATGGGTAGCGGGCTTGCCGTGCGGACGCGATCTCAGCCTCGATCTCATCCATGGAGAGTTGATCTAGCCCGGCCTGCTCAGCGCTTGCCCAAGACTTGCGGAGCCACTCTGGAGCTAAGTCCCGTTCGAGCACCTGCAGCGCGTATTGTTCGGCGGACATTCCCCGCGCTTTGGCCTTCCCTTCCAAGGCACGCACTTCCGCTTCTGGGAGGCTGATTGTCAGGTTCAAGGCGGTGCTCCTCACCCACTACAGTAGCGGATAGCCGATCGCGCAAAACACAGTAGGCGATAGGTTGAGGCGGGCGGTGGAGCATCATAACAGGTAACCGGCGTTGCCGCAGATGCGAAGTTGGGAATCGGTATGTGGGCCGGTGTTGAGGGTCGCCAGGGGTGGCCCGGAAACTGGCCCGGGATTTCGATTCGGGGTTGCCGGCAGGTCGGTTCAGCGCCGACACCTTAGAGACCAATCACGCCCACTCTCGCGCCGGCAGCGGCCGCCAGCCGCTCCATGTCCGCCACGTCTCCCGTAATGATGACCGCTTGAGACCGAATCGCGATGGCAACTACAGAGGCGTCCACGACATCGGTCGTCCTGCTCTTGCCAAGCAGACTCCCCGCCAAGTGAGCATCGCGTTCGCCCAGCGGTTCGATGTGACACCCGGCAAGAAACCGCCGCAGTTGCGCTTGGCGGGCAGTCAGGCTAACTTGAGCCAGCACGGGCGCGGGGACCAGTGGAACGCAGCGTTCCATGAGCCGCGCTGTGTGCTCCAACCAAACGCGCCGGTCGCCGCGATCGGCCGCCACGAGTACTCCGGCGTCATAGATTACCCGGCTCATGCCGGGCGGCGGATCGTTCGCGGCGCCCGGAATTGCGCACGCACGCGACGGCGGGCCTCGTTCAGTTCTTCGTGGGTGAAAGCGCCGTGCTCCTTTTCCCACTCGGCCACCGCGTCCAGGCCGGCCCGTATTTTCAGAGCGTCCCGCGCTGCCTCCGTCATCCAGGCCGAAAGGCTTACGCCCTCTTCCGCGGCCGCGGCCAGGATGCGCTTATGAACGTCCGGATCCACGGTGATCGCCAGCTTCGGTGATGGGTTTCCACGCGGCATATAAGTATCCTACCGCAATAGGATAGTTGCCGGTTTGCCGGTGGCCTGGAGTGCGGGCGCGCGTCTGAGGCCCCAAAAGCTTTGGGAAGATTGATTATTTGAGATGGCCTTCGGCTTTGAGGCGGGCGGCGACCCTGGCGGCGGCGGCGGTGCCCCACTGGCGGCCCATCTCCATGCTTTCGGAGCTAATGACGGGAAGCTTGGCAAGCATTTTCTTGCCGGTGGGGGTGGAGTAGAAGCGAAGCATGTCGTCGATTTCGGCTTCCGTGAAATGAGTGCTGTAGATGACGGCGCTTTTCTCGAGGAGTTCGTCTACGCGCATTTCCTTGCCAATCTCGTCCCAAAGCTTTTCGGGGACTTGCGGCGCCATTTTCTTGAAGGCGGCCATCTGCTGCTGGATCATATTTTCGAGGACCGGCTGCATGTTCATGGCTTTGAGCAGGCCGATGACTTTTTCGTCCTTGGTTGGGGCCTGCGCGGTGGCGAGCAGGGCTGTTAACACGAATAACGCAATGCGCATGGCGCACCTCCTCAGGGAACGTACCAGTTGTTATGATAAAGGCGTGCCGCACAGAATGTTTGCTTTCCCGTTGGCTGCACTGTTGCTTGGGTTTGGATTGACCTGGGCGGCAGCCACGCCGAAGAAGAAACCTGTTGCCAAAGCGCCAGTGACCCGGAGTACGGGCGCGCGGAAGGCTCCCGCAAAAAAGGCGACAGCGCGGCGTTATACGCCGCCGGCACGGAGAACGGGCCGCACGACGTATGTGCGAGGGCGGGCACGCGGGCGGAGTCCGCAGCCGGTGGTAGCACGCCGATACTACGGCCAGCAGGCCCCGACGACTGATCGCTATATCGAGATTCAGCAAGCGTTAGTGACACGCGGATTCTTGCAGACCACTCCTACCGGGACGTGGGATGCGGCGACGATTGACGCGTTGAAGCGCTTCCAGGAAGAACAGAATTTGCCGCCGACGGGGAAGATAACCTCTCTATCCCTGATCGCGTTGGGGCTTGGGCCGAAGCGTAACCCGCTGACGGCGAATGTGGCCCCGCCAGCGCCCCCCGTACCGGTGCAGCCATGAGCTATGACCATAGGAGTACCGAAGGAAGTTAAAGACCACGAATCCCGGGTTGGACTTGTCCCCGCGGGAGTGACGGCCCTGGTGGAAGCGGGCCATACGGTGATAGTGGAAACGGGCGCCGGGCGCGGCAGCTCGCTTTCCGACGCCGAGTACGTGGAGGCCGGGGCAACTATTTTGCCCAGCGCCGCCGCCGTGTGGGGCGGGGCGGATCTGGTGATCAAGGTGAAGGAGCCGCAGCCTTCGGAGTTTGGCTATTTGCGGCCGGACTTGGTGTTGTTCACCTATTTGCACCTGGCGCCGCTGCCGGCGTTGACGGAGGCGTTGTTGACGTCGGGAACGGCGTCAGTTGCGTATGAGACGATCCGCGAGGAGAACGGCTCTCTGCCGCTGTTGACCCCGATGAGCGAGGTGGCAGGGCGGATGTCGGTGCAGATTGGCGCGCAGTATCTGGAGGCGCCCAATGGCGGACGGGGCATCCTTCTGGGGGGCGTGCCGGGAACAGCGCCGGCGAATGTGGTGATTCTGGGTGGCGGGATTGTGGGCAATAACGCGGCCAAGATTGCTATCGGTATGGGCGCGCATGTGACGATCATTGACCGGAATTTGAACCGGCTGCGAGAGTTGGACGATATCTACAACGGCGGCGTGGTGACCCTGGCGTCGAATGTCCATACGATTCGCGAGTCGCTGCGGCTGGCCGATCTGGTGATTGGGGCGGTGTTGATCCCAGGCGCGGCGGCGCCGAAGTTGGTGCGGCGCGAGATGATCAAGCTCATGAAACCTGGGTCAGTGATGGTGGATGTGGCGATTGACCAGGGTGGGTGTTTTGAGACGTCTCGGGCGACAACGCATACGGATCCGATTTACTATGTCGATTCGGTGCTGCATTATTGCGTGTCGAACATGCCGGCGGCGGTGCCGCATACGTCGACGTTTGCGTTGAACAACGCGACGCTGCCGTATTTGCTGACTTTGGCGAACAAGGGGTTGGAGGCGGCGGCGCGGGGGAGCCAAGCCATTGCTGAGGGGATCAACACGTATAAGGGGAAGTGTGTGTACCGGGCGGTGGCGGAGTCGCAGGGGTTGGTCTATACGGAGTTGTCGGGGTTACTCGGTTAGGGCGGCTGTTAAACGAGCGGCGAGGGCTTCGTCGGCCATCGCCGCTTCGCGTAAGAACGCATCGATCGTGTCGCGGAGGGCGGTGGATTGCCAGCGTTCGAGTTCGGCCAAAGGCAGGAGGTCGTACCCGCGGCCGTGGGCGGTGGGCAGGCCGTGGCGAAGGCAGGCGAGGATGAGCCATTGATCGCGAAGGCCGTTGATCATGTATTGCGCCTGCCAAGAGTGTCCGCGGGCGATGCTCGTGCGAGCGTGGATGGCGTAGAGCCAGCCGAATCCGATGATGGTGGCGGGCGCAGGGTTCTGGGGAGGGGCGGGTTCGTTGGCCGTTCCGAAGACGATTTGGAAGGCGGGTGAGAGGGCGCGGAAATCGGCGGCGGGGACGAAGGCGAGGTCGACTTGGAGGGCGCCGGGGAGGAGGAAGACGCGGTAGGTCCAAAGGCCGAAGTGCATGTCGAGATGGTGGACGGCGCCGTGGTCGTTGGTGAGATGGGTGGTCCAGTCGGTGAGGGCTTCGTCGACGTTGGAGGAGATGGCGAAGGCGAGGTCGATGTCGGACCAGCGGTCCTCTTTGTTGATGGCGGCGGAACCGGTGATGGCAGCGGCGGTGATACGGGGGTCGGAGGCGGCGCGTTCGAGAAGCGCGGAGCGGAGTTTGGCGCGTTGTTCCGGGGTGAACATGGTTTTGTTGGGGCCGGTTGGCCTCGGAGTATTCCTGGCGAAAAGATTAAATAGGCGCTTGGCACCATTTTAATGTTTGAGGAGGGCGGTGAAGGCGAAAAGGGCGCTTTGAGGGCAGTTTGCGCCACTGAATCCGTTATTTTCGTAGAGATTGGATTAAATTGGCGCTTGGCACCAATTTAATAATGGATGGATTCGAGGAAGAGGCCGGCGGCGGGGGCGGTCCAGGCGGCGATGTCGAGTTTGGCGCTGCCCTTCCCTTCCAAGAGTTGATCGAGTTCATCCTGTGAGACTTCGCCAAGGCCGACCTTGACCGTCACGCCAACTAGACGGCGGACCATTCGCCACAAAAAGTGACTCGCGTCAATACGGAAAACAATCATGTGATCGTCCTCGTTCACCTCGGCGTGGTTCACGTGGACGATGGTGGAGTCGTTCGGCCTTGACGGATCCTTCTGGGCGAAGCGGACAAAATCGTGGCGGCCGGCGAATTTCGCGGCGGCCCCTTTCATGGCTCCGATGTTTAGCTCGTCTTTGATCCACCAAACATGCCGCTTGTGGAAGGCCGTTTTGCGGGTGGAGATTTGGTAAAGGTAGGTTCTAGCCGTTGCGGAGTGGCGGGCGTGAAAATTGACGGGCGCTTCTTCGATGTCGAGGATCGCTATGTCGGAGGGAAGACGGTCGTTCCATTCAGCGAGGAGCCGGGAAGGATCGTATCGGGGGTGACGGCGATCAGAGCGGCGGAGTTTGACGTGGGCAACCTGGCCGAGAGCGTGGACACCGGCGTCGGTGCGGCCGGCGCCCATTAGCTCAATGGGTGTTTGAAGGAAATCTTCGATGGCGCCACGCAAGGATCCGGCGACAGTGCGGGCGTTGTTCTGCTCCTGCCAGCCGCTGTATTTGGTGCCATCGTATTCGAGCGTCAACTTCCAGGTTTTCATACGTATCTTTTCATGATGACGTATGGGGCCGTTATTATGAGTCTGTATGCTTCGTCTCCTGTTTTTTGTGGCGGTTTGCGCGCTCGCTCAAGAGAAGCGATTGGACTATGGGCGCGACGTTCGGCCGATCCTTTCGGAGAACTGCTTTCACTGCCATGGACAGGACGACAAGAAGCGGATGGCGGGGCTGCGGTTGGATGTGGCGGGGGCGCCGCTGGACCGGGTGATGGCGCGAGTCGCGAATGGCACGATGCCGCCGGCGGCGGCGAATCGGAAATTGAACGCGGGGCAGATTGCGACATTGCAGCGCTGGGTGGCCGAGGGCGGACGATATTCGCAACATTGGGCGTTTATACCGCCGGAACGAACGGCGGGCAGCTCGATTGATTCGTTTGTGCGGACGCGGTTGGCGGCGGAGGGGATGAAACCGAATGGACCGGCGGCGCCGGGGGTGTGGCTGCGGCGCGTTTCGCTGGATTTGACCGGGTTGCCGCCGACGCCGGCGGAATTAGTTTCGTTCGTCAACGACGCGAAGAAGAACGGCGAAAAGGCATTTGAGTCGGCCGTGAAACGGCTACTGGCTTCGCCTAGGTACGGGGAACGGATGGCGATGGATTGGCTGGACGTGGCGCGGTATGCCGATACGCATGGGTTCAACAATGATTCGTCGCGGGAGATGTGGCGGTGGCGCGATTGGGTGATCCAAGCGTTCAACGCGAACATGCCCTATGACCGGTTCATTACGGAGCAGTTGGCGGGCGATTTGCTACCGAAGCCGACTTTGGAGCAGCGCATTGCGACGGGGTTCGGACGGAATCACGTGATCAATTCCGAGGGCGGGATTATTGAGGAAGAGTACCGCGTGGAATATGTCGCCGACCGGGTGCGGACGCTGGGGATGGCGTGGCTTGGGTTGACACTAGAGTGCGCCAAGTGCCACGACCACAAGTACGATCCGGTGACGCAGAAGGACCACTACAAGCTGTTCGCGTTCTTCAACAATGTGCCGGAGTTTGGGGAGGACGGGCGGGTGGCCAACGCGGTGCCGATGTTGCAGGCGCCGACGGCGGCGGAATCGGCGCGGATGGCGTTGTTGGACAAGGCGATCGCGAAGCATAAGCGAAAAGAGAGCGCCGTGGCCCCGGTGGAAATGGCGGGCGGGATGGCGCTCGCGGCGGATAAAGCCGTGCCTATATCCAAGCACGAGCCGGTGACGTTCGCGTTCCGGGTGAAGGGCGGGGCGGATGCGGTGCTGGTGAGTTCGATTGATTACTCGCGGAATATGGCGGCGACGACCTTTGGGCGGGGGATCGACATCCGGCTGGAGAAGGGCGAGATGGAGTTTCGGTTTGCGGACCGGCTGCCGGCGTATTCGATTCGCGTGGCGACGGAGGGGGCGGGACTGACGGCGGGCGTGGAACGGCATGTGACGGTGATTTATGAAGGCGCGAAGAGCGCGCCGGAGGCGATGCGGGCGTATGCCGCGTGGGTTCGCTTCTTTGTGGACGGGCGGGAAGTGCCGACACGGATTATTCACGATGGGCTGGCGATGCCGGATGCGAAGTCCGACAAGCCACAGCAGACGAAGTTCCGGCTGAACGGGATTGAGAACGGGCAGGTTTGGACCCGCACGTTGACCCCGGCGGAGATTCGCACGGTGGCGGGTTTGAAGATGGCGGATGTGGCGCTGGAAACGCTGCGGGAGCAGCGTCTGGCGGTGGCGCGGAACGTGGCGACGGTGATGGTGATGGAAGAGTTGCCGGGCAAGCCGCGCCAGACGCACGTGTTGCTGCGCGGGCAGTACAACACGCCGGGCGAGGCCGTGGAACCGGGGGTGCCGGAGCATCTGCTGGGGGCATGGCCTGCAGGGGCGCCGAAGAACCGGCTCGGGCTGGCGCAGTGGCTGACGAAGGCGGATCATCCGTTGACGTCACGGGTGGTGGTAAACCGGTTCTGGCAGCAGTTGTTCGGAATCGGGCTGGTGAAGACGAGCGAGAACTTTGGGCTGCAGGGCGAGTATCCGAGCCATCCGGAAATGCTGGATTGGCTGGCGCGGGAATTTGTAGATTCGGGTTGGGATGTGAAGGCGCTATTGACGAAGATGGTGCTGTCGCAGACGTACCGGCAGGATGCGGCGGGAAGCTACGCGAGAGATCCGGAGAACCGGCTGCTGGCGCGGGGGCCGCGGTTCCGGCTGCCGGCGGAGGTGATGCGGGATCAGAGTCTGTTGCTGGCTGGTCTGTTGAAGGAACAGACTGGCGGGCCCTCGGTGTTTCCGTATCAGACGAAGGATTTGTATAAGGGCATTGTGGTGGCGGCTGACTATCCAGGAACGCGATGGGTGGAGAGCAAAGGCGACGGGCTGCACCGGCGGAGCCTGTACACTTTCTGGAAACGAACCGTTCCGCATCCGACGATGACCGTGTTTGACGCGCCGGATAGGGAGTTCTGCATTGTGAAACGCTCGACGACGAATACGCCGCTGCAGGCGCTCACTTTGCTGAACGATCCGATCTTTGTGGAAGCGTCGCGGAAGCTGGCGGAGCGAGCCTACCGCGAGGGCGGGACGACGCCTGCCGCACGAGTTGGCTATGCGTTTCGATTGGCAACGGGGCGGGCGCCGGAGGCGATGGAGACCGAAACGCTGGTGGCCACATACACGCGGATGCTGGCTGCCTATTCAGAAGAGGTGGGGGCGGCTCGGGAGTTGTTGGCGGTGGGGGCGGCGCCGGTGGATGCAAAAGTCCCGGTGGCGGAATTGGCGGCCTATTCGGCGGTTACGAACATGATTTTGAACTTGGACGAGGTCATTACGAAATGACGATATCGCGGAGAGAACTGTTAGCGCGGACGGGGTTTGGACTGGGGACGGCGGCGCTTTCGGCACTGGCCGCTCCGAAGGCTTCGCCGCACTTTGCGCCCAAGGCAAAACGGGTGATATTTCTGTTTCAGGCCGGCGGGCCGTCGCACCTGGACTTGCTCGATCACAAGCCGTTTATCAAGAACCGGTTCAACGAAGACATACCGCCGTCGATTTTCGGGACGCAGCGGATTACCGGTATGGTGGCGCATCAGGACCGGTTTCCGGTGATGCCGACGATGTACGGCTTCAAGCAGCACGGGCAATGCGGGCAGTGGCTGAGCGACCTGTTGCCGGAGACCGGGAAGATAGCCAATGAACTTTGCGTGCTGCGCGGGATGCATACGGAAGCGATTAACCACGACCCGGCGATCACGTTTATTCAGACGGGCAGCCAGTTGCCGGGGCGGCCTTCGATGGGGGCTTGGGTTGACTATGGTTTGGGAAGTGAGAATGCCAATCTGCCGGCGTTTGTGGTGTTGAATTCCACGCCGAGTAACGGGATGGCAGACCAGGGGTTGCTGGCGCGGCTGTGGGGCGCGGGCTTTTTGCCGTCGCGGTACCAGGGCGTACAGTTCCGGAGCGGCGGGGATGCGGTGCTGCATTTGTCGAATCCGCCGGGGATATCGCGGGAGCAGCGGCGGGGGCAACTGGACGGGCTGGCGGCGTTGAACAAACGGCTGCATGAACGGGTGGGGGATCCGGAGATTGAGACTCGGATTGCGCAGTATGAAATGGCGTTTCGGATGCAGGCGTCGGTGCCGGAACTGGTGGATGCGTCAAAGGAGCCGGAACATGTGCTGGCGATGTATGGGGAGGATGTGAAGAAGCCGGGTTCGTTTGCGGCGAACTGTTTGCTTGCGCGGCGCCTGGCTGAACGAGACGTGCGGTTCATACAGCTCTATCACCGGGGGTGGGACCATCACGGGGGGTTGACGGAAAAGATGCCGTCATTGGCGCGAGATGTGGATGGGCCGTCCGCTGCGCTGGTGCGGGACCTGAAGCAACGCGGGATGCTGGACGACACGCTGGTGATTTGGGGCGGCGAGTTCGGGCGGACGCCGTATGCGCAGGGGCCGTCGAAGCCGGATTCGTATGGCCGGGATCATCACGGGCGGGTGTTTTCGTTGTGGATGGCCGGGGGCGGTGTGAAGCGCGGGCTGTCGTATGGGGCGTCGGATGAGTATGGGTTCAACGTAGCCGAGGGCGGCGTGCATGTGCACGACTTGCAGGCGACGATTTTGCATCTGTTGGGAATTGACCACCTGCGGTTGACGTACCTGTTTCAGGGGCGGCAGTTCCGGCTGACAGATGTGCATGGACGGGTGGTGAAAGAAATATTGGCGTAAGGCGGGTAAGGCGATGGGGGCCGCAAAACAAATCGTACACGGTAAAAAAATCCAGTGTCTGACACCGATTCTTTGGGTGGTGTTGGGCGGGGCGATGCTGGCCGCCGAGCGGCCACATTGGGACCGGGTGCAGCACTTTGTGTTTGTTTTGCTCCCCGAAGCTGGTTTCGACCAGTATTTTGGCGGGTTTGAGGACTCCGAAGGGCAACCGGGGCAATGGGGACCGAAGGAGGTTCCGAACCTGTGGGCGTATGCGGAACTGTATACGTTACAGGATCACTTCTTCGCCTCGCCGGAGCCGGCAACGATGATGCGGCAGTTGGCGGGGCGGGTTTCGTGGCGGGAATACGCGGGGGATTTGGGGGAGTTCGCCGCCGATTGCAAACGCGACACGCTGCCGGCGGTGAGCTTTCTGGCACCCGCCGATGGAGACATGGCTTATGTGACGCGGGTGGTGAACGCTGTGGCCGGCAGTCCGGCGTGGCGGCGGAGCGCAGTGTTTGTCTCCTGGGCGAGAGCGGGCGCGGCGCCCGACCACATGATCCCGCCGCCGGGTTTCGGCAAGCGCGTACCGTCTCTGGTTATTAGCCCCTGGACCCGCGTTGCCTATAACGATCACCGCGTGTACACCCATGCCAGTTGGGTGCGCACAGTGGAAAACAGGTTCGGATTAGGGCACGGCGAAGATGCGGTGGCAGACATGTACGATCCGTTCGACTTCGCCCAGCAGCCGCGCGAGCCGGTGCTGATGGACCCGGCCGGGGTTGGCACGTATCCGGTGACTGGCCAAGGACAGGTGTTTCCGGCAAGCGGATGGCTGGACAGCGTGCATCGCTCGCACGGGACCTGGACGGTGGCGCCGGGTGCGATGGTGATTGGCTACGGAGACCGGTTTGTGGAGGCGGGCGAGGAGGCGGTGGTGTGGGTGACCGATTCGAGCGGGGTTCGGCGACGGGCGACGGTGCAATACGCGGGTGTGTCGCAGGTGAACTATGTGGTGCCTGAAGGGACCACTACGGGGCTGGCGCAAGTGCGGATCGATACGGCGCGGCAGCGCTACGACGGATTCTTGTTGGTGGAACGGGTGTCGCCGGGGCTATTTACGGCAACGCAGAAGGGGCAGGGGCCGGCGGATGGGGAATCGGAGACGGGTTCGACTTTTGCGTGTGTGGAGGCGCGGTGCTTCCATGTCCCGCTACAGGGACGCAGAGTCGCGTTGCGAGGAACGGGACTGCGGCTGGCAGGGACGGTGCGGGCATGGGTGGAGGGCCGCGAGGCGAGAGTCGTTCGGTACGAAAAGGACGCTGATGTGGAGGGACTGGACTGGGTGGAGATGGAGTTGCCGGAGAATCTGAATGGTTCGGCGCTGGTGATGGTGGAGGCCGATGGGGTGTTGTCGAACGCGGTACAGCTTCTGTTGGGCGCAGGGCTGTGGTAGGTTCGAGGTGTTATGAATCGACGTACTTTTTTCATGCAGGCGACGGCTTCGGCGGCCTTATTATCAGCTAAGGGCAAGAAGATCCCGATTGGACTGGAACTTTACAGCGTCCGGCAGGAGTTGCAAAAGGACGATGTGGGAACCGTGAAAGCGGTGGCCAGGATGGGCTATGACGCGGTCGAATTCTTTTCGCCGTACACGGGGTGGACGGTGGAGAAGGCCAAGGAGATGCGAAAACTGCTGGACGATTTGGGCGTGAAGTGCTTGTCGACGCACAACGGAGCGCCGGCGTTTGCGCCGGACAAGATTGATCACACCATCGCGCTGAACACGATATTGGGCTCGAAACTTGTGGTGATGGCGAGCGCGGGCCGGGTGCAGGGGCTGGACGGCTGGAAGGGCGTGGCGGAGAAGCTGAACGCCGGAGCGGAGAAGATGAAACCGGCGGGCATTCGCGCCGGGTTCCACAATCACAAGAGCGAGTTTGTGGCGCTGGAAGGAAAGATGCCGATGGAGGTGTTGGCGGCGGAGACCGGCAAGAACGTGGTGCTGCAGTTGGATGTGGGGACGTGTGTGGAGGCCGGGGTCGATCCGGTGGAGTGGATAAAGAAACACCCTGGGCGGTTTGCGTCGATTCACTGCAAAGACTGGTCGAAGGATCCAGCAATCGGGTTCAAAGCGTTGTTTGGAGAAGGCGACGCACCGTGGAAGAAGATCTTCGCGGCGGCAGAAAAGGCTGGCGGAGTGGAGTGCTACATGGTGGAGCAGGAAGGCAGCCGGTACACGCCAATGGAAACGGCCGAGAAGTGCCTGGCGAACATCCGGAAGCTACGCGGCTAGCGGAATTCCTGCACGAAATTCAGTGACGCCTGGAGAGCTTGCGGAGCGAGTTTTCCGGGCGTTTTTTCATGGCAGAGATCATGATCCATGGGGAGGACCATAAGGCGTGCACCGCGAATATGGTGCGCGAGCTTTTCGGATTGAGAGCGGCTGGTGACTTCGTCGGCCTCGCCATGAAGGACGAGGACGGGGAGACCGGGCGCGGCGCGCCATTCGCGGGCGAGATCGAGTTTGGCCCAGTCGGCGACAAAGGCCGGGTGGGTATCGAAGCGAACGCGGCGTCGGCAATCGGGCATGGCGGCTTCGATCTCGGCTGGCGATTTGTTCTCGAGGAGCAGGGCATTGAGGCACCGGGTGTGAATCGCCATCTCCGGTTCGATTGGCTGGCCGGCATTTTCCAGTGCGCGACGGCGCATCTCCAGGATGTACTGGCGAAAATCCGTCCCCATGCCCCCGGCGAGAATGACACCTTGCACTTTGCCGGCAGTCTTGAGCACGAGGGGGACGAGGGTGGCTCCGGCGCTGTGGCCGAAAAGAAAGATCTTTGCTGGCCGAAACTGAGCGATGGCGGCGGCGTAGGCACGAACATCAAGAGCGAGCGACGCTTCCGCGCTATAGCAGGGCGGGCCTTCGCTATCGCCAAGGCCTGCCTTTTCCACGCGAACCGTTTTGTATCCTGAGCGAGTGAGGGAGTAGAGGAACTGCGTTTCCGGGGAGGTGCCACTGGGGGACTCGATCGACTGACAGCCCGAGCCGGGCAGCCAAAGCAGGACCGGGGGATTGGGAGTCCCGCGAGGAACGGTGACGACGAGACGGCGGCGATGATCGCCGACGTGGACGGAGGAGTATTCGATGTCGAAATCGGGTTGAGATTCGCGGGGAGGGGCGACGTATGTAATGGAGATTGTCAGGGACTGGCTTCCTCGACGGACCGGAAGCGTTACCGACTCACCGTGAGCGCGGCGCTGGAGCGAGCGAGCAAAGGCAGGGGTGGGAGTTGCTGTGAGAATAACGTCGCCCGGGAGGAGCCCGGCGACGGCAGCGGGGGACAGAGGACGGACCTGAGCAATGCGTAAGGAAGGGGGCTCAATTTCGAGTGAGAAGCCGGCATGGGCCAAGCGAGGGAGAGGTTGAGCGGCGGCGGAAAGGGAGAGGAGCAAGAGCAAAAGCGGCATAACGGTTAGGATACGCCGCTCAATCGTTGGACAAGGTTAGAAACCGTCGAAATCTTCTTCGTGCGGCATTGCCGATTTGGAGTCTGCGCCGGCCATAGAAAACGCGGGTTTCTTGAATCCGTGGTCGTTTGAGGACGGCAGCGAGGATCTTGCGGCGCGTCGAGCGGCTGGGGTGGGTAAGGGACTGGGGCCGTCGTTGGTAAAGAGTTGGCGAAGGTCGTTCACGATCTCATCGACACCGCGGGCATGAGAGCTAAGCTCCATGCCGGACGCCGCGCTCTCTTCCGCGGTAGCCGCCAATTGCTGGGTAACCTGCTCCATGCGGGAAACGGCGCGAGCGATCTGCTCAATGCCGCGCGCCTGCTGTTCGCTGCCGCCGTGGACCTCTTCCACAAGGGCCTGCACTTTAGTGGCGGCATTGGTCACCCCCGTAATGGAGGCAGCAACCTCATCGAGTTTTTCCTTGCCTTCGGCGGCGCGTGCAATGGACTCTTCAATCAGTTGGGTTGTGTCTTTGGCGGCCTGTGCGGACCGCTGGGCGAGGTTTCGAACCTCTTCAGCGACGACCGCGAAACCCATGCCCGCCTCGCCGGCCCGAGCTGCTTCCACCGCGGCATTGAGGGCGAGAATATTGGTCTGGAATGCAATATCGTCGATCACTCTGATGATCTTCGATATGCGCCCGGAGGAGTTGCTGATTTCATTCATGGACTCCATCATCTGATGGAGCGCGAGGTTCGCTTCCTGAATGATTCGATTGGCTTCTTTTGTTCTCTCCGTGGCCGAGCCGGCATGTTCGGCGTTGCGAGCGGTCATCGAATGAATTTCGTCGGCGCTGGCCGAGGTCTCCTCCAAAGATGCGGCCTGTTCGCTGGCGGCTTGGGAAACCGACTGGCTGGAGGAGGACACCTGGGCCGCGGTGCCGGAGAGTTGCTGGGAATTCAGTGTAAGTTCGTGAATGCTGTGGGCGAGTACGCGGGTGACGGAACGCTGATTGTGAAGCACTCCAAAGCCAACTCCGACGCTAACCACGCAGAGCAGCCCCAAAACCGAAAGTATCGTGACGCGCGTGGTTTCGGCATCTTTACTCAGAGAGTCAAGTACCGCCTCTTCGCCCTGGAAAATCCGGCGGGCCTCGCGATTGATCTGGTTCAGCCGGGGCAAGAGAATGCTATTCATGTCCGAAAGGGCTTCGTCCATCTTTTGCGCCTGCAGCTTTTCCAGAACACGTTGGTTCTGGCTGCGAAAGGCCTCAAAGCTGGCGCGGAGACCCTGCAAATCCTGATCCTCCCGCCCAACACCTTCTGAACTGGCGAACTGGCTGAGGTTGCGACCCATCACTTCCTCTGCGGCCGCAAGCTCCCGGCGAGCCTGATCGGCCGCTGGAATCTGTTGAAGCATTGTGGCAATGGTTAGTTGCCGCTCCAGGTTTTCAAGGCGCTCCGCGTCGGCGGCGATCTGGCCCGCCATGTACTGATGGTGCGCGCTGGACTCGATTGTCCAGGTCAGCTTGCGGCTGAGAAGATGGGCAACGCCAACGGCGCTAATGCCAACCGTCAGCGTGAGTATGAGCGTGACCCACGCGCACACGACGAGTTTTCGGCCTGCAGACCAGTTCATTGTGGTTAATCCTCCGACAAATTCTTGCGGTCGGCTAGCAGTTACAGCTTGAACGTAAACCGAAGTGTGGCAATCGCATTGCTCGGCTTTCCGTTTTCCTGAAAAGGCTGAAACCGCCAGTCTCTAACGGCCTTGAGAACCGTGGAAGTGAGAAGCGCGTTTCCGGAGAGCACTTTCACGTCAACGACCTCGCCGGAATTCGACACCCACGCTTCGACTTCTACGTCGCCCTGAACCCGCATCTGTTTCGCGATCGGGTTGTAATCCGGCTGCACCTTTTTCACCGCGGCGCGCAGCGCGTCCGGCTGCGAAACACGCATTTCCGCAAGAACTGGCGTCAGTGACAGTGTACCGAGAGCAATGAGGGTAAGTAGACGGAATGGAAAGCAATACACAGTAGCGAACTCCTTTTGATGCGTAAGCCTTTTCGTGGCTGGGAGCGGCCAGACGCCGGTCAGGCATGGAAGCCAGCGTTCTTGGCGCTCACATTAGGCATTTCGGCGGCGTATGTGGCTTGTGTGAATGAAAAGGAGCGAAAAGAAGGTGCCAGTAGGGGACTAAAGCCGGAGGTAGATGTGGCGATAAGGGAAATGTGACCTGGCAAGCGGCTCTCGCGCCGCCAATGGAGGAACATCCGGATGGAAATGATGGCGATCAAGGCACGGCAAGAGACGGCGGGCATCGGCAAATACCTGGCGTTCTGGCTTGGAAGGGAGGAATTTGCCGTACCGGTGGAGCGGATCCGCGAGATCATTCCCTGGCAGGAGATCACACCAGTTCCACAGGCGGCGGCCTATATCCTTGGCGTAATCAACCTGCGGGGAAGAGTCGTGCCCGTAATGGATTTGCGCCAGCGGCTGGGCATGCACATGCTCGAACGCGGAGCCAGAGCTTGCATTGTTGTGATGCAGCCTGACAAGGGATGCGCGCGGTCGCCGATCGGCGTCGTTGTCGACGGAGTATCGGAAGTGCTCCAGATTCAGCGGTCAGAAGTGGAGGAGACGGCGGCGCTGGGCAACGGCTCGATGCAAATGGGATATGTCAATCAAATCGCCAAAAACCGGGGAAAGGTAAAACTCCTGCTGGAGATCGACAGCGTGCTGGCCGGGCAGAAGGACGCAGCCGGCGAGCCCGGGACGCTGGAACTGGCTGGGCGGGGAAGCGAGTAGGACGCCAATCATGAGACGGGAGGCGCAGCTACTGCAACTGTTGGATGGCGTGATCGGAGGTGTGTTCACTCCCGCGTTGGCGAACGCCGGAATGGCGGAGCGGCGCCAATTGCGACAACTGGTGGAGCAGACCGCGGCGTGCGCGAAGGAACTAACGCTGGAACATACGGAGGCGTCCGCGTTACGGTTAGCCGTGCTGCTCGAACCGGAAAAGACAGGCTTCGACTTTCAGGAGCGGCTGGAGGAAGAAGCCGAGCAACTGCAGTGTCTGGCCGAGCGCGAACTGGAAGCACGCCTGGCGGCGGAGGCGCCACCGGTTGCAGGTCCCGGGATGCCCTGGGGGGACTTCGTGCTGGAAGCCCGGGAACACCTGGCCAACATTGAACAAGAGATACTGCGCTTGGAGCGGGCGCCGGAAGATAGCGAAGCTGTTCATGCGCTGTTCCGGAGTTTCCACACAATCAAAGGACTGGCCGCAATCGCAGGGATCGAAACGGCGCGGAAGGTGGCGCACCAAACAGAGAGCCTATTAGACGATGTTCGCGAGGGGCGAAGACCCGTAAGCGGCGTTCTGATCGGGCTGGCCTTGGCAAGCGCCGACTTTCTGGGTGAGGTGGTTTCGGCGGCAGAGCAGTTGGACCGGGGCGAGGCCGTCACGATTCCTGAGGACGCCGACGAGTTACTTTCCCAGCTCTACGGGGCGGCGCAGGCTGAAAATAAAGCCGTGGCGGTTGCAGCCCCGCGGCGAACCAGCACCGCCGGATCGCGCAAGACGACGGGCTCAGCGGTCAAAGTGGACACCGCCAAACTGGATCAGTTGGTGGATCTGGCGGGCGAGTTGGTGATCGCACAATCCCTAGTACAACTCGACCCGGAGTTGGCGTCCATCAAAGAGCCAAAAACGATCAAGAATTTAAACCATTTAGGGCGGATCACCACGGAGCTGCAGAAGACCGCGATGTCGCTTCGGGTGGTTCCGATTGGACAAACCTTTCGGCGCATGGCGCGCGTGTTCCGGGACATTTTGTTGGAATCGAACAAGATGGCGGTGCTGGAGACGTCCGGCGAGGACGCGGAGTTGGACCGGACGATTGTCGAACAACTCGCCGATCCGTTGATGCACATGATACGAAACGCGGTCGATCACGGCCTGGAGTTCCCAGACGAACGGGAGCGGGCGGGAAAGCCGGCGGAGGGCCGGGTCCGTTTGGCGGCCTCCCATCAATCCGGACATGTGGTGATCGAGGTCTCCGACGACGGCCGCGGGCTGGACCAGGAGCGCATTCTACACAAAGCGCTAGAGCGAAATCTTGTCAAGGAGCAGGCGCAATTGGCACCCGCCGAAATCCTGGAACTCATTTTCCAGCCGGGCTTTTCCACGTCCGAGGAAGTAACATCCATCTCCGGCCGCGGTGTGGGAATGGACGTGGTGCGGCGCGAACTAGAGAAACTCCGGGGACGGGTGGAAGTGCGTAGCGAAGCCGGGAAAGGCACGACATTCCTGCTTCGTGTTCCGCTTACGCTGGCTATCATCGACGCGCTTGTGGTGAGACACAGCAACCACCGGTTTATTCTTCCGCTCAACGCGGTGCGCGAGATACTGCAACCCGGCGCACAAACAATTTATACAGTGGAGGACCGTCATGAGGTGGCGTTGCTGCGCGACCGCGTAGTACCTGTGGTGCGAATGGAGAGCCTGTTGGGAGACAGTGTGGCGAGCCGGCGGGAGGGAGTGCTGCGCCCAAGTTCGGATTCGGTGCTGGTAGTGGTGGAGGCCGGGTCTAAACGCGTGGCGTTGCCGGTGGACGAGGTGCAGGGTAAACAGGAAGTGGTCATAAAGAGCCTGGGCGAATGGATGGGACGAATCCGGGGCGTGGCTGGGGGAGCGATTCTCGGGGACGGGAGTGTTGGGATCATTCTGGACCTCGACGGGTTGATGGGAAAGGAAGGCTATGGGCTTGCTGCGTAAGGCGATCACGGAACTGCCGGAGGCGACACTGCAAAAGGTGCAGGAGTTAGCGACCGGACGGCTGGGCCTGGAAAGCCGTCCGGGCAAAGAGATGCTTTTGAGCCTGCGCGCGGCCAGGCACATGCGCGAGTTGGGTGTAAGTGACGCCGATGAGTATATGCATTTGTTGGAAAGCGACAACAGCGGAATGCGGCTGCAAGGGCTGATGGACCTGTTGACAACGAACCACACTGCATTCTGGAGGGAGGCCGGCCATTTTGAATGGCTTCGAGAGCAGCTTGCGACGGACCGGAATCCGGAGGAGAAGCTGACGATTTGGTGCGCGGCATCTTCCAGCGGCGAGGAGCCGTACACGCTGGCGATGGTGGCGCGCGAGGCACTGGGGCCGGCGGCGAAAGAGAGAATTCGTATTCTAGCCACCGACGTTTCGACACGGATGTTAGCCAAGGCGCGAGCGGCCGTCTACACGGAGCAGCGAATCCGGCCGCTGCCGGAGGCTTGGCGAAGACTCTATTTTGAAGCCGGGAAGAACAAGTGGCACGGCCATTTGCGAGTAAGCCGGGAGATACGCGAGATGGTTCACTTTCGTTGGCTGAATCTGGTGGACCCGCTACCGTCGATTGGGCCATTTCCGTACATTTTTTGCCGGAATGTGATGATCTACTTTTCGCAAGAAACCAGAATGCAGATCGTCCAGAAGCTTTTGGATCGTCTGACTCCGAACGGCTACCTGCTCGTCGGCTATGCCGAGGGGCTTAGCGGCCTGGAGGCCGATACGGAATTCGTCCGTCCGGCTATCTATCGGAGGAAGAGTGCGATGGAGAACGGCAGAGGAGGCGCGAAATGGGTCTGATCGTGGTGGGAATCTCCGAATACCGATGCTCAACAGACAGGGACGCGTCGATTGTGACGTATGCGTTAGGCTCATGCATCGGAGTGGGCGCTTTTGACCCGGTGGCCGGCGTGGCGGGCATCCTGCATTTTCTTCTGCCCGACTCCCGCCAGGATCCCGAGCGGGCACTGGGACAACCCGCCAGCTATGCGGACACCGGAATTCCACTCCTGATTCGCGCAATGGAACGGCTTGGCGCGGACCGGCGGAGGATTCGTGTCCGTCTGGCCGGCGGGGCCCAGATACTCAGCGACAACGCGCAACTGGCGGTGGGTAAAAGAAACTACATGGCGGCGCGCAAGGCGTTGTGGCAGTTGGGGGTAATGGTGGAAATGGAAGCGGTGGGAGGCGCGGTTTCGCGGAATCTGGGAATCACTGTCGACACGGGGGATTTTTGGGTGCAGACGAAGGGGCCCGGAGGCAACACCGACAACGGAAATGGATCGGCGGGAGAAAAGCTGGCGCGACGCGGACTAGTAACAGGAGCCCGCGAATGCCAGAAATAGAAGCGGCGAGCAGAGAAAAAAAATCAAGGGAAGAACTGAAAGCAATGAACTCACTACGAATCCTGATAGTTGACGACTCACCAGCAATGCGCGCTTACGTACGGCGAACGGTGCAATTGGCCTCGCTGCCAGTGAAAAACGTCTTTGAGGCCGGCAATGGATTGGAAGCCCTGGACATCGTCCACAAAGAGAATCGGGAGCCGAACAAACTGGATCTGATCTTTGCCGACCTCAATATGCCAGTAATGAACGGAGAAGAGTTCGTGCAAAAACTCCGCAGCGATGAACGCGACGCGCGGGTTCCGATTCTAATCATCTCGACCGACGCGACGCAAAAGCGAGTCATGCGCTTACGAGAACTCGGAGCTCAGGGCTACATCAGCAAGCCGTGCCAACCGGAGATGATCCGGCTGAAGGTACAGCAAATTCTTGGTGAAGAGTAACCTTCCGCAGGAGGAGGACAGATGACACAGGAAACAGCACAGCGGGATGAACTATTAGCAGCGGAACTGGTAGGCGCGGCGCGGGACGTATTAAATGTTATGTTTTTCACCGACATTATGGAAGAAGGTGAGGACTACAATGGCCCGAAACCGCTTCCCATCCAAGTCCGCGTGAGGTTCAGCGGAGACCAGTGCGGAGAGTTCCGAATGGAAGTGGACGACCTTGCGGCGGGCTCGATGGCAGGCAGTTTCTTGGGAACAGACCCGGTGACGGCACCAAGTCGAGAAGAAATCGATCAGGTCATGGGCGAACTGGCGAACATGATATGCGGCGCCTTTCTCAGCCGATATGAAAAAGAGGGCCTATTTGCGCTGTCCTCGCCGGAGGTGTTGCGCCCAGCGAGCGGGGAACTTTCCGGCGTGCACCGGGCTCTCGAATTGATGGATGGATTTATGGACCTGCGCGTACGCTGGGGCTCCGTTTCGGCATAGTCTAGGCACGTGCCGCACACCAGAACAATTAGAGCTTGAAAGACTCGAGCACCTGATTCCAGGGCTTGCGATATGGACGCGTTAGCATCTTGGCGGCCTCCGCGTCAGAGACTATGGTTTCTTTCTCGGCGTCCCATTGGAGTTTACGGCCGGTGCGGAGGCTAATATTGGCCAGATGGCAGGCGGTGGCGACCCTGTGCCCATCCTCCACGTCGGCGATGGGCCGCTGACGGGCCTTGATGCAATCAAGGAAATTGCGGACATGCAGGTCAAACTGTTCGGGACTGGAGCCTTTCTCCTTCATCGCCTGGGTCCAGGGTTGGGGCTGAATGGCTGCAACCCGAGGTCCGCCGCCGGGCTGACCTTGAAATCTGGGAATGGCGGCATTCGGATCGCCCTTCATATCGGGAACAATCTCAAAGCCCCCACGATCGAGGGTCATCGAACCCTTGGTGCCAAAGAATTCTAACGAGCCGCCCCGAGGCGTGCCGCGACTGGCCTCGCGATGATACCAGGCTGCTGACCAGGTACCGAAATCAAACAGAGCGTCCTGCGTATCGGGAGTCTCGCCGTCGTCCTGCAGCGCATACCGGCCGCCAATCGAGACAACCGCTTTCGGGCCCTTCGGATTTAGCGCCCAGTAAACGATATCTAGCGAATGGGCGGCAAGGTTGGTCATCTGGCCGCCGGAATAGTCCCAAAACCAGCGGAAATGATAGATTCCGCGGTGAGCCTGGTACGGCCTGGCCGGCGCCGGGCCAAGCCACATGTCGTAATTGAAATCGGAGGGAGCGGCACCGGCCGGCGGAACGCTGAACCCGGGCATGATGTTCCGCGTCGATTGGGACCGGACGGAATGAATCTTTCCGATGGCGCCATCGTTGAGCAATTGTTTTGCCTTGCCGTAGTGGAGGCCGGAACGCTGCTGGGTGCCGACTTGAACCACTCTGTTGTACTTCCGGGCCGCTTTGATCATCCACTGGCCCTCGGCGTGAAACAGCGTCATGGGCTTTTCCACGTACACGTCTTTCCCAGCCGCGCACGCCATGATGGACATGAGCGCGTGCCAATGGTCCGGCGTGGAAATGACGACGGCCTGCAAGTCCTTATCATCGAGAAGTTTCCGGAAGTCCGCATACGGCTTCGGAGAACCGCCCATCGCTTTGAGCCCTTCTTCCATGCGGGGCTGATAGGTCTCAGAAAGCGCAGCCATGTCCACATCTTTCTGGTTCTTGAAGTCAAAGACGTGCTGGGCGCCAATGAGTCCGAAGCCGATAAAACCGACCTGGATACGATCGTTGGCTCCATGGACACGAGTGGCGCCGAGGGCAGTGGCGGCGGCGAGGCAGAAATGGCGACGGGTCGGCATAGACTAGGCCGGAATTCTATCACTCCAGCGATGGGGGTTGGGCGATATACTGCGTAGTTCCACATGGCGCACGTATTCGACCAGCAAGACCCCACCCTTTTTGAACTGCATCCGAAGCACGCGGGACCGGCGGGCTCCCTGCCGATAACGGCCGAAGACCTGCTGAAAAGGCCGTCCGGCGACATTTTCGGGTTAACCCAGAACGCCGGAATGGGCTGGGATCCGGCATTGCTTCGCGGCAAAGAGATTCTGCTGCTCTCGACACACGGCGGGGTTCGCCGGCCGGACGGAACGCCAGTGGCGTTGGGATACCACACTGGGCATTGGGAGGTGGGACTGCTGGTGGAAGCGGCGGCCGAGGAGTTAAAGCGGCTCGGGGCGGTTCCGTTCGCGGGCGCCTGCACAGACCCCTGCGATGGGCGCACGCAGGGCACTTCCGGAATGTACGATTCCCTGCCTTACCGCAATGATGCGTCGATGGTGATGCGGCGACTGGTGCGCTCGCTGCCGACGCGGCGCGGCTTGGTGGGGGTGGCGACGTGTGACAAAGGGCTGCCCGCGATGATGATGACGCTCGCTGGCCAACGCGGCTTGCCCTGCGTACTCGTTCCGGGCGGCGTCACGCTTATGCCCTCCGACGGCGAAGACGCGGGAAAAGTGCAGACCATCGGCGCGCGGTTCGCGCACGGGCAAATCACGCTGGAGTATGCAGCCGATATGGGCTGCCGTGCATGCGGCTCCCCGGGCGGCGGCTGCCAGTTCCTGGGCACGGCGGCCACCGCGCAAGTGGTGGCTGAGGCGCTGGGGATGACACTACCCCACGCGGCGCTTGCGCCTTCTGGCCACCCGCTGTGGCTCGACATGGGCCGGCGCAGCGGACGGGCTGTGCTGGAATTGGAAAAAGCGGGCTGGTCGATGGCTGATATTCTCACCCCGGCGGCGCTCGAAAACGCCATGGTGCTTCATGCGGCGTTTGGCGGGTCGACGAACCTGATCCTCCATCTGCCGGCAGTGGCCCACCAGGCGGGGCTGCGGCGGCCGGTGGCGGCCGATTGGGCTCGCGTGAACAAGCTTGTTCCGCGCTTGGTGGATTCGCTGCCGAACGGGCCGGAGAATTTCCCGACGGTTGTTGTCTTCATGGCCGGTGGCGTTCCCGAAGTCATGCTGCACCTGCGGAAAGCTGGGTTGCTGGATACTTCGGTGAAAACGGCATCGGCGTGCACGCTGGATGAAGTCCTGAACTGGTGGGAAGGGAGCGAGCGGCGGTTCGAGTTGCGGCGGCAATTGGAAGAAAGGGAAGGAATCGCACCGTCGCGGGTGATTAAGTCGATGGACCAGGCGATGTCGTCGACGGTCTGTTTTCCGGTGGGCAATCTGGCGCCGGAGGGCTCCGTCATCAAGGCGACCGCTATTGATCCCTCAGTCGTCGATGCCGATGGCGTGTATCGAAAGCGTGGCCCGGCGCGCGTGTTCGTGAGTGAAGCAGCCGCCATCGCGGCCATCAAAGAGAATCGAATCCAGGCAGGGGATGTGATGGTGCTCTGTTCGCGGGGGCCGCTAGGTTCGGGGATGGAGGAGACGTATCAGGTAACCTCGGCGCTGAAGCATTTGCCCTTCGGAAAACACGTGGCGCTGGTGACCGACGCGCGATTCAGCGGCGTTTCCACCGGCGCATGTATCGGACATGTTTCGCCTGAGGCGCTCGCCGGAGGGCCGATCGGGAAAGTTCTGGACGGTGACGTGATTGAAATCGTGATTGACCGCAATACGATGGAGGGGTCGTTCAACCTGGTGGATGGGGAGCGGTTGCTGGCGGAAAGAGGACCTCGCGCCGACCTCAGACCGGACGCCCAGTTGCCGGACGACACACGACTGTGGGCCGCATTGGTGGACGTAAGCGGCGGGTCGTGGGGCGGCGCAGTTTACGATGTGGACGCGATATTGCGGGTGATCGCGGCGGGGAAGAGAGCGCTGGCTGAGGCGGAGTAGATTTCGCAAAAAGGGTATTCTGCCGCGATAATGGTAGAACCCCCATGGACTGGAGCCAAGTCGAACTCAAAAAGACGGTCAACCTGCCGAAGACCGATTTTTCTATGAAGGCCAATCTCGGGACGCTGGAACCGCGTCTGCTGGCCGAATGGAAGGATGGAAATCTGTATGGCCGCATTCGCGAAGCCCGCGCCGGGCGGCCGATGTACGTGCTGCACGACGGCCCGCCTTATGCCAATGGCAACATCCATCTGGGGCATGCATTCAATAAGCTGCTGAAGGATTTTATCGTCAAGTCGCGCACGATGGCCGGCTTCGATTCGCCCTACGTTCCTGGCTGGGACTGCCACGGGCTGCCGATTGAAATCAAAGTGGACGGCGAGTTGGGCTCGAAAAAAGCCCAGATGACGCAGGCGCAGATCCGAAAGGCGTGCCGCGCGTACGCGCAGAAGTATGTTGACCTGCAGAACGCGTCCTTCCAGCGGCTTGGCATTTTTGGCCGTTGGGAGAAGCCGTACATGACGATGGCCCCCGAGTATCAGGCCGTCATCGCCGGCGCCTTCGTCGACTTCTTCGCCAAAGGGTATGTCTACCGCGGCTTGAAACCGGTGAACTGGTGTATCAGTTGCCGCACGGCGCTAGCCGAAGCGGAAGTGGAATATGAGAACCACAAAAGCCCGTCCATCTACGTTCGGTTCAAGCTCACTTCCGATCCTTCGATCCTCGCGCCGGAGTTGGAAGGAAAGCCCGTCTACGGCCTCATCTGGACCACAACGCCATGGACCATTCCGTCCAACATGGCCATCGCTTATCACCCGCGATTGGAGTACGTGGCCTATGAGACCGCTGGGGCGGTGTACATCGTTGCCGCTGGATTGCTCGATACTGTGAAGTCCGCGCTGGGTTGGGCGGACGGCGTGGAACTGGCACGATTCGCCGGCGGAAAGCTCGATCAGCTTGTGTTCCGCCATCCTTTCATTGAACGGTATTCGGTGGGCCTGCTGGGCGAGCACGTCACGCTGGAGCAGGGCACCGGAGCGGTGCATACAGCGCCCGGGCATGGCCAGGAAGATTACGTCGCCGGCATGCAGAACGGCATCTCCGTCTACTGTCCGGTGGACGGCGCCGGTCGCATGTACCATACCCCCGATGAACCCGGGGCGCTGCCGGAAGTCCTGGTGGGCAAGACCGTTTGGGAAGCGAATCCGGTGGTGATCGAGCTATTGAATGAGGCCGGAGCGCTGCTGGCGCAAAACCCGATCGACCACAGCTACCCACACTGCTGGCGCTGCCACAAGCCAACCATTTTCCGGGCAACCGAGCAGTGGTTCATTGGCATGGAGCGCAACGACCTGCGGCAGAAGGCGCTGGCTGCGATCGAACGAGTGACGTGGTGGCCCGCCTGGGGACAGGAGCGGATCAGCAACATGATCGCCACTCGGCCGGACTGGTGTATTTCGCGGCAACGGACCTGGGGTGTGCCGATCATCGCATTTACCTGCAAACACTGCGAACAACTGGTGGAGGACCGCGAACCGCTGGACAAAGTGGTAGCTCTGTTCCGCGAGCATTCGGCCGATGTCTGGTATGAGCGCACGGCAGAGGAACTGCTGGGACCAGACTTCATTTGCGCGCACTGCGGCGGCAAAGAGTTTGAAAAGGAACGAGACATTCTGGATGTCTGGTTCGATTCGGGGTCGAGCCATCTGGCCGTCCTGAACGAAGCCAACGGGCTGCCGTGGCCCTCAGACATGTACCTGGAAGGCGGCGACCAGTATCGCGGCTGGTTCCACTCCTCACTGCTCGTGGGCGTGGGCCTGAAGGGGGACGCGCCGTACCGGGCCACGCTCACCAATGGCTGGACGCTCGACGGCGAGGGCCGGGCGATGTCGAAATCGCTGGGCAATACGATTGAGCCGGAGAAGATCATCAAACAATATGGCGCCGAAATCCTGCGCCTTTGGGTGTCATCGGTCGAATTCTGGGAAGACGTGCGGCTGAGCGAGACGATCCTGACAAGACTGACCGAGGCGTATCGAAAAATCCGGAACACGTTCCGGTATGCACTGGGCAATCTGGATGGGTTCAACCCGGCGACGGACCAGGTGCCCTTCGCCGAACTGCACGAGATCGACCAATGGATCCTGACCCGCGCCGACGATTTGATTTTGAAATGCCGCGGCTGGTACGACGAGTACGCGTTCCACCGTGTTTACCAGGCGGCCTACGCGTTCTGCGGCACCGACCTGAGCGCGGTTTATTTCGATGTGCTGAAGGACCGGTTGTATACAACAGCGGCCCATAGTCCGGAAAGACGCGCCGCGCAGACGGCGCTTTGGAAACTGACAGACGCGCTGACGCGGCTGCTGGCGCCGGTGCTCGCGTTTACTTGTGAGGAGATCTGGGCCACCTTCGCCCGGCCCGCCGGCGCGCCGGATTCGGTGCATATTGCCTTGTTGCCGAATCCGGACGAGTTGGGCGGCCGGATGGCGCCGGAACGAACCGCCATGTGGGACCGTCTCATTGGGGTGCGGGACGACGTATTGAAAGTGCTGGAAACGGCCCGGCAGGAAAAGGTGATTGGCGCGCCGCTGGAAGCCCGCGTTCGCCTGGAAGCCGATGCCGCGCTGCTCCCGCTGCTGGAGCAATATGAGGCACAATTGCCGGCGCTGTTCATCGTTAGCGAAGTGGAACTGGCCGCGGGAGAGACCTTTCGCGCCAGTGTCCAGCGAGCAACCGGGGTGAAGTGCGAGCGCTGCTGGAAGTACACGCTCGATGTTGGCAAGGATTCCGACCTGCCGACGGTGTGCGCGCCGTGCGCTGCGGCGGTGAAGGTGATGGTGGCCGGTTGAACAAGGCAAGGCTAGCGTTGGTGGGTTTGATTCCGGGGCTTTTTGCCCTCGATTGGATCACCAAGCGTTGGATTGAGGGTAACGTTTCTTTTTGGGATACCCACGTGGTGATTCCGGGTTTCTTCTCCATCGTTCACGCCCAGAATCGCGGGGCGGCGTTCAGTATTCTGGCCGACGCCCCTGACGCGGTGCGCGGACTCGTGCTCATCGGCATGTCAGGTATGGTGACGCTGGCGGTAGCGTGGATGTTCCGCAGTTCGCTCGTGAAACCGGAGACCTATACCGCCGCCGGGCGGCTGGCCTTAGCGCTGGTGCTGGGCGGGGCGCTGGGGAATTTGTATGACCGTATCTTGCGCGGCAGTGTCACCGATTTCTTGCTACTGTATTGGCGCGACTATCAGTTCCCGGCCTTCAATGTGGCCGATAGCGCCATTTCCGTCGGCGCGGTGTTGTTGTTGATCGACATGTGGCGGCAGAAGGAGACGGCATAAGTGTTCCCGAAACTGTTCCAGTTTGGCGACTTCTTTTTGCCTGCCTACGGCGTGCTGGTGGCGCTCGGCGTGCTTGCCGGCCTGCAGGTAAGCACGGCGTTGGCGAAGCGCCGCGGCATGGACGCTGAGAAGATCTCGAATCTGGTTGTTTTGTGCGCGCTTGCCGGATTGGCGGGCGCGAAGATCGCCATGATTCTGTTTGACTGGGAGAGCCACTACAGCAAGAATTTCGGCGACATCTTTAGCGTAAGCACGCTGCAGGCGGCGGGCGTGTTTCAGGGCGGATTGATCTTAGCCTTCGTGTTTGCATGGTGGTACATGAAAAGGCACGGGCTGCCGTTCCTGGAAACGGCAGATCTGCTGGCGCCCGGAATCGCGCTCGGCCATGGAATTGGCCGCATCGGCTGTTTCGCGGCCGGTTGCTGTTGGGGCGGCCGTTGCGATCGGCCATGGGCGGTGACTTTCATCAATCTGGACGCGGCGGAACTGACCGGCGTCCCCATTGGCGTACCCCTGCACCCCACCCAGTTATACGAAGCTTTCGCGGAATTCGTAATCTTCGGCCTGTTGTGGCAACGGGCCGGATGGAAGCTGCGCCCGGGCGCACAGATCGGTTTCTATTTGGTGATGTACTCGCTGGTGCGATTCGGCGTGGAATTTGTGCGTTCCCACGCGCAGGGTTTGGTGGGCGGGTTGTCATTGACGCAGTGGATGAGCCTGGGATTTGTGTTGCTCGGAGCGTGGTACTGGCACCAGAGCCGAACAGGGAGTACGGCCATAGTGGAGCGGAAGGGGTAAACGGAAAAAGGGGCGGGATTGAGTTGGCCCGCTGATTGGGGATCCGGGCCGAAGCGGGCAGAATGAGGGAGGAGTAGGAGTACCTCCGCATTTTGCACACTCGTCCGGTATCGATAGGCCGTCGGCGGCGGCAACGGGGAAATCAGCTGGTGGAAGTATCGCTGATTTTTCTGCCGTTGTTCGCATTGCTTTTGGCGCTGATCGATTTCTCGCTGGCACTGTTCCTGCGGGCTACAATGCAGAACGCAGTGCGCGAAGGTGTGCGCTATGCGGTGACGTATCAGACCTCCGGGGGGATGTGTCAGGACGCATCCATCAAAGCGGTCGTGAAATCGGCGGCGGCTGGTTTTTTGAGTGACGCCGCGCACGACACAAAAATCAAGGTGCGCTTTTATGATCCTTCGAACCTCACAACGGAGGTTACCGGAGTCAGCAGCAATGTGCCTGGGAATGTGGTGGAAGTGGGAGTCGAAGGGTACACCTGGAGTTGGATTGCACCGCTGTGGCGCACGGCGTCTCCGTTCAATATTAACGTCTATGCTGCGGACCGAATGGAAGGATTGGCAGGAGGCGTGTCGCCTCCGTGCCGATAAGGGAGTAGGGCTCATGCTGGGAACGAACCGCGGAAGAAGCAGAAGAAGACAAAGGGGCAACGCGATTATCGAATTTGCGTTGGTCATCACTTTTCTCGTCATGCTCTTAATGGGGACGTTTTCGATTGGGATGACCCTTACCAAGAGCGTGCAAGCGGGGGTCGTGGCGCGGGACGCCGGTGCAATGTTTATGCGGTTTGTGGATTTCACTCTCGCCGGGAATAAGGACATGCTGGTGCGGCTGGCCAACGGAATGGGGATGACATCGAATGGCGGGAACGGCGTCGTCATCATGACGCAGATTATGAAGATCGGCGCCACGGAGTGTTTAAACGGCGGACTGGCCACTGGTTCCTGCCCGAACTACGACCGGCCGGTGGTCATTAAACGGGTCGTCGTGGGAAACACCACCCTGTACACGACGACATTCGGGAACCCGACAGCGTCGCTGCTGCAAAGCGACGGATCCATTTCAACAACGAACTATTTGAACGACACCAGCGTGCGAGCCGACAACTTCACCGCGGTGATGACGCTAAACGACGGCGAGTATGCCTACATATCGGAGGCCTATTTCAAGACTCCGGAAATCGACATGCCGGGATACAGGAACAACACGTATGTCTACCAGCGCAATGTTTTCTAGGCGACAGGTAACGCGGCGGCGCGAACAACGGGAACAGGGAATGGCCGTCATGCTTACGGCCATCATGCTGCTCTTCACGATTCCAGCCATGGGCTTGGCCATTGACGCCGGCGTAATGTACGTGATCCGCGGACGCTTGACGGCCGCTTGCGACGCGGCGTCGTTGGCCACCGCGCGGAACCTGAACATGGGCCTGACGCTCGAAGAGCAAACAGTGGCGGCCACCGCGCGCGGCACCGCGTTTTTCACTGCCAATTTCCCCTCCGGCTACCTCGGTACATCGGGCACAGTGCCCGTGATCGGGGTGGCGCAGACAAACCTCAGCACACTCACCGTGACAACGACAGCAACGACGAACGCTCCCCTCTATTTCATGCGAATTCTGGGTGGAACAACGGCCGTGGCCGGGGCCGTGGGTAAGGCATCCCGCCGTGATGTCAACATGATGATCGTGCTGGACCGGTCCGGCTCCATGTCCGGAACACCTTGCACCAGCATGAAAACGGCGGCCACTACCTTCGTGAACATGTTCGTCAACGGGCGCGACACTCTGGGTCTCGTTACTTACAACGGATCGGTCTATCTGGCCTATCCACCCACTGTGAACTTCCGGGTAGCGGGATCGCTTCTCACCGACGCCATTGCCGCCATCCGCTGTTCCGGCGCCACTAACGCCTCGGATTCCTACATGACCGCCTACAACCAGTTGGTGACGCTGAACGAACCGCTGGCGCTGAATCTGATTGTGTTCTTCACCGATGGAATGCCCACCGCCTTCGCCGCGACGTTTCCCATTAAGACAGTTTCCGATACCCGCTACGGCGGAACGAGCTTCTCGTGCGGAACAGGCAGCCAATGCGCCATCCCACAAAGCACCTGCACCGACGACTCCGGCTTGACCTCTACAACCGCCGGCTGGGGAACCTTTGCCGGCAAAACGGCGGTCATCGCCGCGGCCACACCCGTTACTAGCACCACCGGCAACACCCTCGGCCTGCTCACCCGCAACGTCTCAGACTCCACCAGCGGAGACACCATGGCCAGCGCCGCACTCCTCACCGGCTGCGCTGTGGCCACCAGTTGGACCCGCGTTCGGCAGGACGTCGCCTACATTCCCAACACAGACATCAATGGCCTCTCCACTTCCGGTTACCAGAGCGTGACGCAGTTCGCCAGTTCCCACGCCGCCTATCCAGACAAGAAGCGGCCTGACTTTCCACTCAACATCACCCGCGTCGCCATGAATCTGGCAGACAACGCCGCCGCCACCGCCCGCGCCAACACTACCATCAACCCCGTCACTTACACCATCGGCCTAGGCGGCAATGGCGGCGTCGACGAGGGTCTCTTGAAACGGATGGCCAATGACCCTGGTTCCGCCGTCCACGACGCGACGAAAACCGACGGCCTTTACGTCTACGCGCCAAATTCCTCAGACTTGAATCAGGCCTTTGCCCGCATCGCTTCCGAGATACTCCGCCTGGCACAGTAGATCCTTCCCTCCCCTTTGAATCGCAGCCGCCCCGCACCCTCACGTGCGGGACGGCTGCACCCCTATTTAGGGGGGTCTCCCTTACTGCGGGACTAAAAAAGTACATGGCTTTTCCCGGAGGCCTAGGGTGAGTCACTAATTGGTCCGTGAGACGAATGTCCGCAGAATGATTAGTGAACAGGAGTACCCCTTTAACTTGCGTAGTATCCGTCCTATTTCCGCGAAGAGGAAGAGGGTACAACGTGGAAACCAATTGGTGGAAGTCTCACTGATTTTTCTGCCGTTGTGCGCGCTGCTTTTTGGGCTCTTCGACTTCTCAGTCGCCATCTTCATGCGCGCCACCATGCAAAGCGCCGTTCGCGAAGGTGTGCGCTACGCGGTGACCTACGAAACCATGCCTGCCATGTGCCAGGACGCATCCATCAAGCAGGTCGTGAAAAACTCTTCGGCCGGGTTCCTTTCCGCCGCGGAGCACGACGCAAAAATCAAAGTCCGGTATTTCGCGCCAACTAATCTGACCACCGAGCTAACCGGAGCGGGCAGCAACTCGCCGGGAAACGTAGTCGAAATTGGTATCGAAGGCTACTCGTGGAGTTGGATCGCGCCACTCTGGCGCAGCGCCAGCCCGTTCGTCATCAACGTGTATGCGGCCGATCGCATGGAAGGGCTAGCTGGCGCGGCAAATCCGCCATGCCGGTAAGAAGGAATCTTTATGCGCAGGGGAAATCGAAGAGCGGAGCGTGAAGGTGGAAATGCCATCGTGGAGTTCGCACTGGTGGCGACGTTCCTCGTGTCTCTGCTGATGGGTACTTTTTCCATCGGCATGACGCTCACTCGAAGCGTCCAGGCCGGTGTGGTCTCGCGCGACGCCGGCGCCATGTTCATGCGGTACGTGGACTTCACGCTAACGGAGAACAAAGACATTCTGGTTCGCCTGGCGAACGGAATGGGCATGACCGCCACCGGCGGAAGAGGTCTCGTGGTGATGACCCAGCTCACAAAAATCGGCGACGCGCAGTGCGTTGCCGGCGGACTTACGCCCACCACCTGCCCTAACAATGGACAGTATGTGGTAGTGAAACGAGTCTCGGTGGGAAATACCGCCATTTACACAACAACGTATGGCAACCCCGATGCGTCGGTCATCCGTTCAGACGGCACCATCATCGCGTCCAACTTTCTCAACTCCGCCAGTGTGCGGGCACCGGCCTTCGGCTCCGTGATGGCGCTCAACGATGGAGAGTTCGCCTATATCTCCGAAGCCTATTTCCAGACACCCGAAATCACTTTGCCCGGTTATAACAATAACACCTATGTCTACCAACGCAACATCTTCTAGCGCGGCCGCGCCAGTTCTGCTCCGACGCGGCATCAGCCGCCGGCGTGAGCAGCGGGAACGCGGTCTGGCGGTCATGCTCACCGCCATCATGCTGCTTTTCACGCTGCCTGCGGTTGGACTGGCCATTGACGCCGGGCTGTTGTATGTGATTCGCGGCCGGCTGACGGCCGCCTGCGACGCGGCATCCCTGGCTACAGCGAGAAACCTGAATGTCGGCCTGACTCTGGCCGAACAGACCGCGGCCGCCCTGGCGCGCGGGGACGCCTTCTTTCGCGGAAACTTTCCGGACGGCTACCTGGGAACAAGCGGCACCACGCCGAGTTTCGCCCTGGCGCAGACAAACATGAGCACTTTGACCGTCACCACCACGGCGACTACGAATGCGCCGCTGTACTTCATGCGCATTCTGGGTTCCAACGCCACCGTTGCTGGCGCTTGGGGAAAGGCTTCGCGGCGCGCCGTCAATCTTATGCTCGTGCTTGATCGGTCCGGCTCCATGTCGGGCACGCCATGCGCGGACATGATTTCGGCCTCAAAAACCTTCGTAGACATGTTCGCCAACCAGCGTGACCGCTTGGGCATGATTACCTTCGGCGCCGCCGCATATCTTGCCTATCCGCCTTCGCAGGATTTCAAAAATCCAACCAACACGCTCACTAGCAAGATCGACCAGATCACCTGCGGCGGCTGGACAAATACCGCCTATTCGTATTTTTCGGCCTACCAGCAGTTAGTAGCGGTCAATGAGCCGCTCGCGCTGAACATGATCGTCTTCTTCACCGATGGTGTTCCTACCGCCCTCACCGCCGCGTTCCCCATCAAGACCGTCTCCGACACTCGCTACGGAGACGGCAACACTTGCGCCACGAACACCCAATGCACCATGGCGAAATCGACTTGCACCGACGACCTCGGCAGGGCGTCCACAAATGCCCTGTGGGGCACCTTCGCGCCCAAAGTAGGCACACTCACCGGAGGCAGCCTCGGATCTGGGACCGGAAATACAACTGGCTTGGCCGCTGCCCTCGCCACGTCGTTCTCCACATCCGACCCGCTGATTCCGTCGGCCCAGCGAGCCAGTTGCCAGATGAACTCCAGCCAGAACCGCGTTCGCCGTGACGTGGCCTATATCCCCGCCACGGACGTGAATGGCATCTCCACCTCGGGATACCAGTCAGTTTCCAGATTTACCACGGCCGGCCATCCCTATATTAATCAGATCCGGCCCGACCGGCCAGATACGCTCTCCAAAGCCGCCATGAACCTGGCCGACAACGCGGCAGCCAGCATTCGAAACAACACAACGCTAAATGTGATCACGTTCACACTCGGGCTCGGTGATGTGGACGACGAGTTGTTGAAACGAATGGCCAACGATCCGCCAACGCAATACTCCACAAACCCGGGCTACGACGACACCAAGCCCGATGGCCTCTACGTCTACGCCGCCAATTCCGCGGATTTGAATCAGGCGTTTGCCCGCATTGCTTCCGAAATTCTCCGTCTGGCACGGTAGGCAATCCCGCCCCGCTCCGCGGCGCGGTACCCAACAATCGTAAAATCCGCAAACATTTCTACCTGGATATGTTTTGGTATAGTAAGGCTATCCGTGCGTCCCGCGTTCGCACGTCCAGGAGGAATTATGCAGCGAATTCTTGTGCGCGCGCTTGGGCTGTTGGCCCTGGCGTTTGTTCCCGCCGCCTACGGGCAGATGGC